>JAGCPZ010000025.1 GCA_017965445.1 Fibrobacter sp. | reverse complement strand
GGTCACACCCGTTCCCATCCCGAACACGGAAGTTAAGCCCCAGATCGCCGATGGTACCTGGTCCTCGGATCCGGGAGAGTAGGTCGCCGCTGGATTCACGCCCCGCTTGCCGTAAACGGCGAGCGGGGCTTTTTCGTTTTTAAAATATTTCAGTTTGTTCGAAAATAACTTGTTTTAACTCAGCGAATTATTTTGTTCTTTTGATGACATGATTTAGTCGTTAAGTCTCGATTTTATCGTAAATTGTATTCTATACACAATTTTTTCTTGAAAAGTTATATTTTTTTTTTATATTTTTGTTTTTTTACAAAAAAAGATATATTTTTAAAATCTGGGTGTGGAATAACTAAAGGTAGAGTGTATGCGGCACCTGTATTTGGCTTTTTGTTGTTTGAGCGCTTTTGCCTCGTCGGCTTTTGCCGATTTGACTGTTCACGTGCAGTCACCTTTTGGTGCTGGCGTCGTTCCTCATTTGACACTTAATTCGGCAGCTCCCGATGTATCGGCAGCGTCTGCGACAGCTATGAAGGCAGAAGGCGAGGATTGGTATTCGATTACCTTGAATAAGAATCTTTCGGATTTCAAGGCTACAGATTCCTTTGCGATTAAGGGTTGTCCTACCGGTGCGACTGGCGGTACTGCTTGCGTCGATTTGGGTGGTGGCATTACATACAATGTCAGCGATTTCTTTGAAGGCGACAAGGTTGCATGGATTTATACGGACGCTACTACTGAAACGTTCACGAAATCTTTTGCGGCTCCGGGATCAAAGATGGTGTGGTTCAAGAGTCCGTGGGGCAATAAAGTTCTTCCGCAGATGATTTTCGAACAAGATACCATCTTGATGCACTTTACAGCAGATGCGGAACAGTGCGGTTGGTTCTATGCTGGCCTTTCCCAAGATGTGCTGGATAAATATGTTTTGCGTACTGCGCATTTTACGCAATACACTGCTCCCTGGATTACGGTTCCTGAAGACAAAAAGCAGATTGTCGATTTGGATAATGCGTTGAAAAAGGCCGCCGTTTATGTTGATGGTACCGTGGCTACGCCTACTGTCAGTAATAAAATCGGAACACCTGGCCAGTGCTTTGATAAGAACCGCACATTGCATGTCTATAATCCGTGGCGCAACAATAGCGTTTATCGCGATAGCACGATTTATCTGACTATTGATGGTGTTTGGCGCGATACAACGAAGGGACTTGCATTTGACAAGGGCTACAATCATTGGCTTTCTGTAACATTCCCGGATTCACTTGTGTCTTCTCCGGCGTGGAACTCTGCCGATGCGAAAGTGCAGATTACTCGTAGTTTCAAGGAAAATATACAGATAAACTATTTTAGCGAAAAGAATCGTCCGGTAGCAAGTACCTTTTTCCCGTCTGGTGTTTATGAGGCTTGGCTCTTTACAAGTTCCAAAATGGAAGAATTAGATCTTTCTTTTGCCCAGCTGGAACGCAAGGTTGTTCGCTTGTTGAGCCCGTGGAAGAACACTCCGACTTCGTTTGTTGTTGATGCGAATAATGAAGTTGTGAGGATGTCCACCTTCTCGAAGGATACATGCGGCTGGTTCGAAGGAACGTATTATAAGCATGCCGCGGATTGGAAGATTTATTTCAAGCAGAGTTTCGGGCTTGAAAAATATGCCATGGAAGGTGTTGTCAGAGAAGGGAACGATGTGGAAATCTTCATCGATTTGGATTCTTTGATGAGCAAGCATGATACGGTTTATGTTTATCCATCTGACAAGAACAAGAATTACAGCCGTCCGGAAGCTTCTGCCGTGTATCCTGCGGGGCGTCTCGGCGAATGTCCAACCATGAAAATTTCTGCGATGCTTTTGGATTGGGCCGGTGAAGCATTCCACGACAGTATCGACGTTGATTTTGGTGATGTCTATAACGGTAACAGATATACGAGAGTTGGCAGAGATAGTTCCTGCAGCGCTGGAGCTGTAACGGGGATGGTCCAGTCAACGCTTGTCAATGGGCGTCCTGCTCGCGTGGATTCCACAAAATATCCTTGGGACAAGTGCGCTGCTGCCCACGAAATCGAAAAGTGGTTTGTTCCGCAGGTGGTGGCTAAGGATGCTGCCGGTAAGGAATACACAAACTCCAAGTGCCTGGATATTGATCTCAAACTTGATGAGGAAGGTTTTTGGTATGCAGACTACTCGAATGAATCGGGAGACTGCAACGATCCTGTAAGTCCTGGTTTCTTCCCGCTGGACGACTTTGAATATCTTGATGCTGCAAAGACTGTCAAGAATCCGAAATTCGACTGGGATGTTACCGCTTGGACTAGGGCTAAAGGCGTTGATACCTGCAAGCACAACTATAGTTATGCAATGTCCGTTTCTGCAAGTTTCAAGTACGTAAAGGGCCAATACTTTGAGTTCCGTGGTGACGATGACGTATGGGTCTTTATCAATAACAGGCTTGTCGTGGATATCGGCGGTGTCCATGAAAGAGTGGAAGGCGCTGTTGACCTTGATACGATTGGTCAAAATGATCCAACTCTCGCCTTGAAGGAAGGTCGTGAATATCCGTTCCATATTTTCTATGCGGAACGTAATGCATCGGAATCGAACTTCAAGATGCGTACCTCCATCAACTTGCAGAAACTGAATACCTACATCCCGCTTATCGACGATTCCAATAAGAAACTTATAACGGGTGTCCTTAAGCTTAAGATGGATGCTGAAGCTATCAGCTGTGATCCGAATGTGAAGCCTCAGGTGGATACTACGGATGCTCCGTCTATATTCTATCTCGATGGTGGAAACCTTACTGAGGCTAGGGAATTGAATGTGGGGCTCAATATGGGCGGCATCCTTATCAACGAGGACAAGTCCAGCTTTGAAATCAACATTGATGAAATTGTCAAGCAGCGTTCGCTGACCCCTGGTACGTATGTGTTGCTTTACTACTTGGAAAGCGACATGGGCTTGAATGATGCTTACGAGTTTACGGTTCCCGATTACCCGACACCGGAAATCGCATTTGTTGACGTGTTCAATCCGTCGTCTGATGGCAAGTTGAAAACATTCGACCCGACGAACAAGACGCTCCGTGGCGAGAAGATTGTCGTTGGCCAGAACGATACGTTGATGACGCATGTGCGCTATCCGGAAATGGCGTATCTTGAAATCGTGGTCACGTACATGGGTGAAGTTTGTACGGACTGCTTTGTCCAACTGGACTTGAATCCTAGCAGCCCGTATCTGAAGTTCTATAATGAAATGGAACAGCAAATCAACACCATTGAGACGGATGAGACTGGACGTGCTCGGTTCTATGTGGTCGGTGAAGCAGCCTTGAAGGGCGCATCCTTTGGCGTTGTCGGCATTAGCGGTGTCAAGAATACGCTCAAGTGGGGTAACATCAACTTCAAGGATCCAGAAGTGCCTTTGGCCAAGACCGGAAGCATTTACGACCGCAATGGCGACGGCGTCCCGGACAGCATTTATGTGCCGTTTGAATTCAATGCGTTTATCGGGCACGACCTGGATGCTGTTGCATGGAGCTTTGCGAGCAAGGATTGGCATGAGTTCAATTCTCTCGAAGATATTTCGAAATTGACTGTTAACGACTCCACTGTAGTCATTAAGGCAGATAGCCTGATAGACTCTGTTTTGACTGGTGCTGTGAAAACTACGTTAGAAGGCAGCTTCCGTTATCACTACATTTATTTGGACGAGGCCACAGGATCGACTCAGGAATCCGAGACGTTGTTCACGAAGATTCAGGAAAAGATCGGTGCAATCATTCTAGAGAAACCGATGCTCAAGATTGTTTCGGATAACGTGGTCAAGGTAACTATTAAGTTGTCTGAAAGCTGCGATGCCAGGAATCTTGAATCCATCCGGTTCATCGAACTGAGAGACAAGAACGATAAATTGGTGGATCCGTCGAGTTATAAGCTTGCGTCCATTGATCCGACGGGAGAAAGTGATTATTACGACTTGCTCTTCAGAAAGGACGATATTTACATTATTCCGGAAGTGGGCTTCAAGATCCGCCTGATTCCCGATGTCTTGCCGGATTTGAACGGCAATAAGCCGCACAAGAACAATCCGTGGCGCCGTATCGAAGGCGAACAGCCTCTTGTGACGGAACGTCCGAATGTCGTGACGATAAAGCCCGGTATGTTTGACGACGAACATCCGTGGCCGGGTGATACGAATCATGTGGTTCCTGTCCGTGTTGATGATGACTTGACCATCAAGGAAGTTATCCAGGAAAAGGGCCTGCCGGGTGTTCTTGTGAAGTTCCAGCTGAACGATTACGCGACAACGCAGTTGCTCGGTGCAGACAAAGCTAGCAGGGATGAAATCTTGAGCAAGGTCAAGGTGGCTTGGGATATTGAATTCTTTACTAACTTGGGTCATTACGTGAACTGGGTCAAGGGTGAATTTGGTTGCAATGACAAGGCCATATTCGGTACGGACTGCATTCAGAATGCTGGTAACATGTTCTTCATGTGGGACGCCATGAGCGAAAAGGGACGAACTGTCGGAACGGGCGTTTATATCGCAAAGTTCAAGTTCAAGATTTTCACGAACAATGAAATCGTGGGCAAGGGCGAGGAAACGTTCACGTTCGGTATCCGTCGTAACGAGAAGTACGAGGCCGGCATCCAGAAAATCAAGTAAGGTCTTTTTCTATAAGACTTCGAAATAAGATTATCATGCCGGACTCTGCTCCGGCATTTTTTGTAAAAAACGCTTTTTTTTCATTATGATTTTTTGAATTTGGGCACTTTAATATATTTTAAAGTTAAAGTGTGGGCTAATTAAGAGGGTGTTTAATGAAACACTGTTGTTTGGGATTTGTCGCCGCACTGCTTTTGGCAGTCTCTGCATGGGCGGATTTGACGATTCACTTGCAGTCTCCATTCCGTGGGGATGCGACTACTTCTAGCTATACTCCGCATATTATCGGTGGCGTAACGGACTACAATCCGGGTTTTGGCGCTAATTCCAGGACGATGATGAAGAGCGAGGGCGATGACTGGTATGTCTATACCTGGACGGGCAAGACGATTGCGAATTTCCAGGACTGGGAAGATTTCGAATTCAAGGCGTGCCCCAATACAGACGATAACAACTACAATAACAACAATTGCGTCTCGTGGACGCAGGGCGGAAAGACGAAGATAACCGCGTTTTTCGGCACCGAGACGGAAATCTGGCTTTATACGGACACGAGAGACAAGTCCTACAGGAAGTCGTTCATGGCTCCGGGTTCCAAGATTGTCTGGTTCAAGAGCCCGTGGGGCAACAAGGTGCTTCCGCAGATGATTTTCGGGGCGGATTCCGTGCTGATGCGTTTTAACGAGGGTGACAAGAGCAAATGCGGTTGGTTTTTCGGTGCGCTGACTCCTTCGATGGTTGAATCGAACCCGCTTTTGACGGCCCATTTTGTGCGTTACAAGGCTCCGTGGTATGTTGTGCCTGCAAACAAGGATTCTTCGGTCGATTTCTCGGGAATCCTCCAGACGCAAGATACTCTGTTTGTCGATGGGACTGTCGATAATCCCAAGGCTTCGCTTGAAATCGGGACTCCAGGCGAATGTTTTGACGCGACACGCCGTTTGCACATTTACCATCCGTGGCGGACGAACTCGACTTATCGCGACAGCACGTTCTTTCTCAAGATTGACAACAACATCATGAACGAACCGACGGGACTCAGCGCCGAGGGCGAATACAAATATTGGCGCCACATCGATTTTGCGGATACTCTCGTGGGGTCGTCGCAGTGGAATTCGCAGGGAGCGACTGTGCAGATTCTACGCGGTAAGAACGACTGGCCGCAGCATCCGTATTTTGAGGACCGTTCCCGCCCACGTGCGAGCGATTTCTTCCCGGCTGGCGTTTACGAGGTATGGTTCTATACATCGACCGCGCTTGGCGATTTCGATTTGGCGTTCTACCCGCCTGAACCCAAGGTGGTCCGTTTGAAGAGCCCGTGGGAAAACATGTCGCCATCCATGATTGTCGAATCGACAGGCGACGTTATCAAGATGGGCCCGTTAAAGGATACGTGCGGATGGTACACCGGTACGGTCTATAAGCATACGGACGACTGGAGAGTTTACTTTAAGCAGAGCTTTGGCATGGAACGCTACGGTGGCAGGGGGATTGTCCCTGAACAGGAACATTTGGATTCGCTGGTCTCGCTGGATTCCTTGATGGCGTTGCACGATACGGTCTGGGTTTATCCGAATCCCAAGCGCGGTTACGAACCGAGCGATTCCACGCGCTATCCCGGCATTCTCGGAATTTGCCCGTCGCTCAAGATTTCGGCGCTTGTCGTTGACTGGGCCGGTGAAAGCTACCACGACAGCATTGACGTGGATTTCGGCAATATTTATGGCGGAAGCTCCTATACAACGGTTTTTGGACGCAACCAGAACGGAGAAATGGATTCTCTCAAGACTTGTTCGGGCCATGTGCTTGGCATGGTGCAGGACACGCTTGTGAACGGTCTCCCCGCCCGTGTGGATTCGCTAGTTTATCCGTGGTACCAGTGTTCTGCTGCGCACGAAATCGAGAAGTGGTTTATTCCGCAGGTGGTTGCGAAGGATGCCACGGGCAATGAATACAAGAACGGTGTGTGCCGCGATATTAGTTTGTCCTTGGACGAAGAAGGCTTTTGGCAGGCGGATTTCACGAACGAGGAAGGCGACTGCAACGATACAATCAATCCAGGATTTTATCCGATTGACGATTTCAAGTATCTCGATTCTGCGGGAACAATACCGAATCCGAAATTTGACTGGGAAATTAGCGGGTGTCGCCACAATTACAGCTTTGCGATGAAGGTCTCGGCGCAGTTCAAGTACGTGAAGGGACAGTATTTCGAATTCCGTGGCGATGATGACGTCTGGGTCTTTATCAATAACCGCCTTGTCGTTGATATTGGCGGGTGCCACAGCCCTGTAGAGAGAGGCGTGAACTTGGATACAATCGGGCAGAACGACCCGTCGTTGAAGCTTATCGAAGGGCGCGAATACCCGTTCCACATTTTCTTCTCGGAACGCAACGCAACGGGTTCGAATTTCAAGATGCGTACGTCCATCAACTTGCAAACGCAAAAGACTTATTATCCGGTGGAAGAACCGACGGTTGACGGGACCATCAAGTATTCCATCTTGCAGTTGCTCATGGACGAATCTATCAGCTGTGACGTGTCGAGTACGTCGCATATCGATACGACGCTTGCGCAGTCCGTGTTTGTGCTGTTTGGCGATGACGACAGGATTCCGCCGGATGGCATGGAAATTTTGCCGGGAACTATCGCTGGAATCGAAATCGATGCGAACATGGCTGGCTTTGTAATTGATACGGTCGCGATTGTGAGGAACCGTTCCCTTGCTCCTGGCTCTTACATGTTGCAGTTCTCGCTGGCGAGTGACTTGACCCAGTCTAGCGAAGTCTATTTCACGGTGCCGGCGTATCCGCTCCCGGATATTTCGTTTATTGATGTCTTCAGCGGTGCGGACTCGGCGAAGGCGTTTGACCCGACGGGCATCAGTTTGCGAGGGCTCCCGCTGGACGGCAGTGCGAACGATACGCTCCTCACGCACGTGGCGTACCCGGATACGGTACCCTTGCAGGTGGGTGTGTATTATATGGCGAAACTTTGTACGGACTGCTTTGCCGTGCTCGATTTGAAGACCTCGTTCCCGATAAGTTTCTTGGATGAGAAAAAGCAGAGGACAAACAAGTTGATTACCGATTCGACAGGAACCATCAAGTTCTATGTTGTCGGTGATTCTTCGGTGACGGATGCGAGTTTTGAAGTTTCCGGGGGCGCTGTTGCCAACTCTCTGAAGTGGGAACACATTCATTTCAAGGAACCTCCTGTGCCGTTTGCGAATCTGGGCGAGGCATTTGACCGTAACGGAGACGGTGTGCTGGACAGTATTGCCATTGTGTTCAACAAGGCCTTTGGCGAGACTATCCCAGATACAATTGCGTGGACATTCGGAAGTGATGATTGGCGTACGATCGCTTCGGCTCAAGAGGTCGCGATGTTGATGCAGGACGAAAAGAGCCTGGCCATTCATGCGGATAGCTTGCAAAACAAAGTGTTCACGGGCGGAGCGAAGGATTTGTACCAAGGTTCCTTCAGGTATCATTATACCTATATGGACAAGCAGACGGGACAAATGACGGAACTAGGCCTAGATGGCCTTGCGATTGAAGACCGCATTGGCGCGATTCTTGTCGATAAGCCGATTGTAAAGCCGGTTTCGGATAACGTCAACAAGCTGACGGTATATATTAGCGAGGCTGTTCAGGCAGGCACGCTCAATGGTTTGCAATTCCTTGAATTCAAGGATAAGGCGGGTCAGTTGGTGGATCCTTCGCTTTTGTCGGTCGTGTCTTTCGTGCCGAGCAAGAACAGCAATTACTATGACGTGCTTTACCAGAAGAACGATAACACGATACTCCCAGAAGTGGGCTTTATGGTACGCTTGGTTCCTGGGGTGGTGCCGGACTTGAACGGAAATGTGCCGCATGTCGATAATCCGTGGCTCCGCATCGAAGGTGAACAGCGCGTGGGCTTGGAGACTCCGAATGTTGTCGGCATCGATCCTACAAATTGGACTCCGGAAACGTGGCCGTACAAGGACGATGTTGCGCCGGTGCGTGTTGACGTGTCGAAAAAAATCGAAGACATCATTGCCGAAACGGGGCTCCCGGGCGAACTGATTACGTTTGACTTGAGCGAAGTAGGCAAATCGTTGCTGTTGAATTCCGACGAGAGCCGGGATGTTGTGCTTTCGAAGGTGACAATCAAGTGGAATGTGGAGTACTTCTCGACTCTCGGGCAGTTCGTCAATTCCAATAGCGGTGTTGTGGCTTGCAACGACAAGTCGATATTCGGCACGGACTGCGTGGAGAATCCGGGTAACGTGTTCTTGATGTGGGATGCCCGCAGCAACAAGGGACGTTTTGTTGGGACGGGAGCCTATATCGCCAAACTCAAGTTCAAGATTTTCTCGGACAAGGATTTAGTCGGGAAATCCGAGGACACGTTTACTTTAGGTATTCGCCGCCATGGGAATGCTAATTGATTAGTCCCTGTAAATAAACAATCTATCAACACTTTGACAAGAATTGTCGCGAAACGTAACGTGTTGAACGACAATGAATTACGGGCGAAACGAATTTCGCCCGCACTTTTTATTTACAATGTTTCTGATGTATTACTTGACTTGGACTTTTTGCGCTTGGTTGCCAATTTTCACTAGGTATATGCCTGCGTGATTCATTGTCAAGTTGAAGTTTGCGGCGTTCGTACGGCCTTTGACAATGACATGGCCTTGCAAGTCGAACACTTCATAAGCGCTGCCGATGCGGACACCTGCAACTTGGATGTCGCGACCGATAGTCGTCAAAGTGAAATGCGGTATCTGGGCGTATGCTGGCAAAGCGTCCTTGTTCTTGTTGCTGGAGCTGGACTTGGCTTTGCTTGAGCTCGATGTGGCCTTGCCGCTAGAGCTAGACTTGGCCTTACTTGAACTAGATGTGACTTTACCACTGGAACTGGACTTTGCCTGGCTCGAACTTGATGTAGTCTTAACGCTAGAGCTAGACTTGGCTTGGCTAGAGCTTGATATGACTTCCGCTACAGTTATTTTTTTCGAATAGGTGAGTTCGCCTTTTCTTTCGCCGATTCCTTTGTATAAAGCGCTATCTCCATTGACGGTAAATGCGTTTTTAAGGCCCTGATTGCTATTAAGGATTCTCGCTACATTGACCAAGCTGTCGTTATCGCAAGAACCCGTATCGGAAATGGCTACGTTGATGATTAGCTCGTAAGTTCCGCTTTTCGTAATGGTTCCATCAAAATTCTTGCCGTCCATTGTCAAATTTTCGATTGAAGAGGAGAAACAGTTGTTCGGCGCTTTAATCTTGATATCCTTTGAGGGCTTCCCAGATTCAAAACCTGTCACGGTGTAGGCGTATTCAGGAACCTTCTTGACTTCGTATTCTGCCCATGAAGATCCCGGAGCTGTAACGCTGTCAAACTTCACATTCCATCCTTTGAATACCAGGCCCTTACGGGAGGGGTCTTTCGGGGGTGTCGCTGAACCACCATCTGCTACAAGTTCTTGCTTTAACAAGGTTCCGTCGTAGTCATAGAATTCAATCTTGAAAATGGTATAAGCAATCTTTCCTGTTGAGTAATCAGAGGAGGCTGCTAAAAAATCCCTTTCTTTGTTATTGACAAAGACATGTGGCCTGCCATATTTAATCGAATAGTGGTTTATGAACTTCCAAATATTGACTAAACTGTCATCAGCTGTTTCTACAGACAAATTTATGTTAACTCTAAACCTGTCATATACGCTTTCTTTGTCAAATGTAATTTCTTCGCCATATATATTCGTTAGAGTATTCGTCATTTTGAAATACTTGTTAGGCGATTCGATTTTGAGGTCATCTATAGTTTTTCCAAAATCGTAGCCAGATACCTTGAAGTTGAATTTAACATTAGGTGCTATTTTATATGTGGCGTGCACGGTTGTTGGTTCTTTTAGTTTAGTGAGATCTGCGTCCCAACTGTCAAAGATGAGTCCTTTGTGGTATGGTGCTTTAGGCGGTTCTGCAGGATTGCGAACGCTGCTCCATGCACTGAGCAGTTCTTTTTCGCTAAAGTAGGAATCGTCATAGAAATCGACTTTATATAAGGTGTCCGTCATTTCGGCTCTGTAATGAACAGAATCTCCCACTACAATTTCTGCATCTGGTTCAACATATTCATCGCCTGAGTCCCCAATTCGGTGGAAACGGAATTTATACTCAGTATTTACTGTCGATACAGGAACTCCTAATTTTTGCCAATCTATAATATGAATGTTCGATATTTTTTCCCCTCGGGCTATATTTGTATCAAGTGCTATTTCACCCGTTATCGTTTCGTAAACGACGTGCCTTAAATCCTTAATCGTCTTAGAGTAAATTATTTGTCCTTTTTTTTCATCCCCGTCGTAATAAACGCCGCTTTCTTCCTTTGCGTGGATTCCATTCAAAGAGATGGCGTTCTTGAGATCGGTTCTGGATCTGGAACCCAAGGCGATTGCTACATTGACCAAACTGTCATTGGCGCAGACTCCCGTATCGGCGATAGCCACATTTAAATAGAGCCCATAATTACCGCTTTCTTTGATGGCTCCGCTAATTTCATTGCCTCCCAATGTAATAGATTTGACGGACGAGGTGAAACAGTTATTTGGTGTTTTTATTTTGATATCCTTTGCAGACTTCCCTGATTCAAAGCCGGTTACGGTAAATGCAATTTCGAGCTGCTCCTTAGGCAATTTAATTAATTCTGCCTTGTAGTGAATAGAATCAGTCATATAGATCCTGTCAACATTGGAATAGAGATACTCTTGACCAGAAGCTCCGACTCTATGCCAGCGGTAGCTGTACAGGTATTTATCATCGTCGGCAGGCACTTCTATTTCATCTTTGCTCGAAACGATATACACCACTTGACCATAATATTCATTGGTTGAACGAATCTTTATGCCAGAAATAGATTCAAACACTGATGGATGCATCCAAAAAATTGCCAACTCCTTTGAGTATACGACATCCGTCGTATGGTTTATAAGAGATTCTTCTTTAAATGCGGCTGCCACTCTAAAATGAGCTTTAGAATCCTTTCTGAAAGAGTGCTCCCAAACCTTTCCATTTGCAGTAATTTTCGTTTCAAAATCACGGGAAAAAGAGATTGTTGAAAGTTCTTCTGGGAGCCCTTTATCTTTGGAGATTTTTACCGGATCCATCAAGTTCTTGTATCCGTTACCCGAATTATACTGATAAACGAAGTAGACCTCGCTTTGTTTGTTAAAGGACAACCCGGCCTTAAGTTTAAAATTATCTTTTCCAAGAACAGGGTACTGAAATGATCCCGAATATTCTGATATGCTTATTGAAAGATCTATATCTTGTTCCTCATAAAACGCAGACAAAGTCGTATCAGAGGAGACTTCTAGTTCAAGAATGGGATTTGTACTTACACAGACACCGGAATTTTTCCAGCATTTTAGTTGATAACCCAAAATTACGCCAGCCTCAATCTTGATTACGGCCCCTTGCGGACATTTTCCCTTATTTTCGGTGAAAAATGCACTTGTTTTTTCAAATTCACATCCCCCTTTATCATAAAATCCTAAGGAACTATTTACATTCGTTGATAGATTGACCTCAAACGAATCTGCCGCATGTGTCCAGGCTACGGCACAAAGTAACAAGGCAAACGCCCACATCGTTTTTTTCATTGCAACTCCTTATTCGGATTATCCTGTTGGTGCTGTCAAAACAGTGTTTCCGATATTACAATTTTATTACACCGTTCTAAATGTAAAAAAAAGAAATTACTGTCAAGCTCCTTGCTTCTCTTAAAAATCTATTTTTGGTCTCGTGATTCAAATTCAGAACGTTTCCAAGTCTTTTGGCATGCAGGTCCTTTTGGACAATGCGAGCATGCTTGTGGCAAACCACGAACGCGTTGGCCTTGTCGGGCGCAACGGTTGCGGTAAATCGACGCTTTTCAAGATGATTCTCGGGCAGGAATGCATTGATGGCGGCAACATCGACATCCCGAAGGGTTATACGATTGGCTATTTGCAGCAGCATATCAAGTTCACGCACCCGACGGTTCACGAAGAGGCGTGCAGCGTGCTCAAGGTGAATGAGGACGGCTGGCTCGAAGAGCACAAGGTCGAGGCGATTCTCTTTGGTCTTGGCTTTGACGAAGAATCGATGCACAAGAGCCCGATGCTTTTGTCGGGCGGTTTCCAGATTCGTCTGAATTTGGCGAAGGTCCTGGCGAGCGAACCGGATATGCTTTTGCTGGACGAACCGACGAACTACTTGGACATTGTTTCCATGCGTTGGCTCAGCCGCTTTTTGCGCACGTGGAAAGGCGAAGTGCTCTTGATTACGCATGACCACCATTTTATGGACGAGGTCTGCACGCATACGGTGGGGATTCATCGCCACAAAATGCGCAAGGTCAAGGGCTCGGTCGAAAAGCTGCGTGAGACGATTGCCGAAGAAGAAGAAGTGGCAATGCGCACGCAAGAAAACGAGCAACGTAAAAAGGAACAGCTCGAGAAGGTCATCGAACGCTTCCGCTACAAGGCGGCAAAGGCTGCGATGGTGCAGTCAAAGATTAAGGCTGCTGCAAAGCTTGCGACGGGCGAACGCCTTACGCATGAACGCAATTTGGATTTCAGTTTCAAGGAAGCGGAATTCCCGGGTAAGCGCATGTTGCAGATTCACGGGCTCCATTTTGCGTATCCGATCCGTGACGAGAATGGCGATAAAGGTGCTGCGCCGAAGTTTGGCCCAGAGCTGATTACCGACCTCGAAATGGAAGTGTTCAAGGGCGACCGCATTGCGATTATCGGTCCGAACGGTCGCGGTAAAACGACGCTCTTGAATTTGATTGCAAAGGAAATTGAACCGACCCAAGGGACGATTAATTACAACCCGAACCTCAAGATAAATTATTTTGGACAGACGAACATCAATCGCCTAAATCTTGAGAATACGGTCGAAGAAGAAATTGCGACGGCGATTGCGGATGTGTCGCAGAAGAGCCGCGCCCGTAGCCTCGCTGGGCTGATGATGTTCAGCGGCGATAACGCGATGAAGAAGATCAAGGTACTTTCGGGTGGCGAACGCAGTCGCGTGCTGTTGGGCAAGATTTTGGCGAACGAAAGCAATATGCTTTTGCTGGACGAACCGACGAACCATTTGGACATGGAAAGCATCGAGAGCTTGATTGACGCACTTGAAGATTACGAAGGTACGGCTCTCGTCGTGACGCATGACGAAGAGCTTTTGCATGCATTTGCGAACCGCCTGATTGTATTTGATGGCGGCAAGTGCCGCGTGTTCGAAGGTAGCTATGCCGACTTCTTGGAAAAGGTCGGCTGGGCATCTGAAAAGAAACCGGGCGGTGCGAATTCCGCAAATATCAAGGTCTCGAATATCGATGTGACGGACGATAAGCCGGTGAGCTCGACTCCCCGTACAAAGGAAGACCGCAGGGTGCGTGCCGACTACATCGCCGAACGTAGTAAAGTCATCAAGCCGCTTGAAAAAGAAGTTGCACGACTTGAAGCAGAAATCGCGAAGGCCGAAGCCATTGGCGGCGAACTCGAAGCGAAACTTGTGACCGCCTCGGAATCGGGTGACGGCAACGCCATTACCGCTATCGCCAAGGACATGGACGACAACAAAAAGCAGACCGAAGAACTTTACGCCGCCTGGGAAAAGGCGAGCGCCGAACTCGAAGCCGCGAAAGACAAGTATAAGCTGGATTAAGCAGAGTATTTGTTGCTGTTGTCACTCTAGCTTCCGCATTTGTCACCCTGGCTTTATGCCGGGGTCGGTTTTTTATGGGATTTTCTTTGACTTATTAAAATTTTAATAAAGTTTGTAAAAATAAACTCGTTTTTAATAGTTTGAATGGAATTTTGTGTAAAAATTAATAGTATTTTACATGAAAAATAACGATATTTTGTAAAAATAAGTTTATAATAGATGTATTTTATTGACAAGATAATTTATGTTGTTATTTTTTTGTAAAAAATGAGGCTTATGAAATGAAATTATGTATTTTTCAATTTTCTAAATGGTGTAAATCAGCCCTTTGGGGCTTGATGATGCTGGTAATTTTGACGGCGATGACGAAGTCTTTTGCCGTTGATTTCCCGTATTCTGAATGGTCCCTTGCTATGTATGAAGGGGCTTACGCTACTATTAATGATGGAACTGTCTCCGTTTACTATGGAGGCTATGACTATTGGCATGTTCAATTGACTCGTAGGAATGTTGAGCTACAAGCCGATAAGACGTATGAACTGAAATTCTTTTTGCAGGGTGTTGGGGAAAGAAAAAATACCGAAATTCGAATTGGTAGAGACGGCGCTCCTTATGATGCTTTTGCTGAATTTGGCGAAATTGCGGCAACAGTCAATGGTCGCGTTATAACCAAAACATTTAAAATGGGGTCTGGCAGCGTTGATAATGCGCGTCTTGAATTTAATCTTGGAAAGGGTTCTGGCACAGTTTATTTTTCTGATGTCAGTTTGACTTGTCTTGATTGCGGCTCCAATCCTCAAAATACTACAGAAAATAATGTTACTGTAGATTTCAATGATATTTTGGATTATGCAGTTATTGCCGATGAAGTCGATTTTCGCCCTTATTCGATGGCTTTAGGGGATATCTTTGGCGCGAAACTTCAGTTGGGAGCGGATTCTAAAATTTATGGAAACGTAGATGCGTCAAATGAATGTACTTTGAATGAAAGAGCTTATATGGAAGGGAATTTGCAATATGGCAATCCTTGTATGGAACAAAATAATGTTGTTGCGTCATCAAAGAAACAGGCTTCTTTGGTGAAACCGGTTGTTGCTCTTCGTGAATTATCTGCTGGTGTGGAACCAATTTCTGTTAATTTGGATGAATCTGTGATTCTTCCTCCAGGCGATTATGGAACGTTTTATGCCAATGCAAGGTCTAAAGTGACGTTTTCTTCTGGTTCCTATACATTCCAGAGCTTCTTTACTGAACCCGATGCTAATTTCACGTTTGATATGACTTCTGGCCCTGTGTCTATTGCTGTGGCGGGAAATGTCCGTTTTGGCGATAGAAACCGTTTCGCAATCATCGGCGGCAGTCCGAACGAAATATCATGGAAGATTGCTGGAACTTCTGTGAATTTGGGAACGGATGGTTTGTATTTTGGTTCGATTATTGCTCCGGCAGCGTATGTTAATGTTCCGTCTCGCTCTCATTTAGTGGGTGGGGTATATGCGAATAAGTTTAGAATTGAACCTCAATCTACAGTTTCGCAACAGCCGCATATAGATGAAATTTCTCATAGCGAGGAACATTTTGGTCCGTTCTTTGAATCTGGAATTTACCGTTATCGCTCCGTGTTGCCTACGACGGCGGAATCGGTGGAAATGTATGTATATTCCAAGAATTCAAATGTGAAAATTAATGGAGGCGATTCTAAGGTTATTGATCTTTCCTCGTCTAATGCCACGGTGAACATATCGGTTTCTCGTGATATGATTTCGGGCTTCCCGGTTGAGGCGTTTAGCAGCAATTACAAATTTGAATTTGTGAAGAACTCAAATTATCGCGTTTATTGGAATCCGCAGACTCCGTGTAAGGATGGGTGCGATGGTTCTACTGTTGCAACAGCAATCGGCGATTTTGAAACCGTTCTTGAAATTGCAAAGACTACTGGCCGTGAAATCAATATGGCTGGTGGTACATGGAATGCTGCTAATAATTTTAGTGATGGTATTGTTCCTTGGAAAGTTGGTTTTGAATTGGTTGGTTTCGCTGATAATATTAAATCATTAAAATCTGAACAGGATTTACCACTTATTAATCTTGGTGAAACATCCCATATTGAAATTGAAGGACGGTCACCGCGTAGTTTGGTAGGCATGCGAATTGCAAACGGATTTAACGTGGGCAATGGTGGTGCTGTTAGAGCGAATAATGAAAAGCTTACTGTTGATAATGTTATAATCTCTGACGCTAAATCGCATGGTGATGGCGGTGCCTTATATGCTGCTGGAGTTTTGAATCTTGAAAATGTTAGGTTCTCTGGTAATGCCGCTTTGGGCGATGGCGGTGCCGTTGCTGCTAATGGTGAAACTAAAATGCTCAATGCGATTTATTTTGGTAATCACTCTGCAAAGAAAGGTGGTGCAATTGAGCTTGCAAGTGGTAATGCTTATATCGGCAATGGTATTTTCTACAATAACCATGCAGCAGAAAATGGGGGTGCTATAAATAATGAGGCCGCAGTGTTGAATTTGTGGAACTCAACGTTCTTTGCGAATGTAGCTTTGGTTTCGAATCCGGCCATTGGTGGTAACGCAAATGGCGCTATTGGAAACAGCATTTTCTGGAAGAATATTACACCAAATTGTGCTCCTGGTGAATGTGTTGATGAAGTGGTTGGTGGTTATACTGTAGTTAATACATCTTTTTCAAAAAGTTATCCTGGGGTAAATATTTTTGTGGGTGACCCCAAATTTATAGATGAAAATAATCCGGCAGGATCTAAAATGTATATGGGGTATGATGCTGGTATAAATCTTTCTAGCGCGTCTCCCCTGCTTAAAGCTGGAATGGTAAGTGTTTTTATGCCTGCTTATGATATATTGAACGGGGAACGTAAAGATGGTGAAATTATGTTGGGTGCGTATGCATGGACTTTCTTAGGAGCCGATGTTATAATTGGTTTCTTGAATTTGGAAGATGGAATTACTGTTGTTGATCCTACTATTCCAATATTTGATAAGATACCGTCTGCATGGGGCAGAAAATATCTTGGAAAATCGAATGTTGCTAGAGTGATGCGGTCCTTTATTGAAGCTAGGGATGAGACTAAGGTTGATTGGGTTAAGGTAAGAATTTCTGTAAGGAAGGAAAATGGTGATGAATATCCGGGAGTTGGTTCAGTTGATGTCTATTTCTATCGTGTTGGAAAAGAAAACGGAAACTATGTATTCCAGTCAATGACGAAGGATAAAGGCAAGCCGATTTTATTCACGAGTAATCCCCAAAATATGGGTGGATTTGATGAAGCATCTGTTTTGTTCATGGGCAATACAACAGATATATTCCACTTTAAAGTTGTAGATTATAAAGATTAAAAGGAGAGATTTGTATGAATAAGCATCTAGTTTGTTTTATGTTTGCATTGTTTACAGAATTACTTTGCTCATGTTCTGTTGATGATGTTCCTGAAGTTGATTTTAAACCCATTGAACATTATGTTTATAATGGAGCCATTCGTCCGTATGTTTGGGATGAGCATATAGATGGCTTTAATGAAATTAAAGGGTATAAATATGGCTTTGATAAAAATCCTTATGGACAAATATATGAAGAATTAGATAAAAATGTATATATAACCGTATCGAATAAAGAAGATCTTTCTACTTATAAACTATTTGTTCCTGTTCTTTCCAATGGAACTTATGGCATATATAATTCGTATGCGTTAAAGGATGTAAATTCGACTGTGGATAGTTATATTCCTATACAAGATGGTATAGAAGTTTCTTTGCCTGCTGGTCGTTATCAGCTATATGGTGTTGACATGAATGGAATTTATTGTCCTGTTGATCGTTTTGTTGAAATTTTGGCTTATCAACCAAAACCGAAAAAAATTGTGTATGTTGAGTTAAATGGAACTGGATTAAGTGATATTGGTTATAAAGATGGTTATTTTAATCAAGTCGATGTTGAACAAAAATTTGCTGAAATTTATGGACAGGCGGTTTTAGAGGGCGATTTTATAACTAAAACACCTGAAGATTTAGGATTGCCGTCAGGAATTAATATTTCCGTGAATATGATGGTTCAAGAGGAATCTAAGGATGATCCCTTTAATATAGCATATGAACATGCTGCAAATCTGATAAATTCAGGGAAGAGAGAATTCTTAAATACAATTATCGCTGTGAATAAAATGGAAAAGTATTGGCCGTTACGTGTTATAGATGATAGTTATAGTTTTATGTTGGATGAAAGGTATGATCCTGCAGATGAACCATCGAATGTTCAGTATTATATTCGTGTAAGTTCAGAGTGCGGAGGAGGCAGTTCTCAACCTGTAACATTGAAGGAAGGTGTTAATTCTGAAGGTAAAAAGTTATATCGTGCACATGGAAATGATGGCAAGGTTGTTCCTATCAATGACTGTAGTGTGTTATTTACTGAGAATGGTTATCCTGTTGTTACAGCTACTCCGGGTGCCGCTGCGGTAAATGCTGCTTTTACTTCAGGGACGCTTCATATGGGGGGGATTGCGTGGGTTCCTTATGGAAAAGGGGGAGTGGGTTCTTATTACACTATGATGCATGAATTAGGGCATTCTTTTGGACTTACTGATGTTGAAAAAAATTTCAATGAAGAAAATATTCCTCTTTATTATGAAAGTGGTTTGTATTCTGGTTATGTAGTTAATGCTGCAACTTCAGAATCTAATTTGATGGCTTGGCAGCAACCAACTGGGGTAAAATTACGATATAGAGGATCGCAAGTTGTATGTACTGGTGGTGTGGACTATTATTCTGGTGTGGGTGTAGGTTTTGTTGGATCTTTAGAAAGATATATCCCAGAGTTGTATGATAATCAGATTTCGTGTCTTCAAGGAGACTGCGAAGATCTCTCTGTGGATGGGTATTGGTATGATCCACTTCGATTGAATTATTGGGATCAATTGTCACCGACATCATATTGCAATGAAACTTACTTGCGGGTAGATCATACTTCAAAAGATGAATATGATGTTATAGTAGAAAATTATAAAGCAAAAAAAATCGAAAGACATATACTACATGATTAATAAAGGAAATTCACTATGAAAAAAATGATAATACTTATAAGTGTATTGGCATGTTATGCGTTGGCTGCGGATCATTTTAGCATATATAATGCGAAAGGCGCGTTGGTAGAAAAATTGGAAAGTCAAAGGGATTCATCCGTTGAAATTTCTGATGTTTATAAAAAAAATGGTCCTATTTATATTTATAAAAAAAATGATAGATATAAAAATAAAAATTTGAATGTAAGAATAGATACAACATTGTTTGTAAAAAAAGAATCCTTGAAAAAGAATGATTTTTGGATAGAAATTGAGAAAAATCAAAACTTTTTGTTGTGTTTTGAATCGTCAAATTACTATTCATCTAGCTTAAAAGGTGAGAGTGTTAATGATTCTTGTGTCTTATTCGAAGGAATACCGTTGGTTGGGTCATCTTATGTGTCTGTTGTGGATATAGATGGGAAAGAGTTATATAAAGTCAATATTGCTATTGGAATGAAGTTTATAGATTTAACTCGTTCTAAACATAGATTGGGCTTTTATGGAAATGATTATGAATTAAAAGTGAATCGTATTTATGGCGATTCTGTATTGGATATGAAGAATAGGATTTATCCAGATCCAGAAAGGATTGTTTCATTAAATGATAAATATCTTGTGGATACTTATTTGGCTACAAATTGTGAAATTGCATCTGTTCTTTCGGATGAAATTTCTATAAATCCAAAACTTACTAATAAGGAGAGAAATGAAATTAGTAAATCATGGGCGAAAAGAAAGAGGGATGTAAAAGGAAATAAGTGTAGTGTGAATGATACAGCTGCGAATACATTGACACTTTATCAAGCCATTATGTATGCTAATTATAGAAGTCTGAAAGATGGGTTGAAACCTTACTACAAATTTGAAAAGACAAATCGTAAAAGCAATGTGATTTTAGCAGAAGGCAAGTATGTCATCTCCCTATTGAATTTTGATAAATCTGATGAAACAAATGTTATGGTAACAGTGGATGAACTATCCGATGGTTATCGTTTACCATATTATGATGAATGGATGGTTTTTGCAAGAGCAGGTGATTTGAACAACCGCTCTATATGGGGAAATGCTGAATCTGTAGAAAAGGTTTTGGAATATGCTTGGATTGGTGATAAAACGAGTAATTTGTATGCATCAAAACCTGTAGGGCTTCTAAAACCAAATAAATATGGTCTCTATGACGTTTTTGGCTTGACTGGTGAGTTTGTTTTATTTGAAAAAAATAACCCCTTTAAAAATCATTATAAGACGCCTTCTTGTTTGAAGGGGGGGAATTTAAAAACTAGGCTTGAAAAGTCTTTATATGAGGCTCATGTTTTCCCGTATTGGAAATCTCTGAATTATGGTTATTCTGATTTTAATTTCGGAGCGTCCTTGGGTGGTGTTCGATTAGTTCGTAAATTGAAAAAATAATTTTTTTTTGAAACCCCGAAAGTTGGTCATAATTTTCGGGGTTTTATTTATAAAGAATAGTGAAAAAATTGTGGCACTAAGAAAATTTGTAAGTTAACATTCTGTTTTTCAAATTATTGGTTAAAAGCTGAAGACTTGCCGGAAAAAGAACTTTATTTTATATTGATTAATACGGTCGCAAAGGATTCTCTTGCAATAACAATGACGTTCAAGAAATGATAGATATCTTTATTTCAAAATTGATGTTTTTTTTCATCGGGATGGGAATTTTTTTAGGGCTTAGTGCTTGTTCCGATTCTGGCGTAGATGCTCCTGTTGGGGATGTCTCTGTTAGCACAAGGTATTTTATTGTTCCGAACGTTAATAGAACTCGTGATTCTATTGACGTTCGCATAAACAAGGGAATCGGTGCGAGATTAAGCCCTGGTGGACGTTATTCCCTATTTGCTAAGGTGGACTCTCTCGATGTTGAGCCTTTTCTTTTTGTTGATGGTATTACATGTTGTGAGGATGGTTGTCTTGGTATTCGTGAAGAATATGGCTTGCGGTTTGATTTTTCATGTGAAATGCTTCGACCGACTCGTGTGGCTTTGTCGTTGAAGAATCGAAATGGTGATGTTTTGAATAATTCTTTTTATCATGTGAGATTGGATGGGGTGGGTGTTTATTCGAGTGAATTGTCTTTGAATGTGATTGTGGCTGGAGCTTTTGACAGTACCGCAGATGGTGAATCTATCGATATCCTTGCTCGGAACATTGGAACCTCTATTCAAGATCTTTTTGAAGTTCGTGTAGATACTGTTTATGTGTCTTATGCTAATGAACATCCAATAGTGGGACATTTGTATCCGAAGAATAACCCTTTGTTTATTCAATCTCTTAGTGATGTTGATGATTTGCGTAATTTATGGGGCAATTTAAAAAGAGATAATGCTTTTGATATTGTTCTTGTAGATGGATTCCGTGATAATTCTGGAGGACAATCTATTTCTTTCTTTTATCAAACGGATTTAGATATGGATGTAATTGCGGTTGGCTTTCATGATATGAATGGTGCTTTAGTGAAATCTCAACAGATTCAGCACATAGCAGCACATGAATTTGGTCATGTTGTAGGACTTGTACATACTACATTGACTTTAGATGAATTACAAGATTGGGCTGATTTTTCTCTATTTGATGATGGTTTAGATGATTCTCCTAGCTGCCAAGATAAAATTGATAAGAATAAATTAGTTTTAAAAGAACAGGGATTAATGAAACGGAGCTATGACTTTGATGGTACGGATTTTTATCAATTGATACTTGATCCTTGTCCTGATTATTCTAATATTATGTACTATACTGGATCTGGCAGAGAATCCTCTCCGATGCAACGTGCGATTGTCAAGAAAAACTTGACGCTTATTCCGCATTGATTGCTTTATCGCTAGAAAAACTTTTTATTTATATATCTGTAATTTTCTTAAAATTATATATATTTAGTACAAATGCTTGTTTAGGAGTGCGAATGAAACGCCTATTTTACTTTGCTTTGGTTTCTACTTTGATTCTTGTCGCTTGCGGTGATGACGAATCTAGCAATCCGTTTGTTCCTAGCGAAGACTCATCGTCGTCATTTGCTGGGATTTCTTCTTCATTGTCTTCTTCGGCCACATTTGTTACTTTGTCTTCCTCGACCCCGATCGAGGATCTTTCAAGTAGTAGCCGTAAGGATTCAGTCGGCTCTTTGAGTTCCGCAAAAGGTAAATCGTCTTCTTCTGTTGTTGAAAGTAGTAGCAATGGAGATTCCGGCTCTATGACCGGAATGACAAGTAGTAGTTACGTGAATTCTATAAGTTCTTCGAGCGTCCAGAATGAGAAATCATCTTCATCAGAAAAGAATGATGCGGTGACAGGAACCATGACGGATGAACGTGACGGGCAGACTTACAAGATTGTGAAAATTGGACACTTGTGGTGGTTTGCACAAAATCTCAATTACGAAACAGTGGATAGTCACTGCTATAACGATTCTGCTGAGTATTGTGCGAAATATGGACGGCTTTATAAATGGGCGGCTGCTGTTGGCAAGTCGGAAGATGAGTGCGGATATAGACATGAATGTAATCTTACGTTACCGGTGCAGGGGGCTTGCCCGCCGGGATGGCGTGTTCCGTCAAATTACGATTGGAACGATTTGATTGTTGCTGCTGGTGGCGATGAGATTGCAGGCGAAGTGTTGAGAGAATCGAAAGAAGGCGGTTTTGCATTGCTTTATGCGGGGCGAATAAATTTTGCTGGTGAATTTGTTCAAGAAGGACGGAGTGCATGTATTTGGACTTCTAGCGAGACTGACGAATATGACGCATATTATGCGGACTTTTACTATTCTTATAGCAAAGTGATTTTCCCTAATGATGCCGAAAAGTATGATGGCTATTCCGTTCGCTGCGTAAAGGGAGAACTATAGGAAAAATTGGCTAATGTGTCATTTGGATACCCAAAATAGCCTAGAACCCTTGCAAATACCGGGCTGCGGCAATATTTTTTAAAAATGGGTAAAATTTGCTTTTTTTTGTGGTTCTAACAGTGTTACAAAGAAGGGCTTCTCGCATGGTCACCAGAGATGGTTCTGCAAAGCCTGTGGGCGACATTTTTCGCATTCAAGGGTTGATTTCAGCAACGAAATTCTCCGGTTAAGATTCTCTGGGAAGCTAAGTTCGCAAGACATCGCAAATCAGCTCGGCGTATCCAGAAGTACCGTATGCAGAAAAATAAAGTCTGCACCGGTTCCTGAAATAAAGGCTCTTCCTGATAAAATAATCGCCCTGACGGACACGACTTATTGGGGATGGAATTTTGGTGTCGTGGCAATAAAGGATGCCATTAAAGGACGCATCGTCTGGTCGAAATTCATCAACAGAAAAGAGCGGGTTGAAGATTACGTGGAAGGCGTCGAATGGCTGGAAAATAACGGCTTTGAAATAAAGTGCATCGTCAGCAATGGCTTGCGGGGACTGAGAGAACGGCTATCCAGGTATCCGTTCCAGTACTGCCAATTTCATCAGGTAAAGACCGTCAGACATTGGCTGACTAGCAGACCTAAACTGGATGCGTCAAGGGACCTCCTGGACTTGACATACTTCATGGTCCATACGGACAGGGCATCCTTTGAGGGGCTGTTCGGTGAATGGGAATGCAAGTGGAAGGCGTTCCTTAAAGAACGAACTCTGCATGCCGACGGGAAAATGCACTACACGCACAAGAACCTCCGGAGCGCCTACCACAGCATAAAAAGAAACATGCGTTTTCTATGGACCTTCGAAGAACTGTACGGACTCGGGATTCCAAATACGAATAACGGCATAGAGTCCGTGTTTACCGATCTGAAATCACTTTTGCGTCTTCACAAGGGTATCTCGATGAACACTCGCAAGACCATGATTTTGGAATATTTTTCTCGCCTGAACGCAGATGAATAAAGGGCTTGCGACGGATTCAGGTATCCAAATGACACTTAATGCAAAGGATACCCATTTTTAGGTATCCTTTTGACACTTAAGCCAAATTTTAAATTATATTCATAAATGAACGATTAAAAAGGAGGAGTGAAATGAATTTTTTGAGGATTGCGGCGACGTTAGGATGTCTTCTTTGTGTTGCTTGTTCGGACAGCGGAAAATCAAATCCGTCGAGTAGCGTGGTGAACGATGCGGAAAAATCCAATATAGTGTATTCCTACGTGAAAGCGAAAAATTATAATAGCGGGCCTTATGCTGTTGATACGTTTACGATTGCGTCGAGATATTTCAATTGCGATATTCAAGACTCGAATTTTGAATGCCGGTACATTGATTTTTGTCATGAAAAGCGCAATGAAAAATTTCCTGATGATGCGGATACGATTCGCTTGAACTATGGCGAAGATCGAGTATCGAATTTTTCGTTCGAAGTTGAAGTACCTAAAATTGATATGGTCGAATTGCGGAAATTTTTTGCAGAGCTTCGTTTGCCTCCATGTGCTGTGTTGAAGGATTCCATTTTTTCGAATTACGTGTTCACGGCGAAAGGCTTGCCTGAAAACATATCTTTGATGAGTGAAAAAATTGAAGGCTTTGATTGGATTTCAAAACATACAATGGATTCGATAAACGCTTCGTCGGAGAATAGCGTGGCTTTAATTCGTGCGGATAGATGCGCGGAGGAACGGTTCCCGCCTGATTCTATAAAGTTGTTTGCAAAATGTGAAGCGAGAAGTTCGTGTGCCGCGCCGGTTGTATATACCGCATCTGTGAAAGAGAATCCGCCTAAGAAATGTCCTATAAGGATTGATGAAAAAACAGGAATCGAGGAAGATGTGGGAACTGTCGATGGATCCTTGAAAATGACTAAAGATGTTTTGATGGAAAGGTACTATACTCTTGTGAATACTCGATTAGAACCGTTTGTTTCTGATACAACAGTCGATTGGACGTTGATTTATGTCGATCAGTACGGTCGCAAAGATTCACTTGCGATGAAGACCGTTTTCAAGAAGTAATCTATTCCGCTCTTTGACGTTTGGCAAGCGTCATCCCGTTTGAACGGTAATATTGAATGTCCGTGAGTACTTGACCTACCCAATAATGCTTTTGCGGGTCCTTGCGCCAGTTTTCGAATCTGTTGCGGTGCTCTGCTTCAGGGTAGAACTGCGCGACAGCATCGGCCAGCGTGGGCGAGGTGGCGAGCGCTTTTTTGAGGCGGCTGGCGCCTATGTCAATTTGTTCTAAGCCTTTGCCTGTGTCCAGTGCGAGTAATCCCGACGTGTTGTTTTTGCCCTGGTAGTTCATTTGGAATCCGGAAGTGTGCTGGATGATGGACATGAGGACTGCGGGGTCGGTGCGTTCGCGGAGGCATGCTTCGAGGACAGGGAGGTTGCAGAGATGTTCGTTGTCCCAGGGCTTTCCGACGTAGGTGATTTTCAGCGTGTGGTCGGTATTGTCGGATTCGATGACGGCTTCGTAACGGGGGCCGAGATCGCGCTGCAGAGCCTTTATCAGGCGGATGCCGCGATTCTTGAATTGCTTGTAGCCAATCATCTTTATCTGTAACGTGCCCTTGATGGATTCGAGAATCGGGGTCGTGGGTCGCGTGACGATAAGATTGTAGTTGTTGATAATCGTGGGGATGATGTAGGCGAGTTCGGAGGCTGCGCTGTCGAGGTCGCAGTTCATGTCGATGATGAGTTCGCCTTGGTCGCAGAGCTTTTGGATGGCAGATGTCGTGTATTTCTGGTATTCCTGTTGCTCGTTGATAGTGGGGCGGGGGTCTTCTTCGGGATGCGTGGCGTAAGCGGTCGCTATTGCCGCAATCCCGAGAATCCACACGATGATGGCTAGCTTTACTTTGATGTTTCTCCAGAGAATACGAATAACTGCACGACCTTTTTTAGTCATGCAGATGCATATCAGCCAAAGTAAGGCGAGTGTTGTCCAAAGAAGGATTAAGTTCACGTGTTATCTGGGAGGTTGCCTTACTTGCGGTTTCCCGACAGGGCTTGGTGTTTTGAACATGTTCGAGAAAGCGGTGATGGTTTCGCTGGCCTTCTTGATGGTCTTGATTGTATTTGCCGTGCTGTCGAACTGGGTCTTAATGGCTTCCTGGACGCTGTTGAACATTTGCGTAAAGCAGAACAGGTCGTCCTTGGATTCGTTAAATTGTTTATAAATGTTGCGGAGTGCGACGAGGTTCGCTGTCTCCCGTTCCAAGGAAACCTTGATTTCTTCGGTTAAGACGATACTGTCGGCTTTCTTTTGATCGATGATTTCAGGGGCGTTCTCCATCAAGATGTACGTCGGGAGCGAACCGAATTCTTCGAACTTGACGGGCGTGTTGCTGTTGCTCGCTTGGTTGACGGAACTGCGGAGCCCTCTTGCACGGACTTGCGGATCGATGGATATGGTGCAGTTGGATGTACCGTGGTAATTGCAGAGTACGCGCTTCTCGATTTGACGGAGTTCGTTATACGGATTGAAATCTAAGTCGGTTTCGATATACTTGAGCGGTACGTAAATCGGCACGGATTCGCCTGCGACGGTGATGCGGTAAGATAGGCATTTCTCGCCGTTGAAAGGTTTGGTTTCGTACAAGTTGTTTGAACTGTTGACAAGGTGGTTGACGCGCATGAGCAGGTCGTCGGCGTCGTAGGGCTTTTCGAGAAGGCTTGGCGAGTTCTTGTACAGCTGCGTCATGAGAATTTTGCGGTAGCTCTCGGAAATGGCCGTGTTAGATGCGCTGCGCCCCCAGATGGATGTCCCGAGGAAGAATGTGTCGATGAGCTTGGTTTCGGTACGTCCATTGAGGAATGCGATTGCCTTAATCATGTTGGAAAGCGCAAGCCACTTGCGGATGGGGACAAAGACGCTGTTGTTCGTGCAAGTTTCTGCAACCTTACCGATAACGGCGAGTGTGTCCGGGGAGAGCGTAATCTTGCTGATTCCTGCCAACCATTTGGTTTGTTCTTCGGCGCTGATGGCGAGCTCCGGCGGAACGGTGACATCGCTATTTCCATCGTGAATTTGGATGAGCTTGCAAAGGGCTTCGGAAGAGATGTTGTCTGGGAGCATGATGGTAAGCGTAATCTGGTCGCTTACTTCAGATCTGCAGAGAATGGATTCGGGTTTTTGGTCGCCCAAAATGATGATGGAACAGTTTTCGTGGTCGTGGATGACGATTTGAAGGTTGTTCTTGATTTCTTCGTCGTTCGGCGAGAAGTTGTCGAAAACGATGATGTTGTAATCACTGAAGTCTTCGGGGAGGTGTTTCTGCTTTTTGCCGAGCCTTAAAATCTTTGGGTTTTTGAATGCGCTCGAAATTCTGCGGGTGAAGAGGGAGCTTCCGCAACCGGCACGACCATACAGATAGAAGGGCTCCTGGATAAGGGCCGTGAGGAACGCCAACTGTACGTAGTATTCACGTTCGGGGATGTTTTGTGTGATTATCTGAAGGATTTCGGAAATTCTTTGACGCAGATTCATGAATTTTCTCCCTATAACTGTGGTATAAAAATACAATAAAAAAGGGAAATGTTGCCGATTCTTAATCAAGAATGGATTGCTCTGTCGATTATTTTTTGAGTTTTTTCCGAAACGGTGATTTTTTGCACAGTGGTGTGGAGCGATGGATTAGCCAAAAGCGATTGCGGTAACCTGCATGCGTCTTTTTGCGAAACCACGACGTGCTTGCCTTGCGAGAGCTCTGCTTCGATGACTTGCGTGAATTGTTTGTCGTGGTCTGGACGGATAATTGTTTTTTCGATGTTTATGCCGAAGGTGCGGAGGTCTTCGATAAAGCGCTCGGGGGAACCGAGTCCGCAGATGGCTGTTGCTGTAAGGGACTCTCCAATGATGTAGTTTGTTAGTGATTCGATGGAGAAGTGAATGTCGGGTGTGGAACCGTTTTTGCCGTAGCAGTCGAGGTGGACGATTTGACCATTGAGGTGGTCTTGTTGCAGACTGCGGCATTTACCTGCAGGTAAAAGGTCCGAGATGGAACGGGGCGGCTCTTGCCAGTCGAGGCAAACGGTGCTGGCGCCAGTGAATCGGGAATCTTCGAATCCGTCATCGCAGAGGATGATGTCGAAACGGTCTTGAATCTCCATGGCGGTGGCGTAGCGGTTCTTTGTTGCAATGACGGTTGCGCCTAGCGGTTTGAGTTCCTGTTGTAGCAGGACCAATTCGTCCCATGCGTCACTGTGGCAGAGAACGGCGACATTTTTTCTTTGTTCGAGGAATTGCTTGGCAAGCCAAATAGTAAAAGGAGTTTTGCCGGCGCCACCTGCCAAGTAACTCCCGACGATAAAGACGGGTACGCGGAGTGGAGGCTGTGGACGCAGGAACAGCTTATGGTGAAGCTTGTAGCAGATTCGGTATAGCGCGGAAATGACAAGGGATAATGGCTTCGTTATGAGTGACATAGCAATGCCTTAATGCGTGTCATGGAGGCGTTACAGGCAGTTTCTCTTTTGTTGTAAATAGAGGTCGGCGAGGACGAGTGCGGCCATGCTTTCCACGATTACGGGAGCGCGGACGGCGACGCAAGGATCGTGCCTGCCTCTGGCGGCAAGTTCGCCGTTCTCGTGACCGCGACCGGCGGTCTTTTGCAACTGCGAGATGGTGGCTGTCGGCTTGAACGCCATGCGGCAGTAAATCGGCTCTCCGTTCGAGATGCCGCCAAGGCTACCGCCTGCGTTGTTGGTGCGCGTGCGGTAGGTGTCTCCTTCGCAGTAGATTTCGTCGTTGTGCTCGCTGCCGTGCATGCGTGCGGCTGCAAAGCCGCTACCGATTTCGAAACCTTTGCAAGCCGGGATGGAAAGCATCGCCTGGGCAAGCAACGCGTCGAGCCTGTCGAATACCGGTTCGCCAAGTGCGACGGGGGGATTCTTGACGAGGAGCGCGACGGTCCCGCCAACGCTGTCGCCCTTGGACTTCGCCTCCAGGATGGCGTTTTCCATCTTGGCGCTGGCGTCTTTGTCCGGACAGCGGACGGGGGATGCTTCTATCTGTTCAAGTGTGAGCCCGCTCACATCTAGGGCCGGGCAATCGACTTCGCCTACGGAGGTGACCCACGAGAGGATTTCCGTATTGGCGACCGTTTTCAGGAAAGCCTTGGCGACAGCGCCTGCAGCGACGCGACCGATGGTTTCGCGGGCGGAACTTCTGCCACCGCCACGGTAGTCACGGAACCCGTACTTGAGGTCGTAGCAGAGATCGGCGTGCCCCGGTCTGTACCATTTGGCGATTTCAGCATAGTCGTTGCTGTGCTGGTCTTCGTTAAAGACGACGAACGAAATGGGCGTACCGGTGGTTTTGCCTTCGAAAACGCCTGAAAGGATCTTGACCTGGTCCTTTTCGTTGCGGGGGGTAGTCAGTTTGCCTTGCCCCGGGCGCCTGCGGTTCAGTTCTGCCTGAATCATTTCTTCGGTGAGTGGAAGACCGGCTGGGCATCCGTCGAGGACGGCGCCGACTGCCGGACCATGGGATTCGCCCCATGTCGTAACTGCAAAAATCTTTCCAAATGTGCTTGACATGTGATAAAATATAGATACTGGGGCAAAAAAACTTTTTTTTTGGTGAAAATTTTGTTTAGTGGGAAAAAGTTTACTATCTTTTACATTGATATAGGAGCCGATAGAGGAGCCAACCGTGTCTAGATTTGCTGTCATCATTACTTTTTTGATTCTTGTGCTTTCGCTTGGTGCGCAGGCGCAGTCTCAGAATAATTTTGCAGGCATCCCGTTTGGTTCTACCCGCGAGGCCGTCATCGAAGAGATCATGAAGAAGGGTTACGAACCTTACGGTCAGACCGGTATCGGCGAACGCGTGGTAATTCCTGTTTACATGTTCGGCGAACTGCCTGTTCAGGTCGATTTCATTTTCAACAAGAACGATAAGTTCTATGCCTTCGAAATCCGTACAGGCCGTGTGGAACGCGCCCGTTTGGGAAAGACTTTTGAAGCTGTTGCGTACATGTCCGATCAGTTTACGCTGAAGTATGGCAAGGCTTCGGGCAATCCGGCTATTAGCGAACTGTCCAGCCTTAAAGAGAATGTACACAACTTCTACCAGGAATGGTTCTCGGTCAAGACGCTGAACGCCTATACTGCTGTGGTGCAAAAAGGCAATCGCTTCTACGCTGTGGGTTCCGTGACGCATCGAGTGCTCGCGACCGAACCTGAGAAACGCAGTGTCCGCGAAAAGGCTCCCGAATCGGCGGCTTTCTAAATCTTTGGTAAATTACAGTAATGTTTGACGGCTCGCATGAGCCGTTTTTTTGTATAACTGAAAACCACCGGCTAGGCCGGTGAGTTCAAAAGAGCCTTTTGGCGTTGAGTCCTCGGAAAAACAAAAATCCCTTGATTACAATTGAAATGCGGTCTGCCAACTGCATAACAATCAAATCAAAGGATCTAAAGTGAATTATAGAAATAATAACACGTTAGCGCATACATCGTGGAATTGCAAGTATCATATCGTATTTGCCCCTAAATTTAGAAGGAAGGTTTTTTACGGTGAGAAAAAGACTGAAATCGGAGCGATGCTGAGAAAACTTTGCGAGTGGAAACAGATCAATATCTTGGAGGCTGAGGTTTGCCCGGATCATGTCCACATGTTGGTCGAGATACCTCCCAAAGTTTCGGTTTCGGGTTTTGTCGGATACTTGAAAGGGAAGAGCAGTCTAATGATTTACGAAAAGTACAAATCGCTCCAGTTCAAATACCGCAACAGGGAATTCTGGTGCCGAGGCTACTATGTAGACACGGCTGGAAAAAATACGGCAAGGATTGCAGCGTATATCCAAAATCAGCTGAAGGAAGACCAGTACGGAGAGCAGTTGACAATGCTGGGAAAACTATAGCCCGTTTACGGGCCGCCGGTAAGGAAAAAACGCAAGTGGCAGATTGACCGACGCGACGTGACGCGTTGCTAGTATCCTAGGGCAGGGCCCGCATATGAAGAACCACCGGCTTTGCCGGTGGGTTCCTTTTTTGTGGCCGGGTTTTAAAAAATTTTCTTCGGGAAGGGTACTTTTTCATCTTTTTTTAGAATATTTATAAAAAAGGGGTTTTACCTCTTGACAATTAATTGAAATGATTTTATATTTGTAATCGTTACAAAATCAATGACAAATTATATAAAGAATTTCTAAATCAAAATCCGCTTAGCGGAAAGGAGAAAATATGAAGGTCTGGGTTTGCAAAGTTTGCGGTTATGTCCACATGGGTCCGGAAGCTCCGGATGAATGCCCGCAGTGCCACGCTCCGAAGAGCAAGTTCTTCGAGAAGGTCGAACAGCCGGCGGCAGGGAAGATTGTCTGGGCTGACGAACACAAGATTGGTGTCGCTCAGGGCTTGGATGCCGAAGTGGTGCAGGGACTCCGCGAGAACTTTGCCGGCGAATGTACCGAAGTGGGCATGTACCTTGCGATGAGCCGTCAGGCAGACCGCGAAGGCTTCCCGGAAGTGGCCGAAGCTTATAAGCGCATCGCTTTCGAAGAGGCTGAACACGCTGCCAAGTTCGCTGAACTTTTGGGCGAAGTGGTCTATGCCGACACCAAGAAGAACTTGGAACTTCGTGTTGCCGCCGAAGCTGGCGCCACCGAAGGCAAGCTTGCTCTCGCCAAGCGTGCCAAGGAACTCGGCTACGACGCCATCCACGATACTGTTCACGAAATGTGCAAGGACGAAGCCCGTCATGGTGGCGCGTTCCAGGGTTTGCTCGGACGTTACTTTAAGTAATGTTTGAGGTGTAAGGAGCGGTTCTCGAAAGGGGACCGCTTTTTTATGAATTACGGTGTGGGGTTTGATTATGCAGGAATCGGCGATTATACTTAAAGAACATGGCGTCAGGCCGTCTTTGCAGCGGGTCTGTGTTTTCCGCTATTTGAGGAGCGTCAAGACGCACCCGACGGTGGATGAAATCTACACGGCGCTTTTGCCGGAATACCCGTCGCTTTCACGGACGACGGTCTATAATACGCTTGAACTTTTGATAGCAAACGATTTGGCGATTTCGTTGGATTTTGGCGACGGTTTTTTACGCTATGATGCGGACTGTTCGCCGCATTGCCATTTCAAGTGCAAGGGGTGCGGCAAGGTGTTCGACGTGTTCGTCGCGCCGCCGGATTGCACAAAAATTGTCCCTGCCGGTTTTACCTTGACAGGGACTTCTCTCTACATGTTCGGACTTTGCGACAAATGTTCAGTCGGTAAGGGAGGTGCCCGCTTACTTCGACTTCGCTCAGCACAGGCTCCGGCGGGCATGACATCAGAAAATTAATCTTTCAATTTATCGAGTGCTTCGTTCGGGCCGATGAGGAACAGCACGTCGTCTTCTTGCAAGATGACGTCTGCAATGTTACCGATTTTGGGCGTGGGCTCCTGCGGGTCGCGGATGGCGATGACCTGGACGCCGTATTTGTGCGTGAGCGACAGCGTCTTCAAGGTCTTTCCGATGAACATCTTCGGACAGACGAGTTCTACGATGGAGTAGCCTTCCATGAACGGGAGAAAATCGACCATGTTCGGGCGGTTGAGGCGTTCGGCAAGGCTTATGGCGGCATCGCGTTCCGGGTGGAAGATGTCCGTGACGCCCAATTTTTCCAGAATGCTCGTGTGTGCGGCACTGCTCGACTTCGCGATGATGTGCTTGACTCCGAGTTCCTTCAAGTTCAGGATGGTGAGGAGCGACGCTTCGAGATCCTGGCCGATGCAGACGATGACGCTGTCCGCCTTTGTGAGCGACGGGATGGAAGCGAGCTGCTTTTTTCGGGTGCTGTCGGCGACGATGGCTTGCGAGACCATGCTTGAGATGTCCTGAATTTTTTCGGGATGCGAGTCGATGACCATGATGTCATGACCGAGTGATGTCAAGTGACGGGCAAGGTAGTTTGCCGAATTCCCAAGACCTATGATTACGAATTGTCTAGAAGCCATGAGCTAAATATAGTTACTAGTTAGTAGTTACTTCGCCCTTCGGGCTAGTTACTAGAGGTTTTTACAGAAAAAGTCTAGTAACTAGTATCTCAAAACTCATAACTGCGCCGAAGGCGCTAGCCGACCATCACGTCTTCTTCGGCGTACCAGGCGGTATCTTGAAGTTTGCCTGCAACAGCGGATATCAGGAACAAGGGGCCCATGCGTCCGATGAACATCACGCAGCAGATGACCATTTTACCGATGAGGGAGAGCTCTCCCGTGAGCCCCATGGAGAGCCCGCATGTGGCATAGGCGCTCACGACTTCGAAGAGTATCTTGAGGAACGAACCGGAGTTTTCAGAATAGCTTGTACCAGGCGGGATTTCGGTGCAGAGGAGAATCAGCGTGGCGCCTGCGATGACTACGATAGCGGTGACGAAAATTCGAATAGCCTTGTCGATGGTGTTGTTCGGGATGGTGCGTCCGAGAACCTGGGTCTTTTCCCTGCCGAGGAGCCTGTTGATGCCGAGAAGGAAGATGACCGCAGCCGTTGTAATCTTGATGCCGCCGCCACAGCTACCGGGGTTTGCCCCGATGAACATGATGATGATAAAGATGAAAAGCGATGCGTGCGTAAGGTCGGGTATGTTGATGGAGTTGAGCCCTGCCGTGCGGCTCGAAAAAGTCATGAACAGGACGGACTGTGCGTTTTCGCCAAAGGTGTGACCGCTAAATAGGTTGTTCCATTCGGTGAACGCGAAAATCGCAGTACTTGCGGCGATGACGATAATCGTGCCGATTGTCGCAAGGCGGGTGTGCAGGGAGATGCGTCGGATGGTCTTGCTCTTGAAGTCGAAGATATAGCGCAGTTCCGTAATGGCAAGGAAGCCGAATCCGCCTGCAAGTACGAGGATGCAGGTGGTGATGTTCATGATAGGGTTGTACTGGAAACCGATGAGCGAGTCGGGGAACAGCGTGAACCCCACACCGCAGAAGGAACTGACCGCTTGGAATAGTGAACAAAATATGCGGTCGTAGAGTTCCATAGAATCAAACTGAGTAAAATAGACGACTCCGCCGATTGCCTCTAGAACAAACGTAAACGGGATGACGGCCTTGAGGATGCGGCCTGCGTCGATGTTCCCTTCTTGTGTAAATTCAGAGAGGAATATGGACTGGTGGCTAAATCCTGGATGCATTCCTGCAAGCAAAATAATCGTTGTAGATGCCGTCATGATGCCGAGTCCGCCAAGCTGCATGAGGATGACTAGGAACCAAAGTCCGGTGTGCGTAAACGTGGTGGGGATATCGACAACAGAAAGCCCGGTGACGCATACGGCGGACATGGCGGTGAAAAATGCGTCGATAAGGCTTAAGGGACGTGTGGCCGCCTGGGGCAAACTAAGGAGCGCAGTACCGATAGCTATGAGCAGAAGATAGGCCAGCACCACCAGCATGATGGGGTTCGACTGGGTTCTGGTTTTGAAAACGTTCTCGGAAACGGTATCCGCGAGCATTTGGTACTTTGAACGTAGCATGAAATGGAATTTAGTAAAGTTGAATGAACGTTTCTCGATTGAAATGGAAAAGGACCTCGCCTGCATAAGCAAGCAAGGTCCTTTGTGTAAGGAGGAAATTCTAGTGATTACTCTTGGACGCAGCGGATGCTGAAGCGCTTCGTCTTCTGATCGACCTGGAAGAACAGGCGGTCTTCGTCTTCCTTGTCCTTAACATATTCGGGGGACTTTTCGACGATGATGAGGGCGCCGCTGGAGCCTCCGTTTTCGTCGTACTTCTTGTCGTTAGATGCCGGTGTGCCGGACGTCCAGTGGAAGCCCATGTCACCAATGAAGTTGCAGTCGCCGTCCTTGCAGCGTCCGCTATATTGCCAAGGCACGCTTTCGTCATTAAGTGCAGCCTGGGCTTCTTCTCTAGTGGGAAGACGCCAGCCAGTGGGGCATGCCTTCTGTGCGCTGTTGTACGTGTAGAGTCTGCCGTTGGTTTTGCATTTGTCTTCTTGTTCGTTGTAGCATTCGCTGGTGACACCGGAGTAATTGAGGTCCTCTGCCATCCAGAGCTTGCCGCCGATTTGCATGAGCTTGTAATTCTTGTTGTCACGAGCGTCGGTCATCGTCATGCCGTTCACGACAGGCGGTTTGTTTTCGGGCTGGTCGATTGTGATGGCAGAATGTGAAGACGAAGACTTTGCTGTGGCCTTGGATGATGATGAACGTGGTTTGACAGTCTTTTCGCAACCCTGTTCCCAACAGAACACTTCTGTTTCATCGATATCGGGGTAATCAATACTAGAACCCGATTTGACGGTGTCGATTACATGCTTGAATGTCGTGTCTCTACTGGTCTTGACGGCTGAGGACTTCGGGGTCTGGAGGGAACTCGAGGAAGGGGACGAAAGCGGCTTTGTCTGAACGGAAGATGAAGATTCCACAGCCACAGGAGTCGGTGCTACCGACATGGCTGCTTCATCATCGGAGCAACTGAGGAGGAGCGATGTACTCCCTAAGAAAATAAAAGAAAGGAGTTTTTTCTTCATGATTACCAAATATAGTTTACAAAAAGGGATTGAATTAGCAAAAACTTTTTTACTATCTTTGAAATCACTATGAGTAATGTTGAAATATTCGACACCACGTTCGCCATGACCATTCTGGTCATCATGGCTCTTTGCATACCCGCAATCCTTCTTTTGGCCAACTGGTTCCTGCATCCGGGCAAAATTAAGCATACTATTATTAAGGGTTCTGCCTACGAATGTGGTCTGGCTCACGTTTCCGGTACGGCAAATGAGCGTTATCCGGTCAAATACTACATGGTTGCCATGCTTTTCTTGGTTTTTGACCTCGAAGTTGCCTTTATTTACCCCTGGACCATCCAGTTCCTCGCAGGTGGCTGGGAATTGCTGTTCATCCTCCTCGCATTCCTTCTCATTCTTGAATCGGGTTACATCTACCTCCTCAAGAAGGGCGTTCTGGACTGGAACAGCGTTAAGGATTAATCCTTAATATCGTTGATTATTCTATCTCAAAAATGGCGGATGCAAGCTTCGGGTTTGCATCCGCTTTTTTAATGAAGCTGCTTCGCAGCAGTTCTAATTTCTGAGTTGCTAGTTACTAGAACTGTGACTAGATCCTGCTCCTACGAACCTAATTCAACTAAGGCTCTAAAGAGCCAAGTTTCATATATCGGCTTTTGCCTCAGGATGACATGCCCAACCCCTAAAACCTACTAACTATTAACTAGTAACTAGTAACTGCACCGAAGGTGCCCTAGAATGCGTCGCGGACGTACATCGTCATGCCGATGTGCTTGAAATCGACCCATGAAAGTTCACAGCGGGCATACAGGTTTTCCCTCTGGTTGAGGGCGAACCGCCCACCGAAGCCGAGGCTCCTGTGCCACTTGTTCCGCATGAGGTCGCTGAAGTAGTCGCCGGTTTTTCCGCCTTCGAAGAAGATATCTCCGGCGAGGCGCCAGAACAGCTTTTTGCGAAATTCCACCTGCAAGAACAGTGCCTGGTTCCCGTAAAAGTAGTTCCTCTCGACTCCGCGGAACCGCTTGAGCCCGTCGGTCCCCGCTAGTTTGTCAAAGGGGGCCCCTCCAGTGACGCGTTGCCAGAGCATGCCGACAGCCATGGATGTACTCCAGATAAATTCGGAGTATCCCCGGATATCGAGTTCCTGCTGCGTGTAGCTGTAGTCGCCTAGACCTTTGTTGTAGAAGTAATGGCCCCATTGGACCAGGTAGCCGTGTCTTGCCCAGTTGGTATTGTCACGGGTGTCGAGCGAAAGATGATAGCCGATGCCGTTTCGCCAGCCGTCTGTGTCTTGGGGCTTCTCGATGTTGCCGTGGTAATGGTAGTTGCCGAAATCAATACTCGTGTGGTTTATTTCAACATAAGGACCGTACTTGAATGCGGGGAGCCACTGCTTTGTACCGAAGTTCGCTTCGACGAGAGCTTGGATGTAAAAAGTTTCGCGGTCGAACTTGTGGAAGTCGTCGTAGTCGGGATTGTTGCCTGCTCCAAAGAAATTGCCGACCCAGTTCTCGTAGTGGAGGTCTATGTCAGTTGAGATGCGGTCTTTCAGGAAGAAAAACTTTGGGGATATCGAACCTGTCAGTTGTTTTCGCGAAGTCCCGTAGCACGAAAGATCCAGTTCTGAAATGGCGCCTCCCTCAAAGGATGGCTTGAAGAACAGGATGGCCATGGCGCCGAACTGGTATTGCGTCTCTTCGGTATAGCCGATGACGGGGACTACCGAGATGCGTTGAAATTCCTCGTTGGATTCTTGAGCAGGGGCCTTCATCGGCAATAGCGAACCGATGAACAATGAAATAATAAATGATCTGACTAGGGCTTTCACGGGTTCGAAATTTAGAAATAATGTCGCTTTTTTCCTATACCGGCTAGACATATACATTTTATAGAAATGGAGAACTCCATTCACATTTTGTTAATGAAAAATTTTTTGGAGTTTGGCTAAGATGGAGTGTTACCGAATATATTAATTACATAGGTGTTAGAAGGCTGTTGGTAAAGGAGTGAAAATGAATAAGGTTGTTGGAGTGGCCCTTGTTTTGGGGCTGTTTTCGGTGGTTTCTGCGCAGATTCCGCTTAATTTCGATGTGGAAAACCGGGGCAAGGATTTGGGTGCCAAAGCTGGAGAACTCAAATCCAATAAAAAGTTGCCCAATCCGTTTGAATTCCATGACGGTTCGAAGGTCACCAAGTACGATGACTGGAGCAAGCGCCGTAACGAAATCAAGGCGGATATCGAAAAGTATGAAATTGGCGACAAGCCGATCCCGGCGGATGTGAGCGCGACCTACAGTGGCGGTACTCTCACGGTGACGGTCAAGGAAGGCGGTAAGACGGCGACGATTACCTCCAAGTTTAGCATCCCGTCGGGCGCAGGCCCGCATCCGATTATCATCGGCATGAACAGCGGCACGGGTTCGCTTTCGTCTAGCATTTTCAGTGGATTTGTGCAGGTGCCTTTCAGCCACGACCAGGTGGCAAAGTATTCCATGAACGGCCAGAAGGACACGAACGTGGGCTTCTACAAGTTCTACGGCAACAAGAACCAGAACGGTGACTATTCCGCATGGTCGTGGGGCGTGAGCCGCCTGATTGACGGCCTTGCGTTGATTGCCAAGGACCACAATCTCGACATGAGCAAGATTGCGGTGACGGGTTGCTCCTATGCGGGCAAGATGGCCCTCTTCGCAGGCGCCTTCGACGAACGCGTGACGCTCACCATCGCTCAGGAATCGGGCGGTGGCGGCATCAACTCCTGGCGCACTTCCGCTGACTTCGCGAGCCGCGGCACGAACATCGAAAAGATTGACAACACGAACTACAGCTGGTTCATGCAGAGCCTGCAGCGCCAGGATCCCTACAAGCTCCCGCACGACCACCACGAACTCATCGCCATGATTGCCCCGCGTGCGGTGATTGCGCTTGGCAACCCCGGTTACGAATGGCTGGGCGACGAGTCGGGTTACAAGTCCATGATGGCGGCTACCGAAGTGTGGAAGGCCATGGGAATCGAGGACCGTATCGGTTTCGACTTTACCGGCGGCCATGAGCACTGCCAGGCGGCCAGTAGCCAGACCAAGTCCGTGACGGCGTTCGTGGACAAGTTCCTGCGCAACAAGGATGCAAATACCGATATCCACGTGAAGCCCACGAACGGCAAGGGATTCAAGATAGACAACTATGGCGACTGGATTGACTGGGAAACGCCGAATCTCCCGTATAAAGCTTCAAATCCCGATACGGTCAAGAAGGATACGACAGTTCAGGATACGGTGAAAAAGGATACTGCAACAACAAGTTGTGGCGATATGCGTTTGGCGATGCCCGATATCGGCGTGCGTATGGTTCAGGGTCGTCTGGAGGTTTCCGGGGCTCCGTCGGGAGCTCGTGTGAAGCTTTATGATGTCAACGGTATGCAGCTTGGTAAACTTGGTGCTACGGGAGGTACCCTTCCGGAGAGAGCGAAGGGCAGGCTGGTCATTATTATTGAAAATGACGTGGGAATGCGGCTTGTAACCAAAGTAATCAACAACACCGGATTCTAACAAAGACCTATTTTACCCATGAAGATGCCGTGCGGAAACGCGCGGCATTTTTTGTATCCGCTTTGCAGATGCTAAATTTATAGTATGCCCATATTATCTGCGCAGAATATCTTGCTCCGCTTTGGCGGCCCGCCACTTTTGGATAACGTCTCGTTCGATATCGAAGCCGGCGACCGCATTTGCCTTGTCGGGCGTAACGGCGAGGGCAAAAGCACGCTTTTGAAAGTGCTGACAGGCGAGATGGAGGCTAATTCCGGCGATATCATTAAGAAGGCGGGGCTCAAAGTTTCCCGCATGATTCAGGAAATTCCGGCGCATCTTGACGGGACCGTGCGTGACATTGTGATGGGCCGTGTGTCCGTGGTGAGCGGCGGTTCCGTGATATCGAAGAAGATTTTAGACGATGGCGCGCACAACGCGACTGCCGAGGCGATTCTCGGCAAGACGGGCATCGATGCGGATGCGCCTTACGACAGCTTGAGCGGCGGACAGAAACGCCGTGTACTTTTTGCGCGTGCCGTGGCTGAAGACCCGGATTTGCTGTTGCTCGACGAACCGACGAACCATCTGGACATTCCCGCTATCCAGTGGCTGGAAGGCATTGTCACGCGTTTGAATTGCGCTGTGATGTTCGTGAGCCATGATCGCGCGTTTGTCCGCCGGACGGCGACCCGCATTTTTGAACTTGATCGTGGCCGCGTTCGCAGTTGGGATTTCCCTTACGACAAGTTCGTGCAGTTCAGGGATCAGGCGCTTGCCGAAGAAGAAAAGGCGAACCAGCTTTTTGACAAACGCCTTGCCGAAGAAGAAGTGTGGATTCGCAAGGGCATCCAGGCTCGCCGTACCCGCAACGAGGGGCGAGTCCGCGCCTTAATCAAGATGCGCGAAGAACGCGCGGCCCGCCGCTCCCGTACCGGGAATGTGAACATGCAGATTACGGAAGCCGACCGTTCCGGGCGCCTCGTTGCGCGTCTGACGGACGTGTCTTATTCGTATGACGGGAGCCCGCTTATTAGCGGCCTCTCGACAGAAATTAGCCGTGGCGACCGCATCGGTATCGTGGGGCCGAACGGCTCCGGTAAAACAACGCTCCTTCGCCTGATTTTGGGCGAACTCCAGCCGGAATCGGGCTCTGTGCGTTTGGGCAGTAATTTACATATCGCGTATTTTGACCAAATGCGCACCCGCCTGCGCGAAGACAAATCGCTTATTGAAAATATCGGTGATGGACAAGCTTACATTACGTTGAACGGAGTCAAACGTCATGTGTTAAGTTATTTGCAAGACTTCTTGTTCTCGGCAGATCGCGCCCGCGGGCCAATCAGCGCGCTTAGCGGCGGGGAGCGCAACCGCCTCTTGCTCGCGTGCCTTTTTAGCCACCCGAGCAACGTCTTGGTGCTTGACGAACCGACGAACGATTTGGACATGGAAACGCTCGACCTTTTGGCCGAACTCCTCGCCGATTACAACGGCACCGTCCTGACTGTCAGTCATGACCGTGCCTTCCTCGATTCCGTGGCGACGGGCATCCTCGCCATCGAAGAAAACGGCCGGGTCTTTGAAGCGGTCGGCGGCTACTCCGATTACGAGGCGAACAAGAAAATCCGCGATAAGGAAGCCTCTAATGCCGCCCGCATCGCCGCCGAAAAAGAAGCCGAAAAGCAGGCCCGCTCTAACGCGAGTGCCGGCTCCGCTACTGCGGCCCCCGCACCCCCCGCCAAAAAGAAAAAACGCAGCTTTAACGAAGACCGCGAATACGCGGCCTTGCCCGAAAAAATCGAAAAACTGGAACAGGAAATCGCCGGTTTCCAGATGGAACTTTCGAAGCCCGAAGTTTATACTAACGCCCCGCTTATCGTCGAATTGCAGAAAAAAATTGCCGATGACGAGGTTTTACTCGAAAAATTATACGAAAGATTCGAAATTTTGGACAATTTAGGCTGATTTTTTTCTTTTCTCATGTGACATAAGTCCAAATCTATTATAGATTTACTTTGATGGATTATTGAGATATGATGGAGGAATTGAAAATGAAGTCGTTATCTTTGTCAGTTTTGATGGTTTTGGCCGGCGCTGTTTCGAGTTTCGCCGGTGCGACGGTGTGGAGTTTTGATAAGCAAAAAGGCAATGATGTGCAGCCTGCTTATTGGTTTAGCTATCAGGATACCACGACACAGACGTATGGTGTACTTAAGGACCATGCGGATGGTTATAAGGAATTCACTGCAACGCTGAACTTGAATTTGGGTGAAGGCAAGACAAGCGCCACTGGTTTTGGTATTGCATGGAAGCAGACCAACAAGCAGGATGTGCCTATAGATATTTCCTCGTACGAAGGCCTTTGCCTCACTTACAAGGCTACCAATCCGTTCCGTGTCGATTTTAAGCAATCCTCTGTCACGGATTACAACTTTCATGGCGTAGTTTTACAGGCTAAGGATGAATTTACACCGACGTTCATCGATTTTAAAAACCTCGCCCAGGAAGCCGGCTGGGGAAAAGAAGTTGATTTGGATCTTACCCAGCAGCTGGGTGTCCAGATGAACTACAAGACCGGCATTGCCGAAGCTGTTGATGGCGCCGGTAAAGACAAGAATGTAATTACGATTAAAGCGATTTCTCTTGGCGAGTGCGAATCTTCTGCTGTGGTGTCGGATACTGGATTCAAAGTTCTTGAACCGTACGACAAAGTCCAGTCTGTGACAATCAAGGAAACGGATTCGTTGAAGATTGTCCTTTCGAAGGTCTTTGCTGCTGGTGAAGGTGATGCCGTGTCGATTAGCACGATTGTAACACCGACGGCTTTGCTGACGAAGGCTAAGCCGACTGGGTCGCCGACGTTGAAAGATACCCTTGTATATGTCCCCGCCGCAGTTGAAAATGATACGACTGTTAATGTTGTTTTGATTGCTATTAAGGGCGAAACGTCGTTGCAGTCTCAGATTAAGGTTACCATTACTGATGCTGCTTCGGGCCCTATTTGCCCGGGTGATCCGAGCTGCCCAGTCGAACCTCCTCCTGAGAACAACCACCCCACGACGGTTCTTGCTCCTTACGATACAGGAGCCGTGGTCCTGGATACGATGTCCGAAGCGGATACATTGAGGATTCCTCTTGCGAATCTGTTTGCTGACGAAGATAACGACAAGCTCCTGTTTGTTGTTGAAACGTCTGCTCCGTTGATGAAAAACTTGACTGCTCTGGATAAGGTGACTTTGAAAGACACGCTGGCTCTTGTTCCGGTGAATGTCAAGAAAGACACGTCCCTTATTATTGCAATCTCTGCGACGGATACAAAATCGGATTTGGTCAAAGTCAGCTATATCGTTTCCATCAAGGATTTGAGCCGTCCTCCGGTCGCGGTGGATCTCGAATATGAGACTAATGAAGATCAAACTTTTATTGTTAATGGAGAAAAGGCCATCGGGATGAAGGCAACTGATCCAGATGGCGATGATTTCATCGTTGTTCTCATTGATTCGACCAAGTACGGCAAGCTGACTCAGTTCACAAACCTTGGTTCGTTTACTTATAAGCCGTCTTTGAACTTCCATGGCGATGACACGTTGACCTACGTCCTTTTTGAAACGGCAAATCATGACGCTGTTAGTGAAAAAGGAACCGTGGTTATCCACGTGAAGCCGGTCAATGACCCGCCGGGATTTGTTGTTGTCGATAGCACGTTCCTCAAGGACACGTTGGCTCTTGACATGGACTTTGACGAAGATACGGTCAAGCAGATTAAGATTCCTGCGAAATCGCTCGTCTTCGGAGACCAGGAAGTTAATGAGGGCTCGCAGAAGTTTACTTATGGTGCGGTTGGTCAGAAGATTGTCGCTGCCGTCGATAGCGTCAACGAGAACTTCTACTTTATTTCTGTAAAGCCGGTCACGGGCGCCACTGGACTTGCGACCATCTTCTTCTATGCGTCGGATGGAATTGATTCTGCTGGCGTGAAGATTGGAGTGAAGCTCATCTCTCCGAAGGATGTCGCACAGGCAATGAAGGATGAATACACGGCGTTTAACGATACGGTCCTTTCTGTAAGCGCTAAGGATGGCGTGCTTAAGAACGACACCTATCCGGAAGGCGTGACGAAGGGGATGACTGCCGAGCTTGCTCAGAAGCCGAGCCATGGTACGCTTACCTTGGAAAAGGACGGTAGCTTCAAATATACGCCGACAAAGGACTATGTAGGAACGGATTACTTTGGCTACTACTGCGTCATCAACGAGACGAAGTCCAAGGCCGCAATTGTGACAATCGTTGTCGAAAAGCGCAACCAGCTCCCGACGGTCGTTGTCAATCCTGCGACATTGGATACGACTGTTGCCGAAGACTTCCCGACTTCAAGAGCTTTGAAGTATCCGAAGTCCGTGGTGGCATCCTGGTTCAAGGATCCTGAAGGCGACTCGCTCACGTTCAGTGCAAAGAGCAAGGATGGAAAACTCAAGGTCGAAATTACGGACAAGGGAATTCTGGAAATCAACTCTGTTGCGGATTCGACTGGCAAGGCCTATGTTGTCGTGACGGCGACGGACAAGAAGTCCGGTTCCAAGAACTTTGAATTCTGCGTGAAGATTACAGCGGTGAACGACAAGCCCATACTTCTCCATAAGGATACGATTTATGTGAAAGACAAGTCGGGCTGGAAGGTCAAGTGGGATCTTGACACTCTTGTCCGTGATGTCGATGGAGATGAACTGACGTTTACGCCGAACGAAACAAGCGCCTTGAAGAAATACATGACGATTTCTATGAAGGGTTCTGTGCTGACTGCGACTGCTGTCGATGGTGTCAAGTTCAAGGAAGGACAGATGTTTGCTCTCGGTGTTACGGCTTCCGACCCGAGCAAGGCGAACGTGACGATTCCTTTGTACGTTGTCGTCGGAACGAAGACTGGTTTGATGCCGGTGTTTGCCCAGCCGAAGAATACATGGCAGAATGCCGTGATGGCTAAGCGTGGCACTGTAAAGATGCTGGATATGCAGGGTCGCGTAATCTGGAATGCAAAGCTTCCGGTGAACCCGGCCGAGGTGAATAGCGTTTCTGCTCAGGTGCAGGGCCGCAAGATCCTCCGCGTGAACAACCAGACGTGGACGATTAAGTAGTAGGCAGTAGACGGTAGGAAGTAGACAGTTTTACTCTCCTGCCGTTGAATGTGTCATCCTGAGTCCCGGAACAAGTCCGGGATAAACGAAGTCGAAGGATTCAGCTAAATTCAAAAAGAAGGGCTCCGCAATGCGGAGCCTCTTTTATACTCAAAGGCGCATTTGCGCCTAGCTCATACCTCAAAGCCCGCCTTGGCGGGCGGCCTCGTACCTACTTTACTAAAGCTTCCGTATCGAGAGCGATGAGCAATTCTTCGTTTGTTGCAACGACGATTGCCTTCGGCGTGCCGTCCTTCGTGATGAGGTGGTTGGATTCCTTGCCGCTCTTGAGGTTGCGTTCTTCGTCAACTTGGTAACCGAGAATCTTTAAGTTGTCCAAAGCCTGCTTGCGGACGTAGAAACTGTTTTCGCCGATGCCACCGGTAAAGACGATAGCGTCGATGCGCGGGAGCGCCATAGCGAGGCCGCCGATTTCGCGGGTGAGGCGGTAGCAGAAAACGTCGAGAGCGATTTGAGCCTGCTTGTTGCCTTCGCTTGCAGCCTGCGTGAGCGTACGCATGTCGTTCGAAAGGCCGGAGAGACCGAGCAAGCCGGATTCCTTATTCACAAGGTGGTCGAGCTGATCGATAGTGCCGTATTCCTTGCCGTACTTCTTTGCGATGTAGAAGAGGATTGCCGGATCGAGGCTACCGGAACGGGTGCCCATGATAAGACCTTCGAGCGGAGTGAAGCCCATTGTGGTATCGACGCACTGGCCGTTCAAAATCGCAGAGCAGCTGGAGCCGTTGCCGAGGTGGGCCGTGATGAGGCAAGTTTCTTCGGGCTTGGTGCCGAGAACGTTGCAGGCTTCGGCAGTCACAAAGCGGTGGCTTGTGCCGTGGGCGCCGTAACGGCGGATGCCGTCTTTTTCATAGAACTTGTACGGAATACCATAGAGGTAAGCCTTCTGCGGCATCGTCTGGTGGAATGCCGTATCGAACACGGCAACTTGCGGGAGGCCCGGGAAGAACTTCGTGGCGCATTCCATGCCCGTTGCGTGAGCCGGTTCGTGAAGCGGCGCAAAGAGCGTGATGCTGCGGATGTAGTCGATGACTTCTTGCGTGACCTTCTCACTCTTGATGTACTTTCCGCCATGCACAACGCGGTGGCCAATAGCTTCAATCGTGCCTGTGAGCTTCTGAGCGTCGAGGAATTTCTTGACCTGGTCAACAGCTTCGGCATGCGTGGGGCAATCGAAGTTGAAGTCGATTTTGCCTTCGGGGCCTTTTGCCTTGGTGTGGCCGTTGACGCCGATGTTTTCGACGAGGCCGCTTGCGATGGATTCTTTAGTCTTGGTGTCGATGACGGCGAACTTGACCGAGGAACTGCCGCAGTTTAAAACGAGTACGCGCATTTTAGTAGTCAGTGGTTAGTGGTTAGTGATTAAGGTTGCATTCGGCACAGTTGGCAGGCCCCGATAGAATCCAGTCATTTCCTTTATTAAATGTTTTGGATCCTTCACTGTCGTTCAGGATGACGAAGTGTGGAGCAGACCTGATGCTTGCCACCTATTACATTTAAATAATAGTATTTTGGCGCAGTGAGGCGAGCATAAAAATCTACATTTAACCCGATGTTGAAGAAAATTTCTGAATTTGATAATCGTGTTTCGGTTTACTGGACGAATCGGCATTTTTCCGCGAAGACGACGAAGTTCCTCAAGTTCTACGTGCGTCTTGGCGATGGCTATATTTGGGCTTTGTTCATTGCGTTTTTGATTTGGAAAATCGGTTGGGAAAATTTCTTGCCGATTCTTTGGCAGGCGCTTGTTTCGCTTGTTATGAGTCTTGTGATTTACGAAGGTGTCAAGCTCAGCACCAAGCGTCCACGTCCCTTTGCCGCGAATCCGCAAATCAAGGCGGAGGTGCCGCCGTTGGACAAGTACAGTTTCCCATCGGGCCATACGATGAACAACTTGGCTGTCGCTAGTACGGTATTCTTTATCGTGCCGCAGTACGGCTGGATTATGATGCTTTTGCCGCTCACGTGGGGACTTTTGCGTGTGTATTTCGGCGTGCACTGGCTGACGGATGTGCTGTGCGGATTTGCCCTTGGTGTTGTAAGCTTTGCACTTGGACATGCTTTGTGGATTCCCATTTCTGCCGCAATTGGCGCCTGATTTGTTATGTCGGGAGTGTTGCGACATGTCCCCGGCCCTTTTACATGTCATCCCCGACCCCGTTCGGGGATCTCCTTACACAGTTTTTGTTGCAGATAAGGTTTATTTTTACAATCCTGTTTGTTTACTAACCACTAATCACTAACCACTTCCGATTAATGACCACCGATTTTCTCCCTGCATCCGACTTTTTTGCCCAGGTTGACTGGAACTCCAGAATTTATTTGCTTTTGCGCCATGCCGAACGCAATCACATTACACCCGGCGATAAGGACTTTGGGGCGCATGTGGGGCTTACGGAACGTGGGCGCCGTCAGGCGGTAACGCTTGGGCGGATGATTCCGGCGATTGGCGATGCGGTGTATTTTTCAAGCCCGGTGGGGCGTTGTGTAGAAACGGCGCAGTGCATTGGTGAAGGACGCAAACTTGCGGGGTACGGGAACTTTGCGATTCCTGGAACTGCGCCGGGAGTTGCCGCGGGTGCTTCTGTAAATGTCACGCCGCTTGACGCTCTCGGTGATTTCTTTGTTCGTGATGTGCCTGCTTACGAGCAGACATTGCGAGAAGGCTTTTACGAAGGCATTTGCAAGTGGCTTGATTCTGGAAAGCACGATGCTTTTTGGCCGCTTCACGAGCGTGCGGAACAGATGCGTGAAATGATGTTTGAAAAAGCGCAATCGCGATTCAACATCTTTGTGACGCACGACGCATGGATTGTGCCGTGCCTCACGCATTTTTGCGGTTTTAAATTTGAGCCGAAATGCTGGATGAACTTCTTGACGGGGCTTGCTTTTGAGGTGCCCGAAAAAGGTAATGTGAAAGTAACTCCCGTGACCGCCATGGAAACGGGCTGGTTGAAGTTTTAAAAGAACGTTACTGGATTCTTCGACTTCGTCCTACGGACTCCGCTCAGAATGACACGCGCTTTTTCCGTCTGCATCTCTAGCCACTAACCACCACTATTAACCTCTTTCGTCTTTCGTCTATAGCCACGCAGTGGCGTTCTCTCCTCTAAATTTATACATTAAGTCTATGATGCAGTCGAATTGCTATAGACGTATTTTTGTACTTGGCTCTGGTTTCAGCAAGTCTTTTTCGCCGCAGATGCCCACGCTCCGCGACTTGAACGAACTTATCCCTTTCGGAATCCCGGACGAGTTTCCGCACTTTCGCGATTACTGCAAACGGTTCCTTGAACTTTGCAACGGCGATAGCGATTACCTTGGTATCGAGCCTTTGGCAACGTCGATTCTCTCGGCGCAGATTTTTCCGGGCGAGCGCGAACGGCTTTACCATGCGTCGTTGCGCTTTGAGCTTTTGCGCTTTATCGCAAGCGTCATCCGTAGCGACAACGTGTTAGACGCGTCGTCGTCGGCGATTCTCAAGAAATTTTTGGTGTCTTGTGAAAATGATTCCGCATCGGGCTCTCGCGAAACGCTTCTGCTCTCGTTCAATTACGACACGCTTATTGAAACCGCAATTGCAAACGACAAGGAACTTTGCGAACAAGTTTCCGTCGATTACGGTGTGAAAATCGACCCTGCCGACCGCTCGGCAAAGCGCGGCAAGAAAACCCGGACGATAGACCTTATCAAATTGCATGGTTCGCTGAACTGGTTCCCCGTCAAGGGTGCAAGCGACGAACTCGACTTGAAAAACGTCTGCGAAGTCGAGCCGCAAGACCGCAGTTTTCCGATTTACTGCGAGGACACTCCGATATTCATCCCTATGGCGCATGCGAAGGAATCGTTCTTGCGCGGGAGCCTTTTCAACTTGCTTTGGTCCAAGGCCGATTACTACTTGAAAAATGCCGAAGAAATTTACTTTATTGGTTACGGTTTCCCGAAGACGGACGTCAACAATCTGGAATTCCTGTTGCGCCACCGCGACCATTTCAAGAAAGTGGTCGTGTTTGAACGCGATGACCGCTCCGACTTGCTGCGCTTGCAAAAACTGCTTGGTGAAAATCTCGTCGAGTCCTGCGATGCAAAAGAGTTCTTGGAAAAACTGAAGTAGTGGTTTGGACGAACATTATCTACTTCAGCAAAATTGTTTTTTCGTAGACTTTGCCATTGACGTTTAATATGCCAAAGTATCTTCCGCGTGCGAGATTTTCTGCATCAATGTTTTCGTAATGCAGGCCTGCTGCACGACGTCCGATGTTTTGTGTTTTCACAACACGACCTTGCATGTCAAGCAGCGAAAATTTCACAACTGCAGTGGATGGAATTTCAAAGCGGATTTCAATTTTCCCATTTTTAAGCATTGTCCCGAACGAGCGTTTATCTGCGACTGTTCTGTTTTGCGCAACAGCAACCTTCCCGCCATTAGGATCATCATCTAAGCTGCTTGACTGAATCTTCAATGCAATAAATTCATCGTTAAAAGTGGGGTAAGACTTTCCTTCATCAAATTTCCAGACATTGACAAACTTACCGGATCCACTTTTATAGCCAATAGTATCCCATCCTACAAAAGAAGATTTTTTCATCATCTCTGCAGTGGTAAGGCCTACGCCTCCATTACTTGTTTTCATTTTCGACAATTCGGAATCCCAATACGAATTGTCACAAGTACAGTCACTACCAACACCAATTAACCCTCCCCAATACTCTCCATTATATCTTCTTAGCATTGTATTTGCTGCATAACTTGTCGAAACATTTCCCTCAGATATTTTTATCAAGGAATCTTCTTCAATCAAGTATTGTCCCGCGATGTATCCTACAAGCCCGCCAACCGTTTTTTCGCCGATGATATCAGTTTGTGCGTACGAATTTTCTATAAGGCCAGTATTCACCCCTGCAATTCCGCCGATAACACGCTCTCCTTCAATATTTCCGGTAGCATAAGAGTATTCTATCCGTCCTCCATTCTCTCCTGCAATTCCTCCCATTTCCATATACAATATATATGATGATTTTTTCTTCAAGTCTATAGACGATGCGCAAACAGAAATAAGTCCCATAGAATAGCCGGCAATACCGCCAACATATTCGACTTCAGATGTGAGGGGAACAATCGATCCTTTAGTTTGTCCGTTGATTATACGCCCCTTATTATTACCAACGATACCGCCGATTCGTTTTTGCCGTGCCTGAATATTCACTTCAACAGATGCATTGATTATGTCCGCTTCCGAAACTCCGGCAATGCCGCCGACATCGTTCGTTCCTTCGACATTTCCCTGATAAGAAACGTTTTTCATAATGGCGTCAACCGAATCGGCTTTTGTAAAAGCCCCCACGATACCACCAACGCGGTCTGCGCCCTGGATATTTCCTTTCGTGACGTGAACATTCTGGATTTGCCCATTCAACACTCCTGCAACGCTTCCGCAGTTTCCAGAATCGCTAACAACCTCTATGTTGTCGAAATTCAAGTTGACAACAGAACCTTTCAATCTTGCAATAAACGCTAAATGTGAATCTGAAAGATAACGAATGTACAAGCCGCTAATGATATGATTTTTTCCATCAATATTCCCCGTGAAATCTGTATTACCCGCAGCATCCCGATCCAAACCAATAGGCACAAAGCCAAAACAACTATAGTGATCGCAATTCTCTTGTTGAGAAAGTGAGGCGTCGATATCCGCGGTCAAAATGTAATTAGATGAATAGAGGTAATTTTCTTTACCGATAGCCTTGAGGTCTTCGTAATCATCTATCTGAAAGGGATTTTGGACAGTGCCATCGCCTTTCATAGTCGCATTTGCTGCATTCGTCTGAACCGCAAGCAGTCCCAGCACCATAATAAAAGCAAATTTCATATTCCTATATTTCCTCCTTAATCTAATTTATAAAAATTAGCCTAATTTTATGGAATTAGGGAATTCTAGAATTCCGGCGCTTTGAAATGCCCATAGAGTTCGCGGCCGTCGAATACCCAGACGACAGCTTTTTTGCCTTCTAGGAACTTGGATTTGCCCTTGAACATTTGCGGGCCGATGTTCCCGCCGCCGACTTTGCTGATGGTGAAAGTTTCGACGCTTGTCAGTGCCGCAATGTACGCTCCGATGTGGGCTCCGTAAGATTTGCCCTGCCCCACGTTGCTATCGCCGATGATGATAATCGGTGCTTTCTTTGAACCGCGGTATTTATAGCCGTCGGTGCCTACGACTTTCGGTTCCTGGATTTTGTACTCGATTTCCTTGTCGTGGAGCAGTTCGTAGAGGTTCCCGGTGCCATCGACGATGGTGTCGTGTAGTGGAAAGTGTTTGCGGTTCATGCCGTAGAGGAGCGGTGCGATGGAATCGGCTGCCATTTTGGCGAGCACGAACCTCGCAGGACCTGTGCAGTGGCTTTCGTACGGTTCAAACAAGGGAGTTTCATTGCCTTGTTCTTTGTGAAGTTCCTTGAACTTGTCGAGGGCGTCAATGACGGTGACGTTTTTCTTGCGGAGTTTTTGGACCCACTTTTTGTATTGCGGGAGGTTGATGCCTTTTTTAGCTTTGTCGGAATAATATTCAGGGACGATTTGTAGTTTGTCTGGAACGGGGACGACGATGAGCTTGACGCCGCGGCTTTCGAGCGAGTCCTTGAATGCGATGATTTGTGGCGTGTTGTCGGTCCAGCGTTTGGTGGCGTTCAAGAGGCTTTCTTGCAAGAACAGCCATTCATCCTTGCCTTCGACAACGCATGTGACTTCTTCGGTGGTGCTGCCGCATTTTTTCATGTCGCGCACCATCTGCTTTTGCAATTCGGATGCGGCGGTGGCTTGTGCAGACAACAAAGCGCACAAAGCGAAAAGCGCCACTCGGGCGCTCTCCGTTATCTTGCGCGTCATTCCGAGCCATTTATGGCGAAGAATCCAGTTACTGGATCCTTCACTGGTGTTCAGGATGACGTTTCCTAATTCCTGATCCCTGATACCTGACACCTGATCCCTGAAACCTACTTAATCAACGATTCGCCGGATTCCACGCTCTGGTAGATGAGGGTGTTGATGGTCATGGGGCCGACACCGCCCGGAACCGGAGTGTATGCGGATGCGACTTCTTCGAGACCTTTTTCGATATCGCCTACGCCACCCGGATGGTAACCGGCATCGACGACGACTGCCCCCGGCTTGATCCAGGACTTCTTGATGAATTCCGGCTTGCCCACGGCGCCGACCAGGATGTCCGCTTGCTTCACGAATTCCGGGAGGTTCTCGGTCTTGCTGTGGCAGATGGTCACGGTGCAGTTCGCGTTCAAAAGCATCATCGCCATCGGCTTACCGAGGATGGCGCTGCGGCCAACGACCACGGCATGCTTGCCAGAAAGCGGGATGTTGTAGGCCTTGAGGAGTCTCATGATGCCGGCCGGCGTTGCGCAACCGTAGGCTTTTTCACCCATGGACATGCGGCCAAAACCGAGGCAGGTCACGCCATCGACATCCTTGCGGGCGTCAATTGCTTCGAAGGCGGCGCGTTCGTCGATGTGGCGCGGGACCGGGTGCTGCAGGAGGATGCCGTGGACGTTCGGGTTTTCGTTGAGTTCCTGGATTTTGTCGAGGAGTTCCTTGGTCGTGGTGTTCTTGTCCATTACCACGCGGATGCTTTCCATGCCCACACGGGCGCAGGCGTTGCCTTTCATCTTGACGTATGTGGCGCTTGCCGGATCGTCGCCCACGAGAATCGTCGCAAGAATCGGGGTCTTGCCGGTCTTTTCCTTGAGCTTTGCCACGCGGGCGCTGAGTTCTTCTTCAGTGGTCTTGGCAAGAGCCTTGCCGTCCAAAATGAGTGCTGCCATAAAATCTCCGTTTTTTTCAAATTTAAAAAAATTGGACTTGCCACTAAAGGGATTTTCTGATTAAAAAAGGAGATGCCCGCGGTTGACAAATAAAAAGGAGGGCGTCCTGTAAAAAAACAAAGCCCGCGGTGGCGGGCATGACAATCGAAAGAGCTTTAAAGATAATAGTTAAAAGATGTCTTCGAGGAATGAAGGTATGATTACGCTTACGAGTGCCCAGGGGTAGGAGAGGGCGCCCTTGAGCCAGCCGGTAGAATAAACAGGTTCGGGCTTTTTCTCGAGGTGCAAATCTTCATAACCCTGATAGGAAGATTCCGTGATGAACTTGGTTAAGGAATCTTTAACGTTATCAACGGATTCATCGAACAGGCGTTTCTGTGCCGTCGCAGAATCTATATAACACTTAAAGCTGTTTTTCATAGGTTTTTTTCCCTTCAGCGTAAAGATAGCATAATTGTAACTTTTTTTAAAGGGGTTATGTGTGTTTTCGTTTACAATTGTGGAATTTTTTTGAATTTTATTACATTTTTTAGCGCTTTTGGGGCATAAAAACATATTTTATTGTGGCAATTTTTTTTGATTTGGAGCCGGTTTTATGAAAATTTCCAGCTTTTTGCCGATTTTTGTTGCTGGGGGGGCGCTTGTTGCGTGTGGTGGAAGCAAGCCCGTTGTCAATCAGGATGGCACCTCCGCAAACGGTTCGGGGGCAAAAATGGCTCCTGTGGAAGCTCCCGAGCTTTCGCCAGCCCCGGAAACTCCTCCGTCTCAAGAGCCGAAAGTGTTCCTGGACAATGCTGTTGACCGCTACAGCTATGCGCTTGGCGTGGATTTCGGGCGCGCGGTTTCCAATATCAACGTCCCCGTGAAGCTGGATGTCCTCATTGACGCAATGCGGGATGTTCTCGATCCTAGCCGTGAAGTCCTCATGACGGATTCACAGTCCGAAGTAGCTCTGCAGGACCTGCTCTCCCAGATGCAGATGCAGAAGGATGTTGACGATGCGGCTGCGGCCCGCAAGGCTTTGGGCGAACAGGCGGCGTTCCTCGCAAAGAATATCCAGGATCCGAACGTCAAGGTGACGACTAAGGGAGTCCAGTATATTATCCTTAAAGAAGGTACAGGAATCAAGCCCAAGGCGTCGGACAAGGTGCAGGTGCATTACATTGGCACGTTGCTTGACGGAACGGAATTTGACAATAGTATTAGGCGCGGTTCCCCGATGGAGTTCCCGGTGACGGCGGTCATCGAAGGCTGGCAGGACCTGCTCCTGGAAATGAAGGTCGGCGAAAAGGTGAAGGCTTGGATTCCGAGTGCGCTGGGCTATGGCGAAACCGGTGCTCCGCCAAATATTCCGGCGAACGCGCTCCTCGTGTTCGAGGTGGAACTGTTGCAAGTCTTTGCGGAAGCCCCTGCTGGCGGGACGCTTGCCCCGGCAAAAGGTTCTGTCGTTCCGGCGAAGTAAAAATTGCGATTTTGATGTTTAAATGCGAAGGATGTTTTGTCCTTCGCTTTTTCTGTTGCTACTTTTTATGCCATGAGTAACGCGACGTCCGATTTTTATTCTCAGCACTTCGAAGTTGCCGGGTTCATCCGGGAAGTGTTTGGTTACATGGATAGGTTCAAGGGGCAGCTGTTCGTCCTGAAAATCGACGATAGCCTGATGGACCATCCGATGTTCCCCGTGCTGATGCGGGATATTGCCCTCCTCCACAAGGCGGGCATCCGCATTATCATTGTGCCGGGGACGCGAAACAGTATCGATGCGCAGCTCAAGGCCTGGGATCTTGAAACGGAATTCTACAATGGCGTGAGACTTACGAGCGAAGAGGCTTTGCCGCTTATCGAGCAGGCATCCTTGGGTGTTGCGCAACGCATCATGAGCCACTTGACGGCCAGCGGGCTCAGCGGGATTCAGGGTAACTGGATTCTGGCGCGCAGCATGGGCGTTATCAACGGCATCGACTATATGCGTACAGGCCGCATTGAACGTATCCAGCGCGACCTCTTGGAACAGCTCATGAACGAGAAGTTTGTGCCTATCATTCCGCCGATTGGTTGGAACAAGATTGGGCATGCCTACAATATTTCGAGTACGGAACTCGCGACGGAACTCTGCAAGTACTTGCAGGTCGGCAAGCTGTTCTTTATCGGTAGCCAGAGCGGCATCAAGCTCGATGGCCTTGTGACGGGCAAGAATACGAAGTATCTTGAACCGACGGACAACGGGCTGATTTCGGCAATGGACGTGGATCAGGCAAAGGAACTTCTGGAACTCAATTCTGACGTGCTTAACTTTGCGCAGATGGACTACTTGATGAACGCCATAAACGCCTGCGAGGCGGGGGCGAACCGTGTTCACTTGTTGAGCGGCGAATTCCAGGGAAGCGTGCTGCAAGAAGTGTTCAGCGCTCGCGGTGACGGAACGATGGTGTATGCGAACCAGTATTCGTGCATCCGTCCGGCAAACATCGAGGATATCCCGGATATTTTGCGGATTATGCAGGATTACATCGCGAAGGGCTACCTGGTGCAGCGTACGCAGGATTCCATTTCCGAAAAACTGGATGATTATGTTGTCTATAGCATTGACAACAGCATCCACGGTTGCGGTGCGCTCCATGCGTTCGAGAATGGCATGGCCGAGGTGGCGGGTATTGCCGTCGGCGCGAACTACCGCAAGTCCGGCATTGGCGAGGCTATTGTGCGCCACCTGATTTCGCTTGGCCGCATGAAGGGTTACAAGACTCTGTTCTTGCTCACGACGCAGGCGCTCGATTGGTTCTACCAGCTCGGATTCGAGGATGGTACGGTTCAGGATTTGCCGAAGAGCAAACGCGAACATTACAATCAAAAGCGCAAGTCCAGAATTTTGATACTCCCGCTGGAGAAGTAGTTTTAGGCGGAAGGATCTAGTAGAAGGTTAATTATGAATACTCTTGAAGCAATCAAGACGCGCCGCAGCACTCGCAAGTTTTTGCAGAAGCCTGTTGAACGTGAAAAGCTCGAAGCCATCGTCGAGGCGGGCCGCTTTGGACCCACTGGCGGCAATGCGCAGAGCAACCACTTCTTCGTGATTTCGGATGCGACCGCCATCGCGAAACTCAAGGAACTGGTGCAGACTGCGTTTGCAAAGATGGAACTCCGCGAAGACCTCTACAAGAGTTTGCAAAATTCCATTCGTCTTTCGCAGAAGGGGAATTATTCGTTCTGCTACACGGCGCCTGTGCTTATCGTGGTTGCGAACAAGAAGGAATACGGCAACAACATGGCGGATGTCGCCTGCGCTGTCGAAAACATAATGCTTGCGGCGAACGAACTCGATCTCGGCAGTTGCTACATCAACCAGCTCAAATGGCTGAACGAGGACCCGACGCTTTTGGAATACCTCCGCTCGCTCGGCCTCAAGGAAGACGAGCGCGTGTATGCCTCTGTCGCGATTGGTTACGCCGACACCGAAAGCGGCCTCCCGAACCGTGCGGAAACGCCACGTACTGGGAACGATGTTGAGTGGGTGTAACGGCTTTGCCGCAGTAACTAGTAACTTGTAACTCTTGACGTTTTACTATCTTTGCACTGCCTTGGCGATTCTAGATGTATTCCCATACCTCGAAGGGAGCCGTAGGCGACCGACCTCATACCTCATAGCTGCAGGCACATTATGAATTTAAAGATGATGGAAGACGGCTTCCGGATGATTCTCACCGGCATGGGCGAAGACCCGAACCGCGAAGGCCTTATTGATACGCCGAAGCGCGTTGCTAAGATGTATGCCGAACTCATGACGGGCCTTTCGGGCGAAATGAAGGCTGAAGATATTCTCAAGACGCGTTTCCACGAGAAGTACGACGAGATGATTATCGTGCCGGACATCGAATTTGCGAGCATGTGCGAACACCATTTTCTGCCGTTCACAGGCAAGGCGCATGTGGCCTATATTCCTGGCGATTGCGTTGTCGGTCTTTCGAAAATCCCGCGCGTGGTGGAATTTTACGCCCGCTTCCCGCAGATTCAGGAACGCATGACTCGCCAAATTGCGGAACTCATCCAGAAGGTGCTACAGCCGAAGGGTGTCGCGGTGGTTCTCGAAGCATCTCACATGTGCATGACGATGCGCGGCGTGAAAAAGCCGGGTGCGATGATGGTCACGACGCAGCTTCTCGGCCGTTTCAAGACGGACGAAAAAACTCGCGCCGAGTTCATGTCGCGGATTTACGCACCTCGGTAATTTTTGCATTTCGAATAAAAAAAGAAAAATCCGGCGAGAACCGGATTTTTTTAATCATTGCCCTGTGTTTGGATTTTTTATCCATAAAAGGTGATCTGTGATGCTAGTCACAAGCTTTTTTTAGGTCTATTTTATGGATAGCATCGTGTATGGGCGGTGTATGGGATATTTGTTTTTGTGATGTGGAAGAGGAGTTCAGGGAATGAAATCAGGATTATTGAGGTGCGCTGTATTTACTGGCGCTCTTGCCTTTATAAATTGTGGAGATGATGCCTCTACGGCACCCAATTTCAATCCGAATAGTGGACTTCCGGGTATCGTGTCGAGTTCCGATGTTGCAAGTCCGACATTGAGTTCTTCTTCTGTCGAGGCTCCGGACGTGTCTGTCCCGAGTTCGAGTGCGGATGCGCCGGCCTCTAGTGCGGACGTCCAGAATCCACTCTCCAGTGCCGATGTTGTACCTCTTTCGAGTGATGCTCCTACATCCAGCGCGGGGGCGCCAGCATCGAGTGCTGTGGTCCCGGCATCTAGTTCCAGTGAGGCGGTAAAGCCGGCTAGTTCCTCTAGCGAAGTCTCTTCTTCTAGCGAAACTCCGAAACCGGTAGGCATTTTCCTTCCTGAAAGCAAGGAAGAAGAAAAAGACGTGCTACAGGTGGAGTATAAAGAAAATACCGGCTGGGATGGCAAAGGAATTCTTGCCTATCCGAAACAGCTTTCCAGTATGCAAAAACATGGCGTTGTCGTGTGGGGGCCGGGTGGCGGCACCGAACCGGGCGCATACGGCGGCATGATTCGCCGTTTGGCTTCTCACGGTTTCGTGGTGATTGCACTAAGCGTATCTCCGGGCGATGCATCGCAGGCTATCAAGGCTATTGACTGGCTCGAAAACAAGAACAAGGATTCCAACGATTTGTTCTACCAAAAGCTGGAATTGACGAAGGTGGGCTGTTCCGGTCACTCTATGGGTGGTTTGGAATCCGAACAGGCGGCAATCAAGGATAAGCGCGTGTTTACGGCGTTCCTCAACAATAGTGGCGACAAGAACGGCGGCGTCATCAAGAATTTCCCGGAAGGTAAAACGGCTGCGGTGCTCTATGGCGAAGTCGGCATGGAAAAGCCGAACGCCATCAAGGATTATGAAACTGCGACGAAAGTCAAGTCCTGCCTTATCGAAATGACGGGTGGCCCGAAGAATAATAGTGAAGGCGGCTACGGTCACGGTTCCGGCTCTTGGGACGGCATGGCGGCAACGATTGCATGGATGCGCTGGCAAATTGGCGGCGAAGATTTCCGTAAGACGGATTTCGTGGGAACGTCCGGCAAGTACATTGACGGAAACATTATAGGCCATCAAGGCAAGTGGAAAACCCAGTGTAAGAATTTTTAAAACATCCACACTCCAACAACCAAGCGTCTCGATCGATTCGGTCGAGGCGTTTTCTTGATGTGGATTTTTTGTCCATAAAAGTTGTTTTCCGTCTAGGTCTTGTGTTTTTTTTCTGTTTATTTTAAAAATGGTGCATGGGTGCAAGGTTTTGGTTAAGAGGAGTACTATATGAAATCAAAAATCTTGAAATACATGATTGTGGCAAGTTCCCTTGCCTTCATGAATTGTGGGGACGATGCCCTCACAGCACCAAATATCAATCAAAATGGCGGTCTTCCGGGTATCGCATCGAGTTCCGATGCGGCTAATCCGGCATTGAGCTCGGCTTCGGTTAATCCGAATGGCCCTTGGGATGATTCCTGCTTGGCTTCTAGCCTGCCTGATGCGTGCGGGCCTGGGACGAATCCGCTTCCGACTTCGAGTGCAGACGCTCAAATTCCTACATCGAGCGCGGATGTAGCAAATCCTGCATCTAGTGCAGATGTCGCAACCCCGGCTTCCAGTGCCGATGTTACGCCGGCTTCTAGCGCGGCTGTGCCTGCATCGAGTGCTGAAGTGGCAAACCCTGCAAGTTCCGAAACTGCAAAGCCCACAAGTTCGGCATCCGTAAAATCAAGTTCCAGCGTGGAAACTCCGAAGTCCAGTGCAGAAACTGCAGTCTCGTCTTCTAGTGAAGCGCCGAAGGGCATTTTCCTCGCCAGCGGTAAGGAAGAAGAAAAGGACCAGATGCAGGTGGAATACAAGACTCGCACTGGCTGGGATGGCGGTGGAATTCTCTCGTATCCGAAACAGCTTTCTTCGACACAAAAGCATGGCATTGTGGTTTGGGGGCCGGGTGGCGGCACTGAACCTGGCGCTTATGAAGGCATGATCCGTCGTCTCGCTTCTCATGGTTTCGTGGTGATTGCGCTCAAGGAATCTCCGGGCGATGCATCGCAAGCTATCAAGGCGCTTGACTGGCTCGATAAACAGAACAAAGATCAGAATAGCCCGCTTTTTGGCAAGCTTGACATGAATACGGTTGGCTGTTCTGGGCACTCCATGGGCGGTCTGGAATCTGAACAGGCTGTCATCAAGGACAAACGCGTTCTGACGGCGTTCCTCAATAACAGTGGCGACTGGAACGGTGCCGGTGCGAACAAAGTTGCAACAGACAGGACGATTGCGATTCTCTTCGGCGAAGTCGGCATGGAAAAAGACAACGCCAAGAACGATTACAACAACGCTGGCGTGAAGGCTCCGGCTTGCCTTATCGAAATGACGGGCGGTCCGCGTAATAGCGAAGGTGGCTACGGTCACGGTTCCGGCTCTTGGGACGGCATGGCCGCGACGATTTCCTGGATGCGTTGGCATCTGGGCGGCGAAGATTTCCGCAAGGCTGATTTTGTGGGTTCTAGCGGCAAGTACATTGATGGCAACATCATCGGCAAGCAGGGAAAATGGAAAACGCAGTGTAAGAACTTTAAATAATTTATAATCAATATCCACACTCCAACAACTAGGCGTCTCGATTGTTTCAGTCGAGGCGTTTCTTTTTGTGCTTTCTTCATCGTTCTTGCGAATTGTTGTGAACTGGTCGAATTAAGATAAAAATTAATTACAAACAAATTAATTATTTTGGATTTTTTGTCCATAAGACTTTGGTTAAACAGTGGTAAATCAACAGTTTTTTTAGGTAATTTCTAGTCAGGTTAAGGTTAATAGGAGAACAAAATGAAATCTAAACTCTTAAAAACGATGGTATTGGCCAGTTCGCTGGTCTTCCTGAATTGCGGTGATGATGCTGTCACATCTGCGATAAACGATTATGCAACGGGTCTTTCGTCCAGCGCTGGCGAAGTTGTTTCGCCAGAATCTGCGGGTTCTGCACTGCCGGCTTCTAGCGAAACGGTTCAGCAGGGTGGCGAAACCAATCAGCAAGCGGGTGGCGACGAATCTTGTTTGGCGTCCAGTTTGCCCGATGCTTGTGGTCCTGGAACAAATCCGCTTCCGACATCCAGTGCCGCAGTAGTTACGACGCCTGAATCTAGCGCCAGTGTAACGCCAAATCCGGAATCCAGTGCTGCTGTGACGCCTACATCCAGTGCGACAGTCACGCCGAATCCGGAATCCAGCAGTGTTGCAGCTCCGGCATCGAGCGCTACCACGCCTGCTTCCAGTGCTGCGGCTCCAGCTTCCAGCTCTAGCGAAAAGGCTGTTGAATCTTCTTCCAGCGAAGCTCCGAAACCGGCAGGAATCTTCCTCGCCGAAGGCAAGGACGAAACGAAGGACCAGATGCGAGTCAAGTACATTGAACGCACCGGCCACGATGGCGGTGGAATCCTTGCTTATCCGGAACAGCTTTCTACGACCCAAAAGCATGGCATTGTCGTGTGGGGGCCGGGTGGCGGCACGGAACCGGGTGCATACGGTGGAATGATCCGTCGTCTCGCTTCTCATGGCTTCGTCGTGATTGCACTCCGCGAATCTCCGGGTAATGCTTCGCAGGGCAAGCCCGCTCTCGATTGGCTTGCAAAGAAGAATAACGATCCGAACGATCCTTTGTACCAGAAACTTGACATGAATGTTGTTGGCTGTTCTGGGCACTCTATGGGCGGACTCGAATCCGAACAAATGGTCATTCAAGACAAGCGCGTTATTACCGCCATGCTCAACAACAGCGGTGACCTTGGACATACTGCAATGTCTCAAGTTCCGCAGGGCAAAACAATCGGTATCGTGTATGGCGAAGGCGGCATGGAACGCCCGAACGCCGAAGCCGACTACAACAATCCCGGCGTCAAGGTTCCGGCATGCCTCATCAAGATGACGGGCGGCCAGGGCAATGAATGCCAGCAGGGCGAATGCGGCTGGGGCCATGGTTCTGGTCCGTGGGGCGGCATGGCTGCAACGGTTGCCTGGATGCGTTGGCACCTCGGTGGCGAAGACTTCCGCAAGGATGACTTTGTCGGTTCGAGCGGTCGCTATATCAATGGCGAAATTCTTGGCGAGCGTGGTCGCTGGAAAGGCCAGTGCAAGAACTTCTAATATAAACTGTCATTAAACACTCCAAACACCAAGCGCCTCGACCCGTATGGGTCGGGGTGTTTTTTTGCTGTTAGCGCTGTGAAAGGAGTCATTTACGCTAGAATGTAATTTTTTAATTCTCTTAATTTAAAGAGAAAACTATCAATTCTTCAAATTATTACGTTAATTTAGAGAAATAAAAGTTGTACTTTAAGGAAAATTTTTGTAAATTAGATACTGATAGAGGGCGTATTTATGGTAATGTATTCTGCACAGACAGACGAAGCGGCTCTTGCCTTTTTTGGAAAACGCATGGCGGCATTCCGTGTTAGGAACAATTGGACTCAGGCCGATCTCGCTCAAAAGGCTGGGGTGGGCAAGGGAACCGTAGAACGCGTTGAACGAGGCGAATCTGTCCAGGTTCTGAATTTGGTCAAGGTGTTACGAGCTTGCGGGGCCTTGGATGTATTCCTGAACATTTTTCCGGACGATTCCCCTTCTCCTATGCAACTTTTGTACATGGGGAAAATGAAAACTCGTCGTCGTGCAAGAACGTCAAGAAAAAGGGTGGACGATGTCAATATGGTTTCGGATAATTCCGCGGATTATTTAGTTGGCAAAGACACAGTAGATGAAAACGGGCAAGCCCGTAAAAATGCTTGGGTGTGGGACGAGGACAAGTGACGGTAAGAGATGATTGCGGTAGAAGTTAAACTTTGGGGAACGACTATTGGTGCCCTTTCGATGGTCGAGGGGGAGCAGGTTGCCCGATTTGAATATGCTCCCGGTTTTCTCGAGGCGGGTGTGGAACCTTCGCCAATCATTATGCCTGTGTCCAAGCGGATTTATTCGTTCCCGCAGCTTTCGCGGACTTTTCATGGATTGCCGGGGCTATTCGCGGACTCTTTGCCAGACAAGTTTGGCAACAAGGTCATAGACTCCTGGCTGATGCGCCAAGGACGCAATCCTGAAAGTTTTACTGCGCTTGAGCGTCTTTGTTACACGGGGAACCGCGGCATGGGGGCGTTGGAATTTTTGCCGCTGCAAGGCCCCGATTCGACAGCAGATGAATCCTTGGATGTGGAAAACTTGAGGTCTTTTGCAGCCGAGGTTTTGAATCAGCGCAAGAGTTTTTCGACGAAGCTTCTCAGCAAGAAAAATCAAAAGTCTTTTGAGGATATTCTTCGGGTGGGGACGTCAGCGGGAGGCGCTCGTGCAAAAATTCTTGTGGCGTACAACGAAAAGACGGGCGAGATTCGCTCGGGGCAGGTGGTGGCATCGCCCGATTTCGGCTATTGGCTGTTGAAGCTTGACGATGTGGAAAACAATAGCGACAAGGAATCTGCGGACATGTTCGGCTACGGCGCCATCGAATATACGTATTCGCAGATGGTGAAGGATGCTGGCATCGACATGACGGAATGCAAACTTTACGAATGCTGCGGCCATAGGCATTTTATGACTCGGCGGTTTGACCGTTTGTATGGCGGAAAGAAGCTGCATTACCAGTCCCTTTGCGGCATTGCCCATTACGATTTTAACATGCCCGGAGCCTATAGTTACGAGCAGGCGTTAGACGTTGTCAAGCGTCTTGGTTTGGGCTATGAAGCGCTTGAACAGATGTATCGCCGTGCGGTGTTCAACATCTGTGCGAGAAATCAGGATGACCATGCGAAAAATATCGGGTTCCTCATGGACAAGCGCGGTGTGTGGTCGTTGGCGCCGGCGTTCGACATGACTTACGCCTACAATCCGGAAGGCGCGTGGACGGGTTCACACCAGATGACTTTTAACGGCAAACGTGGTGGATTTACGCTTGATGATTTCAAGGCGGTTGCGAAATTTGCAGGGCTCAAGCAAGGGCGCTACAAGAAAATTATCGCCGAAGTCGAGGAAGCCGTGCATCAGTGGCCAAAATTAGCCAAACAGAACGGTGTCCCGGCAAGGATTGTGCGCGCAATTGAAAAAACACAAGAATTTGTAAAGTGACGAAAGAGACAAATCAATGTTTCGATACGGCAAACCTATTGAATTTCGCTGTGTAAATTTTTAATATTGTCTGCGGAAACAGTTTGCGGATATTCTTCTTATCCGCAGTTTATTAACCACTAACCACTGTTTACTGAATAATGAACGCTGCTATTCTTACTAACGAGTTTCCGCCAGAAATTTACGGCGGTGCAGGAATCCACGTCAAATTTCTCAGCCAGGAACTTTCCAAGCTCTGCCACATCGAAGCGCGCTGCTTTGGCCCGCAGAACGATGATGCGAACAACATCCGCGCGATTGGCTTTAGCCAGAAGCTGGATAGCAATCCGGCTGACGAACGCTTTAAGAAAATCCTGAAGCCGCTGGACATCAATCTCCAGTGGATGTCTTCGCTCAAGGATATCGACGTGATTCATTGCCATACGTGGTACAGCCATTTTGGTGGCGTGGTGGCGAGCCGTTTGTTGCAGTGCCCGCTGATTCTCACGACGCATTCCTTGGAACCGCACCGTCCGTGGAAAGCGGAACAGCTCGGCGATGGTGGCTATAACATGAGTTGCTGGATTGAACGCACGGCGTACGAAGCCGCAGATGGCGTGATTGCCGTGAGCGAAGGCATGAAACGCGATGTGATGAAGTTGTATGGAGTGCCGGAAGACCGCGTGAAAGTTATCTACAACGGCATCGATCCGGATTTTTACAAGCCGACGTTCGACGAAGAAATTTTGAAGAAGTGGGGCGTGGATCCGAAGCGCCCGTATGTGCTTTTCGTGGGCCGCATTACGCGCCAGAAAGGCATCAGTCAGCTGATTCAGGCGATTCCGCAAATTGACAAGAACGCCCAGGTGGTGCTTTGCGCCGGTGCCCCGGACACACAGGAACTTGCGGACGAATGCAAGCACTTGATTGAAAAGGTTCAAGCGACGCGTGATGGCGTTGTCTGGATTCAGGATGCCGTGCCACATACGGAACTGCGCGTGCTCTACAGCCATGCGACTGTGTTTGCGACACCTTCGCTTTACGAACCGTTCGGCATCATCAACCTCGAAGCCATGAGCTGCGGAACGCCGGTCGTGGGCAGTGCTGTCGGTGGCATCCCGGAAATCATCGTCGATGGCGAAACGGGTTACCTCGTGCCGCTCAAGGCCGTGTCCGCGACGAACTTTGAACCGGCTGACCCGAAGGCCTTCCAGACGGATTTTGCGCACAAACTTAACAAGATTCTCGAAAACCCGGAACTCGCGAAAAAGATGGGCGAAGTCAGCCGCAAGCGTGCTATTGACGTGTTCAGCTGGAAAACCATCGCGAAGCAGACTTTCGATTTCTACGCCGAATGCATCGAACGCTACAAGCGCGAAGGCAAACGAGTCTAGAGCTTATTTTTATAAAATCAAAAGGTGGCCCGAAGCCACCTTTTTCGTATTCAGAAATGCTAGTAATTGAAAAATAAATTGATATGATTGAGCCAAAATTGCTGATGCGAAGCGTCAACTGTAATTGGTCAAAGTGAACAAGCCTGGGGCGGGCTCAGTGAACGGCCTGCCGCCTACTTCCTACTTCCTACTTCCTACTATCTTCTCTACAATCGCGCCGGTGGTCAGTAGCTCCGGCAACACGATTTGCCTGCTTGCATCCCCTGCAGGGTAGATGGCGTAGGCGGGGACTCCCGACTTGCCCATGCTGCGGAGGAGTGCGGTGACTTCGGGTGTTTCGCGGGTCCAGTCGGCCTTGACGCGGGCGACTTTCAGGCTGTCCATGGCGCGGCGGAAATCTTCACGGTTCAAAATGGCCGTCTCGTTTGCCTTGCAGGTGAGACACCAGTCCGCGGTCACGTCGATGAACACAGTGTGCCCAGACTTGGCAAGGTTATCGATAAGTTCTGGTGTATAGCGGAACCAGCCGTCTTCTGTGATTAATTGCGTTGCTTTTGCTTCGAAGATGGCATCGACTTCGGCTTCGTATTTTGGAGATGCGAATGCAAACCAGAATGCAGCGAGCAAAACGATAGAACCAACGACGGCTGCGACTTCACGGACAAATGAAACTCCTGGCGGGGCGATTTTTCCGATGGCGAAACTGAAAATGATGCTCAGGAACGCAATGACTGCGAAAATGGCGACTCCGTAGTTGCCGGCCTGTTCGCGTACGACCCACAAAAGCCATGCGACTGTGCCGAGTAGCAGAACGCCCATGACCTTCTGGAGCGTCACCATCCAGGCGCCCGGTTTCGGGAAAACTTTCAGGACGCTCGGGAATGCGCTCACGAGCATGTAGGGGAGAGCAAGCCCTACGCCTGCTGCGGTAAAGAACAAGAATAGTACTGGTGTCGAGGCGGTGAAGGCAAAACCCATGGCGGTGCCGAGGAACGGTGCAGAGCAGGGCGTGCTGAGGAGTACCAGGAGCGCTCCCGTGAAAAATGCACCGACGAGTCCCTGCTTGCGTCCGGCACTGTCCATTTTGGTGGTGGCGCTTCCGGGAAGCCAGATTTCAAAGACTCCGAAAAAGCTCATGGCAAAGGCGCTCAGGATGACGACCATGAACGCGATAAAGCCTGCGCTCTGGAACTGCATGCCCCAACCGGCGTTTCCGCCGCCCGCCTTGACCGCGGCGACGATGGCCGCGAGCAACCAGAAACTGGCGAGGATGCCGACCGTTGTGGATGTTCCCAGTGCAAGCAGACGTCCACGGCTTTCGCCAGCCTGCTTGATGAGGCTAAACAGTTTGAGCGAGAGCACTGGCAAAACGCATGGCATGAGGTTCAAAATTAACCCACCGAGCAGTGCAGACAAAAGTAGAACTAATGTGCCGGCAAGTCCGCCTTCCATAGGTGAATCATTGGCAGGGCCGTTTAGCGGAACGTCTTCGCTCGAACCGGTTTCATTATCGTTTTTTTTTAATCCCGGCTGCATGGAACTTTTTTTGTTGAAGCCGAGGGCTCCCAAGCCGAACGTGACTTGCGAAGGCGCGAGGCAAATGGAATTGTCGCAGGCCTGGTAATGGAACGTCGCCTGTGTCGTCAGGCTGTCGTAATCGGCATCGACTCCTTCGACGGGGAGCACGACTTGGAAATGTCCCCTGAAAACAAGGTTTTCGAGGTCAAGCGCCTCGCTGTATTCCTTGATGGGTTCTGGCCACTTGGGCTCTCCAAAGTGGACGCCTTTTGCAGAAATCTCGATGGAGGACGGCTTCAGAAATTCGTCGGCGGCGATGTTGGCGTTCACGTGCCAATTGTCTGGAATGACGATGTCAACGGTAACGTTTGAACCCTTTTGCAAGGCGCCTACGGAATACTGCATGCCCACTTCGGGAGGGGGCATATTGTTCATGTTGAACTCTTGCGAAAAGGCTACCGCTGCAAACCATAAAATGCAAAATGACGCTTTTTGCAAACGGTTGTTTGCAAAATTTGCAAAATCTATAAATTTATTTAAAATTTTCATAAATTAAAGCTCGTTATAGGAAGTAGAAAATACTGGAAACAAAAAAAATTATGTCATATACGGAATTCCCTTGTGACCGTCCCCCTAGTTGGGTTGGTTCTGTTTGGAAAAAATATTCCTACAGAATATACAAATTGTGCTTGCAGAAGTGTGCGTCAAAGGAGGATGCGGAAGACCTGTTTCAGGAGGTTGCGCTCCGTTTTTGTAAAAAAGCGAAGGAACTGAACAACAAGAAGGGTTTATACGCTTGGTTTCAGACGGTGTTGTTGAACTGCCATTATAGCATTTACCGAAAAAAGATGGACAGGATGGTACCGCTATCGAGCCTGCATGAACACGTATGTGACTATGACGACATGGAAACTGTGAAGTTCGTGGTTCCCGACGAAAAGATAAGCCCAGAAGCGCTCATGAACGAATTCTCGCTACTGCTGGACGAACTGAATCCGCTTGAGAGGATGATTGTGGAACTTTCGGTGGTGGGTGACATCGGCATTCGCGACTTGAGCCGACTGATTGGACTTTCTAAGGTGAATATCATTGCTCGTCGAAATGAGGCATTTGAAAAAATGAAGCTAAAAATGATGGCGCAGAGGGAAAATTATAGGACGTTTTGGGGGAGGGACGCTTCATTGAGTGAAATTATCGGGAGCCCTAAATAAAAAATTCTTTTTTTTTGTAATTTTATGTTGTGAAATTACTAATCAAGCTTATTTGTATTCTCTCTTTTTTCACGTCGGCATTTGCCGTTGATGAATGGATCAATTTCTCAAGTCCGTTTCCGGTGAAATCGGCTATTCCTTATGGTGATGGCCTGCTTATGGCGACGGGTGGCGGTGTTCGCTATAGGACGAATACTGCTGACGATATTTATACGACGGCGAATGGCCTGGGCGACCAGTCCGTCAGTGCCGTGGTTATTTCCGATAGCCTTGGTGCTTTTGCCGTGAGCGATAATGGTATCGTTTCGGCGATGGTCGGTCGGAAGTGGGAAGTGGTTAGCCGGTCTTATGCCGGAAACAACGTGCATGTGATTCCTGGCATGGTCCGTTTTGGCGGTTCCGGTAGCGGTTCTGTCATGGTTATAGCCTTTGAAGACCGTCTCTCGTTCCTGAGTGTGAAGACCATGACTTCTATCCTTACTATCGAAAGGATTGCGAATGCGAATCTGTCTTCTAGCCATGTCCGTGCTATGGACGTTCGCGGGGATTCGTTATTTGTCGCTGTGGATTCCCTTCTTTACGTACGCAAGATGGACTGGCGTAATCTGGCATCCGATGTCTTGCTGAACGATCCGCATTCCTGGAAGGTTGTCAAGGGCGCTTCCAACAATGGTAAGATTATTAAGGCAATCGCTTGGAAAGATGGAAAAATCAAGACGTTTTCTACTGAAGGAACGCGAATCTGGGACAAGGATGGCCTGACTCAGGCTGTTCTCGATACGACGTCCGATGTCAGGTCGGCAGCGTTGGTCGTGGTTCGCGGGAAAACGTTGACGGATTCAATCCTGTATGAAAAAATTCCAGTTTATAAGAAAGTTGATGATAAATTGGTTATTGATCGGTATTATTACGAATCGAAGGTGCAGTGGATTTCTCTGCTCCCTTCCGGCAAGGCTATTTTGGCTGGGCCTCAAAGTGTTTTCTACTATGATGGCAAGAAAATTTCGGATTTGTCGGAATACGCTCCATTTGCGGTAGGCGGTGCCTATGAACTTCTGGCTCTTCCGCAAGGTGGAGTCCTTGCTGCGTCTGAAAGCGGAAAACTCTCGTACAATTATGGTTATGACTGGAGCGAACCAAGGCCTGTGTATGAAGACAAGGGGAATGGCGTTGATGCCCGTTCCCATAACTTGAAAGTACTGTCGGCCGTTCCGAGCGGTGGTACTTTCTATCATCTCTGGGGCTATGGATACCTTTTGTATAAAGAATGGGGCAAAGAACTTTATTATGCATTAACGATAGAGAATATCGCCAATCTTTGTATGGACGATTACGTAGATGATCCTCAAAAGCCTCCGTTTACGATTGCGGTTTCTTCGGTTCCTGCACCGGATGGCATGGGCTTTTTGACAACGTCAGCCTCGAACAAGGGGTATAGCTTGATTCATGTAACCCTTGATGGAGATATGTCCTGCGCAAGCAATGTCGGAAGCGCCTCCATAGGTGGGCCGATGCTTGTCCGTGTTGATGCAAATACAGGCAATTGGATTGTGTACGTGGGAACGAGAACGTCGCCATCCCAAGATGCCACTGGCGGTTTGGATGTGTTTACTTTCCCGCCTCCAAAGAAGACGGGGGGCGTCATCGATTCCTCGAGAACCGAGAGAAAGGTGTTTTACGGTACGTCCTCGACGCCGCTGGATATGGTCTATGAATCAAAGACGGATTATCTCTGGATGGTAACAGGGTCTTCTCTTGCGTATTGGAACGAGGACATGGATTCCATAAGAACTCCGCTTTCAACAAACGGTCTTACAAGCGCGAACTTTACGAGTATCGACGTCGATGCTCGCGGGAACCTCTGGGTCGGGACTTCGTCACGTGGTGCTTACCGCTTGACTCCCCGTTCGACGTCTCCTGATACGTTGTCCGTCCTTCACTTTACGACGAGACATGGGCTTCTCAGCGACAAGATTCAGGATGTTGCGGTAGATTCTGCTCTTGGCATGGTATGGTTCGCCCATGAGAATGGCGTGACCCGTTACAGCAGAAACGACTTGCGCGCAACGGAAGGCAACATGACGGGTGAGGCTCGCCAAGATGTCAAGGTTTTCCCGAATCCGTTCCGTCCTCGGCTTCAAGCACATGTCATTTTTGACAACGTTTCGGATGATGCCGTTATTGGAGTCTATAACAGGGGGGGTAAACTGGTCGCTTCGTTTAGTGGCGAACAGGTTGCCGGTGGCCGTGTCGAATGGGATGGAAGGATGAATAACGGCAACTTGGTTGCTCCAGGTCTTTATCAATACGTTATTCGCGGATCCTCTAAAACGAAGAAGGGCAAACTTCTGATTATCCATTGATTTGCGGTGAATATATGGTTGCGAATAAATTTATTTGTATTGCTTTTATTGCCGTGCTGTTGTTTGCTGGCTGTGCCAGTGAACGCCAGGGGCTTGTTTGCGAAGAAATTGAATACCGCTTAAGTACAATGACATATTCGCCGGACCAGCGTGCATACTTGGAAAATGAACTGAACACCTGCCGCGAAGAAGAAGCGAAAAAGAAAGGTGAAGCGGGACAGTCGAATACGAGTATCTACGAACGCTATGCCAACATGGGTGCGACTGCGCCGGTCGATACGTCCAAGGAAATACCTGTTTCGACGTTGTTGCAGGATTCCTCCGAAGAGCAAACAATGAGCATTTATGACCGTTACAAGTCGGTTGGAACGGATTCGTCTGCTGGGGCGGACAAGTAATGCCTTCACTCATGACTCTTGCCGGTGAACGTTACGAGCCGGATATTCCCAATCGTTTGCTTTCCATTGCTGGAGATATTCGCAGCGCTGGTGGTCGCGCCTTTTTGGTGGGCGGCTGGGTGCGCGATGCGCTTTTGGGTAAGGATTGCCGCGATTACGATATCGAAGTTTATGACCTTACGCAAGATGAACTTGTTCCCATTTTAAAGAAGTATGGCCGCACGAATCTTGTGGGGAAGGCTTTTGGCGTCATTCATCTGGCGATGAAGGGGCTTTCGCTGGATTTCTCTTTTCCGCGTACAGAAAGCAAGGTCGGTTACGGTCATCGCGGCTTCGTGGTGCATACCGATGAAAAACTTTCGTTCAAGGAGGCGGCCCTCCGCCGTGACTTTACGATTAACGCTATGGGCATGGAATTGCCTGAGCTCACGCTTTGCGACCCGTATGGCGGAATCGACGACTTGAAGAAGGGCTTGCTCCGTCATGTAGGGCCGGCCTTTGTCGAAGATTCGTTGCGTATTTTGCGCGGCGTGCAGTTCGCGAGCCGTTTTGCGCTCACGCTCGCTCCGGAGACGGTTGAACTCTGCCGTACGCTTACGCTTGCCGACTTGAGTGTGGAACGTTTGTTCGAAGAATTCAAAAAGTGGCTGATGAAGCCTGGCAAGCCGTCGCTTGGGTTGCGTGCGTTCTTGGACATTCGACTGAACGATTTTTTTCCGGAAGTGTTACCGCTTCGTGAATCTTGGGAAGACTTGGGCGAGATGCTCGACAACATGGAATGCGAACGCGAAAAGCTCGCCGCCGCGGGGATGGTCCTTTCGGAATCGCAGTCGATGGAATTTGCTTTTGCATCATTCCTCAGCGGCCGTCCAGAGACATCGCTGAAGTTCCTCGAACGTATCACGAACGAAACTCATTTATTGAAAAATGTTCCGCTGCTGTTGGGGGCGTATAGCAACCTCCCACTTGGAATCGTCAACGATGCACCTCAGCTTCGTCGATTGGCGGTGAAGCTGGGTGGTTTAAAACTTTTGTGCTTGCTTGCCAAAGCGACTCCGCGAAAGTTTTACGCGGAAGCGGGCGATGCGGAATTTCCCGAAAAACTGTGGCGGGTTGCTACGGACTTCGACTTGTTGGAAGCCGCTCCGCAGCCTTATCTCACGGGCAAAATGCTTATGGAATTGGGCGTAAAGCCGGGAAAGCAGATGGGCGAGATTATCAAGCAGAGCTTTGAGTTGCAACTTGACGGCAAAATCACGAACGCCGAAGAAGCAATCGCGTGGGCGATGGATCAGACGAAAGAACGGCTCTAACGAGCCTACAGACGAGAGACGAAAGGACTTTTCAAAATATTTCTTGTCTTTCGGCTTTAGTTTTTCGTCTAAATCACTTCCACCTGAACATTCCTGTTATTCCAGCCGGCACGGCAAAGACGATCATCGGAATCTGGATGAGTTCCACTGGCAAGAAGGCTAGCATGCGGCGTTTGGATTTGAGTTTCCAAGAGGCTATGCTCAGAAATACGAAGTCAACGATAAATTTGGGTAAAATGCTGAACACGCACCATTGCCATGGAAAATCCAGAAATAGCACGCACCACGGGCTGATAAACATCCAGATGTAGTAGGCGTAGATTAGCGTGAGCATTAGAACGTACGCTTTGCTTTCGTAGTTCGTACCGTTGCTGCTCCAGCGGGCGCGCTGGTTGAACAGTTGCTTCCATGTGTGGACTGGGGCTGTTTCTATGACGGCGTCCTTGTCAAGGTTGTAGCAGACTTTTGTACCTGGAATCTTCATCATCTTGTGGATGAGCATGTCGTCGTCGCCACTCGAAAGGTTGATGAGGTCGCCAAATCCACCCACTTTGAAGAACAATTCTTTCTTGTAAGCGAGGCATGCCGCACTTGCGACAATCGGGCGACCGAGACTGAATCCAGCGGCTTCCATCCCAGTATAGCCAAGCGTTTCCAGTTTTTGGAAGAGGTGCGGCATGGAGCGTGTGCCGTTGTTCTGCTTGGGCCCTTGCACAATGCTGATGTCATCGACAAATCGCCCTGCCATTGTGGCAATCCAGCTCTTGCGTGGGATGCAGTCGGCATCCATCGTGAGGAGCACTTCGTTTTTGGCAATTTTGAACGCGCTTTCGAGGGCTCGTTTTTTGGGGCTTGCGATTTTTGGAAGGTCTTGTGGGAGACTGAGCACGCGGAATTTCGGGTGCGTGGCGGCGAACTTCTCCAGAATTTCGCGGGTGGAGTCCGTGGAGCGGTCATCGACGCAAATCACTTCCCATTCGCCTGTGTAGTCCTGTACGGCGAGGGCTTCAAGTGTGCGTTCAGCAAATTCCTCTTCGTTTCGCATCGGAACGACGACAGAAACGCTCGGGGTCGCCTTGGGGCCTTTGTAGCGATGCGTCTTTAACAGTCCTATGATGAAGAATAGGAACAAGGATGCGTAAAGTACCGTCAGGCATGCGATGATAATGCCACCCATGGGGGGAAATGTAGAAAAAGAGTTTTCAGTTCTGAGTTACTAGTTACTAGACAAGGCTTTCTTTTTCTAAATTCTGCTCGTAACCAATAACTCTTAACTAGTAACTACTAACTGCGCCGTAGGCGCAAAATGCTTATGCTCCATCCTTCCGCTTACGTTCATCCTTCCGCAAAAATCCATGAGTCCGCGATTATTGGCCCTTGGTGTATTGTCGATGAAGGTGCTGAAATAGGCGAAAACGTGGTGCTTGAATCTCGTGTGCGCGTCTATGGCGGCGTGACGATTAAGGCGAATACGCATGTCTATGATGGCGCGATTCTCGGAGCACCTCCACAAGACCTTAAGTATGCTGGTGAACCGACTCGTTTGGAAATAGGCGAAAACTGCATTATTCGTGAATATACGACTCTCAACCGCGGTACCGCACAGGGCGGCGGTTGTACACGCATCGCCCCCCGCGTCTTGATTATGGCTTATGCCCATGTGGGGCACGATTGCCAAATTGGGGAGGGGGCGGTCATTGCTAACGGTTGCCAGCTGGGCGGCCACGTGCGTATCGGCCAGTTTGCAACCCTTGGCGGCACCACCGCTGTACAGCAGAGAAACCAGGTGGGCGCCTATGCGTTCGTGGGCGGTACGCTCAAGGTCGATTACGACGTCCCTCCGTGCAGCCGCGCTTTTGGTAACCCACTCCGCTTTGCTTCCCTGAACTTGCACGCGCTTCGAATCCATGCTGACGAATTTCCGCCGGAACGCATTGCTTTTTTCGAGCGCGCGTTCCGCATGCTTTATCGCGGCAAGCGCCCTATTGCAGAAGTCATCGAAGAACTGAAAAAAGGCCCGGAACCTCTGTTCCAAGCCTTTTTCGATGAACACTGGGGTGGCACGCTCGTCCGCCCGTAATGTTTTTTGGCGTTTGCTGAGCCCTAGAAAATTAGTGCCCCCGGGAATCCCGGATACCAGTTGTTTCCGTCGTATGCATCGAAGCCGCTTGTCGCGCCGAAAGCCCAATAATGGAAGGAAATTCCGTTTTCCCATGCGGCCTGGACTGTTTTTTTAGCCCATTCCGCTTTGCCCGTTTCGCTTGGCGCTTCTCCTTTTTGCCATTGGCAGGGACTTGAATCTCCGCCGGAAACCCCGAACTCGCCCATGTTCAAGGGAACATGGTTTACGTTGTCAACATCGGGATAATACCTGAAGGCGAGAGATGCGTATTCCTTCATGTCTTTTGCGGCCGTGTTTGTTTTTACTAGGTCGCCCTTGCAGTCGTAGCCGAGACCTTGATGGCTGTACTGGTAAGGTTCGTAATAATGACCGCTGAAGATGATGTTTCCGTCGGGAGGCAGGTGCAAGGAGGGGAGCTCGTAAAACTTTGCCAAGTGGTAGGTTTCGAACATGATTGTCTTGCCGGGCGCTGCTGTGCGGATGACTGTGTAGGCATCTGTCATTAACTTATCGACAATGTCTGCTTGGGGGATGGATGGTTCGTTCAGGATTTCAAGAACGACCATGTTGTCGGGAAATTCGCCCATTTCGGTTGCCACCTGATTCCACAAGGCGAGGAAGTGGGCCTTTTCTTTTTCGTATTCTACGGCATCGTATTTGCATTTTGTGCCGTCTGCTTTTGTTCCACCGCCACCGGCGCAGTTGAGTTCTACGTAATGGTGGAAGTTTACGACCACGGCAAGTCCATTAGCGATGGCGAGCCGGATGTCTTCTTTGACGCCCTTTAAGCGTTCCGGATCTACGGTATGGGTGTTGTAGTCGGAATATTTTTGCCAACGGACCGGAATACGGACAGAATTGAAGCCTGCCGCCTTGATAACGGCAAAATCTGTATCGCGGATAGGATTGCTCCATCCACCATCGTCTGCTCCGTCGGAATCCCAGGAGTTGCCGAGATTAATACCACGGCCAAGGGTGGCGTTCATGATTCTTCCTGCGGTGTAATCAACAGGTACGACAGTGATTGCGCTGCTGTTGTTGTTGTTGTTACCGCCTTTGTATTCCGGTGGTGCGTCCGTGCCGCTTTCGCATGCGATGAATGCGCATCCGATAGCCATTGCCGAAATAAATTTCTTAATCATAGTAACCCCCAAAAGGTTTTATACACATTAAGCCTGTTCTCAAAATCTATACAAAATGGAAAATAGAAAAATGACAATGAGCGTATCTTTTGTTTACGCTTGAGTCCATTGTGATGCTCGTCAATATTTTGTTTGTAAATATTCGGAAACGTATCGTAGCGAAAAAAAATTCCGTTTACGCTTGAGTCCACGATCTATGTGGCTTGGATAGTGGTATTCCATTGAGAGATCATGTTTTGCAAAGGCTTTTTTGCAAAGGAAAAACTAAGTTTTGCCAAAAAACAAGCTATATTATAGCTGATCCGAATTTGGAGATTTGTACCTATTATGAATGGAAACTTAAAAAAAGCCATTTGGAAGTCCGCTCTAGCGGCGATGCTTCTTGCTTCATCTTCTTTTGCTGGCTACGGCTTTAGCGATTACCGCGACCGCGACCAGTCTCACTTTGTCATGAAGGAACCCAAGCCGTTCCGTCCGGACAAGGAAGTTGTCACTGTTGTCATGCGTGAGGCTATTCCTCGCGGTGGCGGATACACATACCAGTATCCTCGTGAAAACCCCGAACCGGTACTCACGGATAAGTATGCCATGGAAGGCGCTCTTTCCATGGAAATCGAGCTTATCGCAAGTGACTATTCCGGTGTCGCCATTTGTATTGCGGGTTCTGTCGATTTGACTCCGTACCTGGAAGAAGGTGTTCTCGAATTTTGGATTAAGGGCGCTCAAGGTGGCGAAAACGCGTTGTTCGTGCTTGTTGACGACGGCGTGAAGAGCAACGGCGAATCCCTCCAGGTGAAGCTCCGTTCCAAGAGCCTTGGTGAGATTACGACTGAATGGAAACACTTCAGCATTCCTCTGAAGCTCTTTGGCAATACTGGTGTTTACTGGGACGCAAAGAACACGCGCGAAGTGATGCTGCCGTTTAGCTGGGCCAACTTCAAGGGATTCCGTCTCGAAGTCCGCAAGGACGAAAACGAGTCCTTCAAGGTCTGGATTGACGATGTTGTAATCAAGAAGCACGGTAAACCGTACGAAGGTCCGGCTCATTATCCGTTCCGTAACGAGATTTAAGAGGATTTTATGCGCAAAACAGTTTCTTCCCTTTTATTAGCGTCTAGCCTCGGCGCTGCGTGGGCTCTCCCTCCGCAGTTGCAGCTTGATTCCCTTCATGCTTCGTTGGATACTCTTTCCGGCAACATGGAATCGACTCTCTTGGGCAAGGACGATCTGCCACTGGCAGTCTCCGGTTACATGGCTTTCCGTTTGAAGAATTTCCACTATTCCGAAGAAAGCCCCTGGGTCAAGGATGATAGGGCCCGTACAAGCGTCGATGCCGTCTTGAACGTGAACGTCGTCGCCATGCCGAACTCCTACATTACGTTGTTTACGAATCTTTCGTTCCCGTTTGACTTGAGCGGCATTTATTCGAACTACTTGGCGAAGCATCCGACTAATGCCCCGGGCAATTACGATGAACGCGCTCTGTACGACCACTCCACGGACTTCTATTCTTCGACGATTAACGAAGAATTGAACGTCGGTGTCGATATCCGTGCCGGAGTCTTCGGCGCCTACATCACCGCAGGCGGTGTTATCTGGGCGAACGCTTCTCCGCTCACGATGTGGGAACGTGAAACGAACCCGCGTTTCGTCTGGCAGTACGAACTGTTCGAAGACGAAAAGACGGTCAGTACTTATTATAAGGAAAAGGCGTTCAAGCCTGTCAAGGAAGGTGGTCGTGCATTCTGGACGAACCGCTCCTTCGGTGGCGTCTTTGCCAACATCTATCAGCTCCCGTACGACATGAAGGCCCAGTTCCTCGTGTCCCAGCCGATTGATGCCGACTTGGCGACCCGCGACGGTCTGCGTATGTACGGTGGTCAGCCGGGCGAACTCGAAATGACGGGTGGCTACGATTTCCGCGGTACGATTTTCCATGGCCGTGTCGCCAAGGAAAAGATTGCTGACAATCTTACGGTCGGCTTGAACTACATGGGCGTGACCTATGACGAGGGCGCCATTTACGAAGACGAATTCCGCAACCAGTGGATTTCCGCCGGTATGAACCCGGTCCTCCTCAACACGCATGTGGTTAGTGTCGATGTGAAGGGCAACGTCACTCCGAAGCTCTTCTTGATGGCGGATGTCGGCGTAAGCATTACGGATTCTACGCTGTTCTACCAGTCTGAGGCGGTCGATGGATTTGATCCGACGAGCCCGTCTTCCGGTTATTCCAGTGACGCGAAGAAATCCAGCATGGCTGGCCCCAAGGTGGGTCTCTATGTCAAGGCCCAGAGCAAGTATGTCGAAGGTTGGCCGATGACTGCTGAACTCGTGTTCTTCCAGCCGGGCTTCTACTCTCCGTATTCTCTTTCGAACCCGTCCCGCTTCCCGGGCTGGCGCAAGGATGAAACCTACCTCAATGCAGGTGCGTTGCGCTACTCCCCGAACATGGCCGGTATCAACTTCAAGTTGGAGCCGACTTTCAATCGCGGCTACTTTGACTTCCAGTATGCGCAACATCGCCAGATCGATGCTGGCCAGGATGTAATCGCTTTTAACTACCGTTTGAACGGTCGCAACATGTGGGAAAGCTCCAATTCCTGGACCAAGCACAAGCCGCTCTTCGTGGCAGACTCCGGTAACGCTTCCGGTGCCGGTTATATTGCCCGTGCGGGTATCCAGAGGGATGCCGGCGAAGGCATCAAGATGTATCGCCAGCGCGGTGGTCTTTATGGTGGTACCTGGGAACTGTGGGAATCCTTTGTGGCCTACGAAAAGGGAACCCAGGTTGCAAAGCAGGAAGTCCCGATGCACGCCAAGTGGTCCACCTACATGTCCTTCATGGGTGGCTACGATATCGGCCACTGGCTCGGGACAGACCGCAATGTCATGATGACTGCGTTCCTCGCCCTCTCCGGTGTTTCGACTTCGTTTGCTCCGCTTGCGGTTTCCGAAAAGCAGTCCAACATGCTCATGACGAGCTTCTATGGCCAGTTTGAACCGACGGTCGCCGTGACGCCGACTTTCCACATGGTGGGTATCCTCGGCCTCGAAACCTTCAGGTCCGAAAAGGCATACCTGATTTATTCCGCTCCGAACGCAGTCAGCAAGTACAATGAAAAGACGAACCAGTCCCACGCGAACGAAGTGTCTCCTTACTATTACGGAAAGGCTCCCATCAACTACATGGATTTCGCTATCGGTCTTGGCTTTGACTGGGACTTCTCTGACCGCGTGGGCCTCCACTTCCGTTACAAGTTCATGACGCACTCTGACGAAACCGTACCTGATAATAATTGGCATTCCCATTACATTGCAGCCGAAACCAAGGCATGGTTCTAAGGGAGGATGCTAAAGATGAATATGAAAATGAAAAGAATTTTAATCGCCCTTCTCACTGCTTCGGTTGCCGCATCGGCATCTGCAGTTGCGGATAACCAAAAGGCCTTGCAGGCCAAGGCGGATAGCGCGAATGCCAAGCGCGGTGTTGAAATTACTGGTAGCATCCGTGCCGTGGCTCAGCGCTCCAGTTTCGATACGGACAACGATCCAAGTGGTCTCAACCACATGCCGGACGTGGAACGCAACGAGTTTGTCTCCGCTGACTTGAACTTCGGTTTCCGTCCGTATGAATTTGTCCGTGCGAATGTGACGATGCGTCTCGGTGGCGGTATGCAGGAATACTTCGCTTCTGCGGCAAAGACGCTCGAAGCCAAATGGCTCAATGTAGAGGGCAATGTCGGCAAGAGTTTCTACTGGATTGCCGGTGACTTCCGCTCTGCGATTTCTCCGCTCTCTATTTACAATCCCGGTATCGACATCATGTACGAACCGACGATTTTCGCCCGCAAGCGCCACATGGCCCAGAAGGAACAGCTTATCGAAGGCAACAAGCGCAACCTTCAGGGTATTAACCTTCAGTTCCGTCAAGAAATTGACCCGATGATTGGCGAACTCCGTGCCGAAGCGTTCTTGGCTCGCGTGAACCGCGTGTCGGTGCTCGACTTTACCGGTGCCGAAGGCAACATTATCCCTGGCGATTCCATTCCGGGTGTTGCAACCTCGCTTGCTTCCAATACGGACAAGTGGGTCGTCGGTGGTAACTTAGAACTCCTTCCGGTTCAGAAGAACGTCTATGTTGGCGTGACTCCGATGTTGATTTTCGATAATGAAAACTCGAAGTCCTATACTTATCGCCATCCGCTGCCGCGTAACGCCAAGCCGGATGATTTCAACCCGGACGATCCTGAACTCAGCAGCTACGTCCTTCAGGAAATCAACCCGGATGTGGGTCTGCAGAACACGTTCGTGTTGAGCGCCCGCGCCGGTGCCGATATCGCCGGGCTCATGCAGAACAAGAACCTCAGTCTTGATCTCGTTCTCGAATATGCGATGTCGATAAACAAGGTGAAGTCTTTTGCTGTCGATCCTGCGACGAATGCCGTCGTTGAATCTGAAGAAAGCATAAACGGTTCTGCCTTGCTCGCTACGTTGAATGTCGGTTACAAGGTCGATAATTCCTGGAACGCAGGCCTTGCTCTCGATTTCATCCGCAACGATGAAAAGTGGTTCAACAACCTCGCTCAGTCCCCGAGCTTCTTCGCCCAGCGTATTTTGAACTCGGACAAGGACGGTAACACGGTCAAGTATGGCGTGAACTCTCCGCTCTACTCGACGTTCGACGCTCTCTATAATTACTCTCCGAAGTTCTCTCCGGTGGCTCGCTCTCTGGGTACGAACGACGACGCCTTCAAGGCCGGTCAGGGCGAAAGCTACAATATCGCTCCGTACAACAAGAATTCTTGGGGTTCCAATGTCTATTCCGCCGAACAGCTCGCCCTCATCAACATGATGTTGGATCCGGCTGTCCAGCTCACCTTGCCGTATGGCCTCGCGACTCCGAACCGCATGGGTGTCCGCGCTATAGTCAAGGGTGATTGGGAGGAAAAGATCGAAGCCCAGGCTCTTGTAAGCATATTCAATCAGGTGAATAGCGAAATTCCTGAAATCGACAAGGTTTCCTTCATGGAATTTGGCGGTGGCGCCAAGTTCGATATCGCCAAGATGGCTGGCTTCAGCAAGGCCATGGAAGTTTCCGGTTCCTACAAGCATTCCGAAAGCAAGACCGACATGGTTGGCGGTGTTTCGGGAACCCTCAAGAGCGACTTCATCAATGCAGGATTCTCTGCTCAGTTCTTGCCGCGACTCGGCTTTACGGCCGGTTTCCAGATGGCCAATACGGACTATGGGGTTGGCAATATCAACCCGATGGTCGGTCTTGATGTTCCTCTCCTGAAGAGCAAGCAGATGCAGTGGATGGTGGGCTTTGACTATGTGGTTGGCGACAACGCATGGCTTGCCATCAATTACGGCATGGTCAACGTGACGAACGACTACAATACTGCGGCTATTGCCGGTTCTGCTCGTAACCTGCCTGATTACTTCAGCGCAGAGAAGAAGGGCGACGGCGCTGCGGGTACTTATCAGCATAAGTTTAGTCAGTCTATTTTTGAAGCTTCCATTAATGTGGAATTTTAATGGGAGGTAACTAGAATGAATTTCAATATGAACATGCGCAAAATTTTATTGACCTCCGCTGTTGCTCTTTCGGCTGCGACTGCGTTTGCCGCTGAAAACCAGACTGAGGTTGTTACGCAACAGAAATCCTTGCTGGAAAAGTTGGATTCTCTCAATGCGGCAGTGCTTGGGCTCAAGATCAACGGAACGGCGAAGGCAGGCGTTCTTGCTTCCTTTAGCTCTTCCGACCAGTATGCGAAGGAATCTCCGACTCAGGAAAACCAGGCTTTCACGGATGTGAACCTGCGCTTGACCGCCCGTCCGAGTTCCGAGACGATGATTGACGTCCAGCTGCGCTTGCACAAGGATTGGCAGAGCGCCTATGACGAGAACAACAACCCGATTATCGGTCATTGGTTCAGCTACGACGGAACAATCCTCAACAAGCATGTCGATTTCAATTTGGGATACATGCGTGTCGGTTATACCCCGCTCACTGTTTTCGCTCCGCAGACCGAAATTCTCCAGGAACCGGAAATCTTCTCGGAGAAGCGTCGCGAAGCTCTTGAAAAGCGCAATCTCGATACGACAAGCCGTCGCTTGCTGCAAGGCCTCAATATCGCTTACCAGAGCGGAAGCCTTGGCGCGGTCGATAACATTACCGCACAGCTTACCGGTGCACGTCTCCGCAATACCGGAAAGAAAGTTGACCAGGTCTTCTTCGACTTCGACTTTTCCGACCGTTACATGCTCGGTGCCCGTGCAGGTATCGAATCTTACGGGGCACATCTCGGTTTGAACTTTGTCAATTTGTTTGACCGCAAATATACCCGTCGTACTAAGCAGATTGCCGATACCGATACAATCTACTACGATAACAACAGGGTGTTCTCCGCGGACTTGAGCTTCGATTCCAAGAAGACTCTTCCGGATCTTCCGGTTTCGTTCGGCTTGAATGGCGAATTTGCCATGTCCAAGTGGAAGGTTGACCGAGATTACCTGAAAAAAGGATTCAAGACCGATTACAAGATTCTTGAGAAAAACATAAATGGCGACAGGATTGTCTATATCAAGAGCGCTGTATCCAATCCTTTGGTAGTTGCCAACGAAGACTTCGCGGATGAAAGCGGCAACAGCTTCTATGCGAACCTCTTTGTGAAGGGCGATATCAATGATATCGACTTCAAGGTTGATGCCGGTTATCTCAAGACGGATGAGAAGTTCTGGTCTGAAATGGCGTCTTCTCCGGTTTATCAGGGACGTTCGGTTATCCTCAATGCGAACGCCATGTACACGAACCCTGCGGACAACCTTATCCTTTCGACCTTCGGTGCATCTAGTCTCGAAAACCTCTATTTCAATGTCTATAATTCCACGACATTGCAGGCGTACAACTTGATGACGTCGGCTAACACGAACACTCTTTCCAATGAAGGAGATATTTTCGGCCGTAAAAATGGCGAAAGCGGGTATCTCTACTCCCGTTTGGATAACAACTACAAGAACGGCCACTTCTACCGCAACGGCTACACGGGTACTGTTTCAAAGCGCCTGGAACTTGATCCGCTGATGGAGTTGGATCCGTCTGTAGGTCTTGCATTGCCGTTCGGCGTTGCTACTCCGGACCGCAAGGGTATTACGGCGAAGGCTGATGTCAACTGGGCTGACAAGGTGATGTTCAACGCTCGCGTCAACATTTTGACTCAGTCGAACTCTTTGTCTGTGGATCCTGCGACAGGTATTCCGCAAGTCGCAGAGAACAAGTTCACGGAATATGCCGTGGGTCTTGGTGTCGATGCTGGCGCTCTTGCCGGTCTTGACCGTCAGATTCTCATTCAGGGTTCTTACTCTCATGCCGAAGAATCTGCTTACCTCAAGCGTACTGCGAACCGCATTGTTGCGGGTGTGACTGCTGATGTCTGGGGCCCGATTGCTCTTCTCGTCGGTTTCCAGCAGTATGAAAAGGAATTTGGAAACGGTTTCGGTGTTGGCGGCTCTTTCGGTGAAATGAATGTGGCTGTTAGCGTGACCAAGGCCTCCGAGCGCTTGGTTATGGGCGGTGTCCGTGTGAAGCTTGCTCCGATTTCTTACTTGACAGTTCAGTACGGTATGCTCACGAACGATCTCGATTACGCTTATATGATTACGGACGCGAGCGGTACGCCTGTTGACGGCGGTGCAAAAAAACTTTCCATTAGCAAGAATATCGTCACTGCCGATGTTACGGTTAATTTCTAAGAGGTGCTGAAAATGAAAAAACTTTACCAGTACACAATGATTCTCTTGGCAGGTGTTTTGGGTGCATGTTCCTCGTTGGAAGTGAGCGAGCCTTACTCTGATTCCTTTCCGGCAGGTTTCACTGCTCAGACTTATATGCAGTTGCACCCGATTCTGCGCAAGTTGCAGATTAAAGATTACGTGGAAATGCGAAACTCTCTTGTCAAGGATTCCGTGACAAATGCCGGTGGAGATTACGCCGCATTGAAGGCTGCGGATGATGCAACCTTTGCCGCATCTCCAACTCTCGTCCAAATTTGCAGCGATCCTTTTATGGGTGGCTATCCGGTTGATGCTTGCGCTGCTGCTGCTGCCGATGCGAATATCCTGAAGGATTTGACGGAATTCAACTTTGTCGGTGTCGCCGATGATTTTACCGCATTGACCCAGGTCCCGGTTGACGAAGTTGCCATTTCTCAGCAATACATTGTTTACGGTCAGTCTCATGGTTGGGCATATCGTTTCTGCGATGCTACTGAATTAGCCAATATAACTCGCGATCAGGTGACGGTTTCAGTTCTTAATGCCCAAGGGATTCCAGTAGATTCTGCAATTGTTAAATTGCAGGAAAAAACTGTAGATGACCCTAAAAAATTTGTGGCAGATCCGGGACTCTATTGTATGGATCCGGCAACGGGCATTCTCCATCTAGTTAACCAATAGGAAGAGGTATTCAGATGAACTTTAAAGTTATTGCACTTGCTCTCGCTATGGGTGCTGCGGTGTCTGCTCAGGCCGCCGCCGACAAAGTGATAGGCTTCTATCCCTATTGGAGTCAGTATTCCCAGTTCTATGCAAAGGATATCCGCTACAATCTCGTGACTGATATTCACTATATGTCTATTATGCCGAGTGCTGAAGGTACGGTTGCCTTTGCCGATGAATACGATGCAGACAACTTCAAGAACCTTGTGACCATGTCCAAGGAGAATGGTGTCAAGCTTATCGTGTCGGTGGGTGGCATGGAAGCCGAATCGAACCTCAAGGCAATCGCTTCTTCTGACGAAACGCTCTCCACGTTTGTCTCGAACGTGAAGGACTGGATTTCTACGAATGGTGGCGATGGCGTTGAACTCGACTGGCAGAACCTCACGACGGACGATGCCGAAGATTACGCCAAGATGTTGAACGCCTTGGTCGATGGCCTTTCCGGCTCCACGGTGACAGCTGTGATTTATCCGGCTGCAGGTATGGATGCTTACAAGGCCGAAGCTTTGAACCGCGCCGCTTATGTCGATGTGTTCATGGCAGACCTTATGAACGAAAGCGAAAGCAGTCTCGTTCCGAACCAGAGTGCAAATTCCGTGCAGGAAACGCTTGACGCTGTTGCTGCCGCCGGCGTGAACAAGGACCTCCTTGCTCCGGTGGTGTTCCTCTATGGCAAGTCCTTCGCGGGGGCAAAGGGCCTCGGCTCTAGCCACACGGGTGTGGGCAGTGGCAACGAAGGCTACCTCCCGTATGCCGAACTCATGAACCGTTTCGACACACCGGATTATACGGTAACTTTCGATGAAGCTTCCAAGTCTGAAGTGGCTGTGAGCGAAACCGAATCTATCGTGTTCATGGGCATTCCGTCTGTGAAGGCAGTCGCCCAGCACGTGAAGAGCGAAGGCATGGCCGGTGTCGCTGTGTATGACCTCTCCCAGGACCACTACGAACCGATCGTCTCCCTCCTGGTGACTGTCGGTCTCGAACTCCGTCCGGGCGTCAACTACAAGGCCGCCAAGAAGTAATCTTCGATAAACGGAAAATTTAGAAGTCTCGCCGTAAAGCACGGCGGGATTTTTTTTATCCCCGCGAACATCGTTCTTAACCCTAACTGGAGACTAGAGTCTAGTAACGAGTATCTCCCCGTTGCCTCTAGTAAACATTAAAATGCGCCGTAGGGGAACAATTTTTAAAATATAAAGGTATCTTTAGAGAAAAATGAGGTTTTGTATGCGGAAACAATTATTTGCTGCGCTCGCCCTGGCGGTGCCGTCTTTTGCTATACCTTTGGTGAATCAGCTAGGTTTTACTCCTGAATCCGAAAAGATTGTCGTCATTCCCGGCAACGATGCCAATCCGCTTGAAGTCCGCGACATGAGCGGCAAGACGGTTCTTTCGCTCGAAGCCCCGATGGTCTATGATTGGGAATACAGTGGCGAGGAAGTCCAGACGTACGACATATCGTCTATCAAGAAACCGGGCACGTATCGCCTGTTCCGTGACGGCTACATCGGTAACCCGATTGTTGTGGGCGAGGTTGTTTATGAGGATTTGACGAAAGCGGCACTCAAGTGGTTTTACTACCAGCGTGCGGGAATGGCGCTCGATACGCGTTACGCAGGCAAGTGGGCGCGAGCGGCAGGGCACATGGACGACAAGGTGATTGTCTATGGGACAGACCTTCCGACGGCGACTACGGTGGCTAAGGCGAACGGGAAACCGGCTCCCAAGAATGCTGATGCAAAGTACATCAAGTCGCAGCGTGGCTGGTACGATGCAGGCGATTATGGCAAGTACATTGTGAACTCGGGCATTACCGTTTTTACGTTGTTGGAACTTTATGAACATTTCCCTACGTATATGGATACGCTCCAGTGGAATATCCCGCGCGAGTTCCCGAAGATGCCGGAATTGCTTGAAGAAATCCGCTGGAATCTCGATTGGATGCTTTCGATGCAGGACAAGGACGGCGCCGTCTATCATAAACTCACGTCGCTCAAGTTCGGTTCTAGCACGATGCCCGAAATTGACGGGGCACTGCGTTATGCCATTGAAAAGAGCTTGACGGCGACGCTGGATTTCGCGGCGGTGATGGCCCAGGCGTCTTGCATTTATGCGAAGTTTGATTCGGAATTTGCAAATCGTATGCTCAAGGCTGCTGAAGTCGCTTATTATTGGGCGAAGCGTCATCCGAAAGCCTTGTACAAGCAGCCTTCCGACGTGGAAACAGGCAACTACACCTATGGCGAAGAAAACGGCAAGGACGAATTTGCCTTTGCTGCGACTGAACTTTACCGCGCGACGAAAAAGTCGGATTACCTCAAGGACTTGAAGCAATATACTTTCCGTGCTGATGGTGCCTGGTGGGGTGATGTGAACATGCTCGCCATTTATCACGTGGCGCTTGATTCTGCGGAATTCGGCGCGAAACTCGGCGGTGATGCCCGCAAGGCTTTGCTTAAAGTTGCCAATGAACTCCGTACAGTTGGCGATACGAGCGCCTACAGGCTACCGGCGTTCCCGTCTAGCTGGAACTGGGGTAGCAATAGCGCCATGGCGAATAACGGAATCGTTTTGATGCATGCGTATTTTGTCACGGGCGACAAGAGCTATTTGGATGGTGCACAGCAGTGCCTGGACTATCTCTTGGGCAAGAACCCGATGGAAATCACCTACGTCACCGGCTTTGGCTACAGGAGCCCGCGCAATCCGCACCACCGCGTAAGCGAATCGGATTTCGTCGATGATCCGGTGCCAGGCATGCTTGTAGGCGGTCCCCATTTGGGCAAGCAGGACATCAACCTGGATGGCAAGGAACTTTGGAAATGCCCGAATTACGCTACAGCCGACAAGCCGGCGTTAGCTTATATTGACAACCGCTGCAGCTACGCGACAAACGAAGTGGCTATCAACTGGAATGCTCCGCTAGCTTACCTTGCTGGCGCCTTGCAGGCGATTTACAAGGGATTTACTGCTTCTGTTGTGAAGTAAAAAACTTTAGGTGTTTAGATTGTCATGCCCCACTTCGGTGGGGTATTTTTATGTTTCATATATGAGGAAGTGAGGTGAAAAATTTTTTTCTTTGAGCAATCAAAGGCTTTTGAGTTTATATTTGATAAAAGAGTTGTTGTGGTGGAATGGGAAAAAAAAGGAGTGTGCGATGAAAAGAGTAATCTTTTCTGTTTTTCCCATTATTGTGGCGACTGCGTTTTCTGCAGCATCTGCCTATACTTTAACAGGAACCGTAAAAGATAAAGACGATTCCTCTCCGGTCAAGGCCACGGTGAAATTGCTCAAAAAAGGCAAAGAAACCGAAACGGACCAAGCTGGAAAATTCACCATTCACGAAGATGATGCCGTGTCTATCCGCGAATTTCGCGGTGCCATTGGTCATTTCAGTTTGATGAATGGAATCCTGAATTTTTCTCAGGGCAGTAGCGCACCCATGCAGGTCAAGGTTTTTGACGTGGCTGGAAACCAGGTGCTCAACAAGACTTTGCAGGGTTCCGGGTCGATAGACCTTGCCGCTTCTATAGGGGCTCAGGGTACTTACGTTGCGAAGATTCGGCTCGGTTCTGCGCAAGAAACAGTCCGCTTTACTAGCTACGGTAACGCTGCGGGTTCTTTAGGCGCGACGGAAGCTCATTCGCTCCGCAAGGAGGGCGATGACAGTGATACGTTGCGTGTCGTTGCCGATCAATACGATACGTTGTTTGTTCCGTTGGCGAATCTCGATACGACTCTTGATCTCAAGCTCCGCAAGGCTTCGACGAAGCAGACGTATGCTTTTGGTTGGCCGAAGGGTAACGACCCCGTTCCTACTCGTGGATGCGGAAAGGACACGCAATTGTCCAAGTCAGGCCAGTTCAAGTTCACATGGACCTATAAGGGCGAAAGCACTACGCGCGATGTCTATTACGACCTCCCGAACAACTACGACAAGAACAAACCCTATCGCCTTATCTTTGGCATGCAATGCATGGGCGGCTCGGCCCAGAATGTAGCCCGCAATGAAAACTACTACGGCATGAAGCCTTTTGACAAGGAAGGCACGACCATCTTCGTGGCTCCCGATGGAAAGTGCCACGAAAATATGTGCGCACCTTGGGAAGAAAAGGACTACGCCTTCTTCGACGAACTCCTGGCGAAACTGGAAAGCGAACTCTGTATCGACTCTTCCCGTGTGTTCTCTGCAGGGTTCAGTTACGGTTCGATGTATTCCAATATGTTGTCTAGAAGTCGTCAGGATGTACTCCGCGGTGTCGCCGTCTATGAAACGGCAGACGTGAATATTGCGGCGACAAAAAACACCGGCAAGCCTATCGCTTGGATGGGCGTTCACGGAATGAGTGACGGTCTCTGCACCCCCGCAATGGGACGCTCCGCCCGCGACACCGCGCTGAAAAACGCAAGCGCCGAAGGCAAGGACGCCACCAAGGAAAAAGCCCAGGAATCCAATAGCGGGCAGCACACCTGCTACGACTACAAGGACGTTGACGAACGCTTCCCGGTCAAGTGGTGCACCGACAATGCGGGCCACCAGTGGGATCACAGGGATCCAGGCCAGGGGCAGTCTTGGGTTCCTCAAACAACCTGGGAATTCTTCACGCAGTTCTAGAATTTAGTGCGTTTCAAAGAGAGCCTTTCCGCAAGGGAAGGCTTTTTCTTTCTTCTTCCCTTTTCAAAACTATGTATATTACAAGTATGAGTTTTTCTGGTTTTCGCCTATTGTGTTTGAGCGCTTTTGCTAAGCTCTCCTTGGTATTTGTTTTGGTGGCTTTTTTGCAGGCACCGGTTTCTGCGGCTGGTCTCGTGAAGCAGAACATCGATACGACCGATGCGATGGCGACGCTCGAAAATTTCGACCGCGGATTCTATACGCCGCAGGTGCTGCACATCAAGCCTTCGGGCGGCAAGCCGATTGAAAAACCGTACGGCAAGTTGTTGCATTTGCGCGCGGAGATTTCGGAATTCAGCAGCCACGCCTGGCTTTCGATTGATACCACCGGTGGAAAGCGTGATACGGTTCGCGGCGTGAGCCAGGACCTGACCGAAGATGCGTTGAATGTTTTGCAGACAACGTTCGACAACATCCGCAAGAATTACGGCTACGTGATTGTGCGTATCTGTTATGACCCGTGGTACAACGGCAGAAGCAACGTGACACCCGAACACAAGTGGGTGATGCGCCATGTGGAACAGCTTGCTCCCGTGCTCTCGAAAAATATCGACGTGATCGTGGCGCTCGAGATGGGAATGCACGGCGCCTACGGCGAGATGCACAGCGACACGAACATCACCTACGACCGCATTGCCGAGGCGACGAACCTGATGTTGCGCAGCACGCCGCCCGAACTCAAGATTCTCACGCGCACGGGAAACTACTCTGCGAAGGTTTTGGGCTTTGATAACTGGGGCGTCGACTTCCATATTGACAGCGATAAATTCAAAGAAATCGCGAAGGCGAAGGGTGATACGATGTATCGCGTGGGAATGTTCAATGACGGCTACCTGGGAACGCAATACGATTACGGCACTTGGAGCGCGGACTGCAAGACTTCCATCTGCCGCGAAGAAGGCGTGGCTTGGCTCGAGAAGTACGGCATCAATACTCCTTACGGTGGCGAGGCGCTCACGACGGCCGAAAATTACCAGGTCATCAATACGCCGGAGTTCCTCGCGTACGAGGGCTTCCGTACGCATACAAGCTATTTGAACATCCAGTGGAACAACAACCTGATTGACAGCTGGAAAAAGACACCCTTCAAGCAGAAGGATTTCGATTACGACCCGGCGCGCGTCGATTCGCTTTCGGGATTCAAGTACATCAACGACCATCTAGGTTACCGCTTTGTGCTGCGTGAATCGTGGCTGAGCGATACGGTGGGGAGTGACGGAATTTTGCGTGCGAAACTGCGCGTCCAGAACGTGGGCTTTGGAAACTTGACGCGTAAGATGAAAGCTTCGCTTTTTGTCTATGGCATGGGCAGTTTCGGAATGTTAGATACAGTAGGGATTCTTTCTTACCATGTTGCGCTTCCGGATACTATTGATTTCATGAAGGTTCATAGCCGAAAAATTGAAATCAAGGGTGCCGATACGGTGATGACGTTTGACGGCAACAATGAACTTTCTATCGAGGCGGATGTGGGCTGTTTTTCGAACTGGTCTGGAGTCCGTTTGGATGTTGAATTAAAAGTTTGCAGTGAAACAAACGAAGAAGATTGTATCCACTTTGCAAATAAAAATCCTTACGTGGGCAATTTAGAAAGCGATGCCTATATAGGAAGTTTTCTCATGGGAGAATGCGAACGGACAGGTCTTCCCCGCGTTCTTCCGTCGAGTGCAGCCCAAAAGCAAAACGCTCCCTTCGTTCAGAGGGAACGCAACAGCGTGATTATCCGTGACGGCGAAAAACGTTACAAGGCGAACGGAGCGAAAAAATAAGTGGTACGAAAAATCAAATGAGACCTTCTACAAATTGAAAATATTTGTATGAAAATTCTGTTTAAATAAAATCGCAATTTTTTTAGATTTTTCAGTATATATTGCTTTCATGCAAAACATGTATTTTATCATTGTCGTTACCATAATTTTGGTGTCGGCCCTCTTTGCATCCGCTACCTCGACTCCGATTAATTGATAGCTTGCCTTTTTTACGTATCTATCGTCTCTAGTCTGTAGGACCGCAGGTCCGTTCTCTCATCTTTTATTATATATTACGGATATGATTTCACGTTCTATCTTCTCAGTTTGTTTTGTAGTTGTTTTATCGATGCTTTTCTTGTTGCCTAAGGGGGCATGTGCCTTTGAACCTGCAATGCCGCTAGGAACGGGTTCCTTCACGAACAGCGGAATGGAAAAAATTTTTGAAGAGAAAATTATTTCGCTTATATCGAAAAGGATGGAGCTCCCTTCGGTGCGTTCGAAGCTTGAAAAACCAAGTGGCAAATTTGTTCCAGTGTATGGATATGTATTGGATGTAAATGATGAACGTTTTTTGGATGTGGATGTTGATGATAACTTGTTTGCATCGGAAAATCTTTTTGAAGAACTGAACCGTCAAATGATGTTGAAGAATGAATCCCTTCTGCAAAAGGCGACTCCGGATGTCAGGAATACGTACAAACATCTTATGAATAGGTTTAATTTTATCAACATGGAATGGATAAAAATCCATGTCGATTATTATTATGATCGAAGCCAAAAGAGATGGGTGCGTCCTGCTACGGGTGATTCCATTGTGACCATGACTATGATTGTCAAGTCGGGATATTTCCTTTATCAGGACCGCGATTCCGTCATTGACATAAGACGCTACGGCTATTATATACCGAGTTCGAACATAAAAAGAATATTTTTCGGTGACGGCTATTCAGAAGTTCTTCAGGGCAATCCGGACGATGTTTCGCCTGACGCAAAGAAGGTTTTGCCATATAAGCTGGTCGAAAAGATTTCGCAGGATAAAAAAGTCGATGACCGCAACCGCAAAAAAGTAAGGTCTCTACTGAAGAATAGAGAATTTGCGACCATACCGTTTATTGTTAAGGAAATGGACGAATATTGCAAGACAAATTCGTGCACTGATACGGCCGGTTATAGGCGTTATTTGAATACGCTGGACTTGCTTTATAAGAGCGGCATTTTCAGCCGTTTCTAAGCGCTCGGTTCAGCTACTTGCTTTCCACTAAATTCACAAATTCGCGACAGACGGCTTCGGGATCAGGCTTTCCGAAGATTGCACTTCCGACGACGAACACATTTGCGCCCGCTTCCTTGCATTTGAGGATGTTGTCGAGCTTCACGCCACCGTCAATCTGGATATCGAGTTCCGGCTTGAGTGCGCGAAGTTCGCGAATCTTGTCGAGACAATAGGGAATCAGGCTTTGGCCGCCGAATCCTGGGTTCACGGACATGATGAGCACCATATCGACGATGTCGAGTACGTACTTGATGCTTTCTAGAGGTGTTGCCGGGTTGATGGCCACCGCGGGCTTGACGCCGAGTTCTGCAATCTGGTGCAACAGACGGTCGAGGTGATTCGTCGTTTCGGCGTGCACGCTGATGATGCTTGCGCCTGCTTTAGCAAATTCGCCCACGTATTTTTCGGGATTCTCGATCATCAGGTGGCAATCGAGCGGGAGCTTGGTGCCTTTCTTCACGCAAGCGGAAATGCCCGGACCGAAACTGATGTTCGGGACGAAATGCCCGTCCATGATGTCGAGGTGGACAAGTCCGGCACCGCCGTTTTCGATGGCTTTGAGGCCGTTGCCGAGTTCGAGGAAATTCGCGTTCAAGACGCTTGGAGCGATGATTTGTTTTAGCATGTTGAAAATGTAGCAAAATATCTAGAAAATTAAATTTTTTTTTACTAAATTTTAGGTCACTAAGAATAAGAGGAGATTAACTATGCCAAAAAATTCTAAAATTGTCGATGTAAAACCGGCTGCAAAGAAGACGGCTGCGGTGAAGGCTCCGAAAGCCGCTGCGAAAAAGGTCGCCAAACCCGCAAAGGCCGCTGCTCCCAAAAAAGTCGCTGTCGAGTTCGTGGCGGATTGCCCGCTTGCTACGACCGTATCCGTTGCCGGTTCTTTTAACGATTGGGCTGTAGATAAAAACATGCTCAAGAAGAACAAGAAAACGGGCCTTTGGGCTGCAAAGATTTCCCTCGTTCCTGGCGATTACGAATACAAGTTTGTTTGTGACGGCAAGAACTGGGACGAAGGCGAAAATAAAATCAAGCACGTATAAATAAAACAGAAAAGCCGCATAGCGGCTAGAGACGAAAATGCCCGCTGTGGTGGCGGGCTAAAGATGTCAGACTATCGTTCGCCGGCAGACATGTCGGCGTTCTTTTTATTCTTCATCTGGTTCTTGTGGTCGTACATGGAGGCGTCAGCCCGCTTGAATACGTCCATTACGCTCTTGTCCTTCGTGGCATCGAAATCCGCTATACCGGCCGCAAAAGAGATGCTTTCGGTGGGGGCGAACACCTTGTTGTTGATGCAGGACTTCAGTTTTTCGAAAAGCACCATGCGGTTGTCGTATTCCGTATCGAACAGGATGATGACAAATTCATCGCCACCGGTTCGATAGACGGGACTGTGCTTGAACGTATTGCAGAAAACCTTGCAGCAGTTCTTGATGTAGGCGCTGCCCATATCGTGTCCGAAGGAATCGTTGATGAATTTTAAGTTGTTCACATCGCATTCTATGATGGCGAACTTCAAATCGTCCTTGGTCTTTATCTCGTTGTTGATAAGTTCGCACTTTGCCTTGAATGCGACAGCGCTCCCGACTCCTGTGAGAGGATCCTTGTTTGCAATGAGCATTGTATGCTGGAGGTCTTTCTGCAGCTTCTTGGCGACGACTTCGAGGCTGTGTTCTTCTTCGACGTTGATGATGCCGACGATAAACGACTGCGTGTTGCTCTTGTCGCTTGCTATTTTCAGGCGGTAATGTTCCGGGTACCCGTTAACGTTTGCAAAGAACGGAATCGTGTAATGCGTGGAAGTCTTTAACAACTCGATGCATTTTTCCAGAGTCGATCTTTCGATGAATCCGCTCATTTCGTTGGGAATGTAAATGCGTCTCATCAAGTTGTCGAAAATCTTCGGATCGGTGGATTCGCGGCCTTCCCAGAGGAGCGGGGCGAACTTGTCGCTCACCTGGTAGTATTTCGCCTGGTTCTTGACGAGATCGACATAGACGACCAAATCATAGTCCGACGAAAGCCCTGCGATAATGACCGCCTTCTGCGAGAGGTCTCTGTTCCGGCTCATTTGCGTAATGAAGAATGCGTAGATGATGCAGCAGCCGAGCATTGAACCGATGGAGTTGCAAGGCGCGAATGGAAACTTTATCTGGAAAATACCGCAGAGGATAGGCGCGAAAATGAACAGGAACGCGGTAAAGTAGCGGCGCTTGGTGTCCATGTCCGTGGTCTTGTGGATTCTGAATGCAATGAAAAGCCCCGTGATAAAGAACGTAAAATACTGGCTGTAGAAAAGCAGGTCTATGTTCGGGCTTGTCGTGTAAAAACCGCTTTCGCTGATGTTGAAAATGGACTTGGACTCGAAGTTCATCCCGAGCAGCACGAACTGGAACAACACGAGGGCTATTGCAAGGACCTTTGCAGGAATCGCCTTGCTGCGTCCCATGTGAATGAAATTCAAAATGTAGTTGAGCCAAATGAAGGCCGATATTGCCGTAGCCGCATGGAAAACCGTTGACGAAATAAAGAAGAGGTCGTTGTTTTGGATGACGCCACTACCAATAAATCCCCATAAGCCGTCCTGGAGGCAAAATAGCGTGACCCAGTTGGAGAGGAAAAGGAAGTCTTTGTCTGTCTGTTCGCTTTCGTCCAATACGAGCTTGAACTGGTTCCTAAAAATCAGCAGGACGATAAAACACGTAAAAGCTAGGACTGAGTATAGAGGATGTGGCATAGGACTATCTCATATTATATCGTGAAATATAAGTTTTTTATAAATATACTGCATTTTCTATGAAAGTTTTGTCCCATATCAATTTGTAGATACTTTTGTTCGTGCCAATCTATTGACTTTTGAGTTTGTATAATTGATATTATTAAGTGAATGTCTAACAAGGAGTTCAATAATGAAGACCAATAGTTTTTTTCTAGGTGCCGTTCTTGGTGCTGCAGCCACCGTTGCACTCACGAAGAAGTTTTTTAATTGTTGTTCCTGCGAAGAAAAATGCGATTCTTGCGACAATCCAGTTTCGAAAGAAGTCGAAGGTGCCGCTGTCAAGAAGGAAACAGATGAGACTCCCGAAAAGAAGGACTCGGATGTTACGATCGAGCAACTTCGCAACTCCATAGAAAGCCTCCGCAAGGAACTGAGCAACCGCATCGAATCGGAGCAGACTTTTGCTGCCAAGTGCGAAGATCTCAGGGAACAGGTGGCAAAGCAGAATGCCGAAATCAATAACCTAAAAAACGTCTGCGAAATGCAGGATAGCCGCAACAAGAAACTCGAAGAGGAACTGGCGAACAAAGCTAAGAAGTAAAAAAGAAGCCGCTTTACAGCGGCTTTTCTTATGCGTTCCGGCTTTGTTGCTGAGACTGGTTCGTGTTACCACGCCTTGTTAATACAGGGCGTTTGTTGCTCACACAACTGCTCTTACAGCGTTAAGCAGCTTTGTGAGATTTGTTTCGATGGTTATCCAGTCGCCTGATTTCATTTGTTCTACATTGAATATGCTTGCTCCGAACGAGAGCAGGTTTGCGCCGGCCTTGAGATAGCTAGCTGCGTTTTCTGCGTTCACGCCGCCACATGCCATCAATGGAATGTCGCGGAACGGCCCGCGGAGCGCCTTGATGTAATCCGGTCCGCCGACGCAATTTATTGGGAATATTTTGACGGCTGTTGCGCCCAAGTCGTAGGCTTTTTGCACCTCGGTCGGTGTGAGCGCGCCCGGGATAATCGGGATGCCTGCGGTACTGGACAGTCTGATAACTTCGTGTCGCGTATTCGGCGTGACGAGAAATTCCGCACCTGCGGCAATTGCTTTTTCCACGTCGCTTCCGTGACGCACGGTTCCTGCGCCGACCTTGATGTCGAGCGGCTTTGCGTAAGACTTGATCTTTGAAATAATCGCTGTTGCGGCAGCAGTGTTCATCGTGACTTCAATCGCCTTGAGTCCGCATTTGGATGCAGCATTGACACACGCTTCTTCGGCGCCCTGTGGAATGTCGCGGAGAATGCCCACGACCGGCATCGGTTGTAAAAATTCAAGAAAATTCATGACTTTAAAATAGATTATAGACGAGAGACGAGAGGCGAGAGGATGAAAAAGATTACGAATTTGGAGTGAAAAACTCAAAGCGAAGCGACCTCAAAGGGCGGAGCCCGAGCTCACTCCTCATACCTTATTACTCAAACCTTAACGCTTCAATCGGATCGAGCCTGCTAGCCTTGCGGGCGGGGTACCATCCGAAGAATACGCCTGTGGCGCAGCAGACGCCGAAGCTCACGAAAACGCTCGTGATGGAAATGCTCATGGGCCAGTTCATCACGCTCTTGATGATTTCCGAGGCGGCAATGCCAATGCCGATGCCGATGGAACCGCCAAGGAGGCTGATCAAGATGGACTCGATGAGGAATTGCAGGAGGATATCTTTTCCGCGGGCGCCGATAGCCATGCGCAGCCCGATTTCCTTGGTGCGTTCGGTCACGGAAACGTACATGATGTTCATGATTCCGATACCGCCTACTAACAAACTAATTCCAGCAATAGCGGTGAGCACGAGCGAGAGCATGTCGGATGTGCTCGTGACGGTCTGGATCATTTCTTCTTGAGTAAAGACGCGGAACGGGTCGGTGGGTTTTGTCCAGCTGCGACGTTCCTTGAGGATGTTCATGATTTCTTCAGTCGCCTTGGCGGCATAGCCTTCACCGATGGAGTTCGCGTAGATTTGGCGGATGCTTGTCGTCGAGGAGAATCGCCTCATCACGGTCTGGTACGGCGTGAAGATGACGTCGTCCTGGTCCTGCCCGAAATCGCCGGAGCCTTTCGCTTTCAAGGTCCCGATGACTTTCAGCGGAATGTTCTTGTAGCGGATGGTTTTGCCGATGGGGTTTTCGCCTCCAAAGAGGTTCCTCACGACGGCTTGCCCAACGACGCAGACTTTTGCCATGCGGTCGGCTTCGTCGTCGAACATCACGCCGTCTTCGATTTCGTAGTTACGGATTTTGAGGTAGTCCGCGGAAATGCCGGAGAGCGTGGTGGGGGAGTTGTTGTTGCCGACAATGGCTTGCCCGCCAACGCTGACCATGGGAGAAACTCCGTTGATGTAGGTCGCTTTTTCGCGGATAGCGATGACGTCTTCTTCTTCGAGCATTTCAGTCGATTCGGATTGTACGCCTCCGCGCCTACTCTGGTTCGGCATGATAGTGATGGCGTTTGTTCCCATGGCGGTCATCTGTTCCTTGATGGATTGCTTGGAGCCTTCGCCCATGGCGACCATGGTGATAACAGCCGCAACACCGATGACGATGCCGAGAACGGAAAGGAATGTGCGCATGCGGTTTCGCAGCAGTGCGCGGATTGCAATTTTGACTAAAGTAAATGGATTCATAATTTTTTAGATGATAGACGAGAGACGAAAGACGAGAGATGGGTAATCGTGGCTTCGCCGCCTAGTGTCCTTTCGTCTAGTCTTCTTCCTCAAATGTTTCTGGTGGTGGTAGTGCTTCGAATGCTTCTTTCGCGTCTTGCACGGTTTCGTTAATGACATCTTTTTTCACTAAACCATCCCTAAGGGTGATTGTACGGGTCGAAAAAGTCGCGATGTCCGGTTCGTGGGTGACGAATGCGATGGTCTTCCCCTGCCGGTTCAGTTCCTGGAATATCATCATGATTTCGTAACTGGTGCGGGTATCGAGGTTCCCTGTCGCTTCGTCGGCGAGTATAATCACAGGGTCGTTGACCAATGCGCGTGCGATGGCGACACGCTGTTGCTGGCCGCCAGAAAGCTGGTTCGGCAAGTGGTTCATGCGGCCTTCGAGCCCGACTCTTTTTAGAGCTTCTATGGCTCGGTGGTGGCGTTCCGCTGCCGATATGGCCGGGTTGTATAATAATGGAAGTTCCACGTTTTCGATGGCGGTCGTGCGGCTGAGCAGGTTGTAACTTTGGAATACGAACCCGATTTTTTGACTGCGAATTTTTGCCAGCGCATCGCGTTTCAGGGTCTCGGTGTGTTCTCCATCTAATATATAGTGCCCGGATGTCGGTCGGTCCATGCAGCCAAGAATGTTCAGCATGGTGGATTTGCCGGACCCCGAGGTTCCCATGATGGTGACGAATTCACCACTATAAATATCGTAGCTCACTCCGCGTAGCGCGTGCACGGTTTCGGTTCCCATTTTGAAATCGCGGCGCAAGTTTTGAATAGAAAGGATGGGTGTTTTGGTTTGCATAAAGACCTTGTTGCTTGCTTGTTGGATGCTCTAACCCGTTGATTAGGTTGCTTTTACGTCGCAAAAGCATGATTTTTTTTTCGTTTTTTAGCTGAAGAAGTACAAAAACATGGAATTCTCGTATGATTATTATGTTTCTGGACATAAACGTTAATTTTTTTTTTATTTTATATTCCGACTTGGACCACCCTTGGTGGTTGGTTCTGCGTCCTTGGAGATTTTAATGAACGAGAAAACGCCTCAGAATGTTTCGAACAAGTCGGATGACGACGAAATCGATATTCTTGAGATATTGGTGTACTTGAAGAGCAAGTGGAAATTCTTGCTTGTATTTTTGATTTTGGGTATTGCATGTGGTGGCCTTGTTGCGAAGTGGATTCGCCCGTCGTATAAGAGCGACATTCTCCTCCAGGTAAATGTCAAGGGAAATAAACAGGGTCTCGCTCTTGGTGAAATGGGCGCCCTTTTGGATGTTTCCACTCCGTCTGCTGCTGAAATGGAACTCATCAAGAGCCGCGTCGTTTTGGATCAGGTGGTCCAGGATGAGAGGCTTTGTTTCTCTGCCATTCCGCAGGACAAGATGGACCGCCTCCTGCGGCGCGAAGGTCGTATGGACCTGGAACTGTTGCAGATTCCGCGTGCTTTTGTCGAGGCGAAGGGTAAGCTTTTTGCCCGTGTGACTGCGGATTCCAGCGCATATGAAGTGTATGAGAAGGAAGATGGTGAAGTTGTCACATTGTTGTCCGGCGAGGTGGGTGAAACTTACCGTAAGCCGTTTGCCGGAGATACTTTAGTTATCTGTGTCAGAGCCTTGACCGCGACCGTTGGTCAGACCTTCTTGCTCTCGGCATCTCATCCGCAGGAAGCCGCCTCTGGACTGCTCAAAGGGCTCGGCATTTCGGAAGAAGGCAAGAACTCCGGCATTATCAGGGTGTCTCTTGAAAATCGCTACGCCGACAGAGTTGCTGCTATTTTGAACACTATTGCGAATACGTATTTGAAACAGAATATCGAGATGCGTAGTGCCGAAGCGAAAAAGACGTTGGCCTTCCTCGAAGAACAGTTGCCGGGTGTCAAGGCCAAATTGGATTCGGCTGAACAAAAGCTTACTTCGTTCCGCCATTCCAAGGGAACCATTGACCTTACGGGTGAAACCCGTCTGCATCTTGAAAAGGACGTGACGCTCCAGCAACGTATGCTCGAACTCGAACAGAAAAAGCAGGAAGCGTTGCGCTTGTTCCGTGCTGAACATCCGACAGTCCGCACGATTGAAGAACAACAGGCTAAGCTCCGTCAGGAATTGGCTAAACAGCAGCGTTCTGCTGCCAGTTTGCCGGTCGTGCAGCAGGAAGTTCTATCGTTGCAAGAAGAAGTGGAAGTTAATAATAGGCTCTATACGAACCTGTTGAACAATATCCAGCAGTTGCGCGTGGTACAAGCTGGTGAAGTCGGTAACGTCCGCATCGTGGATCAGGCCTACGCTCCGCTCAAGCCAAGTAAGCCGAACCGTAAGCTGGTGTTCTTGGGCGTTGTATTTGCCTTCTTGCTTTTGGGTTGCTTTGTTGTTTATGTTCGCCGCATGCTTTCGAACGGCGTCTGCAGCAGCAGCGAAGTTGAACAGGCTACGGGCATCGGAGTGTATGGTAAACTCCCGATGCTTGAAGGCAAGACACAGAACAATGTGTATAAGCCCTGTGTTTCCGAAAAGCCGGATGACCCGTTTGCCGAAGGTATTCGCGCCCTTCGCACGGCTCTTGAATTTTCCGTTTTCTCTGATGGGAAGAAAGTCCTTATGGTTTCCGGCCTTGTGCAGGGTGTCGGTAAGTCTTTTGTCTCCACGAATCTCGCGGCATCGTTTGCGATGTCTGGCAAAAAGATTCTGCTTGTCGATATGGACCTTCGCCGTGGTCACTTGTTTAAGCACAGCCAGAAGGGCTTGTGCGAAATGCTCGAAAAGGAATCCTACACGGATGAATTTGTTGTCAAGGTGACTGATAATTTCCATGTCTTAGGTTCCGGTGCCCGTGTCGTGAATCCGGGCGGACTTTTGAGCAGTTCTAGATTTAGCGCTTTCCTTGATGCGTTCAGGGATAAGTATGACTTGATTGTTCTGGATACTCCTCCGGTATTCCAGTGCAGTGACGCTTTGCTTGTCGAAAAGCATGCGGATTACCTGTTGTGTGTTTTGAAGCATGCAGCTCATACCATTGAAAGCATCCAAGATGCCTTGAATACTTTTGACCGCAGCACGGAAACACCGTTGCAGAAGGCTTTCGTCTTCAACAAGTGTGAACGTCATGCGGGGTACGGCTATGGCAGCTATTACGGCTACTATGGCTACCACAAGAAATATTAACCAATAACAAGGAGAATAGATGAAAAAAATAGTCGCAATGTCTCTCTTGGCCGGTAGCTTCGCTTTCGCGCAGTCCGGCCTGATGGGCGGAGCCGATGGTCTTAACCAGAAAACAGCTCAAACCCTCGGTCAGGGTGGTTTTGCAGTTGGTTTCGGTGGCCAGGTTTCCTATGATTCATGGTCCCTCTCTCGCGGAGGCCAGGTCAGCAAGGATGGAAAGCTAGGCGCTTTCCGTGAAAGTGACGGAAGCTTGACTGCAAATATCAATTTTGCAGCTGGCGTTACGGACTTCATGGATGTGGGTCTTATGCTTCCTCTCTACTATGACCATGCCAATACCGACAAGTTGCCGGAAGGCGACATGTGGAAGGCTAGCCGTGGTGACCTCGAACTCTGGGCAAAGGCAAAGCTCCCGCTCGATGAAATGACCGATGGCATCTTCAATGCTGCTGTCGCCGCTCAGTTCTACTTCCCCACTGGCGACAAGTCCGTGGGTGTTCGTCCGCGTCATGCTTGGTTCTTGCATGCCAAGGGCGGTGAAACCCATCCGTACGGCCTCCGCAACATGGCTTTCGGTGGTGAATTGATCCTCACTCTCGACCTCCAGAAGGTTGGTGCCCCACTCCGCATCAATGGTAACATTGGTTTTGTTGGCACTGTGACGAAGGGTTCTAATACCTTGGTCTATGGTGGCGGCTTCAACTTCTTCCCGACCGATTGGATGGACATCTTCTTCGAAGCTAACGGTGAATTCCGCGTCGAAAAGGGTGAATATCCGCGTGATCCGGGCTACGATCCGTTCACTCTTACCCCGGGTCTCCGTTTCCACCTCCCGGCCAACATCGATATCGCCCTCGGTCTCGATGTGGGTATCCGTTCCTTCTCTAAGGGCTGGGACTGGGAAGACGAAATGCACGCTGTTGAACCTTACCTGTTGCACTATAGCGACAAGCATGGCAAGGAAATCGTGTACGGCTATACCCCGACTCCGCGCTTTGCAGGTACTGCATCTCTCGTCTGGCGCTTCGGCAATGTCCGTGGTGCTGATGAAGACAACGATGGCGTAGCCAACAACATCGACCAGTGCGCAGGCACTCCGGCAGGTGCAGTTGTTGACGCTAACGGTTGCCCGCTTGACGGCGACAACGACGGTGTCTTCGACGGTCTTGACCAGTGCGCTGAAACTCCGGCTGGTGCTGTTGTTGACGCTGCTGGCTGCCCGGTTGACTCTGACGCTGACGGCATTGCTGACGGCATTGACCAGTGCGCTGAAACTCCGGCTGGTGTTGCTGTTGCTGCTAACGGCTGCCCGGTTGACTCCGACAATGACGGTGTTGCTGATTACCTCGACAAGTGCCCGAGCACAGCTTCTGGCGCTCCGATCGATGCTAACGGCTGCCCGATCGACTCTGACAATGACGGCGTTGCTGACTACCTCGACCAGTGCGCTAATACTCAGTCTGGTATTGCTGTTGACGCTAAGGGTTGCCCGGTTGACTCCGACAACGACGGCGTTGCTGACTACCTCGACAAGTGCCCGAACACCGCTGCTGGCCTCCCGGTCAATGCAGATGGTTGCAGCCCGGACGAAGATAAGGACGGCGTACCTGATGCTCTCGACAAGTGCCCGGCAACTGCTGCTGGTATCTCTGTTGACGAAGTTGGTTGCCCGGTTGACTCCGACAAGGACGGCGTACCTGATCACCTCGACAAGTGCCCGAACACTCTCGTTGGCGTCGCTGTCGATAAGAAGGGTTGCCCGAACAAGAACCAGGATCTCGAAAAGTTGAAGAAGGGTATCCAGTTCAAGACCGGTTCTGCTAAGCTCACTTCGAGCAGCAACAAGACCTTGAACAATATCGCTAAGTTGCTCAAGAAGCTCCCGAACGTCAACCTCGAAATCCAGGGCCATACCGACGATACCGGTAAGGAAGAAAGGAACAAGGTTATTTCCGAACAGCGTGCACAGGCTGTCGTCAAGTATCTCGTCAAGAAGGGCATCAGCAGTGATCGTCTCCGCGCTGTCGGTTACGGTTCTGACAAGCCGATTGCAGATAACAAGACGAAGAAGGGTCGTGCTCTCAACCGCCGTGTTGAACTCGTTCCGTTCGAAAAGTAATCTTCGAATCTGACTGAGAACTAAAAAGGGGCGTCCGCAAGGGCGCCCTTTTTGTATTTGATGTTAATAGGTTTTAGGGGTTTGGCTTTAGGTTTTGGAAGTCGGTTTTAGGGATATGTGATGATTCGGTGTTTCTTGTCCCGGCTTAACATCCTTGAGTTCGGTTGGTGAACTCAAGCCTGTGCTGAGCCTGCTTACACGATACTAATCGCAGATACGTTCCCCTCGCGTTGTCTCAAATTTTTCGTCTTTGGATAATCGCTTCGCTCTTGTCCCAACCGTTCGGCTCGGCCATGTTCAACGGCGTTGGTCGCGTCGCTCGCCTTGTATGGTTGTCGTCTCTTGTCTATTGCCTATTGCCTAAACACCCATTTCTTGTAAAGTGTAAAGCTTACGAGCACATAGACGACGTTTGCGATGATGTTTGCGAAATAGGTCGGTTTCATGAATCTCGAAATGAATTCGGTGAAGCCTGCGCACCATGTGCAATTTGTGAGAACATAGGCGCTCCATTCTAGAACGAGCAGGTTAATCGCGTATGAGCAGAGGAATACGATGACGAAGCGTGCAAATTCAGTGCGCTTCCTGTTTTTACTCTCGAAGTTCCAGATGCGGTTCATGATGTAGCTGTTGATGCCGCCGGCGACGAATCCCAAAAAGTTCGAAAGCTCCAAGTTCCAGTCGAGGACTTGGTGCAGAATCCAGACTGTGGCAAGTGTAATCAAAGTGTTTATTACACCGATGATATTGTATTTGATGAAGTGTTTCACGGCGGTAAAAATACTATTTTTTGCGCCATGAATTGGATTACTGGTAAAAAATGCAGTGCCGCCGAAGCGGCCGAAATGATTCATAATGGCGATGTTCTCGGGGTTTCAGGATTTACTTTGGCTGGATACCCCAAGGCGGTTCCACTGGCGATTGCTGCACGGGCAGAAAAGCTCCATGAAGCGGGCCAGGAATTCAAGGTAACGTTGTTTGCAGGTGCTTCGACGGGCGATAGTTGCGACGGCGCGCTTGCCCGAGCGAAGGCTATGTCGCTCCGCATGCCTTACCAGTCCAATCCGAGCTTGCGCAAGGCGATTAACGATGGCAGTATTCACTACATCGATGCGCACCTGGGCAAGATGGGCTACCTTGTGCGTACTGGGGCCGTCCCTGCGCCGACAGTCGCGATTATCGAAGTCTCTGCAATTTTGCCGGATGGTCGCGTTTGCCTTTCGACGTCGGGCGGAAATTCGGTCTGCTATTTGGAAATGGCCCCGAAAATTATTCTGGAACTGAATACGCGTCTGGGCGACAGTTGCATCGGTGTGCACGACAATGCACTTCCAGAACTCCCGCCGCATGCAAAGCCGCTTGCAATTTACAGTGCCGGTGACCGTGTTGGTGATGAATTTGTGCGCATCGACCCGAATAAGGTTATAGCGATTGTTGAAAACGATGCCTACGATGAAGTGACCCCGTTTGTGGAACCCGACGAAGTTTCGAAGAACATTGGCGAACGCATTTTGGACTTTATCCGCTTCGAAGAATCGCATGGAAGGCTACCGAAGGGACTAGCCTACCAGAGTGGCGTGGGCAAGGTGGCGAATGCGGTGCTTTGCGCGATGGCAAATGATGACCGCCTTGGTCAAATAGACCTTTATACCGAAGTTATTCAGGAAGCCGTGCTCCCGCTCCTCAAAAAAGGCAAGCTCGGCATTGCTTCGGGAACGGCTCTCACGCTTTCGCAGGCGGCGCAGAAAGAATTTGTTGAAAACAGTGCGGCCTGGAAAAAGCATTTTGTGCTTCGCCAACAAGAAGTGAGCAACAGCCCTGACGTAATCCGTCGTCTTGGTGTGATTTCCATGAATACGGCTTTGGAAGTTGATATTTTCGGAAACGTAAACAGTTCGCTTGTCTGCGGTTCGGCCATGATGAACGGCATCGGTGGCTCTGCTGACTTTGCACGCAATTGCGCTCTCGGATTTTTCCTCACGCCGTCTGTGGCGAAGGGCGGTGCTATTTCGAGCGTCGTACCCTACGTGAGCCATGTCGATCATACCGATCACGATACGCAGATTTTTGTGACGGAGCAGGGGCTTGCTGACCTTCGCGGTTTGCCGGTCGAAGAACGCGCCCGCCTGATTATCAAGAACTGCGCCCACCCGGATTACCGCGACGAACTCACGGATGTTCTGGAATATGGCCTCAAGCATGCGAAGGGAATTCACTTGCCGCTAGCTCTTTCTCGTGCGTTCGAGATGCATACCCGTTTTTTGGAAACGGGCAAGATGCTGTAATTATACCGTATTTGCTTAATTTATTCCTTGTCGCAGTTGCCCAAATCCTGTAATAATTATATTTTTGTTACGGGATGTTTAAGTGTGGCTAGAATTTGATGACGAGGGCATCTCTTTATGGGAATTTTTTCTCAGAACGCTTTTAGGGGTCGTGCACTGTGCTCCCAACTTTTGTTTTCTGTTTTACTCGCGGCATTCCTTGTAGGGTGCGGTGACGATTCTTCAAGTGGTCCGGACAGATCGAGTTTCAATAGCGAATTGTCCAATGCAAATGAGGTCTCGTCTTCGTCAAATGCGGACTCAAAACAGAGGTCTTCGTCGAGCAGCGTTAAGGGTGGCGGCTCGGCAGTTGAAAAATCTTCTTCGAGTTCATTGAAAGAAATCGAACCTCCTGAGGAGGGGCTGGACATTGTCTATGTTCTCGTAAACGGAGCTGTTTCGGGTGTTGTTGCCTTGGACGAATTTTCTAAGGGGGCTCAGGTTGAAGTGTTTCAACTGGATTCCGAGGACGGATACGCAAAAACCAAGATTTCTTTTTCGGGCGATATCGATAAGGATGGCGCTTACGAAATAGAGAAAATTAATTTGTCTTCTCCGTATGTTTTGTTTTTCGTTGATGGAAAAATCGAGAGTGTTGTAGATGAAAAATCATCATCTGTTTCGCTTACGGCTTTGGGCGATGCGACTTCTGGTGATGTGTTCAACATAAACTTGCTGACCACGCTTGAGGCGGGGCGTACTCTAGATATTTTAGGCGACGACAAGAATCTTTCGTATGATGCTGCCAAGATTGAAGCGACTGCCGATGTATGGAACATGTTCCATTTGGAATCGATTGATTTCGACTTGACCGAGACGATTCATGTTTCGGATATCAGCGAATCGGGTGCGGCGCTTCTGGCATCGACGGTCTTGTTGCAAGCGGGCGCCGATGGTGACTTTGCGAAATTCTTCAAGGCGGTTCTAGCCGATGTGCGCAAGGATGGCAAGTGGGACGATGCCTCCGCTCGTTTGTCGATTGCGGACTGGGCGCTTGATACGGATCTCAAGGATGGCTTTGCCTCGATTCGCAAGACGCTGGAAAAGCGTATGGGCAAAGTTGCCGAATTTGAAAAGTACCTCAAGAACTTCTACTTGGCGGAACTGGAATTCCCCGAGTGCGATGCGGGTGCGGACGGTGATGTTTTCTTTGTAAAGAACAGGTCTAGCAAGTTCTATGCTGCAAAATACGATGATGTTTCGAAGTCCAAGGAACGCTTTGTCTGTAATGAACAGAAGGGCTGGACTGCAATCCCTGACAGTTTGAAGGACTTTATGGGCGATGCGACACCGGCGAAGGACGGCGAAGTTCGTCGCGGTGCGTTTACGGGCGAGTTCTTGACTTATGACGGTTCGAAAAAGGCTTGGCGTAAGGCTACGGCTGTTGAAAAGGATAGATACTTTGTTATTAATTCCGCTGCAACCGTGTTTGTCGATATCCAGGATGTCTATGAAAGCATCAAGAGCGATGAACGCGTGATTTTCGTATTGCGGCATGCCGAACGCGGTGACGACACGAGCAAGGGCGGCACGCTTACCGATAACGGAAAAAAACAGTCCGAAGAAGTCGGTGCGAGGTTGACAAAGTTTAAGGAAGACTTTGTCTTGGGAGCTTCTGAGTTTGTTCGTGCCCACCAGACGGTGGAGTCCATCGCCAAGGGGCGCGGACAGGCTTATGACAAGCGCGACACAATTCCGCAGTTGAACGATGATTGGTACAACAAGAATAACGATGCTGTTGAAAAGGCCAAGAACGAATGCGGTGGCGGCTGGGAAGTGACTTCCAAGTACGCTTATACGGGGGCTTATTCGACTGGAGCCGATGCTGCGTACTACAACCTTGCGGAACGATCCGTGGAACTCATCGAGGACGTTCTGGTGAAAAAATACACCAAGGAAAAATTTGTTCTCTTGAGTTCGCACGACAAGTTGATGGTGCCGTTGGTGGCTTATTGCTCGAATTTGAAGATAGAATTGAAGAAATATGACGGCGGTAAGTGGATTAATTACCTCGCTGGAGTCGCAATTATCATCGATAAGGCCGGAAATCGTCGATATGTGGCTGTTCGCGGTCTTAAGTCTGGGTTTGCGGACTAGAAATTACTAACTTCAAACCTATGCGGGTTTGGATACTCCTTTTATCGGCTTTGTTGTGGACTGCTTGCGATTCTGTCCGTTATGGCTCTGTTCCCTGCGAAGGCGATGATTGCGAGGCGATTTCAGAAAATAACAGTGTTGATTCCAAAGAAAACCCGAATGATGGTTCTTCTTCAAATGAGGATTCGAAGGACCATCATAAGAGGAGCTCTTCGTCGGGTCACTCGTCAAATAATTCATCGAACGGTTCATCCAATAATTCGTCAGTAGGCTCGTCGAGCAGTTCCGCGTCATGGTGGCATCGCCGTTCTTCCAGTTCCGCTCGGAATGGAACTCAGGATACCGTTCAGGTTGCAAAGGGTTCCAGCTCTTCCGGTACGACTCCTGTTGTTCGGGTTGACACGCTTCCCACTTGTGATGCGTCCTATGAAGGCAAAACTTATACGCTTGCAGGTGTACTGTATTACTGTACCTCGGGTAAATGGGGCGAGTTTGTTCCTAGCAGTTCGGAAATCCAGTGCAGTGACGGTAACTTGAATTTAATTCGAGCGAGAAGAGTTGTATATGCCGAAGAGGCGGATACGTCCGAGACTGCGAGCGAATACCGCAGGGCTGGCGTTCGTTTTTCTGGCATTGCGCAGAAGGGGCCGTTCCATGCCGGTGCGTCCGTAAAGATTACTGAACTGGACAGCTTGAAGCGCCTTGCAGAAACTAGAAGAACGCACGAAACGTGCATTGCGTCTGCAGATGGGTCGTTTGCTTTTGAAAACTTGAATCTTGTATCGCCTTATGTAAAGGTCGAGGCGAACGGTTATTACATGGATGAGTTGACGGGCGTTCGTTCGTCGTCGCTTTTGAAGCTCAATGCGGTTGTCGATTTGTCGAAGCGCGATTCGTTCAACGTGAACATGCTTACGCACATGGCGGCTCCGCGTGTCTTGAAACTTGTTGAAGACTCGGGCAACAACCAGCCGATTGGGAGCCAGAGCGGGCGTGCGCTGAGCGACGTGCTTTCGTCCTTTGGCATTAGTCTTGGCGGTTCTACTGGCGGATTTGGTGGCTGGAACCGCGGAGGTCAGACGACTGCGACCTCGAGTAAGGCTGCCGAAGATATTAGCTTGTTTGGCTCCGACGACTACAGTGCTGCGCTCTTGGCGGTCTCTGTCATGATGCAGAGTTACGGCTCGGCAAGCGACATACTAAGGTCTGCGAACTTTATTGCCGACGATATTCGAGGCGATGGCAACTGGGGCGACAATTCTTCCAAGGCGAAACTTGCGGATAAAGTATTAAAGTTGGATACGGAGGGCGGGCTTGCCAAAATACGCAGTAATATGGAGCACTGGAATCTTGGTGAAGTTCCTAATTTTGAAAAGTATGTGCGTGCTTTCTGGACAAATGTGCATAACTTTGAAACTTGCGGCTCGATGAATGCCGGACAGGTGAAGCATGTGGGCAATAGTCAGAGCGAGTATTTTGTTTCGTACTACGAACAACCAGATGGTCCGCGTATTCGCTTTATTTGCGACAAGTCTATCGGGGCTTGGCGTGTGGCGACGGATCTCGAAAAGGATACGTATGGCCTAGGTGTGGGTGAGTATGACGGACAAATTAAGAATGGAAAAATTAATCAGGATAAGTCCTATATTTACGACCAAAGCAAGAGAAGCTGGCGTGAACCTCTGCCGGGTGAAATTCTTGATTTTGATGATGTCAGCGATGTCTTGAAGAATATTGCGGCGGGCGAAAAGGTCATCTTTATCTTGCGGCATGCTGAACGCACGGATGATACCGGGAAGAACGGGCATTTGACCGACAATGGAAAGAAACAATCCCAATCTGTTGGCGCGAAGTTCAAGGGCGAAGATGTTTACTTTGCGAATTCGACTTATACGCGTAGCTATGAGACTTGCGAGAACGTGGCGACGGGTGCAGGAATTGCAAATTTTGCGAGCGATACGATTCCGGATTTGGACGGCGCGTGGTTCGAAAAGGACGAATCGAAGTTCGAGAACTACAAGAATTCCGATGGTGGCGGCTGGGTGGTCACTTCGGCCTATGCGTACAAAGGAAGCTACACCGATGCGTTCTACCCGTTAAAGTCCCGTGGCGAAGAATTTATAACCGAGGTCGTAAAGCCGCGGTTCGAAAAGGTCAATAAGGTGGCCGTGTGGATTTCTCATGACATGCTTGTTGTCCCGCTGGCGGTATATTGCACGGAAGGCAAGGTGAACCTGCGTTATTTCGATACGAAACAGTGGATCAATTATCTCGCTGGTGTCGCCATTATCATGGGCACCGACGGTTCTATCCGCTATGTGCCGGTGCGTGGCCTCAGTTCCGGCACGATGACGATGTAATTAGACGAAAGAACGGACCTTCGGTCCTACAGACGATAGACGAAAGAATAGGGCAATCTTTCGTCTTTTGCTTTAATCTATCGTCTTTCGTCTATCGTCTTTCGTCTAACCACTCCCTAAAATTGCTATATTCTCGCGCGTTGATTTTTATCAAACAGTTCACTTAATAAACATGGACGCATTCCGATATGAATGATACACTCAAGAAAGCTATGATTTTTGCCGCGGTGACAACGGTTTCCGGTGCCTTCGCGTCTGATTTTGTAGCTCAACCTGCTGCTTCCAAGGCTGCAAAGGTTGGCCGTTTTGACGAGCAGATTGCTCTGATGCCGGACTCCATTGCCGCTCCGATCAAGGAACAGCTCAAGTGGATGGATGAATCTACTGTTTTCCAGATTGTGGAAACTCACGGTGGTGGCTATTCCATTCTTTATAAGACTTATGAACAGTCCGTTCGCGCCCGCGATATCCGTGACTCCGTCGAAAATGCTAACGGTACGGCCGTGCTTCCGATTGCAAAGGCTAAGCTCGGCAGCGAATACTGCCATGGCAAGATGGAAGGTGGCAAGTGCAATGGCGAAGTTCAGAAGTTCACTCTTGGCAAGCTCGTCGAATTCCAGGCCACCGGTCTCATCGTCGTGATGTCCGTGATCATCGGCCTTCTCGTCCTCTGCACGCTCATGAGCTTTGTCATGAAGAAGCTCGGCTTGGACAAGATCAAGGCCCCTGCTCCTGCTAAGAAGGCCGCTCCTGCTGCTGCCGCTCCGGCCCCCGCGGTTCGTGCTCCTGCACACTGCGATTGGGATCCGAATGCAAAGAGCATCCATCCGGGATTCACCAACAAGCAGCTCCAGGCGTTCCTCGGCATTGCCGCCGTCGCCGCCCTCGAAGAACATCCGGGACTGACAAACGAACAGTTCCTCGTGATTGCGACAGCTGCTGCAACGCAGGCTCTTGGTCAGCCCTGCCGCGTGACCGCTTACAGAAACATTAACTCTCCTGCTTGGACGATCGTCAAGTAAGGTACAACTTTTAAAACTTAACAGGCTTTATAGCCAGGAAAAATCAAAATGAAGAAAACAGTCCGTATCAGTTTCGAAGGCAAGACCTACGACGTCGAAGTAGAAGTTCTTGATTCCGCCGTTGCCGCAGCTCCTGCTGCTCCGGTTGCCGCACCCGCTGCCGCTCCGGCTCCTGCCGCAGCTCCGGCCGCTGCTGGTGGTACCGAAGTGAAGTGCCCGCTCGCCGGTTCTGTGTTCAAGCTGAAGGTCAAGGTTGGCGATAAGGTTGAAGCCAACCAGGAAGTGGCTATCATCGAAGCCCTCAAGATGGAAAACCCGGTCGTCGCTCCGTGCGCAGGCACTGTGAACTCCATCTCCGTCAAGGAAACCGACACTGTTACTGATGGCCAGGTCTTGATGACCATTGCCTAATGAGGTAAAAGTCAATGAGTGGAATTATTAACTCAGTCGCGGACTTCGCCTCGAGCACAGGATTCGCGCAGATTACCCTCCCGATGGTAATCATGTGGATCGTGAGCTTCGTGTTGATGTTCCTTGCGATTGTCAAAAAATACGAGCCGCTTCTGCTCTTGCCGATTGCTATCGGTGCACTTGCGGTGAACATCCCGTCCGTCGCGTTCTACGACGGTGGCTGGAGCATCGAAGGTATGTTCAGCCCGACTGGCGGTCTCTACTACTACATCAGCCAGGGTATCCATCTGGAACTCTTCCCGCCCATCATCTTCTTGGGCGTGGGTGCCATGACGGACTTTGGACCGCTTATCGCTAATCCGCGTACGCTCATCCTCGGTGGTGGCGCACAGTTTGGCGTGTTCATGACCATGTTTGCAGCTGTCGCTCTCGGTGGCTTTACGCTCGGTGAAGCAGCTTCCATCGGTATCATCGGTGGTGCTGACGGTCCGACGTCCATCTTCACTGCGAACAAGCTTGCTAAGCACCTCATCGGCCCCATCGCCGTTGCTGCTTACACCTACATGGCTCTCGTGCCGCTCATCCAGCCGCCTATCATGCGCGCTATGACGAACGACGC
>JAGCPZ010000004.1 GCA_017965445.1 Fibrobacter sp. | reverse complement strand
CACGGCCTTAGCAGGCACGGAGAGGCCAAGGAGCACGCCCGCAATCGTCGGGTGCACACCGGACTTGACAAAGAACGCCCACACGGCAATACCCGTGAAATGGAGCAGCAGCATGTTGCGCACGCCAATGCGGAAGAACACATTGAACAAGGCGAGGAGCACAAAGGCCATTCCAAGAGCGCTAAAGTCGATGCCGTCGCCGCTCGGGTAGCCAATCGCAATCACGAGAATCGCACCGATATCGTCCGCAATCGCCAAGGTCAAAATCATCACGCGGAGCGCATGAGGCACCTTCTTGCCCAAGATTGCCATGCAGCCCACCACGAACGCAATATCCGTCGCCGTAGGGATTCCCCAACCGTGCGACGTTCCCGGAGGGCAAAGCGCCAAGTAAATAAGCGCCGGGAAAAGCATACCGCCAGCAGCCGCGATAATCGGGAGGCTCGCCGCCTTCGGGTCGTGGAGTTCGCCATAGGTCATTTCGCCTTTGACTTCGAGCCCGATGTTGAAGAAGAATATCGTCATCAGCGCGTCGTTGATGAACCAGTGCAAATCGCCTGTGCCCACCCAGCTGCCTATGGTCACCACGAACGGCAAATGCCAAAAGTGCTCATAGGATTCTGGAGAGAGGTTCGCCCAGATTAGAGCCGCAAGCGTCATAATGATAAGCACTATGCCGCCCGTCGTCTCCACCTTCATCAGGCGTTCAATCGGGGTGATAATCTTACGTACCGGGGTTTCCGGAAACATGTCTTCAATTTTATCGCTGCTAGTTACTCGTGCTGACATGCAATTCAATATAGATAAGTTTTCAAAAAAAATTGACGCTGTCATCATTTTTTACACGTAATTATGATAAACATAAAATAGCGGATAAACAACCGATCCCGGCACAAGGCCGGGATGACAATGCCGAGGCAGGAATGACAAAGCCAAGGCCGGGGGCAATACGGCGCAAATTACAAGAACAGCGAGAGTACTTCTTTCAGTTTTTCGATGCTGACCGGTTTTGCGATGTGCTCGTTCATGCCGGCCTCAAAGGAGGCCTTGCGGTCTTCGTCAAAGGCGTTCGCGGTCATCGCGACAATGGGGATTCCGGCAACGTCCTTGTTAGCAAGAGCACGGATTCGCTTTGTCGCCTCGTAACCGTCCATCACGGGCATACGGATGTCCATCAAAACGAGGTCAAACGGACGCGACGGAGCCTTCGACAGCATTTTCACGGCAACATCGCCGTCTTCCACGGCGGTCACGATAAATCCGCTGTCCTGGAGAATTTCCATCGTGATTTCGCGGTTGAGAATATTGTCTTCGACCAGAAGAATTTTCTTGCCGGCAAAGCGAGAATCTTCCAACGTCTTCGACGACGCGGATCTTTCGCGTTCTTCGTTCGAATGCACCAACTTGAATTCGAAATTCATGATGACTTCGGTTCCGACATTCTCACGGCTTGCGATTTCAATCTGGCCGCCCATCATTTCCACAGAGTTCTTCGTAATGGCAAGCCCAAGTCCCATACCGCGATTTTCACCCGACGCAGTCGATTCCTTCGCAAACGGTTCATAAACCGTCTTGAGGAATTCTTCACTCATGCCGATACCGTTATCCTTTATGCGGAATTCATACGCAGCGTAGCTCGACTTCGACAGTGGCGTTTCCCTGACACTCATCGAAACAGAACCGCCCTCGTTTGTAAACTTGACGGAGTTCGAAAGAATCTTCATCAAAGCCTGCTTTAGGCAATCGCGGTCGCAGACAACTTCTTCGTCCTTGATATCGGCATAATCGATTTCGAACTTAAGGTTCTTGGCTTGCAAATCCGGCCGGACTTCGCGCTCGATTTCATGGATAATTTCAAACAAATGCGTAGGCGTTTCATGAATATCCACTTTTCCCGATTCTATGCGGCTCATGTCCAGGATATCGTTGATAATAGAAAGCAAGCGGCTAGAGCTTTGGTCTATCCTGACAAGGCAACTCCTGAGTCGTTCGCGATTATCCAGATGCGACAAGCCAAGAGACGTGAGGCCGATAATGGCATTCAACGGTGTGCGGATTTCATGGCTCATGCCATTGAGGAATTCCTTCTTTGCGTAGTTTGCCGCTTGAGCCGCCACCAACGCCTGGCTCAAAGCTTCTGCCTGACTTTCCAGCTGTTCTTTCTGTTCGAGCTGCAATCGGGTCGATTCATCGACGCTGATAAAGCCGGCCACAATCTTCTTTTGCTTATCGGTCGGTTTGTCCGCCATGACAAACTTGAGCTGCCAATATTCAACAGCCCCATCGATAATCATCCTATAGTTAACGTAATACGCGTTTTTCACGGACAGCTGTTCCATGACCACTTCGCGCTTTGTCATTTCCATGAACTTTTTACGGTCATCGGGATGCACAAGCGTATTGCCAATCAGCCTCAGACGGTCCGCAAAATTCCCGACCTTCCGCCAATTGGGATTGTCCGCCCAATTGTTCTTCTTGACATAGTAGAGGTGGTCTTCCTTCGTTGACGGATTGATAAAACTCACCAACGAAAATTCCTCAGATAGCCCGTTAATGACAGAAAGCCTTTCCCTTTCAGCTTCGATAGCGACCTTCTCGTCATTCACATCCTCGACGCCGATAATCACGTAACCCTGTCCCTTCGCATCGGCAAAGCCAATCAACGTATGGCGAATCCAGACCCAGTTGCCGTTGATAAAGCAACGCATATCGACAATACGCCTTGTTTCGGATTTGCCCATGATATCGAGGAAAGCTTCCTTGTTGAACACCTTATGGCAAAGTTCCAAATCATCCTTGTGAATTTTCGTCAACTCGTCATCGTTCATGATGTCGTATATAGAGGCGTTCAAATCGAAACGATTTGTGATTTCTTTGTACAAGTCATTTCTGGAATTGGAATACGCGACATACGAACCAGATTCCGGGTTCACATAGTAAATATTGATAAAGTTCTTGGATAGAAGCCCAAGAAGTTTCATCTGCATGTACCGTACTTTCCCGACATCGTCTAGCGCGGACCGTTCAGATTCAGCGGCAAAGCACCGAATCGCCACTCGTCGCAAAAGAACAAAGTAAGCGACAAAGAAAAGGAACACGCCTATTCCAAAACAAATTAAAATAGTACGAACCCTGCGGATATCGCTCATCACATACGTGGCAGGAGATGTAATCACAATACTCCAGTTATCCACTTCCATCGGGCTATAGTAAACGCAATTTGTTTCTTCCCAGTAATTCTCTATGCAAGTTTTCCCTTCCTTACCAGCAAGGATACTATCGACAACAGAAGAGAATGTTCCATCTTCGTTGTCTTTTTCGCTCTTGACATCGAAAATACTCTTCAACGAATCGTGTTCCGTATCTGCAATAAATCGGCCATCCTCGCGGTTGACCACATAAACAAACATCTTGCGGTCATATTCCTTTTCCGTACGCAAATACTGGTGAATAAGCCCCAGATTATAACTCCAAAATACAACAGCAACCGTTTTGCCCTGATTTTTTACGGGAAAAAAATGGTACAGGATTTTTTCATTCGGGTTATCGCTTTCAAGATGAACAGCCACATGCGAGCCTGACGTGGCTTCCTTTTTGTAAGAAAGTCCCATCGCAGAAGCCTGCGCAACAGAACCGTCCGACAAAATCACCGTATCGCCCGGCAACAGGACATTTATTTTTATATCCTGCAAAAAGGAACGCATCTCGTCCAGTTTCGGACGCAAGCTATCAACCGAATAATCCGTACGGTTTTCCAAGTTGTTCGCCACGAACCGGAGCGTTCCACCGTAATGCAAGTTGTTCATTATAAACTGATGCGATACGACCCTGGCATATTCTTGGAGTTTGTTAAAGCACCCGTTCTCAACAATCTTTAAGATTTTTTGGCAAGAGAAAAGGAATGCCAAAGCGGCAACGACAACAAGAACCACAGCAAAAATAAAGTGATCCCGGTGCATCACTTTTGCGTTTTGAACACCTTCAATATTTTTAATCATTCATCCATCACTGTTTAAGGAATCTAGCCAAAATATACTTCATTTTTTCGAAGTCAATAGGTTTGGCGATATGCTCGTCCATACCGGCGTCAAAAGCCGCCTTGCGGTCTTCGTCAAAAGCATTTGCCGTCATCGCGACAATCGGAATCGTGGACTGGAACTTTTTGTCAAGGGCGCGAATTTTACGCGTTGCGGTATAGCCATCCATTACAGGCATCTGCACATCCATGAGAACAAGATTGTACTGACCTTCTTTGGAATTTTTCACCATTTCCACAGCTTCCTGTCCATTTTCAGCCAGGAACACTTCCAATCCGTTATCGACAAAGATGTCCCGGGCAATATCGCGATTCATCTTGTTATCTTCGACAATCAAAATCTTCCGGCCTGTAAAATCAAATTCGTCAACAGACGCCGGCACACCAGCATTAACATCATCGTGCAACTTGAAGTCTATGTCAAGGACAACCTCTGTTCCTTTGTTCTCTTCACTGAACGTCTCGATACGCCCGCCCATCATCTCGACGAGGCTCTTGGTAATGGACATGCCAAGTCCCGTTCCCTGAATTCCGCTTACCGTTGTCGAATTCGCCCTTGTAAAAGGTTCATAAATCATCTTGAGGAATTCCGCATTCATGCCCATGCCGTTATCACGGATGCGGAACTCGAACAAAGCGGAATCCGGCCGCAGCGATTTCTTTTCGATGACCTGCATGACAATGGAGCCGCCGTTCTGCGTATATTTGATAGCGTTCGAAAGTACGTTGAGCAGTACCTGGTTGAGTCGCAGTTTGTCGCACATGATTTTCGTATTGCGAACAGAATCCATGTCCACCTTGAAAGAAAGGTTCTTCGCATCGATATCAGCTTGGGCAATATCCGTGAGCGTCTTAACAATTTCGGACAAATCTTCGGCACTTTCCGAAAGGAACATCTTGCCCGATTCAATACGGCTCATGTCCAGAACATCGTTAATAAGCGAAAGCAGATGGTTCGAGCTCTGTTCCAGTTTTTTCAGATAATCCATCACCAGTTCTTTATTGTCTATATGCGACATGGCCAGTTCCGTGAAGCCTACAATCGCATTCATCGGCGTGCGGATATCATGACTCATGTTCGAGAGGAACGTCGTCTTTGCACGGTTAGACGATTGCGCCATCGAAAGCGCTTCTTGCAACATCGTCTGGTGCATACGGGTCATGCGAATTTGTTCGTCCTTATCGGCAAAACCGACGACAAACGCCTTATTGCTCTTATCGACCGCAACAATCTTGCATTCGCAAAAGTGATCGACACTATTTATAAATTCAAAACTCACAACACTGTTTTTCTGGAGAAGCGACATGATGTTCTTGACAAAAAACCTCGGACGCATCTCCTCGACGCTTTTCGGAGAAATTATCTTGTCGGTAAAGAAGCCGACAGCCTCGTCATAAGTCAGGCAATCTAAATCCTGGCAAAGGGACTTTTTAAAACGGCTATGCAGCTTGTGCACCGTCACCTGGTCCGCTTCCAAATCGCAATAGAAAATACACGAATAATCCGATGCCAAGAGAGACGTCACAGCGGCATCTTCGTCCATTCGCTTTCTGCGGTTGATTTCGTTTTCGACAAAACCCGCCACCAGCTTGAGCACGGCAAAACTCTTTTGCGATTCCTTCGGGTTGTCCAAAACAACAAAGCCATAGCGGTGCTTGTTCGATACAATGGTAGAGACACTGATACAAGTCACATCGCTAACCGGCAACAGACTATAAAGCCTCGCCCACACACCGGATTCGTCGTTTTGCGAATCCAGATAGACGGCATCCCTGTCACCGACAGACTCTATCCACGGGTTGATGACTTCGAACGGAAGGTGCTGAAGTTCCGCCTTTTCCGATTTCACCCCTTTTCGGCACCATTCGTACGTGCTGCGGAGATATTCCCTGTCCTTGTCGGATTCCAGGATGTAGGCACGGTCCGCATCGTAGAACGAAGCCAGCTTCGAAAGCAATTCCTCGATGGCGTCCTTGGAGCGTTTTTCTGTATAAAGGACATCGATACAGTCCCTAATGGCGGCATCCTGTTTCTGCTGTTCCGAAACGTTATACACAACCATCATCGCCTGGTATTCGTCCAATATCTCGTTTTTGGAGATATAGCAGACAAAACGGCTATGATGCCAGCCGATATGCGTCGAATGGGACCTGCACGTATATTCGGGAATAGAATCGCCCTTTTGGAACCGCTCGATAAGCGACTTGGCCGAAAGATGTTGAACAAAAGAATTCCTGTATTCCGGATCTACCGCACTCTCCGCAATGCTCTCCAAAACCGCGTCGTACGACGGGAACGCCGAACCGAAAGAATCGCTGATGTCAATGGACTTGCCCTCGATAATCTGGATAAAGGGGCGATAGACCTTGCCCTCGGAAAGATTCACCTTGAAATAGCTGTACGCCTTGTCGAGAATCGCCTTGCCGTACAGCTTTTCGTTCACGGCACTCTGGAGACTTTCGCGCTTCGCATCCAGACCCATCGCCTTGATTTCCTTACGCAGCTCCTCTTCGGCCGTCTTCTGAATAAGTACAAGTTCCGTGATATCACGGTGCCACCCCTCGAGCCTGACACCATCCTTGTATTCGTAATCGCGGGTCCCGCCGCAGCGGACAAAGCACACACGCCCATCGGGCGCATGCCACGGATACTGGATTTCGGCATTGCCGCCGGCGCTCATCTTATCGACATACGCCTTGACCTCTTCAAAATGCTCGGGATCGATATTGTCAAACCACGCATGGAATACGTCTTCGGCTGCGACACCCTCGCCAAGCCCCAGCAACTTCAACATGGTTTCGTTGGCGTACATTCGTGGTGCACGGCCGTCGTCAATTTCTACAGCCCAAAGACCGATATCGACACGGTCCAAAACATCAGTTGTCAAAGAAATTGATTTTTCCGCCGCCATTATCAAAACCCATTCTGCTACATATAAAAATAATTCGTTTTATTACTAATAATTCATACTAACGTTTTTTTCAATAAAAAAATTCAAACAAGAGCTCATTTTCTACCCTTTTTTCAAAGAGATGCCCGATCAAGTCGGGCATGACAAGGCTTTACAAATGTGGACAAGTCGGTAAAAAAAATCCCGGACATCGTGAGACGTCCGGGATCCGTTTCCATATACAGCCAAACTTAGAAGAATGCAGGCGGCCAACGCGGGTTCTTGGAGGACATGTCGATCTTGTAGAAGTCCTTCTCGAAACGTCCGTCGTCGAGACCGTACATCTGCATCACGTGGCGGGCAATCCACTTGCCGAGCTTCATCACAGTGAGCTTCTTGCGGAGGCGGCCCTGGCAGTCGCGGTTCATGATGTCCGGGAGCGTCGAAGTCGTGAGGATTTCGTCGATAGCCGGGCTATTGAGCTTTTCGCGGGCCTCGGGGCTCGTGTGGAAGTGCGTCACGCCGAAGCAAACGCGGTTCGGGTTGCCCTTCTTGATATGTTCGCAGCACTGCACAATCGTCGTACCGGTACGCACCATGTCGTCGAACACGATCACGTCCTTGCCCTGGATTTCCTCGATACTGATGTCAGAGAGTTCCGGGTTGAAGGTCATGCTGATTTCGCGTTCGCCTGTACGAACCTTGTCCATCACCACGCGTTTGCATTCCGGCAACTGGAGAGCGTCGAACACGGCATTCATGAATGGGCGTGCGCCCTTGTCCGGAGAAACGATGACGAGATTGTTGCCGTCCTTACCCGTCTGAACAAAGTTGCTGTTCTTGATGTAGTGGGCATAGACGTCGGTCGGAATCAAGTTGTGGAAATGACCTTCGAAAATTTCGTTGAAGAGGTTCTGCACCTTGATGCTGTGGTTGTGGACAGTCACCACGGCATCGACACCAGCCTTCTTCAGGAGTTCGGCGTAGAGGAGGCTCGTGAATGCCTGGCCGTCAAACTTCTTGAGGTCAATATCCGGGCGATCCTTTTCAAGTTCGCCAATGCGATGCGGGCCGCGGTCCTGGGCGCTATAGAAAAGGTCCGGTTCCACGAGCACGACCTGTTCGGCACCATTGTCCTTCGCGGCGCGAGCAAGAATGCAGTTGCGCATGGCGTAGTCGTTACGGCTACGTTCATGGTTCGAAACCGAGCAAATCAAGACAATCTTGCCTTCGAGACGGCGGCCGATATGGTCCATATCGTCCACGTCTAGCCCGTAACGGGGGCAGAATTCGGAGTTGGCGAAAGTCTTCAGGGAGACCACGTCGGAGATATCTTCACGGAGGCCGATGTACTGCGCCATGTCGATGGCAAACGGATCATCGGTAAAGTTACCGGTCACGATAAAACGATCTGACATTTTTTTAGCCTTGATTTGAGGGTTTATTTTTGTTTACCCACAAATATAGTTAAATCGGGCGGGGTTTCAAGTTTCTGGGCGCGAAATTCACAAAAAGCAAAAAAGCCCCGACTTCCGTCGGGACTTTTCTTAGAAACTTTGTTCTAAAAGAAGATTACTTCTTCTTGCAAGCGTTGCACAACTTCGTTGTGCAGTCCAAGCGGCTCAGTCATGCCGGCAAGCAAGCTTGCCGTCGCGACATTCGCCTTACTTGGCCTTCTTGCAGCCGCACTTCTTGCAAGCGGCCTTCTTAGCAGGGGCCTTGCAAGCCTTGCGCGGGTCACCAGCATAGACAGCAGCCTTGCCGAGTTCTTCTTCGATGCGGAGCAAGCGGTTGTACTTGCAAACGCGGTCCGTACGGGAGAGAGAACCAGTCTTGATCTGGCCAGCGGCAGTACCGACGGCGAGGTCAGCAATGAAGGTGTCTTCAGTTTCGCCAGAGCGGTGAGAAACGATCGCAGCATAGCCTTCGTTCTGAGCGCGCTTGCTAGCCGCGAGAGTTTCGGACACAGCACCCACCGGGGTCACCTTGATAAGGAGAGCATGGGCGATGACCGCCTTGATGCCGTCGGCGAAGATGGGCGGGTT
>JAGCPZ010000024.1 GCA_017965445.1 Fibrobacter sp. | reverse complement strand
GTCGGCATGATGCAGTGCAAGAAGGCACTCACCGAAACTGACGGCGATATGGAAAAGGCTTTGGAACTCCTCCGCAAGCAGGGTGCTGCTGTTGCTGCAAAGCGCGCAGACAAGGCTGCCAAGGAAGGCCGCGTTTACCTTATCGAAACCGCAGAAAAGGCTGCTGCTTTCGAACTCACCTGCGAAACTGAACCGGTTTCCAACAATGACGACTTCGTTGCCCTCGCTGCCCTTGCTACCAAGGCTGTCGAAACGCAGGCAATCGCTTCCGTCGAAGACCTCAAGAACGCTGTCGTCGATGGCGTCAAGATCAACGACCGCCTCCAGGACGTTCTCGTGAAGATTCAGGAAAACATTGACTTCCGCAAGTTCGCCGAAGTCAAGAAGGTCCCGAATTCCGTGTTCGGTCTCTACAGCCACATGAAGGGCAAGATCGGTGTTATCACTGAACTCGCTTTCGAAGGCTCTGCTGACGAAGCTGCTCTCAAGCAGGCTGCCAAGGACATTGCTATGCAGGCCGCTGCTTTCGCTCCGGTTGCATTGAACGATGCTGCAGTCCCGGCTGAAACGATCGAAAAGGAAAAGGAAATTGCCAAGGCTCAGATCGAAGCTTCCGGCAAGGCTCCGAAGCCCGAATTCCTGCAGCGCCAAATTGATGGCCGCGTCGCCAAGGTCCTCAAGGAAATCGTTCTCGAAGACCAGGAATTCTTCATGACTGAAAAGAACCCGAAGAAGCTCTCTGTCAAGGACTACCTCCAGGAAGTCGTTGCCAAGCAGCTCGGCCTTACCAGCTTGAAGGTCGTGAACTTCATCCGCTTCGAACGCGGTAACTAATTAGTAGGCAGTAGACAGTAGGCAGTAGGAAGGAAACTTCTCGCAACTGTCATTCCCGTCTCTGAACGGGAATCTCCTTACTGAACAAGTTCAAAATTGGTCGTCCCTCGCGGGGCGGTCAATTTTTTTTACTTTTAAAAAAAAAGAGAGTGTTGAGATGAAAAAACTTTTATTCATAAGCATTGTTGTGTTCCTTGTCGCTTGCGATGATACCGCTTCTTCCCAAGACCAATATTTTGCCAAATCACCGCAAGAAAAATACTCTAGTTCCTCATTTGAAAATATTGTGGAAAGTTCCTCTTCACAAAAGCCCGTTGTAAGTTTGTCATCTGGAAAGGTGGAAGAAAGTTCTTCGTCAGAAGCTTCGTCTTCTTCTCAGGGGGCTGCTCAAGGCTCGGAAACGCAAATACCTAAGTTGGACAAACTCCCTTTTGACACTACGGGAATCCAGCCGAATCTTTTGAAATATACGATTGATCCTGATACTTAAACTGACGAAGATCGTGCAAAGAATGGTCCGTATTTAGGCCATAACATTACAGTTGAAGAATGGAGTAATCCGTCTTGCACGGTCCTGCATGTTTATGAAAGCGGCAAGATTGTGACCGATTTTGTGGGCTTTCATAGTTTTTCGAATTGTGTTCTCGTTGTATTGGAAGATTCGCTCATGTTTTCGAATGCGCAAAACTGCCGGAACATTCCTGTTTGGGGTTCTTGCCGGAATGATGAAGCTTACTCGAAAAAAATCATTGTGGGCAATGACGTCTTTTATTACAGCGAATCTGAACAGCAATTGCAGCTGACACAGGTGACCGATTCGACAATAACCATTTGGCTCACGAAAAATCCATCTTATGTTGTTCCTGATTCTGTTACTGCGACCAAAACTTGGAAAAAGAGTGTCTTTGAAGGCGATACGCTTGTGAAGTTTGTTGGTGAAAGCCGTAACCCGGATTACGTCGATACAATTGCCATTGAAAAGTATAACCTCACAATTACAGACTGGGGCAATACTTGGATATTTGCAAATGAAACTTGCACTACCGCAGACTATGTGAAGAATGCCGCTAGAACTCCGGAAGAACAATGCAAAGACTGGGAAAACTATCGCAACAGTTTTGTGGACTGTACTGCACGAAACATGAATTTGCCCGAAGGCGTTTATCCTAGACTCTGCCGCCCCACCAAGATTGACGACCGCTCCGTTTGGTGTATCTTGGACGGCGATTACATCGCGAAATAATAATAGCTGTGACTGAATTATTGAAAAGAATGTAAATTTTTGTTTTTGTATCATTAAAAATTTGTCTAATGATACAAAATTAGCTATATTAAGATTGCAGAGGAAAATTCCTTTGTGTAAGGAGGATTATGAAACCAATAACAGAATATCGTGATTATCGCCGCTGCATGCAAGATTTTTACGACGAACGTAAGAGGACAAGCTCTTTTACGTGGCGTGAATTTGCTCGGCTGGCCGGTTTCACGTCACCAATTTATTTGAAATTGGTGTGCGAAGGAAAAAGCAGCCTTAGCGAGCTCGGGATTGAAAGGGTCGCATCGGCCATGAACCTGGGCGGCTTCGAATATGCTTATTTCCGTCATTTGGTACGGTATAACCAGGCGAAGGACGACGAAACAAAAAAGAATTCCTTTGCCAGCATGACGGATATTGCGAAAGCCAACAAAATCCGAGTGGTGGACAGCGATGCTTTCACTTACTTTGAATCTTGGAAAAATCCAGTTTTGCGCGAACTGGTGGCAATGATGCCGGGGGCTACACCCGAGGCTGTTGCCGAAATGTGCTGGCAGCCAATCACAGCTGATGAAGTCCGTAAATCCCTGGATTTTATGGTGAGTGTCGGGATTTTGCAGCGCAAATCCAAGAATGTCTATGTGCAGACGGACAAGGCCTTGGTCGGTAATTCCGAAGTGATGCCTGTGGTCGTTCGCTCCATGCATCGTGAAATGGCCGGCTTTGCGCAGAAGGCCATTGACGAGTATGATATTCATGATCGTGACGTTTCCGGTGTGACCATGGGGATTGACCGAGATGCCTACGAACAAATTGTGCGGGAACTGGAATCCTGTCGCAGAAAGATTGTGGCTATTGCCAACATGAGTAAGGAACCATGTCAAGTTTATCGTTTGAACTTGCAGATGTTTCCATTGTCAAAAAATACACAAAAAAAATAATGAGGAGTTATATGAATAAATACGTGAAAATAAACGCTTTGTGCTTGGGATTGTTTGGGACCCTTGTATTTACGGCGTGTTCGGATGATTCTACAGTTTCCCAACATTTTGGTACAACCGAAGAAAAAAATGCACTCTGGAATGAAACAGCCAATCTTAAGGATTGGAATGTCATGAAGGGCTCCGAAATCAAGTTGGAGAACACCGATGGTGCATTGCTCGGTCGTGTTGCATTGAAAAAGTCGGGTTCAAAAGGTGCTGCCCGCGCCGGTATCGCCTATGATGTTTCCAATCCGGACGGTTCTCCCGCCGATCTTTCTCAGGACGGCGACGGCTTGTGCATTGCGTACAAGTCTGACTTTGATGTGGAAGTCCGCCTCGATACGGCAGACTACGCCAGTTCTTCTGTAGATAAGGATGTGCCTTATGTCAGCTTGAATATGAAGGACTCCGGATCCGAAAGCCATTGCGCATCTTGGGAAGATTTCAAGATGAAAAAATCGGATGATATGGACGGTTCTGACGTTGTCAAGAAGGTGCGTTCCGTGCAGTTGGTCTTTGTGGGCGAATCGGGTTCGTCGGGTGAATTCAGCATTCAGCGATTGACGCCTTACGTCCGTTCGGATATGTGGATTGGCAAAACAGATGGTAATCAAGTAGAGACCGGTTTTGCCAAGGGCGATGAAGGAACTTCTGGCGCAATGACTTTCTTTGGAGATTCCTCCAAAGCCTACTTTGATTGGGACGGTAACCGCGACGATTTGGATTTTGCTGAAAGAGTCGATTACAATGAAGGCATTTATGGCAATGTTGTCTTCAAGGGTTCCAGCTCCAATCCTGACGTCGGTTTTGAATTCCTTGTTGCAGGGAAAACCACTAAGAAAGGCAAGGATTTCATTTATACAGCAGACGTGTCTGGTTTGTGGAAGGGCATGTGCCTGGAATATGAATCGCAAATGGATATTGTAATGGAACTTGTTCCTGGGGATTCCTCGGCGGGCACCCTTGAAAAGAAGAGCAAGACAATGACTTTTGCCAAGAACAACGATATGGAAAAGAACTGTGTGGTATTTGCCGATGGCCTGCAGGGTTCCGATAGCGATATTCTTAAGCATCTGGCAAAGATTCGCTTCAAGTTCGCAAAGGAAAACAAGGCCGGAACGATGGTCGGAATCAGACGTATTAGCGCCTTGGTGCCGGAAAATCTTTCTGTCAAGGAATCTGGCGAATTCAAGGAAGTGAAGCCCACGGAATCTTCTAGCTACAAGTCTGGAAAGAGCTTCTTGTGGGACGGTTCTAAAGATGGCGACCATGTAGATCTCGGTATTTCAGGTGCAAAGTCTGGCGGAATTTGGACAAATTCTCCCGAAGAAACGGATATGTATAGTTTCAATTTCCCTGACGATGTCAAAGCCGATGATGACGGGTATGTCATTGCTTCCTTGGTAAGCAAGTATCACAACTTCCAGGGTTATGTAAAATCGCGTGACGACGATGACGATATTGCAACAATCAGCCTCAACACTGTGAGTTCAAAGTTGGAACCGGCTGACATCAGTGCATGGGGAGGCTTCTGCATCCATTACAAGACTGATAGTGAAATCAGAATAACGCTCGTCACGGATGCTGAAAAAAACAAATACTGGTATGCTGAAGTTGATTATTCTGATGATATGGTTTGGGGTAAGGTTTCCTGGGATGCCTTCAAGAATAGCGATGAAAAATCCAAAGAAAAAATCGAAGATGTCGTTGGAAAAGTTTCCCAGGTGCAGCTCCGGTTCCCCAGCGATGGTGAATTTGTCGTAGATAAGTTCGGCTCTTACGACCAGTGCGGTAAGTAAAAAGAGTCTGAGAGTGTTTATGTAAGGAGGAGGGATAGCCACGAGAAATCGTGGCTATTTCTGTTGTATGTCCGTTTTATTCGCTATAAACTTTATCGTCTAGCGGGCGGGTGCAGCCCCACTCCTTGGCGAAGTTGTCGAATTTCCGTCTGAGGATGCGTTTGAGTGCTAGGGCGATAATTTGCCGTGCCGCCCACGGAATTTGTTCTGGACCGGTGAACGATTTTGCTTCGGGGAACATAAAGTTTCCGTTTTGGGCGAATAGCTTGCCCATCGGAATGTAGGCGTCCAACACTTTGTCGGTCATCTTCTTGATGTACTCGTTTTCGCGCATGCGGAGCATGAAACTGCCGCCTTTGACGAGTGTCCCGCCATAGGTGCAGCCAAGCTGCGCCGGTAACGACTGCAAGAACTTTTCGCCAAGACGCAGTTGGTGTCCTTCGTCGAACCCGCCATGAAGAATAAACGAAATTTTTGCAGGTCGCACACGTTCCGTGGGGAGCGTTGTCAAGAATTCAAGTAAGAGACTAGGAACGCATTCCACATAAAGTGGCAAAGCGATGATGATGTGGTCGTTGGTCATGAACGCTTCGCGAATTTCGTCCCATTCCGAACGGCTCGAAAGTGAATAAAGTTTATGCGTTACTCCGGCCTCTTCAAGTCCCAAGGCAAATGATTGAATGATTTTGTTTGTATTGCTGAACTTTTTGACGCGGGGACTTCCGTTGATGATGACGACATGCTCGATTTTTTCTGGAGCGGAGGAAGAATTTGCGAAAATGCCCGCTGCCGTGATTTCGGCAGTTGCAGTTTGGTTTGAAGATTCTCCAAGTGCGAGGACCCCTAGCGAACGCCCTCCGAGATTTGCTGCCGTGCGATTGCACCAGTCTTCTAGCAGTTGCTGGTTGCCGTCGCCCTTGTAAATGACACCAACGCTTAGCGAATGGTAACGCAACTGATGCCGCATCCATCCATCACGGAAAATGATGTACATGTTCAGCATAGGCATGATGCGGTCTAGAACCCGCTTACCGCGATAATCGAGGAAACCGAAATGCGTATCCGAGACAATCCATAAATTGTCCGCCTTTACCAATTTTTTGATGATGGATTCGTAATCATCTTTGATGGCGCAAACACCCGGAGTCTTGAGCCAGCACTGGTTGCAGCCCATGCAGTGGGCGATTTTCATATTTGCTGTGTTGATGATTTCTATATCAAAATCGTTATCCGCTAGCAGCGCATTTATCTGTTCCGTATAGTCGCCAGATTCCAGCGTGTTTATTACTAAAGTCATTCTATCCTCAAATTTTCCTTGATTTTATAAAATCGATTCATATCTCTGTAACACCTGATATTTTCAAAAATGTCACCGGCATTTGTGTAAATTTTTCATAAAACTCCTGTGCCGTGAAATATAATAATGTAGTATGGCACTATGTGCGAATTAATTTGTATATTATTTCCATGCTCAACTATTTATTCCTTTTTCTTGCAATTGTCCTAGAAACCGCCGGCACGACCCTCCTAAAAATGTCGGATCAGTTTACGAAGGTCCTCCCTTCAATCTTTTCGCTTGTCTGCTACGTTGGCTCGCTCTACCTGCTGAGCCTCTGCCTGCGAACAGTCCCCATCGGCATCGCGTATGCCACCTGGTCTGCGCTCGGAATCGCACTCATCACCATCAGCGGTATCTTCTTTTTCAAACAAACCCCCGACCTTCCCGCCGTCATCGGTTTAGTCCTGATCGCCATCGGCGTTGCAGTACTTAATTTGTTCTCTAAAATGGACGTGCATTAGGCGCTATGTGCCAAAGTCGAACGCAAAAATTAATAGGGTATAAAGCGTGTTTTCTCTTAAAAAACAAGCGACTTATAAATAGTCTTCTTAATCAAGAGATTGCTTAAGGTGAGCGATTTCATCATAAAATGCAAGGGCTAGGCAAATCGTTTCTTTTGTATTGGACCTAAAAAAGTCTTCCTTAACTCACGCTTGCTGTGGAATATAAGTTGCTCTGATTTAGAGAGTTCCCCGTTTTCGCTTTTTAAGCTGAGAAGTTGTAAGGTACAAATCAAATCTGCAACTTGGAACAGTTTGTAATCCTTAGGCAACACTTTTCGGAGTGTATAAGAGGATAGTTCCGTTGAAAGAATGTAATTCAAGATGCGGTTCAACTCGTGTTGACCGTTGTCGTAATATAGGACTACATCTTCAAAACTTTGAAAGAAACCTAGGTTTTGTCGGATGAATAAAGACATTTCTCGGGCCATTCGGCCTTCTAACGTCAGTGTCGTTTCGCCTTGTCGCTTTTCAAAGACGAATGTCTTGTAGGAAATCGGGGATTTTAGAACAAAGAAAAACAGACTTATAAAAAGGGACCTTCTTTTGTTTGGCGGTTCATTGACAAAAATTTCTTCTCTGCGAATAAGCGGAGCCGTATGAATAACAAAATCGTTGTCGAATCCAAGTGACTGGACCTTGGCGTTCAAAGTCTGAACCTGAGAGTTTATATCTTTTGACTGGTCGTGGATGACGAGTGTCACGATGTAGTATGGTGATTTTGAGTCGTAGGGACCAAAATCGCCGCTTTCGTCCACAAAAATGCTCAGACAACTCATTCCACCTCCAAACAAAAATGGCGGACAGTTTGCCCGCCTAATTAGGTTGAACCTGGGTCTTTCGACCAGCTCATTAATAATATACATAAATTTCAACTTAAAGTCAATAAAGAAATGAACAAAAAAGCACCATTTTGCATTTGCGTTAGGGATAGAAACCCAATAAACGAAAACCTCGACTCGCTAGAGCCGGGGCAATTTCTTTTCGCGTTTCAGTAGGCGGCGTAGCCGCGATTATTCACTAATCACTGTCTACTGCCTACTTCCTACTGTCTACTTCCTATAGCTTTCCATCGCTTCCACGTTCACGCTCTTCACGAAGTTGTAGTGCTTTGCGACTTCGGCTTCGGCGAGGTTCAAGTACACCTTCATGCTCTTGTCGAACAGTTCCGGTGCCTTGGTGGCGTCGCGGAGGAGCAACTGGGTCATCACGCAGTTGGCGGCGAGTTC
>JAGCPZ010000023.1 GCA_017965445.1 Fibrobacter sp. | reverse complement strand
TTTGGCATGGACGTCGATGATTACTTGAAGGATTAAACATGAGACACGGTGTAAAAAACAAGAAACTGGGTGTTAACGCCCAACACAAGCGTGCCATCCTCCGCGCCCTCACCACTTCCATCATCGGTAAGGGCATGGAATCGGATCAGAACAAGCGCTATGTGCGTACCACTCTCCACAAGGCTAAGCTTGTGCGCAGCTGTGTGGAACGCATGATTACCTACGCAAAGAAGGGTGACCTTTCTGCCCGTCGTGAAGCAGCCCGCTTCATCATGGACCCGAAGGTTCTCCAGGATTTGTTCAACACAATCGGTCCGCGTTATGCTAACCGCAACGGCGGTTACACTCGCGTGCTGAAGCTCGGTCCGAACCGCGCCGGTGACGCTGCTGAAATGGCCATGATCGGTCTCGTCGAAGACGAAATCGTTGCCAAGGCCAAGAAGGCTTCTGAACCTGCCAAGGCTGATGCTGCTGTTGACATGGTCGAAGGCGAAGGCAAGTCCGCTAACTAACGGTCAAACCGCTTTTAAAAAGGGACTCGGTTATTTCCGGGTCCTTTTTTTGTTTACTACCAACTAGCGCTACCCTTTGTTAACCGCGTTCTGCCAACTATTTACGTTTATTTTCAAGTTGTTTCGTTTGATTTTTTGTATTATTATATGACCTAGTTGTCTTTATCTCAAGTGTAGATTGATTTAATATGCGAGCTTTTTTAGCCTATCTTCTTTTGATATGTGCAAGCGTGTTTGCTTCGGAATCGATGTTCGGTAATTCGGGCCTTAGCAAGGGCTATGTACTTGGCGAAGGAACATCGACGCGTGGCGCCGCATCGCTTACGCCGATGTACGCCGAAATGGCCGTCGATTCCAGTTACGTGCTCGGGCCTGGCGATTTCTTGGACTTGATGCTTGAAGACAAGTACCTTTCTATCCAGGTGTATCCGGATGGGAGCGTGGCCATCGAGGAATGCGGCGCTGTCAACGTGGGCGGAAAGACGTTCGGCGAAGCGCAGAAACTCATTCTGGATTTGGTCTCGAAAAAATACAAGCGCGAGTTCTGTTTTGTGCAGCTAGCTGCCCTCAAGAAGTTCCGCGTGAATGCGATGGGCGCTGTCGGCTTGGTCGGCCAGCACATCGTCGATCCGCAGACAAGGCTTAGCCAGTTCATCCGTGCAATCGGCAACCCGCTGGCGAACGCGAATACCGAAGACGTGCAGGTAATCCGCGGCAAGGACACTATCCACGTGAACTTCACGGCGATGACGACGAACGGCGATTTCGAGAAGGACGTCATGCTGGAGCAGGGCGACAAGGTCTTTGTCCCGTTTATTGCGATGGGCGATAACGTCACCTTGATGTTCCCTGGATTCAGGACAAGCGTAGCTTATCGTGCCGACAGGACGCTCCAGGATTACTTTGACCTTGCGGGGGCGAACAGGATGCACAACCTGGGCTACAAGGCTGTGTGCGTGCGCGAGCCGGATAAGGATCCACGTTGGATTACGCTTGCCGACATGAAGACGACTACTGTCGCACCGAATACGGAAATCGAGTTTTTCGTGAAGGAATTGTTTGTCTATGTGGGCGGCGCCGTGAACTTCATCGGGCGTTACGGCTACAACCCGACATGGCATGCTATCGACTATATCTCGTCCGGTGGTATAAACACGATAACGGGTTCATGGAATCAGGTCAAGGTCTGGCGCGGAACGACGCCGAAGGCTATCTCGGTCAACGTCGCCACAGACCCGATTTTGCCGGGCGACTACATTGAAATCCCGAAGAGTCATTACGAATCGTTCAAGGATTTTACCTTGTTCATGGCCTCCCTCCTGAGTGTGATTTCTTCTGCGTTCATCATTTACGTCAACTACAAGTAATTTATGGAAAAGCAAGAGCCAATCGGTTTTGTTGAAATCTGCCTGCGGATTCTGAACAACGACTTGAAACATTTCAAGTTTGTTGCTGCGTTTGTCCTTATCCCAACCATTGTCGTCTTTGTCATGGTCATGTGGGTCGTGAAGCCCAAGTATGCGGCATCGGCGATTGTCACCCCGCCGGCATCGACGCAGTCCATGGCAGGTGCATTGAGCGGCATGTTGGGCGGTGCATCTGGCATGACTTCTTTCTTGGGCCTATCCGAGACTAGCGAGGATGCGAACGCCGTGTGGACGATTCTCAATTCCTGGGAACTGCACAACATGGTCATCGACAAGTTTGACCTGGCGAGGCATTACGAGTTCAAGGGCAAGTTCCATGCGGACTTGCTCAAGGAGTTCCGCAAGAACTTCGGCCTGGAGATGAACAAGGAAGAGATGTTCTCCCTTTATTACAAGGATACGGACCCAAAGCTTGCTGTGAAAGTCATCCAGTTTATGCTTGAAAAGGCAGATTCTTCTTTCAACGCATTCAAGACAAGACAGGCTCGCCAGTCCAGGGAATATTTCCAGTCCAGACTTGACAGTTGCGAACATGCGCTAGATTCCTTGCTCAAGGATTTCGTCAATTTCCAAGTGACAAACAACGTGTATGAACCGACCGTGCAGCTCGAAGCGACTATCAAGTATTTGAGTGAACTGCAGGCGATGCGCGAAGAAGTGAACATGGAAATGAACTTCGAGAAGCTTGATCGCGGTGAAAACAGCAAGCGTTATCAGGAACTTTCGAAGAGAATGAAGGGAATGAATTCCGCCCTTGGAGGAACGCTCAAGGGTAAGCACAGCGACATCGGTATCATGGAGCTCAAGAAGTCTCCGCAACTTTATTCGGAGTACTTGAAACGCGAAGCCGAAATCCGCATTCAAGAAGCGATGTACAAGGTGTTGCGCCAGCAGAGTGAACAGATGCGCATGGAAGAAGCCAAAATGCTCACAAACCTCCACGTACTTGAACCGCCTTGGGAAAACGACAAGAAGATTTCCCCGAAGCGCGGTCTGCTTCTTGTGTTTACGGTATTCATCACGTTCTTCTTTGCTACGCTCCTCTGCAATCTAGTGGAGTACATGCGCTCGGAAAGCCGCACAAACAGCAAGACTGCTGCCGAATGGGATTTCTTCGTCAAGAAAATTTTCTTCTGGCGTAAATAACTTTTGGTGTTCGCCCTATGGACGCATTATTCGCTTATCCTGAATCAAGCGTGATGTTTGCGCTCGCCATAGTGGCCCTTGTTCTAGTTTCTGTTTTCAAGGAAGATTTTTTTCGCCCATCGACATTGTACTTTCTAGTGCAGATGGTTATGCTCGGCGTATCCTATTTGCAGTTCTTGCCGATGATGTCGGATTTCAACTATTCGACATGGCTTGTGTGGGGCGGCGGCATGTTCTGTTTTTTGGTCGGCTGCTACGTGACGGACTTTGCGTGGCGCTCGAGTGGCGGTCCACCGTTGCAGGATAAACTATCGGTGCATGGCGAATATAACTGGGTCTGTCATTTTTTCCTCAGTTTTTCGGCGTTCGCATATTTTTTCGTGGGCGTGCTCGGCGTGATTTCTGTAGCGGGGAACCTGGTGCTCTTGACGGACAACCCTTCGCAGTGGCTCTCTGGCAAGGATAACGACGTGCTCAAGTATGCGGACTTCTTTACCTCGGGAGCGATGGTTGTCGGGCTCTTTGCAGTAGCGTCGTTCAAGTCCATGAACCCGGTGCGCTGGGTGCGCTATGCCTCGCGGTTCATGGTGGTGTTCACGATTCTCCTTTCGTTTGCTACATACCCGAGCCGTGGCATCAACATGCTTTGCCTTGGCATGTTCATGATTCTGTTCAACTATTTGCGTGGACGTTTCTCGTGGCGTTCGCTGGCCGTGGTCACTGTATTTGTCTGTATTTTCTTTGTGGCGGTCGCATCGCTTAAAGGGCAGTACGGCAATTCCGACATCACCGACAGCAGGATTGCGAAAGAAGTAGCGCTGCTCCCGTACAAGTACGTGGCGAACAACTACTGGAATCTGGATTACGCGTTCAACCGTACAAGCGACATTCACGAACACGATTGGACGTACGGCATTGACGCGTTTTTTGGCATTACGCACTTAATGCACATCGGCGATGGAATCCAGCAGAATTTTGGCTGGGATACACCGTATAACGAGAGCGTGGTGAAATATACCGGGCTCAATACGATTCCGTACTTGTGGGATGCCTACAAGGACTTTGGCTTGCCGGGGATATTTCTTTTGCCGTTTTTCTTTGGCGTACTCTTTACGTTTTGCTACCATAGAATGGCCATGGCCCAAAGCCCGTTTATACTTCTGCTGACGGCGACATTCATGATGTGGATTATTCTTTGGAACTTTACGACGGGTTACAAGCAAAGTATGTACTGGGTGTGGATGTCGTTCTTTTTCTTTGTCTGTACTGTCAGCAGCGGCTCGCGTTCAATATTGCCCGCTGACCCTGAAGTCGTCGGCGAAGTAGAAGAGAAAACAGTTTAGTGTTTTGTCATGCCCGTCCCGGAACAAGTCCGGGATGACAATCGGGCATCTCCTTTTTTGCCGTCATCCTGACGCCGTAGGCGGAAGGATCCAGTGAATATTGACGTCATCCTGAACCCAAAGGGTGAAGGATCCAGTAAAGTTGTAATGCGTTGCCATCCCGCACTTGTGATGAATTTGTATAAATTAAATTATTGGTTTTTGCTTGAAATTAAAAATATATTTATACAGATAATTGTTTCCTGTCAGTTGAAAACGGCAAGGGAGGGACTTTATGAAGGGTGGATTTAATAGGCTGATTGGTGCTGCTATGATTGCTTTCGCGTGTGTAGGCATGTGGGGGTGTTCGGAAACTACTTTTGAGTGGGATGAAAAACGAAGTGGAGCCAAGGTGATGGGCTTTGTTGATGATTCTTTGGTAATGGTTGAAGATTACCGTTGTTGGAGTAAATATACCAATTATGCTAATGGTAGTTCAGATGATGATAGAGGTTGTGAAAACGCAAGGCTATGTGTCTATAATTACCGCGTACAAGAAGATGGCCCAAGGTGGTGTGATTCTTTGACTGGAAGTTATACTAATGGTATGTGGGATGGTCAATTCTCTGATTCTGTAATCTGGGGGCATCTGTATGTACAACGAAAAAATTCAATTTCTTTATGGAAAATAGGCGAAAAACCTCATACAATAAATCTAAATCGAAATTTGGAAGGGTGTTCTATTGTGTTTAGAGGAAATTCTGTAAAGGAATGGATAGACGGAACATTTATTGTGCGTAATGAAAAGTCATTAAATGCAGGAGGAGACAGCTGCCAGTATGCGGTGTTGGATACGTCGTTGAAAACGATAACTTACAAACGTCTAGAGAAAAATTTAGAATGGATTGAAAATTGCGATGATGTTAGAGCTTGGGAGAAGGACGTGTATTGCGTAATTCTTGATGATGAAGGGGAAAATAGCCATGTTTTGAAAAATGAAAATGATACAATCCCTGCACCTCGAAAATTTGCAATTGGCGGTTTTTGGGGTAATATGATTAAAATGAGCGGAAATATTTGCAATATAAATAATGATAAAATTACCTGTTCTGATGTAATATGGTATGGTAATGGTGAAGGATTGAAATTTTATCAAAACGATGAAATTGTTGTTGAGTACTAATTTTTAATAGGAAGAAAATGAAACGGTTAGTAATAATACTGCTTGTTATTGTATGTACTTGTTGGGCTGTCCCAAAACCAATGGAATCTATTGACAACTACAATGTTTTGATGGTTCATGGTGCGTAGGCCCCTAACCTCTATAACCTAAAACCTGCTCCCTAACCACCAACCACTAACCACTGTCAACTGCGGCATAGCCGCGTTACCACTTCATTCTCTTATTGCGGATAAAGTATCCGAATAAAATTGCGGTAATCACCAAATCGCCGGTGAGCGCGAAAAGCGGAATCATGGCGTTTTCGAGATACATTCCGGCAAGGCCGCAAGCGATGATGTTCGAGGCTCCGCCAATGCTCACCATGATGGCGTAGGCGCGTGTCGCGTGCTCCTTGAGGAGTGTCGAGATGAGCGTGGTGCGTGCAGCCTGGAAAATGAGCGAGAACGAAAGTACCCGTAAAATGTTTGCGCTTGTCTGTAACGTGGTATCGGTCCAGGGGACTGCAAAGAACAGAATCTTGAGGACGAAATCGGGGAAAAGCCACAGTGGCGCAGAACACACGGTGATGAACAACGTGAATATGGCGATGTCCTTGAGGTGGAGATTCTTGTCGTGCGTCGAGTGGAGCGTGATGAGGTTCGACGAGATGAAGTGCACCATGATGCCTGAGCAGAGCACGAGGAGTTTATGCCCGAAGTTGTAGCAGCCGAGGAATTCGGCGCTGGCAAACTTGTCTGCGACATAGAGGCCGACGGGGAGGTAGGCGAATGCGGCAAAGCTCGAAATGGCATACGGGATGCCCGCTTTGATCATGAGTGCGATAAAGCGGAACGTGCGTCGCGTGATTTTGAGGAGGTGTGCGTGGAATGCCTGCGTGACACCATAGAAGAACGCCGGGAGCGCGGCAAGCACCATCGCAAGCGCGATGAGTTCGATGCGTTCAATCTTGAAGTAGAGAAGGGCTAAGCCCATCACGGCGGAGTACGAAATCGTGTGCAGTAGTTTCGAGACGAAAAGCCGTTTCCAGAATTTTCCGCAGATGAAGTACCAGTCGAAAAATGCGTGCTGGAACACGAGCCCGAATGTGAAAATCAACTCGCCGTAAAAAATCGGGTGATTGTAGCGGAACGTGAATGCGAAGGCGACCATGAGGAGCGCTGCCGCGATGGCGGAGAATAGTCGCAGCTGGAGAATGTTCCTGAACAGCGAACCACTCGTGGCACGGCTCCCGAAAAACGCGAGGATGAGGGTGGTCATGCCAAAGTCGGCGATGGCGCAGAAAATCGAATAGTCGGTCTGCAAAAGCCCGAAGTGCCCGTAAGAGGCGGTGCCCAGGTTTCTCGCGATAAAATTCTGTACGAAAAAAGAGATTCCTTGGATAAGGAGATTCACGAATGCGATGAATACGCCGATTTTAATATTGCGGAACGCCTGGAACATTGCTGTAAAGATAATTTATATATTTGCACCATGGGTAAATTGCAAGGTCAAAGTTCTTTTTTCGTGCCGGGGCCGCCGGCAAAGCCGGGCGAGGCTCACAAGCCTATTGTTGATTTTTTGCTGAAAGAAATTCGCGGGGAAACTGTTCTCGATCTTGGCGGGGGCGAAGGCGCTTACTCGCTCGAAATGAAAAAGGCCGGCTTTGATACGACTGTTGCTGATATCAACGAGAAATCGCTTGCGGTCGCCGAACAGAATGGGCTCAAGACGAAATTGCTTGAACCGAGCGAACCGCTTGGCGAGAATCTTGCCGATACGGTCATGATGATCGAGGTGCTGGAACATGTGCCGGATCCGGCGGAGTTTCTGAAGTCCGCTATCGGGGCGGCCAGAAAGCGCGTGCTGTTTTCGCTCCCGTGCACGAACGATTTTAAGACTTTGTTCGAATGCGGGCTCTCGTATGCGCACGTTGCGGTCTCCGACCACCTGTGGCATTTCTCGTACGACGAACTGAAGCAGCTTTTGGATGGCCTTGGTGTGGAATACCGCCTTACGATGGGGGACTGCCTTTTCCCGGGGGCGGGTATAAAGCTCTTGCGCGATTGCTTTAGCGGTCCTCTCGGGTTCTTGTTGATGTTCCCGTTGCGCGTGTTGAACAAGTTGGGCTTGATTTCGAAGCGCTACCCGTCCCGTTTTTATGGTGTAATAGAAAAAAGGTAATTTCTAGCTGTTGCAAAAGCCTATTTAACGGAAAAAAACAAAAAAATTTTTTGCATTTTTTTGTATCTTTGGTCTTGAAATCGCGAGAGTGGCGGAATTGGCAGACGCGCCAGACTTAGGATCTGGTACTTCGGTGTGTGGGTTCGACTCCCACCCCTCGCAGTTCTTTTTTATCACCTTTTAAACAACCGTCTATCGGAGTATATATGTCCGCTGAAATCAAAGAAACAAGCGCAACCGTGCGCACCCTTGAAATTACAATCCCGCAGGGTGATCTCAAGGTTCCGTTCGAAAAGAAGCTTTCTCAGTACAAGAAGCAGGTCGCCTTGAAGGGCTTCCGCCAGGGCCAAGTGCCGAAGTCCATGATCTTGAAGCAGTTCGGACCCTCCATCCGTCACGAAGCTGTCGATGAAGTCGTGAACTCTATCGTTCAGGATACTCTCAAGAAGGCGAACATCGTTCCGGTTGGCAAGCTCATGGTCCAGGACTTCAAGGACGACGAACAGAACGACATCACACTGAAGGTCGAAGTCGAAATTGATCCGGAAATCGATATCAAGGGTTACGCTGACACGGGCATCACCGTTCCGGCTACAGCTGTCCACGAAGAAGAAGTCCAGGCCGAATTCGACCGCCTCATGCAGATGTGGAGCAAGGACGAACATGTTGACCGCGAAGCCAAGAAGGGCGACGTTGTCGTTGGCGACTATATCGAAGTTGTGATTGATGGTGAAAAGCAGGAACTCCCGGAAAACAAGGAATTCCGTTCTCTCCTCGGTGAATCCGCCTCCCCGGGATTTGACGAAGGTCTCATGGGCGTGAAGGCCGGCGACAAGAAGGAAATCAACTTCAAGTATCCGGATGACCACAAAGACGAACGCTATCGCGGCAAGACGGCTCAGTTCAATGTCGAAATCAAGGACGTTCGCGAAATCGTTCCGCCGACTTTGGACGAAGAATTCTGCAAGCAGGTTGGCGTTAAGGACGAAGCCGACCTGAGAAACAATCTCGCCGAAAGCCTCGCTGCCCAGAAGAAGGACGCTGCCAAGAACAAGGCTATCAACGAAGCTATCGACAAGCTCATCGAAGCAAACCCGTTCGAAGTTCCGAAGGCCCGCATCTACGACCTCATCAAGTGGACGCTCAACCGCAATGCTCAGAGCGAAAAGGACGTTGTCGAACCGACCGAAGAACAGATAAATGAACTCTCCGGCGAAGCTATCCGCGAAATCAAGAAGCACCGCATTCTCGAATTCGTCGCCACGCAAGAAAAGATTAAGCCGACGCAGGCTCTCGTTGACGAACGCTTGCAGCAGATGGCCAAGGCTTACCATGTGGAATTCGAAGGCTTGAAGGCCCACTTCCGCCAGTCTGGTCGCATCAACCAGCTCCGCGACGAACTTCGTTTCCAGCTTGCCGCTGACTTCATCGTCGGTATCCGTCCCGCAGCAGAAGAAACAAAGTAATAAGAGGACTAAATGCTCATCCCTACCGTCATTGAAACTACCGGGCGCGGCGAACGCGCTTACGATATCTATTCCAGACTTCTCAAGGAACGTATCATCTTTTTGGGCACGCCGATTAACGACGAAGTGGCAAATAATGTCATGGCCCAGCTGATCTTCCTCGAATACGAGAATCCGGAAAAGGATATCACGCTGTACATCAACAGCCCGGGCGGTTACGTGTCGGCAGGGCTTGCCATTTACGATACCATGCAGCATGTTCGCCCGAATATCGCGACCATCTGCATCGGCAGTTGTGCTTCGATGGCCGCCGTGCTCCTTGCTGCAGGTACCAAGGGCAAGCGCTATGCGCTCCCGCATTCCCGCATCATGTTGCACCAGCCGTCGGGTGCCGCTACCGGACAATCTACAGATATTCAGATTACCGCCAAGGAAATTATCCGCACGAAGGATACCCTTACCGAAATCGTCGCAAAGCATACCGGCAAGCCGGTGGAAGAAGTCCGCGAAAAGACCGACCGCGATTTTTACATGAGCCCGGAAGAAGCGAAGGCCTTTGGCGTCATCGATGAAATTTTTGTGCCGCGTAAAGAGGGTATTTAATGTATCGTAGCGGGAAAAACCACCCGGCTGTAAGTTGCAGTTTTTGCGGAAAGCCGGCGGAACAAGTCGAAAAGATGATTACCGGTGCAGGGGCGTATATTTGCAGCGATTGCATACGCATGTGCAGCCGTATCCTGGAAGAAGACTTGGCCCGTACGAAACAGGAAAAGGAAGCGAAGGAAATTTCCACAAAGCCGCTTCCGCTCCCGACTGAAATCAAGGCACACTTGGACGATTTTGTCATTGGGCAGGACCGTGCGAAGATGGCGCTCTCTGTGGCGGTTTACAACCATTACAAGCGACTTCGCTACAAGCAGACGCACAAGTCCAAGGACGATGTCGATGTCGAAAAGTCGAACCTGCTCTTGGTCGGTCCGACCGGTTCGGGCAAGACTCTCTTGGCACAGACGATGGCCCGTTTTCTGGACGTGCCGTTCACGATTGCCGATGCGACGGTACTCACTGAAGCGGGCTACGTGGGCGAAGACGTCGATAGCATTATCGTGCGACTCTTGCAGGCTGCCGACTACGATGTGGCGAAGGCTGAACGCGGCATTATCTTTATCGACGAAATCGACAAGATTGCACGTAAGACCGCGAACCCTTCCATCACACGCGACGTGAGCGGTGAAGGCGTGCAGCAGGGCCTCTTGAAGCTCCTGGAAGGTACGGTTGCATCCGTTCCGCCCAAAGGTGGCCGCAAGCATCCGGAACAGCCGCTCGTGCAGGTGAACACGAAGAATATCCTCTTCATTTGCGGTGGCGCTTTCGAAACCTTGGACAAGATTATCTCCCAGCGTGTGAACCAGGGCGGCATGGGCTTTGGTGCCGAAATCCATACGGCGAGCGAAAACAGCCTGAGCGAACTCTTCAAGCAGCTCGAACCGGAAGACCTCATCAAGTTTGGCCTCATCCCGGAAATTGTCGGCCGTTTGCCGATTGCCGTTGCACTCGAAGAACTCGACGAAACCGCACTCATGAACATCTTGACGCAGCCGAAGAACGCTCTCGTGAAGCAGTACAAGAGCTTGTTCGCTATGGACAACATTAAACTTGAGTTCGAAGACGAAGCCCTCAAGGAAATCGTCCGCGAGACGATGACCCGCAAGACGGGTGCGCGCGGCCTCAGGTCCGTGATGGAACGCGTTTTGCAACAGTCGATGTTCAAGATGCCGGGCTCCGGCGAAAAGAAGTTGACCCTCACGACCGAGATGGTCAAGGCAAGTCTTTATTCAAAACCTTCTTCGGGTGGCGGCACTGCGAAGAAATCTAAGACTAACGTCGCCTAGACAACTACATTACCTCGCGTTTTTGCGAGGTTTACTAATTTTATAGTATGGCTTTTGATTTTAACAAAACGTATCCGTTGCTCCCGTTGAGGGATGCTGTTGTATTTCCGCTGACAACGAGGCGCATCTTGGTGGGCCGCGAAATGTCTCTGCGTGCCCTTGAATTTGCCGAGAACCATAATAACGAAATTATCTTGGTTGCACAGAAGAATGTGGAGCAGGAATCGCTCGACAATCCGATGCTCGACCTCTACACGGTGGGCGTCATTGCCCGCGTGGCGAATGTGACGCCGTTCCCGAACGGTTGTGTGAAAGTTGTCCTCGAAGGCGATTCCGTGGTGGATCTCCGTTCGATTATTTTGCGTGATGGTTTTTTGCAGGTGACGGTCTCTCCGAGAGAACGTTTCATCAAGGCCGAAGATAAATGTGGCAAGTTTGAAGATGTGCTGAATATGTTCCGCGATTATGCAATGCATAGGAATATTGCAGAAGGCATGGTCGAGGCGCTCTTTACGATGGATAGCCATATCAACGCCTTTTACGGGATGATTCCGTTCTTGCCGGTTTCTCTTTCCGAGAAGCAGGCGCTTTTGGAAGTGGATTCGATAGATGCGCTTGCGGAACGTTTGATTAGCTTGATGCAGGTGGCGCAGGATAACGAGAACGTGCTTATCCGTGTGCAGCAGAACGTACGCCAGAAGATGGCGCAACAGCAGAAAGAATGGTTTATTTCTGAACAAATCCGCCAGTTGCAAGATGAACTGGATGGCGAAAACGGAGGTTCTTCGGAACCCGACCAGCTGCTCAAAAAAATCAAGGCGAAAAAGTTCAGCAAGGCAATCGAAGAAAAGCTCGAAGAAGAAATCGTGCGTATGCGCATGATGCAGCCCACGTCTCCGGAATATGCGGTAAGCCGTAATTACGTAGATTGGTTCCTCTCCATTCCTTATGGCGTTTATACTGATACCGTTCTCAACATGAAGAAGGTGAAGGCGGAACTCGATTCCAAGCATTTCGGTTTGGACAAAGTCAAGGAACGCATCATGGAATACGTGGCCGTGCTGAAACTTACCGGTACGGAACGCCGCGCACCGATTCTTTGCCTCGTTGGCCCTCCAGGTGTCGGCAAGACGACGCTCGTGGAATCCATTGCGGCTGCCATGCAACGAAACTTTGTTCGTATTACGCTTGGTGGCGTGCGTGACGAGGCCGAAATCCGTGGTCACCGCCGTACTTACATCGGTGCCATGCCTGGACGATTCATTCATGCGTTGCGTCGTGCAAAGTGCATGAATCCTGTGATTTTGCTTGATGAAATCGACAAGATGGCAAGCGACTTCAGAGGTGATCCCGCAAGTGCCATGCTCGAAGTTCTGGACCCGGAACAGAACCATGACTTTACGGACCACTTTATGGAAGTGGGACTTGATCTTAGCCGCGTACTGTTTATCGCAACGGCCAACAGCGAAGGGGATATTCCGGAAGCGCTCCGTGACCGCTTGGAAATTGTCCGCCTGCCGGGCTACTATCCGCACGAAAAGTTGCAGATTGCAAGTAAGTATTTGCTCCCGCGTATTTGCGAACGCACAGGCGTAAAGCTTGGCGAGCAGGTGAGCTTCAGTGATGAAATGATTAACGCCGTGATGCGTGGCTGGACCCGCGAAGCGGGCGTGCGTGAACTTGAACGCACTCTCGAAAATGCGGTACGCCATCGCGCCAAAGAAATCGTGATGGGCAAGAAAATTAAACCCGAAATTACGGAAAAGGTCTTGCACGATTATCTTGGTGCACCGAGATTCTTGGATAACCAGTTGCCGGAACCGGGCCGCCCGGGCGTTGTGACTGGCCTTGCGTGGACAAGCGTCGGTGGCGAAATTCTGCCTATCGAAAGCATGCTCTTGAGCGGCAAGGGACAGTTAATTTTGACGGGTAAGCTTGGCGATGTGATGAAGGAATCGGCGCAGATTGCCGTTTCGCTTGTTCGTGAACGCTTGCATCACTTTGGCATCGACCCCGCGATTGTGAAAAAGACCGACATCCACATTCACGTGCCGGAAGGCGCTGTGCCGAAGGATGGCCCCTCTGCAGGAATCGCGCTTACGCTCTGTTTGCTCAGTGCGTTTACGAAGCAGCCGATTGCACCGGATATCGCGTTTACGGGCGAAGTAAGCCTTACGGGCGCCTGCCTCCCGATTGGCGGCCTCAATGAAAAGGCGCTTGCTGCACTCGCTGCCGGCGTGAAGACGCTCCGCTTGCCCGAAGGCAACAAGAAGGACGTGGCGGAACTCCCGGAACCGGCAAAGAAGGGCCTCAAGATTTTCACCCACAAGCACATCGACGAAATCGTGAAGATTTTGTTCAAAGTGCCGAAAGTGGCGGAACAGACGAAAGACGAAAAGGCCGTAAAGGTTGGTGAGCCTGCCGAATCACCCGAAGCAAAGAAAAAAGCCGACGCAAAAGTTGCAGATGTGGATAAGACTGCTACGAAATCTGCAAAAGCCGTCAAGCCCGCTGTAAAGAAGCCCTCGAAAAAGTCCTCGAAGAAAGCGTAGCTGTCACCCCGTGCACCGTCACGGGGTCAGTTTTATATGAACTATTTGCGAATAAATTTAAATCCAAGCCAAATGGAATAACCTTTTTCGTCTCTTATATGACTATCTAAGCCTACTGTAGCGAGAATGTCGGTGCCTATGGCGATACCTGAATAGAACCGTTCTGATGTTTGCCACAAATAGCCCGTTTCAAATCTAAAGTTGCCACCTGCAAGACCGATGTTGCCGCCACCGCCGATTTCGATATTCATTGATGTCGTTAAATAAAAGTTTTGAATGGTTTCAGATGATTTGAAAAATGGATAAACGGTTACTCCTGGGCCCATTCCGAAGAAAGCAGAACCAGGACGCTTGCCAGACACGGAATGGCTGCGTTCTTTCTTGTTCCAGCCGTTGACATCCCCTTTTGTTATTTCAAGTTCGATATTCCCGTAAATGGCGACAACACCCTTGATTAAACCGCCGAAACGCGTTGAAACAAAGCCGCCTACGCCATTGTAGCCGAGATAATCTTTGTGTGACCAATAATCTTGTGAGTTGTTGATATGGGTGGCTTCAAGATGTCTAAGACACGGGGCAAGCGATAGGTCAAAATAAAAACCGGCCGAAGCGAACGAAGCAAAAAACAGTAGGAACAAAAAAATCTTCCGCATGGTTTATAATATAATCAAATTAGGTGGAATGTTTATTATCTTTTAGCTGACAATTGAATTCAATCTCAAAGCGGTGTAGGCACGACTTATACCTAACCACTAATCACTGTCTACTTCCAACTTCTTACTGTCTACTAATATTATGGAATTTACTCTTGATGAAATGCGCGAGCACCTTGCAGCTCTTGAAGCAAGGATTGATGAAGCCTGCAAGATTGCGGGCCGTAGCCGTGAATCTGTAAAGCTCGTTTGGGTGAGCAAGTTCCACCCGGCAGAAGCGGTGGTAAATGCCATTAGCCTTGGCGCCACCGACTTTGGCGAGAACCGTGTGCAAGAAGCTGAACTCAAGTTCTCCGAGCCGCGTACGGCGCTTGACGGGAGTCGCGTGCGTTGCCACGTGATTGGTCCTGTGCAAAGTAACAAGCTCAAGAAGGCGGCGCTTGTGGCGGACTGCATCCATTCCATTGCAAGTATCGAAGCGGCGGAAAAGCTGGAGAAGGTCTGTGCGGCGGCTGCAGATGGTGAGGGCAAGGTTCTCGATATTTTGTTCCAAGTGAATGCTGGCGAAGAAGAGACAAAGAGTGGCTTGGATGTTCACGAAGCCGAAGCGTTCTTGAACGACCTTGAGGCCCGCGCGGGTTCTGCCGATGCGAATGGCAAGAGCGAAAAATTCCCGCATTTGCGTTTCCGCGGTCTCATGACGATTGGCAAGAACACGGGCGTTGCCGAAGATTCCCGCGAATGCTTTGCGTTTTTGCGTAATTTGCAGCAGAAGTTCCTTGCGAAAGGTGGCGCCTTTGCAAAGTTCGATCAGCTTTCGATGGGCATGACGCTTGATTTGGAAGTTGCGATTGAAGAAGGTTCCACGATGATTCGCGTGGGAACGGCTTTGTTTGGCGAACGCGATTATAGTAAACCGGTGAACGACCCGGTGTAATTTACTTTTTGCACTCTTCTAATTTTTGTTTGTTTTCTTCAATTTTATTCTCTATATCATCAAAAGTCCATTCAGGGCTATTAGAAGTACTAGTTTTGAGTGCTTCAATGCATTTTTCATCATTATTGCAAACACTTGCAAATCTATTTAAAAATGAATTTCTTAATTCAGTTAAATCATTTAATGTTGTTTCATATTCGTCACATAAATCATTTGACGAACTATCATTTGGCGAACTTGTATCGTCAGAACATGAAATACAAAATACTGTAATGAGAATTAAGGAAAGTTTTTTCATGGCCAATATATATTAAAATTCAGTTTTTTAGAAATTGAATGCAAGGGCGATGCCGCCTTGTTCGGTCGGAACAATTCCCATGCTGAATGAGTCGTTGCTTGTGATGGTTCCAATTTTTTGGTTGTAGAGTTCTACCGCTCCATCTTTCTTGGAATTGCCGATATACTCCATGACAAACGCGGCGACAATGATGGCTCCGCCTAATCCCAAATACCTCTTGTAAGCATTTGGGTCTTCCGCGGCAGGATTTTGGCTTTGGACGATGTTGTAGCCAATAATGAATCCGCCAACGCCAGCAATGCCCCATGATGTGTATCTCAAAACATTACCGGTGTTCCATTTGCTGATTGCTTCTGGAACTTTAGCAAGTTCTTGTTCGAAAGCATCGCAATCGACTTCTTGACCGTCGATGGTGTAGTCGGTTGTAAAGAAGCCTCTGTCCATATTAAGCTTGTGTGCTTGATCTTGTGCAAAGGACAGAGTGGTGGCGAAGAGGACGATTAAAACTATAAGAAATTTTTTCATGGGTAATACCTTGTTAAGGGAAATCTACTTTAATTGGAAAATTAGAATAAATAAAAAAAAGATTTGCTTTTGTTTGAAATAATTAATCTGTTTTGGCTGTTTTTTGGGGGTTACACCTCAATTTCCATGCCGGTAAGCATTTGTTCGACTTTATCGCCGAGTATGTCGTGCAGAATTTCATAGGCGCGCTGGCCGGTGCAATGGCCTGTGTATATTTTTTGAACGTTCAAATCGCGGAGGCGTTCGGCGAATGCTTTTACGCGGTCGTTGGGTGTACGGAATAGGTGAAATCCGCCGAGGATGGCGTAAATTTGCTTGCCGGGGAAAGTCGCTTCGATTTCCTTGATGATGTTGTCGGCACCGCCGTGGCTGCAACTGTTCATGATGAACAAACCTTTGGGAGTGTCGAAAACGAGACTTTGTTCGTGGTCAAAACTGTCTGGGCGATATTTGCCGTTTTCCTTGACACTCATGTGGGCACGTTTGCCGATTTCGTCGAGGTTCGGAGTCTTGTGCCCGACGAGGGTAATGCCTGGGAAAATTTCGTAATCGCCGTTGACGAATACGATGCGTTTGGCATTACGCTTGAGGGTGCCTTTGCGGATGCCGATGTATTCTTGGTACGTGAAAAATTTTAAGAATTTGTGCGTATGGTAGCAGTTTTCGCGAGCGGAATCGCGCAAGTAGAATTTGGCGTGGTCGTTCTTTCTGAAGAACTCCTGCATGCCATCGGCGTGATCGTAATGCGCATGACTCAAGACTCCGGCATCAATTGCGGCGATGTCAATTCCCATGTCGGCGGCGTTCTTTGCAAAGCGGGATGATGCGCCCGTGTCGAGCAGAATGTGCTTGCTGTTGAATTCCGTATAGACGCAAAGTCCCCATTCGCCTTTTAATTGCTTTGATGAAGCTTCGGCTGTGCAGGTATCGCAAGTGCTTCGAATGTCGCGAACGTAACCGCTGATGTTGTCTATGACGATTTTGATTTTCATTTTTCTTTTTGGGGGGGCCGGTCGAGCCGGGAATGACAAGGACGCGGGAATGACGAAGTGTGACTGTCATGCCCGCCACTGAGCGGGCATCACCTTACTTACACAGTTCCTATTGCCATTGCGGTTCATTTGATGTGTCTTTAAATGCCTTATAGAAATTCAAGAACTGCTCGGGGCTGAGTTCTTCGGCGCGGATGGTCGTGGGCCAGTCCAAAATTTCAATCGTGCGTTGGATTTTCTTTTTGTCGTATGCCCCGCCAAAGGAATTGGCGAGCGTCTTTCTTTTTTGCGTGAACGCGGTGCGGACAAAGTCAAAGAATCCGTCGGGCGCCTGTAACGCATCTTCGCGTGGAGTCAGAAGCATTGTCGCGCTATCGACATTCGGCTTGGGCGTAAAATGTTCCGGCCCAATCTTGCGCAAAATCTGCGTGTTGGCAAAAGCGGAAACGAGCACGGAAAGGCTTCCGTAATTGCTGCTGCAAGGGGCGGCGCAAATGCGTTCGGCAACTTCGAGCTGCACCATTCCCATAAAGCCCTTGGTCAAGTGCAATCGCGGCATTAACCCCGCGATAATCGCTGTACTTACGTTGTACGGTAAGTTGCCGGTGACCCACGGCTTTTCGTGAGCGTCCAAAAACGCCTGCAGGTCAAACTTCAAAAAGTCAATGTTTACAATGTGAAAATTTTCGCGTCCCTTGAATTTTTCGTTCAAGACTTCGACGCATTGCTCGTCGATTTCGACGGCGGTGAGTTCTAGCCCTCGATTGAGCAAGTGCTCCGTGAGGGCGCCGTGCCCGGGGCCGATTTCGAGAACGAATTCGTGAGCTTCTGCGGGCAAATCGCCTGCGATGGCGGTGGCGGTTTCGACATCCAAAAAATTCTGTCCAAATTTGCGGCGGCGTGCTCTATCCATGACGGGGAATATAGAAAATGGCGAGGGCACGCACGTGCTGCTCCGCATTTGCGTTCTTCTTAGCAGCTGGCCGCGGAGATGCAGGCGGCGACAAAATCAGCCGATTCGCCTTGCTGGTAATAAGCATAGAGGTTCGAATCATCGACGACATCATCGAGATTTATCCCGCTTGTCGAGGTAAGTTCGTCTTTAATCCGTTCCTTGAAGGTCTGGAAACCGGGGTGGAACAGGTAGTAGAGTGCGGCTTTTGGTGTCTTGTGGAGCAACTTCATGGTATCCTCCAGTTCAAAGGCTATCTGGCAAGTTGTTCTGTTTGTTTTGTAAGTGACCTTGCGACAACCACTTAGTTTAACAAACGTTTCTTTAGATGTTGATAAGATGTTTATTTCTTATTAACATCTATTGTATTTATACATTTTTTTACAAAAATAGGCAAGTTTTGCCATATTCCAAAATGGAATGTGGTGCGCTACATCAAAAGTTTCTAAATTGGAATTAATGTTCTCGAGAATAATTACATTGTTTTTTTTGGTATGTGGCCTGGCTTTTGCCGATGGGCCTTCTTTTGCTCTTTCTCCGTCGCAAAATGCGCTCGCAGAACAGATTACGCAAAAGACAATGGAACTCGACTATGTCGAGGCGTTTAATTTGGCGCGTAAGCTCCGCTTGGAAAATGACGGTGTGGGCTGTCTTTTCCAAAACATCATTCGCGTAAGTCTGTACGATGACAAGGGCGATACTGCCTCTCTCAAGTCGGCTGCGAAGAATCTGGAATCTTGCAAGACTGAAGGGCTTTGGGACGCTCTCCGCAATTACGAAATCGGGTATGTTCTTTTGGAAACGGGCCATGAAGTCAAGGGCGCGATGCAGACGCGTTCGGCAGCGAATCTTTTCGAGGAATCCTCAGAATTGGAAGCGCAGGCGTTTTATGCCGTTTATGCTTACTTTGTAGATGACAGCTTTGGATGGCTCCCGTTTAAATCGGATAATCGCGACGCGTATCTTAAAACGCTTAATGAGGCGTCTCTCAAGTCGAAACGTTTCTGGCCGCTGTTCTTGACACCACTCATTTGGATATACTACGACCGCAAGGATTATCAAAAGGGTTTGGAACTTGCCGAACTCGGGCTTAAAAAAGCTCCGAATCATCCGATTATGTTCCAAATCAAGGCGGACATGCTCTACAGACTCAAACGTTATGGCGAAGCCGCCGCGGCTTACGAGAAGAGTGCCGCCGATTATCTCGCACGCACCGGGAAATCCATTCGCTACTGGTGCTCGGTATTGAATCTTATCCGCATTTATCATGATGCCGGCAACGAGGCCAAGGCTGACGAACAACGTAATAAGCTCAAGGACACTGAATACGAAAAACTTGAGAAGTGGATGCCCAGTTCACTCATGGACGATCTCAAAGACCGTAATTTAATCTAAATCCTATCTTTTTTCATGTCATCCCGGCCTTGTTTTTTCATGTCATCCCGGCCTTGTTTTTTCATGTCATCCCGGCCTTGTGCCGGGATCAGCTTGTATTGTATTGATTGCATATGCAGGTCTCTTAAAATTTTTTTACAAAAAATATCCGGACAAACTCGGCAAAAAAGCGTGTTAATAAATAGAAGCACGCAAAAAATCAGGAGGCTTTATGTCGAGCAAATTGTCCGTGTTACGAGTTGGTTTCTTTTTGGACGGCTATACGCTTAAAAAGGTCAACGAGTACTACTTAAGGTATCACAGGTATCATTCGCGTTTGGATTTCAGGGCGCTCAAAGAATGGGTCCGGGATTACGCCATGAGGCTCTTCGGTAGCGAAGGCTGCCCCGTTGAAATCGAGTCGCATTATTATCATCCCTATGTTAAAGGAGTCGATCGCGCCGAGTCTTCGCTCGGAAACGGCATGGACCGTTTCGAAAAACAGCTTTCGCGTGCCGGTATCGAATTTCATTATAACTTGTCAGAAAATGTAAAAAGGGTGGGGCCCAACATGCAGTTGGTCGAAGATGCATCCCTTTTTGCGTATTACCATAAAATTGATGTTCTTGTGCTGTTGAGTACGCAAGGGCAATACTCGACCTTGCCGGAACGCTTGAAAAGGGAAGGAGTTCCGATGCTTCTCTTGGGATGGAACTTTATGTACGAGAAGGACCAGATGACTGTTTATTGGCGGACGGATTCTTGCTTGCGCGAAATGAGCGGCTATTACGTTGCCATGGAAGAGGTGGCTGAAAAGTATCCGCCCAAACGCCACTCGGAAAGGAATTTGTTCATGTTGCCTTACAATCCTCATCGGGGGAATGTGTGGAGCACTTACTTGAAAAATGTCATCGCGTCGCTGGACGAGGCGGGCGGGTTCAAAAAGAAGTCAGGGTATGAAAAAAGCCCCGCTTTGGCGAGGCTAGTCTAAAAGAATAGTTTGTTCTTCTTAAATCTTGTCTTCTTGCTTCTTGTCCCAGAGGCTTAGGAACGTCCAGGTGAAGCGGAGACCGACGAACCAAGTGTCGCCGTCGTTGTCGGTATTGTTGATTCGCGTGTTGAGGTCTGTGCCTTCGACGTTGAACTCGTTGTAGCGAACGACGTGGTAACCGGCGTATAGACCGACGGAGAATTGTTCGAACTGGAGTCTCGCTTCGAGTTCCGCGTTGAACGAGGCGGCCATCGTGCTGTAGTAGCGGTCGCGCATGACGGTGTAATCGTTCTTGTTGGTGTTGTCAAAGATGACGTAGTTCGAGGTGAAGTGGACGTTCATCATGTTGAAACCGATACCCACGGCCGGAATCAAGTTGAAGAATGCGTTTTCGCCCAAGGTCTTCCAGCCGAACATCCACTCGGCACCGTAGGCGAACCAGCGGGCGTCATAGAGCGGAGCCGTAATCGTGTTGCCGCTTGTGTCTGAGGCGACCATGTTGGACTTTGGACGTTCAGAAGTCTGCGTAATCATGAAGTTGAAGTTTATCCAGGTCAGGAACTGCTTGTACTGGGCACCGACATTGAAGTGAAGTCCGGGATAGAACTTGTTGAACTTCTTGTAGTTGTTCTTTGCAGGTCCGTAGAAAAACGCTGTATCAGCCCTTGATGGCGACTGGAGTGCGCTGGTCGTGAACGCGACGTTGTTGATATAGTCGTTGAATCCGGGCATCATGCCGCGGAAGTCAGCACCGAAGGAAATGAAACCACGGATGTGGTCCTTGTCGTAAAAACCTTCGTCGGCTGCAGACGAATTGGTAGCAAATGCGAGAACGCCAAACACCGCTGCCATGATTAAAGAGGCTATTTTTGTCTTCATAAAGACTCTCTCCTAGTAGGAATCTCCGAAAGTAATATTATGTCAAGCAATAAAATACATTATCTTCCGGTTTTGTGCATGCATTTTTGTTACAAATCATTGAAAATCAATAAATTAGGCTCTTTTGTGAATCCGTTCCGAGGGCTGAGGTTTGATTTTTTGGCGAATTTGCGTCGTTTTGGGCGTCGGGGAGTGCCGTTTTTTGGTTTTTGTGCCATTTTGCCCTGTGTGATTTCCATCGTGGGCTGTAACCGCAGTGAGCCGGAAACGGTTAACGTCCCGAAATGCACCGAGGCGGTCCAGTTCGAAAATATCGGTAGTAGTTACTTTTCGATGGGGAAATTGTGCGGAGTCGATGTTGCCGTTTTGCGTTCTGTCGTCGGTAAGGATACGCTGGTCCACAAGTTCGTGATGATGGATTCGGCAGCTTCGGCGCTTGGGACCGATTTACGCCGTCGGGGGTTCCCGGAGGAGTGGCTGTCGGCGGCCGTGTTGCGTGTACCGCTCAAACGGGTGGCCGCGCTTTCGACTTCGCAGGTCGGTTTCATGCTCCGGCTTGGACTTCGAGACAAGATTGTCGGCGTCTCGGATGGGCAGTACATTGTCGATAGCGTCCTTTACTACCGGACGCGACGGGATTCCTGCAAGGCTTCTGAATTTGTCGAAAGTATCGGTTACGATGCGGGTGCCCTGGAAAAGCTCATGGCGCTCAAGCCGGACCTGGTACTTGACTTTACCACGGGAGGCGATTACGATAATTATGAACAAATTGCACGAACGAACCTTCCGCTGATGCTTACGTCCGAGTGGCAAGAAGAAAGCCCGCTCGCAAAACTCGAATGGATTAAATTGTACGGAATCCTGTTTGGCGTCCGTCCGCTTGCCGATTCGATTTACGAACAAGAAAAGCGTTTGTACGAAACCTTAAGGGACTTGATTGCGAATTCTGCATCTCGCAACGGGGGCGTTGCGGGGGAGACTTCCCCCGATAATAAATCAGAAAAAAAACTCTCGTCTTTCGTCAAGGTTGGTGAGCCTGCCGAACCACGTCTCTCGTCTAACTCTAAACATCCAATTCCTAATTCACTAGTAACTAGTAACTCGGAACTAGTAACTAAATCCTGCCCTCGCGTCCTCGCCGGTATGACCTACGGTGGCGTGTGGCATGCCTCAGGTGGCAACAGCTTTACCGCGAACTTGATTCGTGATGCAGGAGGTTGTTACTTGTGGGCGTCCGATAAGTCCCGTGAGCTCACGATCCCGTTCGAGCAGGTCTATGCCCTTGCGGATAGTGTCGATGTGTGGGTCAATCCGTCGATGTTTGCAACTGCCGACGAGATTGTGGCGCTCGAACCTCGCATAAAGAATATCAAGGCGTTCAGGGAAAAAATGGTTTTCCAGAATGACGGGCGCAAGGGGCCTCATGCGGGGAACGATTTCTACGAGGGGGCGATTACGCGACCGGCGGAACTCCTGTGGAATTTTGCAAATTGCATAAATGGCCCAATTCCGGGGGTAAATTCCTTGGACACCAATTACAAATGGTATAGAAATATTTATAATTTCTGATATATGATGTCACATACAGGTATTGGTGATTGGATTGCTGCCCAATATGACCTTGGTGTTCCGTTCTTGCAACTGATTCCAAGGGATTGTGCGGACTATTTACTTTTGAACGCCCAGATTCGCGAGTATGATCCTGGCGAAATTATCATCCAGGGCGGTATCGTGGGTGATTCATTCTGCGTATTGCAGAGTGGTCGTGCTACGGTTTGCGGTCAGATTCTTTCTGATGGCCATTATAGTTCCCTCACGACTCTCGAAAGCGGGTCCTGCTTTGGCGAGATGTCCATCTTGTGCAACGAACCGACTAGCAATACGGTTATCGCTTCCGATGAGGGTTGCACGGTTCTCCATATTCCGAAGGCGGAATTCGTGAAGTTCCTGGACAAGAATCCGAGCATCGTGGTTTACCTGTATAAAGTGATGGCTGGTCGTCTCCGTGCAAAGAACGAGGCGTTTGACGAGTTCGAGCGCTTGTCGCTTTTGGCTTCGGCGAAGGTGCTTCCTTTTATTGATTTTGCACAGACGATGGAAAAAAGCCGCATTACCGGGACTGTCATTTTCGAATGCGCCGGGGAATCTGGCTTCATCGCCTTCCAGGATGGACGGATTTGCTGCGCCAAGTGTGGCAAACTTGCAGGTCCGGACGCTCTGGAAAAACTGCTTTCGTGGGGCGATGAAACCTTGTTCAAGCTGGATACGCACGTGATGCCGGATGTGGTGAACATCAGCCAGATGACGGATACGACAAGCCTCATCCTTGATGCACTCAGAAATATTGATGAAAAACAAAGTGCCCGTAAATAGGGCCGAATCGCAGCCCGCTTAAGGGGCAAAGGAAAAAAGATGAATTACGCAGACGCAGGAGTTTCCTTGGCACGTGCCGACGAGGCAATGGTCGGTGTCAAGAAATCCGTACGTACCACTTTCAATGAAGGCGTTCTTGGTGACGTGGGCAACTTCGGTGGCTTGTTCACCTTGAACCATCTCGGCATGAAGGACCCTGTCCTCGTGAGTTCCGTGGATGGCGTGGGCACAAAGCTCAAAGTCGATATCGAAATGGGTACGCATGAACTGCCTGGGCAGGACATCGTGAACCACTGCTGCGACGATATTCTCGTGCAGGGTGCACGTCCGCTGTTCTTCCTTGATTATGTGGCCACGGGTCGTCTCGAACCGGGCGTCATGGACAAGCTTGTTGCCGGTATGGCCAAGGCTTGCCGCGAAAACGATCTCGTTCTGATTGGTGGCGAAACTGCCGAAATGCCGGGCTTCTACGGTCCGGGCGATTACGATATTTCTGGTACTATCGTTGGCGTGGTGGAACGCGAAAACATCATCGACGGTAAGAAGATCAAGCCGGGTACCATCATCCTCGGTCTCCCTTCTACGGGTCTCCACACGAACGGCTATTCGCTTGCTCGTAAAGTGTTGTTCGATGTGGCGGGCTACAAGGTCGATACGCTGGTCGATGGCATGGACAAGACTATTGGCGAAGCGCTCGCGATGCCGCATCGCAGCTACTATCCGAGCCTCATCGATCTCTGCAACAAGAAGAAGATTCAGGGTCTCGCTCACATCACGGGTTCGGGTTATCAGGGCAACATCCCGCGTATCCTCCCGGACAACGTCGATGTCATCATCGACCGCACCACGTGGGATCCTCCGATGATCTTCAAGCTCATCCAGCAGGCTGGCTCTGTCGAAAAGGACGAGATGTATTCCACCTTCAACATGGGCATGGGCATGCTCGTGTTCATCGATCCGGCAGACAAGGCCGAAGTCGTCGCTCACCTCGAAGCCAAGGGCGAGAAGTGGACGCAGATTGGTGAAGTCGTCGCCGGCACCAAGCAGGTGAAGTTCCGCGACTAATTGCGCTGTTGCGCAGTTAATAGTTACCAGTTCTGAGTTACTAGTTACTAGAGATTTTCTTATTGCAATTACTAGTAACTAGCCCGAAGGGCGAAGTAACTATTAACTAGTAACTCAAAAAAGGCATCCACGATAGTGGAGCCTTTTTTTTTGTGCGTCTCTTTTTGTTGATTTTGAGCACATTTAGAGAACATTTAATGATAATATAAGTTGGTTTTACTTTGAAAAAAGCCGTCTAAAACTTATTTTTAAGAGAAAACCGATGTTTGGGTTGTTTTAAAATGAGGATATATGAAGAATAATATTTTTAAAGCCATGATTGCGGCAACTGCGATAGCCGTGATTTTTGGTTGTGGTGATGATGCTTCTACTCCGGTTGTTCCCACGCAATCGAATATTTTGTCTTCATCGACGAACTTGGTTCCAGGTTCCAGTGCGGCAGCTCCGTTTTCGAACAACTCCAATCCGGGCTTAAGCTCTGCTGTTGTTCCGGGTTCCAGTGCGGCAGCTCCGCTTTCGAACAACTCCAATCCGGGCTTGAGTTCTGCTGTTGTTCCGGGTTCTAGTGCGGCAGCTCCGCTTTCGAGCAATTCCAATCCGGGCTTGAGTTCTGCAGTCAATCCGACATCCAGCGATACGCCTGCGTCGTCTGCTGCTGAAGTTTCCAGCAGTTCGGAAGGTCCTGAACTTGGTCCTGATGGTTTCCCGACGCTCGAATCCTACGGCCCGCCTCCTGCTGAATATACCAAGGACATCAGCGCTACGGCAAAGCGCGGCTGGAATACGCGTTATTGGGATGCCTGCAAACCGCACTGCTCCTGGATTAGCGATGGTCAGGAAGGCAAGACCGATACGACTTCTGAAGAATCCTACCAGAAAGGCCTGACGACCGCTCGTAACTGCAATATTCACGACGTGGAAGTCCCGACGTTCACGCTCGGTCATGCTGTTCAGCAGTTCTGGTTTGGTTACGAAGGCACGGATAATGCTTGCGGTAACGCCAAGGCGAAGGGTGTGTTCACTTGTACGGACATGGCGCCTATTGCCGTGAACGACAATCTTTCTTATGGTTACGTTGCTGGAACTGCTGATGGAAAATGCGGAAAGTGTTTCCACTTGCAGTATGATGGCAGTTTCAAGGATGCTAGTGGCAACAATGCCCCGAAGGAAACGCATAAGGCTCTCAAGGGCAAGCATATGATTGTGATGGCTTCCAATATCGGTCATGATGTTGGTGGCGGTATTGGCGATTTGCCTGCTGGCCAGTTTGACTTGATGGTCCCGGGTGGCGGCGTGGGTGCCTTTGACGCGCTCTCTACGCAGGTTAATGGTCAGAACATCAAATGGGGTGCAAGCTTTGGTGGCTTCCTTACTGAATGCCAGAGCCAGCACGGTTATGACAATACGCTTGCAGTTTATCAGCAATGCATTAGGGACATGTGCGACGCTGCATTTGCCAACGCTGGTTTCCCCAATTTGCTTCGTGGTTGCCATTGGTTTGCGGACTGGTTCATGGCGGCTGATAATCCGACCTACTATATCGAAGAGGTGGAATGCCCGCAGTATCTTATCGACCATTACAAGACGAGAATAAACACAACAAAGGATAACCGTTTCAAGTGGCATGATGACTGGTCCACTTACAAGGAAGGCGACCCGTTAGAAGAACAGGAATGCCTGACGGCTGAATTCCCGAACGGTTGCAAAACAAACTAATTTGTTTGTAATTGATGTTTTTAAACTCCTCGCATATGCGGGGAGTTTTTGTTTTCAGTCTTCCCGCTCGCGTGTCAAGCCCGACTTTATCGGGCATTTCCTATCCGTCACCCTGAGCGGAGAGAAGGGTCCAGTCGTTTCCCGTCCCCGGCAAAAAAGATTTCTGTTCATAGAGTGTTGACATCGTGTAGTCTCGGCGGCATACAACCCGTTTCTATCGAAAAAAGTGAAAAAAAGTGAAATTTTTTCGCGTTACCCCCTTGACTTGCGCGGACGAAAATACTATAATTGGTCTCACCCTCGAACGGGTCCCCCAAAACGGACCGGACGAGACGGAAGCCCGCGAGACTTCCGGGAAGATTGAAGGAATCGGAGATATGCTTAGTGACGGCCCAAGAAGATTTCTTGGAAGTCTATTTACGGAAAACAGGACAGACTATTTGAAAATCAATGAAGAGTTTGATCCTGGCTCAGAACGAACGCTGGTGGCGTGTCTTATACATGCAAGTCGAGCGAGGTAGCAATGCCGAGCGGCGAACGGGTGAGTAACGCGTAAGCAATCTGCCCCG
>JAGCPZ010000022.1 GCA_017965445.1 Fibrobacter sp. | reverse complement strand
TAACTAACTTTGGCATACTCTTGTAAGAGACCTCGGGATGTAGCTCAGCCTGGTAGAGCGCTTGAATGGGGTTCAAGAGGTCGCTGATTCGAATTCAGTCATCCCGACTAAAAAGACTCGTCATTGACGAGTCTTTTTTGCAATGTTGATTTTCGCAACGTTACTGCTGCAGAGTTGCTGGATTTTTCTGGACTGCAATTTCTTTGTACAAAGCGAGCTGCCGCTTGAAGCAGTCGTTCCAGCTGAACTTTTCGGCGTATTGCCGAGCCTTGGTTTTCTTGTCTGTAAGGTCGGAATGGTATAGTTCGACAATGGCGTCTGCCAAAGCTTCGGGCGTGCGTTCCTTGAGGATTGTGCCTGCTCCCGATTCCGTGACGTGTTCGTAGGCGGCTCCAGCAGCGGCTCCGACGAGGGCGTTCCCGCTGGCCATACTTTCCAAGATTGAAAGCCCGAACGTTTCCCAGCCGGAGAGGGCAAGTCCTATATCGACGCTGGCGTAATAGCGGGCCATCTCGTCGATGGAATTCACGAATCCGATGTAGTTCACGTGCTTGTATTTCTCGGCGGCGGCCTTCACGAGCGGGAGGCTCGGGCCTGTGCCTGCAAAGACGATTGCGGGTTCGTGTCCGAGTTTTTGGGTCAGGATGTCGTAGGCTCCGAGCACGAGGTCGATGCCTTTTTCGTTGCAGTGCCTGTGCGGGAAGAATATCGTGAGGCGGTCGGGTTCGCCGTCCTTGAGTTCCTTGACGAGCTCTTCGTCGCGGCGGCTGGGCGAGAACGTCTCGATGTCGCAACCGAGCGGAATCCAGCGTGGGTCGGGCAGCCCGTTCTTCTTGAGTCGTGCCATGGCTTCTTTGGATGAAGCTTGTACGCAATCAAATCCGTTGAATTCTTTTTTCGCGTACCAGAAGGCGGCCTTACGGCAGAACGTTCCTGCTCCTGCCCCGAGTTTTTTGGCGACAGGGCGGCCTACGTAGGTGACCGGGAAGTCGGCGTGCCAAAAGCTGAACAGTGCTGCGTTCGGGACAACCTTCTTGGCAATGCGTCGCACGGCCGAGGGCAAAATGTACGGTGAGCCCACTTCAATCACGTCGGGCTTGTATTTTTCGAGTATGGGGCGGATTTGCTTGGGCTTCCACATAAAGCGGTATTCCCAGTTCCCCGGGAAACGGAACGCCTTCACATGCTCTATAATCAGTCCATCGCTCTTTCGTTCCGTATAGGTTTCCGAAGACGGCATGACGAAAACTGAAAGGACTTCGCTTTGGCGCTCGTAGAACGCCATCTTTTGCAAGTGGTAGCGTCGGACTCCGCCGCCAGACGGACTCCAGAAGTTGTTAAAATCGACAATGGTAAACATTAAGCTTCTTGCATGCGGCTAGATTGAGGGTCCGTCAAGATGCTGCCTTCATAGATGTGACTCGTTCCTAGACGCTTAGAATCAACGGTGAGAGTCAGGTTGTTGCCGTTTGCCGTGAGCCAGTAGATGGCGTCGGAATCGCGGAGATAAGCCCTTGGACCCAAAAGTCCCATGTTGGGGGAGTCGATCAGTTCGCCTCCGAGGAATATGGGGATGTCGAGAGCCTTGTATAAATCCAGCATCACGGAGGAGCGTTTCTCGTGAATATCCGGGAGTTCTGGGCGGTCGGCAACTTTCAGGTGGTCGATACCATCTATCACAAGGACCAAGTCCGGATGTTCCTTGATTTCCTGTTTTAGCGTTTTGAGAATTTCGCCATAGTCGAGGGGCATATCTTCCCAGACTTCAAGGCGGTTGCTGCGCACGTATCCCATCAGTTCGCGGGTGGCGTCCAGAATCTTCTTGTTGATTTCGTTGTCGGTGTTCTGCTTACGGACGGAGAATAACGATTGTCCGATGAGCATGGAAACGAACCTGTCGAAGATTTGGCGCCGCGGGGTTTCGTAGGCTACGTAAATGACTTTGAGGCTGGGATTGCTTTCGATAAGGTCTAGCGCCAGGCTAGATAGCAAAATCGTTTTGAGTCCGAAAGGATTGGACGAGACAAAGAAGCATCCGGACTGTACGCCGTCGATATCTCTGGTGAGCTTGGGGAACGATCTCAGTGTGTAGCCGACGTTCTGGTCCGGCGGGCATGCCATCGCGGTGTCAAAGTTGTCCTTGATGTCTTGCAGGAGCATGGACCTGCGGTGGGAATGGATTGTATCGACTTCGGTGTTCGCGATGAGGTCAATGAGCTGGTCTGCGCCTTTTTTGCGGACAAGCGTATCGACGGTTTCGCCTTTCGGTAGCACGATGGACTTGAGGTTCATGTGCAACTGTTCTGCCATCTTGAGGTATTTCTGAATCCTCAGTTCCTGTTTCCTGCGGTCTTGATCGCGACGTAATATGACCGTGAACGATTCCGCACCGCAAGCCTTGAGCTTGTACAGGTGGTTGATGTTCAGTTCCTGGTACATCGTGGAGACGACACCGGGGATGCCGGCAAGGTCTGCCGTTAGGGCGTCAAAGAATCCCTGGACAATCAGGGGTTGCTCGCTATCGGCCTGAATGTTGAACGGGATGACGGTCGGGCCCGAAGCATAGGTGATATAGGTGTGGCTGCTTTCGTTGTCTTCGATGAGCCTTCCATAGACGGAATGGATGAATCCCTTGGAATTGCGGGCCGGAATGGTGAGTCGCGGCTCGTGGTAAGCATCGAGGTTGTCGAGGTAAAAACTGATTTGGTGGCGTTCGATGCCCGAAAGCATGCAGTAGCTGATGAATGGTTCCGGGTCGCCGCTGTAGTAACCGAGTCCGTACAGTTGCGCCTGCCCGATATTCCAGCCGCGGGCTTCCAGGAATTTTGCCAAGGATGGGCTCTTGCAGGCGGCCCAGTGACAGTAACGCACAAAGCATTCCAATACTTTGGATTTCTCGCCACCAACTTCCTTAATCCAGGGATGTTCACTATCCTGGGCGTTTACAAGTTCTTTGTCGAGCGCCCCAAGAAATTCAAACGCTTCGGAACGGGCGGCCTGTTCGTCCAGACCGTTAAAGCGGCTTTTCATGAGGAAATCGACAAGGTCGCCCTCGCTTCCGCACTGGAGACAGCGGTAACGCCAGTAGCCCAAGGCATCGTAGAAGAACAGCGAAGTTTCTTCTGGTGCGTGGAATGGGCAGCAGGCTATAAGATTACGCCCCCAACGGCTGAGAGGAATCCCCAGCTGTCTTGGGTGAGCTTTAGTTCTCATATAATCTGCATGTTCCTGGTCAATCAGCATGGTAGCCTCCATATTAAGAAATCTAATAAAGAACGCTCCCGTAAATAGTGTTTTTTTTCAAAAAAAATTGTAATTCTTTATCTATTTTTTGAGTCATGGTTATTCTAGGTATCGATCCGGGGTCCATAACGACCGGCTACGCTTTTTTGAAAAAGACGGGCAATCAAGTTCAGGTGCTCGAATATGGCACGTTCCATGCAAAAGCCACTAAAAATCTTGAAGATAGGCTAGTGCATATTGTTTCGGAACTGGAAGAGCGCCTAGACCATTACCATCCGGATGCTTTGGCAATGGAAGGCGTCTTTTTCGCGAAAAACGTGAAAAGCGCCCTTGTGCTGGGACATATCCGCGGGGCGGTTCTTGTGGCGTGTCGCCGTCGCGGGATGACGTACGAGGAATACCCGCCGCGAGTCGTGAAGCAGGCGGTTACGGGAGACGGGGCTGCGTCAAAGGAACAGGTGGCAAACATGGTTTTTGCTCGTCTTGGAATCGCGGCAGCGGAACTCCCGCTGGACGCGACGGATGCCCTTGCCATTGCGTGGACTCATGCAAACCCGGCGCCCCTCGCGCAGGCGCTTGTGAAAAAAAAGGCCCCTGCTAGGAAGAAAAAAGCTTCGGTAAAGCAGTGGAAAGACCTGATTGAAAAGATGGGAGGGACGGTGCAATGACGGATTTGTTGCCCTATGGTCTTGGAACTCCCGATTTAGTTGAGTTCCAGCCGGGATACTTTGTGGAAAGGGAAATTGTCGGTGATTTGCAGGCTTTGGCGGAAGTTGCCAAGGCGAACGGATTTGAACTCCGCGTGGAATCGGCGTATCGCACGTTCGAAAAGCAACTCTCCATTTGGAATCGCAAGGCGCGAGGCGAGCTCCCGCTTTTGTCGGAGACAGGGGAGCGGATGGAACGCCCGACGGACGAAGAGGAATTGATGTATGCGATTCTCACGTGGTCGGCGCTGCCGGGGGCGAGCCGTCACCATTTGGGGACGGACATCGACGTGGTCGATGGCGCTGCGTGCCCGGAAGGGTACGAAGTGCAGCTCACGCCTGCGGAGTGCGATGGCATGTTCGCGAAGTTCCACGCTTTTTTGACTGCGCGCATGGAGTCGGGGACATCGTTTGGGTTTAGCCGTGTGTTTGTTCCCGGTCGCGGAAAAATCAAGCCGGAGGGCTGGCATATCGCGCACTTGCCCACATCGCGCAAACGGTTGGAACATTTTTCGCTGGATGTTCTGCGAAACATTTACGAACGTTCCGACATGGAATGCAAACGCGTAGTGCTCGCACGACTCCCCGAACTAGCGGAGGAATATATTTATCCGTATTTTGTTTGAGGTTGTGGGCTTGAGGTATGGGGTCGGAGCTAAAGCTCTTTTGGGGGGATGAATTTGATTGCCTCACTCCACACCTCACATTCCACACTTCACACTCCACACCCCACACACCACACTCCCTATGTTTTCTCCTGAATCTCGCGGTATAATTCGTTTGAAATCTTCCAATTACGGCCGAACGACGCTCGGCTCTCCGCTTTTGTATTTCCCTAGCAAGCGCGAATGCCAATTGCTCGTGATTGCCGGAATTCACGGTGAGGAACCGGAGACGACGTTCCTCTTGAGTCGTGTACTGCGGGCGTTCGGCGAAAACTTCGACTCGGTGGCTTTTATTTTGTGTGCCAATCCGGACGGGGTTGCTCTTGGGACACGCGGTAACGCAAATGGCGTTGATTTGAATCGCAATTTTAAAACGGAAAACTTCTCGACGGCTAAAGTCGGTTCCCGTTCTATCCTCGAAGCGCCTCGCGACACGATGTTGTCGTCAGGGGTTACTGCGGAGAGTGAACCGGAGACGCAAGCGCTTGTCGCCTTAATTGAGAAACTGAAACCGAGATCGATTCTTTCGATGCATGCGCCGATGGGTTGCATTGATGCTCCGCAAAAGACAACGCTTGTCGAAGACTTGATTGGGGTGTTCAACTTGCCCTGGGTGCCGGATATCGGCTACAAGACTCCAGGGAGCCTTGGAACGTGGTGCGTTGAGCGTGGAATCGAATGTGTGACATTGGAACTCCCGCGGATGTCGTTGGAACACCTGTTCGACCGCTATGGCTGTGCTTTTGCGGAATGGCTGGAAGTCGTAGAGTCGCGCTAATACACTTCTGGTGGCTATAAAAAAGAAATGCCCGCTCACGGCGGGCATTTCTCTTTAAATTCTACTGGATCCTTCGTTGCACTCAGGATGACGATTCTAGGCTTTAAGTTCTAAAATCTACCGATTACTTTTTGCCCGCTTTCGCTTCTTCGATAATCTGCTTGCGGTAGGCTAGACCCACACCGAAACCGATCAGCATGTAGCTTGCGCCGAGGAGGAGCAGGTATTCAAGGATGTACGGCACCTTCGGGTTGTAGAAGAGAATTCCGGCAACGTAGGTGAGCAAAATCAGCACAATTTGGAAAATGTTGAAGGCCTTGTTCTTGCGCGGCTGGAGCTTCGGGAGGAACAGCGGGCTTACCATCAGGAATCCGGTGGCGACAAACACAATCATCGGAAGCCAGAAGAGGAACGAACTGGAATCGGCAAAAGCATTCTTGGTCATGAGGAATACGATAAGCGTTGCGTTGACCATACCCGCGAACGTAGAGGGTAACCCGGAGAAATGGTGATGGTATGTGTCTGAGTCGCAGGCGTTGTACTTGGCAAGGCGCATGGCGGCACAGAGCACGTAGATGGCAAGAGCTATTGTCATCAGGAGACCGTGGTTCTGGAACCATTCCGGAGCGTAAATCTTGTAGGAGAAGAAAAAGCAGAATGCCGGGGCAAGGCCGAACGCAATCAAGTCGGCGAGGCTGTCGAACTGGGCGCCGAATTCGGAACTGGCGTTCACAAGGCGGGCTGCGAAGCCGTCAAGCTTGTCAAAAAGGGCACACAACATGACAAAGTAGGCACCCATGCGGATTTGGTCTGCCGTACTGAAAGAACTGAATGCTCCAGTTGTCCAGCAAATGGAAAAAACACCCAGCAAAAAGTTCAGGCTTGTGAATGTGTTTGGCAGAATATAACGTAGCTTTTGCACCATGTACTCCTTTAGATAACGAGCTAAAGATAATTTTTTTTGGAGAGAATGAGAACTTTTTTATTAATTACCCTGTTTATCGACCGATTTTATCTCCCAAAGGGCGGTAACTCCTGCGGCGACAATGAGATTATTGGGCGGTGCGTAGGGGTTTTCTGCCGTAGGGAAGTTCGTCCAGTGTTTCGTCGAAAACTGGTAGTAGGTTGATGGCCTATACATGATGGGGATAACAGGAACCGTGAGCATGAATTGCTTGTTGAGTTCCTGGTAGGCCTGTATGAGCTCGGTTTCGTTTGTAATTGTCGGAATTTTGTTTAAAAGGGCGTTTATTGCGGCGTTCTGGAAACGTCCGTGGTTTGCGAACGATTCCTCGCCGATGGGCTTGTAGGCGTTGCTGGTCATGAATTGGTAGAACCTGTTCCAAGGGTTTGCAATGGAGTGTTCCGAAGGCGGCGTCTTCATGGCGAGGTCGAATGTGCCTCGGCGGAGGTCCAAGTCCCATGTCCCGTAATCCACAAATTTGGGGACAGCCGTAATTCCGATTTGGGCGAAGGATTCGACAATGATGTTGATGGCGTCTTCCCAATCGGTCCAGCCTTGTGGGCATTCGACGGAAATGGTACGGACGGGCTTTTTTTTCTTGTCTAGAAGCTGCCCTTTGGAATTCCACGAGAAGCCTGCTTTGCGGAGTATTCCCCGTGCCTTGTCGGTGTTATATCTGTAACCGTAGAGCTCGGCTTCTTCTTTGTTGAAGTATTTTCCTTCGGGACCGAAGGGGAGTATAAATCCGGGCTGCACGGTCGGCGTGTAGTTCGAAAATGCGCGGGCCTTGATTTTGTCGAGGTCTATGGCGTGCGCTAGGGCGCGTCTGAATTCGACCTTGTTGAAGGGTTCCTTTTGGGTGGCAATGACTAGGGACGTAATGGTTGTCGGGAGCTGGTAGGGTTCATCGCGGCTCCAGGCGCGGATGCTGTCTTTTGATTTTTCCCAGATCCTGGGCAAGTAGATGGACGAAACATCGAGGTTTCCGCGGACCATGGCGCTGTTGAAGTTGTCGTTACCGTTGTAGATGGAATGGATGATGTACTTGGGGGCGGGCTTCTTTCCGTCGAGCTTGCTTTGGCGCCAGTAGTTTTCAGAGCGTTCCAGTACAATCTGGTCTGGTGAGTATTTCTTTAGGATGTATGGACCCGAAGCGACCGGAAGTGAATCGTTCTTGAACACGAGAATTTTGTCCATATTGTAGCCCTTGCCGTTCTTGGCCGACTTGATGAGCGGCTCGAACACCGACTTGGGAATAATCGATGTTTCGGCGATGGCGTTCAGGACAATGAGCGGGTTCCTGTTTGCTGTCAGGTGGAACGTGATGTTGTTGTTCCCGTCGTTTGTTACCGTCTTGATGAATTTCCAGTTGTTGTGGTGGGATGTCGGGAGGATGGAATCCAGCTTGAACGTGTAAATTACGTCGTCGGGGGTGACTTTTTCGCCGTTGTTCCACTTTGCGCATGTGTCCAGGTGAACCGTGATGCTCGAATCGGTCCTGCTGAACGAATCGGCAAGCATGGGGTCTAGTTTGCCCGTAAGCTGGTTGTAGGCGAGGAGCGATTCGTACATGACGCGGATGTTCCCGTCCGTTGGAAAGTTCGGGTCGGGGTCCAGCGGGTTGAACGTCGTGGGGGGAGCCCAGTCGAAACCGCCAATATAAAGAGTTTCGTTTCGCGGAAATTCTGGAAGCGCGCCTTTGTTCCCCTTCGAAATCTCGTCCTTGGACTCCTTCGAAACTTCGTCCTTGCAGCCTACGACTGCAAACGCAGTCACGAGGGAGAGACTGCACAAGGTGACGAGTTTCTTGACGCTAACCATTATTCTATTTCCTGCAAAACCTATTCAAAAAAGTAGTGCGATTTTGTGAAAGTGACCAATAATTTTTAGTTTACTATACTCTAAATTAGAGCGGGAATCCGTAAAGGACCCGCTTAGGGGACGCACTGAACAAAGTGTGGTTCAAAATAAAGGGTGTACCTGCTCCACCAGGTGTGTTGAACGTCTTGACGATTTTTCCATCCTTGAGAGAAAGGGCGATAAGTTCGTTCCCCTGGTCTATCCAAGCTTTCCCGTCGTAAATGAACGGCTTGGAGAATATGGATTTTTTGCCTTGGTATTTCCAGAGGGGAGTCCCGATGCTGGAGTAAAGCAGGATGGACTGATCCGATAGCGAGAGGATGATTTTGTCGTCGTTTTGGTCCCTGAATACCTGCATGGAGACGATGGGATATTCCATAAGGACTTGTGTCGGGCTGAAATCTTTTTTCTTGGTGTTTTGCAGGAAAAGCTTGTTCGTACTCGTAACAAGGACAAGTGTCGAATCGAGGCCGTCCATGCTGGTTATGTTGACTTGGACTCTGTTCGTGGTTTTCTCGATGGCAAGCCCGGTATCGTCATTTAAGCGTATCAGTTCTCCGTCCAAGTTGCAGAGCTGCAGGTAGCGCGGGAACTTGACCACATGGAAAGGCATGGCATAGACCTTGCGGGACCATGCGATGGTGTTTGTCGCACGTGAAATCTTGAGCAGGAACCCGTTCCAGGTGGAAACGTAAATAAAGTCGCTGGACATCGTGAAGTTGAACGCTTTCCCAGGCAGCTGCAGCGGCTTGTTGAAGGCGTCCTTGTTCATGTCGTAGATGTTCATCTGGTAGCCTGTCGAAATGACGATTGCATTTTCGTCGGACTGTATCACGGGGGCGTTTCCGATTTTTCCGATATACTTGCTCCAGCGCTGTTCGCCAGTTTCGGCGTTGATGCATATCAGCTGTTCCGTTGCGGGATCGACCGTGTAAAGGTTCTTTTTGGAACCCAGGAACTGCGGGTACATGGTCTTGGGCGAAATGCTTAGCGGGCTCACGAAAAGTGCTCCGATGACCTTGCTGTAATGGCTTAGAACGGTGTTTGCTATTTGCGGACTTCCGATGGAAAGTCGAACCGCTTCGGCCCATGCCATCTGGCGTTCCCTTTCGGGGGAGTGCTTTTGTTCCAGATTTAATGCCTTGAGAAAATGCGCTTCGGCGTTGCCGGGTTCGTTCTTTAGAATTGAATCGAGAATGGGGTTGATGTTGTCCCAATAGCCTTGCTTTGCCTGTAGAATGGCTTTCGATGCGAGTTTGCTTGTGTATAGCGGACGTTGTCCGTAGAAGTGCGCATCGATGGCAAAAACCTTCCTGTCGCTAAAAGGAATGTAGATGGACTTGTTCTTGGTAATGGGGCGCGCTAAGGGGGATTTTGCAAAGTTGAAACTCCACAGGGGGCGGAGCAGCGTATCGACCGTGATGACTGAACCTTCGTTTGAGAAAAGCCCGAGAGTCCCTTGTGCAAGCGGATACATGTTCGAGGCGTTGGCGCGGATGCTTGAAAGGACTGCGCCTGTGGCTTGGTCGTAAAGGGTGATTTTTCCGGAAGCTTCTAGCGTGACGATATGGTTCTCGAAGGATTGGATGCTTTCGACGTTTCCGACACTGTTTTTCCACAGTGGCGTCTTGGGGTTCTGTTGCGAATAACAGAAAAGGTTGTTTCCCGAAACGAGATAAATATAGCCGTTGTTGACGAATGTCTGCTGGATAATGTCGTACTGGGCAATTGTGAAAGTTTCTGTAGCCGATGTAGTTGAAATGAAGTGGAGGGCGTTGTCGGGACAGTTGATGATAAAATAATTGTCGATAAAGGTTTCTTGTTGAATTTGGCAGGAATTGAAGTCGTTGTTGCCTTTGACGATGGTCCCTTTGCGGTCGAGAATGTAGATGGCTCTGTCCGTCATGGCAAGCGCTTCGTTATTGTTTGCCGCGAATTGCGTGATGTTCCTGATGTTGTATGACTTCTCTTGTTTCGGCGAACTGTGTGGCTTGTAAAATACGGAATCGCGAGTGGCATTTTGATACCACATTCCGTCGGAATCGATGTGCAAAAGTTGGTTGTCTTCGCCCAATGTGGCCGGAATTTCTGTAATCTTCCCGTCTTCGATTTTGGCGATGTGCCCGTTTTCGAATAGTATGTTGGCGTTTTTCCCGTCAAAGAATTTATGGATGGGGCTGCGGAAAGAGAATGTCTTCTGTAATAGCCTTTCCGGGGAAAAACTGGTAGCGGCATCACGTTCGGCAAGCCAATAGGCCTTGCTTGTCGTCTTGTTTATGGCCTGGCTACGGTTGTAGAAGTGGTTTGCCTGTGCTTTGTTGTTGGCGAGATCGTAGATTTTTCCGAGATAGAAAAATGCGGTTTCCTTGTCGTCGGAATCTCCTTGGCGTGAAATTTTTTCAAGAAGCCTAATGGCATCATCGACCTCGCCCTTCATTTCGAAAAGGTAGATGGCCTCTTGCAGCTGGGATGCCATCTTGTTTGCGAAAGCGAGACTCGAAAACAGCGAACAGAAGGCGAGGATTGTTACAATCCACGTCTTGCTGAATCTGCTATTTTTTTGTCTGAAGTTACGCATCGAACTTGTAGCCGGCTCCGCGGATAGAAAGGATGATTTTCGGGTTGGCCTGGTCGTCTTCCAGTTTGCGCCTCAAGTTCACGATATGGTTGTCAATCGTTCTCGTCGAGGGCATGTTGTCGGGAGTGTAGCCCCAAAGGTCCTGCAGAAGATCTTCGCGGAGCACGACTTCGCCACGGCGCTGCCAGAAATATTTGAGAATCTGGAATTCCCTCGTCGAAAGTTCCAGCGGCTCGCCGTTTTTGGTGGCGATGAATTTCTTGAAATCCAGATGGATGTCTGCAAAATCAATCGCATCGACCGAGGCAAGCTGCTTTGCCGGGCGGGCTTGGCTCTGGAGGTCTATTCTGCGGAGGAATGCCTTGACGCGAGCGAGGAGTTCCAAAATGGAGAATGGTTTAGTCACGTAGTCGTCGGCACCCATGTCGAGGCCTGCAACCTTGCTAGTCTCTTCCGTCTTGGCGGTAAGCATGATGATGATGCATTCCGGATGCTTCTTGCGGATGAAACGGCAGACTTCAAAACCGCTCTTCTTGGGGAGCATCACGTCCAGCAAAATCAGGTGTGGCTGGAACGAGTCCGTCTTGGCGATGGCTTCTTCGCCATCGCAGGCTGTTTCGACTTCGTAGTTTTCGAGCTCGAAGTTGTCCTGGAGCCCAAGCCGGATGATTTCTTCGTCTTCTACAATGAGAATTCTGTGTTGCTGCATAATCATTCTGCCTTTTTGAATCTGACGGTGAATGTGGAACCCTTGCCGGGCTTGCTGGTGAGGGAAATGGTTGCATGGTGCGTTTCCGCGACGCGTTTCACGATGGCAAGACCTAGTCCGGAGCCTTTCGTGCTGCGGGTCATTTCGTCACCGACCCTATAAAAATCATTAAATATATTTTTTTGCTCCGAAGAGGGAATACCGATACCCGTATCCGCGACAGAGAAAAGTACCCTGTCTTCGTCGGGTTCTACGCTTATAGTAATATTTCCTGGGGCGTTCGTATATTTAATGGCGTTTTCGATAAGGTTCTGGACTAAACTATAGAGAGCCGTGTAGTCCCCGACAACGAATAACCCAGGCTCGATTTTTGTGCTGAACATGAGTCCCTTCTCGACGCCGATGTCTTCTACGTTGTCAAAAACCTTCTGGACGCAGGCGGAAAAGTCGAGCTTTTCCCAGTGGAATCCGCTCTTGCCGTGTTCCATGCGCGTGTAGTTCAGAATGGCGCCTATCAAGTTCTCCAGTCGCGTCGCTTCCTTGCCGATAAGCCCCGAATATTCCTGCACCTTCTCTACCTTTTGCACTCGCCCCCGGGCCATCATTTCGGCAAACATCTTGATGGAGGTGAGCGGTGTCTTGAGTTCGTGAGAAATACTCGAAAGGAAGTTCGCCTTCATGGCCAAAAGCTTGTGCTCTTGTGTCAAGAAGCGGAACATGACGATGCATCCCAATAACACTGTGATAAGCGAGAACGACAAAAGCCCGTACATGAGGAACATGCGCTTGCGGGTTTCTTTCTTGATTTCGTTTAGCCCTTTTTCGTATAAGGTAAGAGTCCAAGAAATAGCTTTATCTAGAGTTTTTTGGCTGAGTACGGCGGAGCTATCCGAAACATGTCCAAGGATGAGAGTCTTGTCGGGACCTTCTGTAATGGAGTAGGGGATTCCTTTCCAGCCTTGCACTACAGTCTTGAGCTTGGAACGCATGCGCTCGCGGTATTCGTCGGTGTTTACTTTGGCAAGCACCACTTGGTCACCGGAGAGGATGGGGTAACTCATCTTGAGGAACGTTACCTTGCTGTCACTCAGGATGCTGATGCCGTTCTTGGATGTCGTTTCTTTGTTCAAGAGCGCTTGGACTAATTCCTGGTTGTTGAAGAATATGTCCATGTAGCCGAGCTGGCGGTTGAAGTTCTCCCGCAGGTTCCAGAACGCTTCGCGCTTCTCCTGGCTGAGGTTCTCGAAGGAGAGTATCTGCGTGAACATCGTTTCGAAGAAAAATTTTGTCGAGGGCAGGTTTTCGATGTTCTTGCTTTGCAAAAATTGATTCAAGACGGAGAGGCTGTAGTCTTCGGCTTCCTTGTGCTTCTTTTGGGCGACCAGAATTTCGAAGTGCAAAAGGTTTACAGAGCGCGTCAAGTCTGAATGCAGGTAGCCCTGCTGGTGCGGGTGTTCTTCGAGAATGTTGAGGAGACGGAGCGCTTCGTCGTAGTCTTTAGTTTTATAGGCGATGCGAATAAGGCCTAGGATGTTCTGGATTTGGTCGTCGATGGTCTCGAATGAAAAGCGCAGCTGCCTTGCCGATTTAGTCATGCTTGCCGGCTGGGGTATGGCAGACGTGACCTCTTCGCGGAAAAGCAACTTTTCGAAAGGACTGGCAACGCTGTTCGAAAAATCCGAAGTCTTTGAAAAATGTTTTGACGAGATGTCGGGGTAGATGAGGGTTCCTTTATTGTAAAGGAACATCGCCTCGATTCCGCTTACCGTCTTGAACTGCGTTGCATTGCCGAAGTCGAGCAGATTATGCGGTTGTTCGTAGAGGTAGAGCGATGCGGACTTGATCTCCTGGAATATCTTGCTCTGTTCCTTGCTGACCGAGGATTCGACTTCTTCCCTGAACGAGGCCGTGCTTTCGTTAAAGTTCTTTTGTGCAAGGTAGGCTTCGTTTTGGATGTTTCGAACGCTTAGAAACGACAGTATGGCTGTCGGAAGGACAATCCCCCCAGCGAAAAACGAGAGGAAGAGAAGATTGCTTCGAGATATCCGCATCGAAAGCCCACTTCCTTAAAATGGAATATGCGCCGACAATTCAGGAAAATCCAGTATAAGAACACTCCCGGCCATAAGTATCGCTAAAATCGAAATGGCAATACCGACAATTATCAATAAGCTCTTTGTCACTACTGGGCCAGATTTGCTTTGTGCGTTACGGATACCTTGTGGCCTGCTTCTATGCGACGGCTGCTAGAATAGACTTCGCGCACAAGAACTGTAGATTCGTTGTCGTTCGCCCTAGCGATAACGCCTCGTCCAAGGAGCCTCGGTGCAAGGCCTGCGTCAGAATTGTCTTCTTCCCAGATGGCGATGGCGTCACCGGTGTTGAAGTCCTGCTTTGTTCCCTTGTCAATAAGAATATAGGCGTATGCGCCAATGATGAGCATGGGGTCCATCGTGTAGCGGACCATTGCCATCTCTTCGACCTTCGCCTCGGGAACGGCGGTGTAGCCGGAAACGTTCAGGATGTCAAGAGGTTGTTTGAGACGGGCCTTGGCGTGGTCCAGCTTGATTTCCTTGAAGCTTTGGACGACCATCGCTCTCGAAAGCGTATCGCCAACGCTTGTGATTTGTGCATAACCCGAAAGCCTGATCAACGCAAAGTAATCGAAGCTCTTGCCCTTGTGGGTCGGCACTTCGATGGAGCGCGCATCCAGAATCTCGACCAGGTCGCCTTTTTTGATGTCCGGGTTCGTCTTGCGCCCGATGCCTACGACCACTTCGGATTCGGGAATATGGATAATCGGCACCTTCTTTTCGCCGGACTGGATAGAGAAGAACCTCTTGTCCTTCTTGATGGAGTCGAGCGTGTAGATTTCAGGAGCGAGAATTTGGTAGTAACCGTTGAAAATCTTGGGCTCGGGACGCTTCTGGTAGAAGTAGGAATCGGCAACCCTTTTCTTCTTCTGCTTCTTGTCCTTGTCGCGGAGATTCCCGAGCATGCTTTCGAAATCGCCGTCACGTGCATCCCTTTCGTCGCAGCCGACGGCCTTGATGCCCTTGGGTAGGTTGGAATCGGCGACTGCCGCTTCGCAGGGTCTTGTACCGGCTAGACGGTAACCTTCGTCGATGCCTTCACCGAGGTAAATGGAATCGCCCGGATAAATCCAGTGCGGGTCCTCGATATGCCTGTTATTTTCCCAGAGGTCCGGCCAAGCGAACGGATCGTGCAAGAACTCATCACTTAAGTCCCAAAGGGTGTCGCCTCTTTTGACCACATAGGCAGATGCAATCAAAGCAGAAAGACCGAGACAAATCGACGCACATTTTAAAAATCGCATACTTTTCCCTACGCCTAATAATTAGCTGTTTTTTTAGTTACCAATCATTAATTTAATCTTTTCTTTGCTTAAAAGATGGTGTTTGTTGCACAAAATGCGGAATTTCGGACTTTTTCGCGTGCGTTGGACGTTCTTTGGGGCGTTGGATATTCCTGGAACGGTGTGCCAATGCAGGATTTTGCCCTAAAAGGCCCGCTCTGTCCGGGACGAACAGAAATAGAATTTCGAACTTGCCACTGCCCGGTTCAAGGTAAAGTGGGATGCTTTTGCGGAGCATGTAACCCTCATTTCGGAAAGCCTTGATTTCGCGAGAGGCCGTTTCCAGGTTCCCTGTCTGGAGGAGAATCCTTTCGGGGCGCGAAGCGGCCAGCGTGTGTTCGACTTCCGAGGGGAGGCTGTCGCTTGCGTTCAGGTTGATGTAGAATGTCCAGCGGCCTTCGGCGTTGTCGCTTTTCGAAAAGAACTTCGAAATGAAGTTGGCATCTAGATGACTGCGGTGGAAGCGCATGTTCGATGTCGCGATATTCCGGATGTTTATCTTGGACGATTGCATGGCGGATTCGCGGCAGTCCAGCGCCTCGACTTGCTTGAAGCAAGGGGCGAGCGTTGCGGAAACGTAGGAGGAACCGGAGCAGAATTCAAAGAACCGGTCTTCGCGATTCGGGTGGATGGCGTCCTTGATGCGCATTGGGAGCGCGAGCCAGGCATCCTTGATGCGGGGCGTCCAGTCCAGAACGTGCATGCAAAAGCCGGTGCCAGCAATGGGCATAAAGTCGTTGCCGAGCGAGCACTTGGATTCGACTTTCATTCCCTGCGCCTCGACGGGGTCGAAGAGGCGGTCGGGCAGACACTGGATTTGGTGGCAGCTGATGACTTCGGGGCAGCTGCGTTCGATAAAATCGACAAACGTCTTGTAACCGTGCGCGGAGAGTTTCCCTTTCACGTTGATTTGAACAAGGAGCGCGAAGCGTCCATCGCCTGTGGCGCGGAACCAGATTTGGCGGAGAGCTTTCTTGAAAATGTGCAGGTGTTCTTTATGGAGTTGTTCCATGACCCGGTTCACAAGATCAATCGGCTTTATGTCGCGTGCCGGGGCGTCGATCGACAGGAATTCTTGTTTTCCGCGGTATTCCTTGACGATTCGCCAGTCGGAGTGTTCCGGAACGGCATCGGCGGTAAACCAGGCTTGCATTTTTCCTGGAATACGGTCGTTTTCCGTCCATGCGGTGACCTGGGCCTTGATGTCGTCAAAGGAGAGAACGCGACGGACAACAGGCTTGTCTGCTTTTGCGGTTTTCCTTTCGAGTTCATCGTCCTTGCGGACATCGGATTTCCTAGAAGCGTGGAACTTGCCTGCGGTGAGGGGCTTGCCTATTCTGTTGCCCATTCGGTTTTGTTCAGTACGGCGCGAAAAACGGTTGTTTTGTTTATACATTTTCAAATTTGTGCTAATAAGTTTATACTATAAATCTCGGATAAATCCAGGAACATTCCTTGGCGAGAGTCTTGGGGAATTCGCGGAACGAACCATTAATCTGGTACATGTTCAGGCTGCCTTCCACCGGCGAAAGCGACATGACGCTATCGGCTCTAGCTTCTAGGTACGGGTATTCGTCGATGTTGCACGAAGATACCACAGCGCAACCCGTGAGGGCGATAATCGTATCGACCATCTGCATGAGAATCTGGTGCGGGGATCCGCTCAGTCTTGCGGACTTTGGGTTGTGAAGGACTGCTGAAATCGGGTCAATTACGACGACCTTGTAATCGTGATTTTCCAGTTTCTTGGCGCCTTGTATGCGCTTGGCGATAAGCTGTGCGATTTCTAGCGGTGAGAGCGCAGTTCCACGAAGGTTCAAAAAGCCGAACTTTGGCGTGCTGGCGTTGAGTTTGCGCTTGGCGCCTAACAAGAAGAGACGGTTCAGGAATACGGACTTGGTGAGTTCCATATTAATGAACAAGACGTCGTTAGAATTCGTCGTATTGCCGAACCAATCTTCACCGTAGCAAATAGAAAGTCCCATGTCCATGAGGGCGAGCGACTTTCCACTTTTGGGCGGTGCCGTGAACAGGAAAAATTCTCCTGCACGGAGGATGTTCTCGATAATGCAGGGGTCTTTTTTGGGTGCTTCGTCGCTATCGCTGGCTAGTTCGATAAGCGGTTTACCGTCTAGCGAATACTCTGCCCACTCGCGCCATTCTGTGAAGTTGTTGGCGCCTTGTTCCAAGGCGATGAGGTATTGCTGCTTGCCGTTACGCAACACGCCCGGCATGCGGACCATCTGGTTCGGGTTGCGGTTGGCGTCATCGACCTTGAACCCTTGTGATTCAAGTGTCTGGAAAAGGAAATCAACGCGCTCGTTGTATTCGTCGAGATCGTTCGCTTCAATTTTAATCCAGGCTTGCACGGAGTTTGCGCCTGTATTGACGAGGGCCGCGCAGGGGAGGTTCAGCGCCTTGTAGTAGGCGAGCTGCTTCGCCAGCGTCATCTTAGGGTTATCGACGACAACATAACGGTAGTGCCAAGATTCGTCGGTCGCATCCGAGCCGCCCTTTACAGCGTTGATGGTCAGAAGTGCGCCATCCGGGCTGTCGAGCTGCTTCATGATTTTCTTGAGAGCGTCGTCTTGCCCGATGATATTTGAAACAAGTTCATGGGAACTTGTGGGCGTGTTCGTAATCTTGAATTCGACAGTCTCGTCTGGCTTGAATGTGGCTGCAAGGAGCTTTGCCAAGTCTTTGCGCCAGTCCGCTGCCGGCCATGGGATTGAAAGCGCTTCGGGGTCAATCTTGAAGTTGTGCAAAAGCTCAAGGGATTGCGTGTCGAGCCCAAGCGAAATCATCTGCTCCATCATGTTTGCTGGGATTGGCGAGATGATGGTGGGACCCATGGTGGTAACGCCCGGAGCTATACCCGATTGTGATTGCGCTGTTGATATGGGCTGGGCTTGCGTCTGTGATGTCGCTTTTTTCTTTTCTTCTTCGCGTTCTGAACGGCGCTTTTCTTCGGAGAACGCATTGCGCAAAATTTTCTCGACGTCATCTGCCGAGAGCCCGTCGTCCCTTGCCTTGCCGCCAAGCTGGAATGTGGCGTCCATGAATGTCCAGCCTTCGTCCAAAGCGGCGACACCCGCCTTGTACAATTCTCTTCTCAGTTCATTCAGGTCGGTGAACTTTTTCTTGGCAAATTCGTTGAGAATTTTTTTTGCGTTTTCCATAGACACCTCCAGATAGTTTGTTACTTTAGCGGGTCATTTTTCGGGTCGAGTTTCCCTGTGCGCACATATTCCTGAATATCACGGGAAATGCGCATTGAGCAGAACTTCGGGCCGCACATCGAGCAGAAGTGCGAAGACTTTGCGTTATTGCCGGGGAGCGTCTCGTCGTGGAATTCTACGGCGCGTTCCGGGTCCAGCGAAAGTGCGAACTGGTCGTTCCAGCGGAAGCTGAAACGGGCGCGCGAAAGCGCGTCGTCGCGGAAGTGGGCGGCAAAGTGTCCCTTGGCAAGGTCTGCGGCATGGGCGGCCAGCTTGTATGTCACCACGCCTTCGCGTACGTCGTTCTTGTCCGGGAGGCCCAAGTGTTCCTTTGGCGTCACATAGCAGAGCATGGCGGTTCCGAACCAGCCAATCATGGCGGCACCGATAGCGGACGTGATGTGGTCGTAACCCGGTGCGATATCTGTTGTGAGAGGACCAAGCGTGTAGAACGGTGCGTTGTGGCACATTTCAATTTGGCGGTCCATATTTTCGCGAATCTTGTGCATCGGCACGTGACCCGGACCTTCGATAATAACTTGTACGCCCTTCTTCCAGGCAATTTCCGTGAGTTCGCCGAGGGTATCCAGTTCGGAGAACTGGGCCATGTCGTTTGCATCGGCAATGGAACCCGGGCGAAGTCCGTCGCCCAAAGAAACGCAAACGTCGTACTTCGCGAGAATGTCGCAGATTTCGTCGAAGTGCGTGTAAAGGAAATTCTCTTGCTTGTGCACCATGCACCAGCGGGCGATGATGGATCCGCCACGGCTCACGATGCCCGTCGTGCGTTCCAAAGCGAACGGTACGTATTTGAGCAAAAGTCCAGCGTGAATTGTAAAGTAGTCCACGCCTTGTTCGGCCTGTTCGATAAGCGTATCGCGGAATACTTCCCACGAGAGGTCGTCAGCAATGCCGTTCACCTTTTCGAGGGCCTGATACATCGGAACCGTTCCTATAGGCACGGGGCTGTTGCGTAAAATCCATTCGCGGGTTTCGTGAATGTCCTTGCCGGTCGAAAGGTCCATGACCGTATCTGCACCCCAGCGCACGGACCAGACCATCTTTTCCACTTCCTGTTCAATGGAAGAAGCGACAGAAGAGTTCCCGATGTTGGAATTGATTTTCGTGAGGAAGTTGCGGCCGATAATCATCGGTTCGCATTCCGGGTGGTTCACGTTGGCGGGGATAATGGCACGGCCTTCGGCCACTTCCTTGCGCACGAACTCCGGCGTGATGGCATCACCGTTGCTACCGAAAATTTCGTCCATTTTTTGGTTTTCGCGGATGGCGACGTATTCCATTTCACGCGTGATGATGCCTTCGCGGGCATATTGCATCTGCGTCTTGTGTCCGCCGTCCTTTTCTTGACGTTCGCGAATCCACGGTTCACGGATACGTTCAAGTCCTTTCTTTACATCAATAGTTTTGTCGGGGTCGCCATAAGCGCCACTCGTATCATAAACAGGGAGCACGGGGCATTTGGGGTCGTCGAGCGTGATTTCGCGCATGGCGACTTTCAAGTCCGGAAAAAGTTTACCGGGTACATAAATCTTGCGAGACTGCGGAAACGGCTTGAAAAAGCCATTGGATTCAGACATAAACGTTCCTTTTGTTCAATTACGAACCAAGTTCAAGGGGTATAATCTCAGCCGACGATGGGTACGGCACCCCGCCAATAATATAGATAATTGGGTTAGAGGAGGGACTAGAAAGGAGAGACTATCGTCGATTATTTCAGAAATATGGGAGGGCGGTGTTGGTCTAGTATGCATAAATAAAAACGACATTATTTATATTTATGAAGGAAATGATTATGAAAAATTTGGTTACAACATGCATTTGCGCCCTTTCGCTGCTTGCCTGCGGGTCGGGTGAAAAATCGGAAGAAATTCGGAATGAAAATTCTGGAACCCAGACAGAGCAGGCTCCTACAAAGGAATCGATGACGGAATCTCAGGTGTTTGCCTACATCTTGGGTGAAGAATACGCTAAATCTCTGTATCTCAACACTCCTCCGCGCATTGGCGAAATGCTGGATCTTGATGCGATGGTGCAGGGAATCGTCGATAACGAGAAGGCTCTGAAGGATTCGAACTGGGTGCTCCAGGTTCCTTTTGAAGAACAGAAGTCTCTCGATGCCCATTATGATCAGGTTGCGAAGGATCGCGCAGCGTTGGGGGAGAATGCCCGACCGATCGTCCTTGCGGGGCCGATTACGGGGCAGAAAGTTGTCATTACGGATACGACGTCCAGAATTGTCAAGTATTCTTACGCTCAAGGCGTGTCAATCGACATTCTCTTTAACGGGATGAGGGAAACTTTCAGTGAAAATTTCGAGGGCCGATTTTTTATTCAGGGCGTTCGCGAATCCATATACGAAGTGATTGATCCGTCGTTCAAGAAGACCGTGTCGGACGAGAGACTTCGAATGGTAAATATGGAGTACAAGAAGCGCTTGGAAAAAATCCGCGAGGAACGCCGCCGCCAGTAAGGTGTATAAATCAAAAATGGATTTGGTTGGCGAAAGTCTTGTATTTAACATTTCTTCGCCACAATTTCCTCCCTACTTCCTACTTCCTACTTCCTACTTTTCTAAATTATGCGCTGTTAAAATCAAAGGATTGAAATATGGAAATCCCCGAATCTTCGAATTTTATTCAGGACATTATCGTTAACGACCTCCAGACGGGCAAGCGCGACCATGTGCTTACGCGTTTCCCGCCTGAACCGAACGGCTACATTCACATCGGACACGCCAAGTCCATCTGCTTGAACTTCGGCACCGCTAAGAAGTTTAGTGGCTTTACGAACCTCCGCTTTGACGACACGAACCCCACCAAGGAAGATGTGGAATACGTGGATTCCATCCGCGAAGACGTGAAGTGGCTTGGCTTTGAATGGAAAGAAGAATTTTTCGCAAGCGACTACTACGACCAGATTTATGCCTTTGCCGAAAAGCTGATTGAAATGGGCAAGGCTTACGTCGAAGATTTGACTCGCGACGAGATGCAGGAATACCGCGGCAACGACGCCGGTAAGCCCAGCCGTCCGAGCCCGTATCGCGACCGCAGCGTCGAAGAGAACATGAAGCTCTTCCACGAAATGCGCGATGGCAAGTACGCCGATGGCGAAAAGTGCCTCCGTGCGAAAGTTGATCTTTCTAGCCCGAACATGAACATGCGCGATCCGGTCATCTACCGCATCAAGCATTGCTCGCACCACCGCACGGGCGACAAGTGGTGCATCTACCCGATGTACGACTTTGCGCACCCGCTCAGCGACTGGATTGAAGGCATCACGCACTCCATCTGCACGCTGGAGTTCGAAGCCCACCGTCCGCTTTACGACTGGTTCCTCATTGAACTTGGTTTGCAGAACCGCCCGCAGCAGATTGAATTTGCCCGATTGAACCTCACTTACACGATGATGAGCAAGCGCAAGCTCCTCGAACTTGTGCAGACGAAGGCTGTGCTTGGCTGGAACGACCCGCGTATGCCGACCGTTTGCGGTTTCCGCCGCCGTGGCTTTACGCCCAGCTCCATCCGCGAGTTCTGCAGCCGTATTGGTGTTTCCAAGGCCGACTCCATGGTCGATGTGAACCTCCTTTACTTCTGCATCCGCGAAGAATTGAACCAGACCGCTAACCGCGTGATGGCCGTGATTGACCCGGTCAAACTCGTGATCGACAACTGGGAAGCGGGCAAGGTCGAAATGATTGAAGTCGAGAACAACCCGAATGACGAAAGCGCCGGCAAGCGCATGGTGCCGTTCAGCGGTGAACTTTACATCGAAGCCGACGACTTCATGGAAGAACCGCCGAAGAAGTACTTCCGCCTGAAGCCGGAAGGCGAAGTCCGCCTCAAGGGCGCTTACTTTGTCACTTGCAAGAGCGTCGAAAAGGATGCGGACGGCAAGGTCAAGGTAATCCACTGCGTCTATGACCCGCTGAGCAAGGGCGGCGAATCTCCGGATGGCCGCAAGGTCAAGGGAACGATCCACTGGGTTTCTGCAGCACACGCTGTGGATGCCGAAGTGCGCCTCATCGATAACTTGTTCACGCTCGAAGATCCTGCTCAGGTACCGGAAGGCGAAGACTGGCACGATTACTTGAACCCGAACTCCATGGTCATTAAGCAAGCGAAGGTGGAGCCCGCTCTCGCCGACGCGAAGCTCGAAGACCGCTTCCAGTTCATGCGTCAGGGCTACTTCTGCCTTGATAGCGAAGACAGTAAGCCGGGTCACTTGGTATTCAACCGCACGGTGGGACTTAAAGACAGTTTTAATCCTACAAAGTAAGTTGAGTTAAGAGATTTGAGTTACTAGTTACTAGAAAATTTCATATTGAATATCCTAGTAACTATAAACTAGTAACTCGTAACTAAACCTGCCTTTGTGCAGGCTTTTTTTTGTATTTTGTTTTATAGACTAAATTAAGAAGGGTTGAGCTTATGAAGAATAAACTCCTGATATTGCTTTGCTTGTTTGCCACGATTTCTTTTGCCCAAAATAAAAATCCTTTGCAAGAGGCTATGGAGACTTTGAATGCTTCCAAAACGCTTTACTCCATGAAAATGCTTGACAAGCCAATTCCTGTACCAGATCGAAGTCGGTTGATAAACATTCAGGTCTATCGCGAAAAAAAAGACGATGGCTATGACGTGAAAGCGATTAAGGCTACGGGCGAAGCAAAAAAATTGTTCGATAAGGCAGAAAGCTTTTTTGGTTCGCATCAGTATGCTAAGGCTCGCGATGCTTATACGCTCGCTTTGCAACAAGACCCTAAGCTGTATAGCGCGATGACCTATATTGCGCAGACTTATGGTATTGAGAAAAATTGGGATAAAGCGGAACTGTGGTACAAAAAGGCGATTGAAGCAAATTATGTAGATTTTCTCGCTCATTGGATGCTTGCCGATGTCTATAAAGTTAAGGGTCAAAAGGAAAAAGCTCTTGAAGAAATTTCTATTGCGAAGGTTTTGAATCGCAATAACCCACGATTGGAAGCTCTGCGCAAGGAAATTTACGGATTAAATGGATTGAATATTAAGAATTGGACCTTTAACCCGCAGGTACGTATTGCCCGTGACTCTGCGACAGGGAATGTAAATATTCAGTCCGATTCTATTTGGGCTATTTATGCATCTGTTCAGGCGGCGTGGTTGTATGAACCGAAGTATAAGGAAAGGGCGAAAAAGTCGGTAATGCCGGAGACCATGTTTCGTGAATGCCTGATGGGACTATTGCCGTTTATGGAAAACAAATCTTTAAAGGATTCCGTGGAAGTACTCAAGAGGCTTGACAAGGTTCTAACTGCGAATAAACTTGAAGAATTTGTTTTTTACGAGATCATTCTTCCTGACAATCCTGCGCTTATTTTTTATTTAGACAAAAAACAGATTGAAAGTTTGAAAGATTATGTAATCTGGGCGAACAAGAAATAAAACGTTTAGAAAAAAGGACGCCCATGTGGGCGTCCCTTTTGGGGTTGAGGAGTTTCGTTTATCGGCTTATCATCTTGCCGTTCAGCGTGGCAATCCAATGCTTGTTGCGGGTCGCTCGCGGAATATGGAACGACTGCATGCCTGCGTTGATTTGCTTTTCGAAGAGAACGTTGCCGTTGAAGTCCATGAGCCTGAACATGCCGCCTCTCTCGCTCTGGACGGTAATCCTGTTTTCGTTGAGAGTGTAGAAGTTCAGTCTTGTTATTTCCAGATGGTCTCTGATTGCGTCTCTCCCAGGATTTGAGCTGCTTGAAGATCTTGAAAACCTGGAATGGCTTGACGAACTCGTATTGCTGCTGGATGAACTCGGATTTGTCGGAGTAGTTGGGTTATCATCGTCATCCTTGTCGTAGTAACCCCAGTCGTCTATGATGAGGGCTTCGGTGACTACGGGGGAGGCGGGCTCGCTGAAACTCATCTGCTGGTCTATCCATGAGAAACGCTGCTTCACGTACTTGCGCAGATGCTCGATTTCGGCATCCCATGTGGGCTCGTTGTAGTAGTTCATTTTCATGCCCATGCAGAAGCCGCCCATGCCGCCGCCCCAGCCGCCCCACATGCCGCCGTTGTTCCCGCCATTATTGTTGCCGGATTCCATCGGGTCGGCATCGCAGGTGCCGCTAGACTGGCCCAGGTTCGGCCAGCGTTCGAAATTGCGGTTGGCGGCGTTCTTGAGTACGGTCTTGAGCGAGTCGATGAATTTGTCGATGTTCTTGGTGTGCCATACACCGCTGCGGAGTTCCGCCCAGCGTTCCTTGTACTTTTGCTGGAAAGTGTTGTTGCTCCACAAGTTCTGTATCCACTTTGCCACGAACCATTCTCCGGCACCGCTCTTTGCACTCTGCGGAATACGCCAACCGTCTGCTTTTTCGCCACCAACGCGCTGGTAGGCGCCGAATGCCAAGTTGAAGTCCCACGGTGCACCGAGCTGGAGCTTGCCTCCCTTGCTGTCCTTGTCCTTGAACATGTAGAAGCTGCAGATGTAGGCGTCGGTGTTGTTGGTGACATCTTCGTGGATGACGTAATCTACGGCAGCTTCGATATCCAAGATGTCGGAGCATCCGTTGCTCATAACATCGCCGTTGTCGCAGGTGGATTCGATCTTGTTAAAGAAGTTCTGGATATACTGCTGTTGCTGCTTGTTGGTGTTCTCTTTTTTCGGAGAACGCATCACGACAGGGGAGCCGTCCTTACTCTTGAAACCTTCCTTGTCTAGCCCCTGTGTAGAGTTGTTGTCCACCTTGTCGATGCTCAGCACGTAACCGCCGGTCACGTCGTCGCCGCTGATATCTTCGTCCTTGAGTTTCGCGATATGCACTCGGGCTTTGGCACGCTTGATTTTTTCGAGCAACAGATAAACGCCCTTGTATTGCCCGTTCAGATAGAGCTCGAAGAACTTGAATCGGGAACTGTAGCGGCCCGTGCGCTGGTAGAGCCAGTAGGCGAGCGCATTGCGGATGAGCGTCTTGTCAACATACGGTCCGTGGAACACCCAGTCGGCGTTTTTGGGCATGCCTAAAACCTTGAGGCTTGTGTCGTGGCAGGCCGTATCGGCGACGTTCGTGCAGGGGCGCGCCTTGAGTTCGATGCCGTAACCCTTTTTGGGAAAGTCTGCGGAAGTCTGCCCGCGGATCTTGATGCCGATGTTGTATTTTTCGCCCTTGGAACTGTCGGCAACGCTGTTCGTGCCTTTGTCCAGGATGCTCATGGTGGCGGGAATCTTGTCGGCGCCCTTCTGGAGCGCTTGCCTATTTTGCGTGTTTACGATAACCAGCGGCAAATCGTAAGATTGCGCAAATATCGGAATCGCCATGGCTAGTACGATGCCATAGAAGAAAATTTTTGATTTGCAGAACATATTATACTCCTTGACCAAACTCCATATAATAATCTATATAATTAGGTAGGTGGAGTATGCGTTTGTCACAGATTATGCACTATAAGTGTTGACAGTCTGACATCCGCAAATTTCTTTAAAAAATGTGGCAAAAATTCACAAAAAAGGACATCCCGCGGGGGAGGTCCTTCTGGTCTGCTCGAATCTAAGCTCGGCTATTTGTTCAACATTTTGCCGTTCAGCGTGGCAATCCAATGCTTGTTCCGTGCATTTCTTGGAACTTGCAATGTTGTCGTTCCGGTCTTGATTCGAGTCTTGTACAGAACTGCACCATTCAAATCGACAATGGCGAATGTCCCGCCGATATTCGTGTGGATTTCAAGGCGCTTGCCGATGACAACGAAGTAGTTCGTTGGAGAAAGTCTGCTTAAGTTACTGGCTTCAATATGAGCTTTACTTGTATCACCCATTTCAGCTTGCCAGTCGGGTTCATGAATTATAGGCTCGAATACTACAGGGTTTGCCGGTTCCGTAAAACCGAGTTGTTCGTCCATCCATGCTATTCTTTCTTTCACTTTTTTGCGGACATGTTCGAATTCGCCGTCCCAAGTATCGGCGTTGAATCCGCCCATAGCCATGCCCGCCCATTGAGTCCTGATTGTGTTGCAGTATTTCATGGGGAATGGGTCCTCATCATTGGCTCCGCTTACTTTTCCTAAGTTCGGCCAACGCTTGAAGTTTCTGTCGGCTGCATTTGTCAAATATGTTTTCATGGAATCCAGATAGGCGTCTATGGTCTTGGTGTGCCAAACTCCGCTACGGAGCTCCGCCCATCGCTTTTTCATTTCGATCTGGAAAATGCTATCCTTCCACATTTCAAGAAGCCATTTTATCGGTTGAACACCGCCTAAACCAGTGTTTTTATAAACGCGATTTATTTCCCATCCTTCAACATAACAGTTTGTGATCGTTGCGAAAAAAGCCGAATCATCGCTGTTAATTTCGTAATTTTCTGGGCGGTAGTCGTTGCATAGAATTATTTCGAAATCCCATGGTGGACCTAAATTTATTTTGCCTACGGTCTTGTTGCCTTGCTCGTCCGTTTCGTCCTTGGACTTGTACATGAAAAAGTTGTTCGCTAAATAAGGATCCATATTGTTGGTGAGTTCTAGATGCAAAAGATAATCTGCTGCGGAAACTATATCCACGTATTTTTCGTATCCACTTCCGCTTTTATCGCCTTTATATAATGAATCGAGTTCGCTTAAATAATTTTGTATGTATTCTTTCTGCTCGTTTGTGATTTTTTTCTGTCTAGGGTAAAGCAAAACGACGTTATGACCATCGGATGTCTTGAAATCTCTTGTGGTATAGTCAATCACTTCCCCTGCTCCACGCCTAATGAATTTTCTATCGAATTCCCAAATGTAGCCTCCGGTAAGGTTCTCGCCTTCGGTGTCCGTTTCTTTGAGTTCGCTTACGTTGACACGGTATTTGTCGCGCTTGATTCTTTCGGTTAGCTCATAAACTCCGCGATAGACTCCGTTGATGTACAAATCGAAAAATTTGGTTCGCGGGCTGTAACGGCCTGTTTGCCGAAAGAGCCAGTGGCCAAACGAATTCCTTATCATGCTTTTATCGACATAGGGCCCATGCAAAACCCAGTCGTCGGAGGGCGGGAGGCCGAGCAGGCTTACATTTGTGTCTTTGCCTGTCGCGTCCTGGAATTCGATGGTATAGTTTGGCTTGGGGTATTCGGCCGAGGTTCGACCACGGACTTTGATGCCTATGTTGTATTGCGTGCCTTTGGAACTATCGGCGACGTTGTTTGTTTTCCCGTCCAAGACTTTTATGGTGGCGGGTATTTTTTGAATGACATCGTAGTTAAGACACCTATGGTCGGTGTCAATAAACATAATGGGCAAATCGTAGGTCTGCGCAAAAGCGCTCGCCGATAGGCAGAGCGCTATAGTACAAACCAGCGTTTTAAACATTCTGGCAACCTTTGCTTATATTAGCGGTTCATCATCTTCCCGTTGAGCGTTGCAATCCAGTGCTTGTTCCTTGCCTTGGCGGGAATCTCCACCGTTGTTACTCCGGTCTTGATTTGTGTCTTGTACAGAACGGCTCCGTTCAAGTCGATAAGGGCAAAAGTTCCACCGATATCTGTTTGAACTTCGAGCATGTTGCCGTTCACCTCAAAGTAGTTTGTCGGTGACAGCCTGCCCAATTCATTCATTCTAGTGGTACCCGGGTCATTTTCCTTTGCTTTTTCCTTGGCTTTTTCTTCTTCTTCTTTCTGCCAGTCAGGAAGGTGAATTATCGGTTCTGTTACGATGGCTTGGGCCGGTTCTGTAAAACCGAGCTGCTGGTCCATCCAGGCCATTCTTTCTTTCATCTTCTTGCGGAGATGTTCGAATTCGCCGTCCCATGTGGTTGCGTTGTAGCCGCCCATGGGCATACCACCGCCCATACCCCACATGCCGCCTTGCTGTCCACCACCCTGGTTGCAGAATTTCATTGGCTCTGGATCGTTGTCGCCCTGACCGCTAGATTTACCCAAGTTCGGCCAGCGTTTGAAGTTTCTGTCGGCTGCACTCTTCAGGTACGTTTTCATGGAATCCAGATACTTGTCCATTGTCTTGGTGTGCCACACGCCACTGCGGAGTTCCGCCCAGCGTTTTTTGAGTTCGCTTTGGTAATGGCTGTCCTTCCACATGCCAAGGAGCCAGTTCGGAGCCTTCAAGGAGCTGCCCATGCCGAACATGCCTTGACCGCTTTTTTGGCTGTTCTCGATTTGCCAGCCGCTTGTACCGGAGCTGCCAAAGCCGTTTCCGCCGCCGCCGAAGCCGCCGCCCCACATGCCGCCGCCTTGGTTCCAACCGCCCTGGCCCTGGCCGCCGCCGTTTTCAGGCTGGGTGCCGTTGCTCATGGCGAGGTTGAAGTCCCAAGCTGGGCCAAGCGTTACTTTGCCTTCGGTCTTGACGCCGTTCTTGTCGGTTTTGTCCTTGGGTTTGTGCAAGAAGAAACTGCACCAGTAGGAGTCCGCATTGTTGGTCACTTCTTCGTGCAACACGTAGTCCAGCGCAGAAGTCATATCGACATATTTTTCATACCCCTGACCGTTCTTGCCGTTCTTGAATAGGCCTTCAAGGTCGTTCAGGTACTTTTTCAAGTAGGCTTCTTGCTCACTCTTGATGTTTTCTTTCTTGGGATAGTGTAAAATGACATTTAAACCGTCGGAGGTGCTGAAACCTTCCTTTTCGATGGGGCCACTGCCTGCGCCACCTGTGTTGGTTCCCGTCTTGTCGAAAGCCCAAATATAGCCTCCAGTCACGTCTTCGCCGCTAATGTCTGTTTCTTTGAGCTTGCTTACATCGACGCGGTATTTGTCACGTTTGATTTTTTCGAGAAGCACATAGACGCCGCGATAGACCCCGTTGATGTACAGGTCAAAATGCTTGCTGCGCGGGCTGTAATGGCCGGCTTGCCTAAAGAGCCAGTGGGCAAGTGCGTTACGCATCAAGCTCTTGTCAACATACGGACCGTGGAAAACCCAGTCGTCGGAGGGAGGCAGCCCGAACAGGCTTACGTCTTTGCCTTCACCCTTTTCGTCGCGGACTTCCACGCCGTAACCTGGCTTGGGGAATAAAGCCGAGGATTGTCCACGGACTTTGATACCAATATCGTAACGGGTTCCCTTGGCGCTATCAGCCACGTTATTCATCTTTCCGTCCAATACTTTCATGGTAGCCGGAATTTTTTCTGTGACTTTGCTGTCTAGGCATTTGCCTTTAGTGTCAACGAAAACAATAGGCAAATCATATGTCTGTGCATATGCCGAACCTATGATGCAACCCGCTAAGGTCGCTGCCTTAACCAACCTATTCATAAATGAATCCTCCAACAATCACGTTAAATCTATATGTATTTGCGGAAAATGTTTTGTTAATTTTGCTATATACGTTGTAAAGTGTTGTTTTTTGTTCTACGTTTTTTTTCGGGAAGAAAAGTTCCACGAAACCAAATGATTGTTAGAAGCATCCAAAAAGATGTATTAAAAGGCAAAAATGATGAATTTTTGTAGATTGAAAAAAGGCTTCTGGATAGAGGAGGTTTTATGAAACGTTTAATTCCATTGCTCATTGCCGTAATCGCGTTCCCTCTGATGGCAAATGCCCAAACTCGATACACGCCAGCGGAACTGGACACACTTGTGGCGACGATTGCGCTTTACCCGGATCCGCTTTTGGTGCATGTCTTGAATGCGACGATGCATGGTGATGACATTCCGAGCGCATCCGCTTTTGCCAAGGCCCATCGGAACTTGAAGGGGGATGACCTTGCGAAATCCATTGAAGATGCGGAATTGGGTTATGACGAATCGGTCATAGCGTTGATTGCGTTCCCCGATGTCTTGGAAAAGCTCGCGAAGTACGCTACGTGGTCGAATCAGCTTGGCGAAGCCGTCGAAATGCAGAAGGCTGACGTGATGGATGCGGTGCAGCGCATGCGCAAGGCCGCTCACAAGAACGGCTATTTGCAGAGCGATGACAAGGTAATCGTGAAAGTTGACGACAATATCGCGATTCAGCCCGTTCAGGAGGAGTATGTTTATGTTCCCGAATACGACCCGCGCGTTGTTTATTACGTGACTTCAACGGGCAATATTCGCCTCCGCTATGCGAATGGTGCCTGGATTGGGGCGGGACTAGTCTATTGGGGATGGGACCCGTTTGATTACGACTGGGTGCATCGCCGCCCGCTATACCGCCATCCGAGACGTTACGCACCGCCTCCGCGTCACCATGCAAGGCCGAAACAGCGCCCTGTGGGACGGGTTGACAATCCGCCGCCGCCACCTCCTCCTTCGCATTCGAAATCTGCGTGGGATAGGCGTCCTGCAACGCCACCTCCGGCACCGCCGCGTTCAAATGCGACATGGGAACGGCATTCGGCTTCGCCTGTGCCATCTCCGGTTCCATCGAACACTTTGAGTAAATCGGCACCGCCTGCTCCTCCGGCTGCAAATTCCTTGAATAAGTCGGCTCCGTCAGCACCGCCACCGCCGCCTAATTACAAGCGTCCCGTGCCGCCGCCTCCGCAGGCTTCAAGTTCTAACGAAGGCGAAAGCCGTGAATCCCGTAGGGTGGAACGCCATCATGGTTCGCATAATCCGCCACCGCCACCGCCGTCACGCCGTGGTGACCACGGAAGACGGTGACAACTGCGTACCGCGAACGCGGGTGAACAAAGCGTTTGCAGTCATGCCGGCCTTAGTGCCGGCATCGGTTGTACTTGATACAACTGACCCCGCAACGGTGTGCGGGGTGACAATTGCGTACCGCGAATGCGGGGTGACATGCGTTTGCTGTCATGCCGGCCACTGTGCCGGCATCGGTTGTTTTGACGGCTCTGTACAACTGACCCCGCAACGGTGTGCGGGGTGACAATTGCGTATCGTGAATGCGGGGGGACAGGCCTCTTACGTCATTCTGACGACCGCAGGGAGGAAGAATCCAGTAATGTTCTGCACTGGATGTTTCGCGTTGCTCAACATGACGAAAACAACAGACCCCGGCACAAGGCCGGGGTGACAATGTTGAAAGCCGGGGTGACATGTGTTTGTTGTCATGCCGGCCACTGTGCCGGCATCGGCTTACACGGTACTTAATACTTCTTCAGAACTTTCTTTCCGTAGTAGGCGCCGCGGGCGTTGTTCGTGCCGTTCACGCGGCGGCCCTTGAGGTCGAACTTGCCGCGGTCATAGTTCATCTTGATTTCGCCCGTGCGGGTGTTGAACTGGCCGATGACAGTCGTTTCCTTGCCTTCATCGTCAACATCGATAACGATGCTCATGAATTCAGGCAATTCCTCTTGTGCAAAGGACGGACGCTTCACGTAATTGCCGTTCGCGCGCACGCCCTGCGCTGGCGGCGTACTTTCCAGAATGTCCGTACTGACGAGATAAGCGCGCATCGGAAGAATCCAGGCCCCTTCGCCGACCCTCACGAAATCGCCAACATTGATTTTATCGTCATCAGACGAACTTGCCGCAAAGCCGTAGGCATTGTCTGTTTCCCGATCACAATTTTGTCCTTCAGTTGAGCAGGAGTGGCCCCACTTCTTGTACTGCCAAGTGCCGCGGAACGTCCAATCGTCAATAGAGACATCGGCAGGAGCGGTCGTCTTGAGTGTCACACCGCCATTGACTTTTAGGTTTTCCTGCTCCACCTGAATCAGATACGGAGTGTTCGCTGTCAAGTCCGCATGATCATACCGTATCAAATTATTGTTTTTATCCCTTAGATCATTCTTCTCAACCCAGTCGCTTGTAGCCCACACGACTTTCATGCGAACAGAAGACTCGCCATTAACGGTCTTAATGCCATTATAGCGGAGCACCGCATCGAACCCCTCGACATTTTCCGTATTCACATCGAACGGTAGCACTATGGTCGAATATTTCCCTTTCGGGAACTTGCGGTTGAACTTGACGGCGACATTCTCAACATATTCGTCGATTGCGACTGCATCCGTGCCGTCGTAAGCACCGTCGATTTCGGCGTGAGTTTTTCCGTCAGCATCTTGGAACACTTGCACGGCGGCGTAATTGCCGATGTTCTCCCAGATAAAGAAGCGTTTCTGGATTGCGCCTGCGTAGTTGCCCTTGCCGGTGATTTGAGCGATGGCGGCTTCATCAAGGTTGGCGGAGGTGACTGCGGTGTTGTTCACGCATGTGACCGTGTAATCCGTGCCGGCTGTGAGCGTGTCCTTGCCGTCGGTCACGACGACGGAGGGGCAGACGGGCTTGCCGTCAGCATACTTCTGCACGGGGATGTCGGCGACGGCGACGTTCACGTCGGAGAGGAATTTTCCGTTAAACGACGAAGGCACAAGCGTCTTGCCTGCGATATCGGAAACATCGTCGATCGTGCCGCTATACTCTTTGCCTTTCTCGTCCTTGAACGACTTGTCCTTGGCGATGGAGACGGAGCCATTTACGCTGTAGTAACTGCTAGCCGTGATGTGGTCAGTGTCGTTTGTCCAGCCAAGGGTGATACCGTTATAACCGTAGATGCCGTAATCTTCGCCAGTGGCCGTGACGCTGCCGCCGCTTATCGAGACTCCTTCATAACTGTAGATGCCGTAGTCGCCGCCAGTGGCCGTGACCGTGACCGTGCCGCCGCTTATCGTGATATAGCTGTTACTGTAGATACCGTATTCGTTGCCAGTGGCATTCAAAATTCCATTTTGATTGCTCTGCCCGTAAATTGTCAGGTTATTCCATGCGTCGATTCCATCTCCGCCTTCACTTTCAATCTCCATCTTCGCTCCGTCGGCAAGAATCAAGTGAGCGTTTCCGCTAAATGAGACCGTGCTCGTGTATTTCACCTCGCCCTCAACCACGTACCAACCTTCGGGGAGGTCTTCTACGTATATGTCGTTGGTGAGCACGGTGTAATCGCCTGGCTCAAGGATTTGCGTCTTGCCGTTTTCGTCGATGTATTCGACAGACGTAGTATTCTCATTCCAATGGGCGTAGGCAGTCGTGTTCACCGTGACAGTGGCCGTGAAGTCGAATTCCGAGCCGCCTTTGGGTGCGGTAAACCAACCGGCGAACGTGTAGCCGGTACGGATGGGGTGCTTTGCCGGGGCTGCGACATTGCCTTCTCCGTCAATAGCGATGGATGCAAAGACTGTTGGAGTTTCGCTAGAGTTATCGACAAACGATACGCTAACACCTTTAAAAGGTTCTATTTTTTGGCCCTTAAGGGAGGATAACTGTCCAGCGTTGAGCGTGCCGCTATACACGTAGTAGCCGTCTTTGTCCTTGAAGTACTTGCCCTCGGCGATGGAAACACCATTTTTGCTGTAGTAGCTGCTGGCCTTGATGAAGTCGGTGCTGTTCGTCCAGTCAAGGGTGATGATTCCTTCCTTGCTGAAGATGCCAACTTCGTTGCCAGTGGCCTCGACCGTGCCGCCGTTTATCGTGATTCCGTTAACACCGTAGATGCCGTCGTAGTAGCCAAAGGCCGTGACGCTGCCGCCGCTTATCGAGACTCCGTTTTCACTGTAGATGCCGTAGTAGCCATCGGCCGTGACGCTGCCGCCGCTTATCGTGACTCCGTTGTAGGCGTAGATGCCGTCGTAGTAGCTAGTGGCCTTGACCGTGCCGCCGCTTATCGAGACTCCGTTTTCACCGTAGATGCCGTAGTAGCCATCGGCCGTGACGCTGCCGCCGCTTATCGTGACTCCGTTGTAGGCGTAGATGCCGTCGTAGTAGCCATAGGCCGTGACGCTGCCGCCACTTATCGTGACTCCGTTATAAGCGACGATGCCGTATTCGTTGCCAGAGGCCGTGACGCTGCCGCCACTTATCGTGATATTTCCTTCTTCACTGTAGATGCCAACTTTGTTGCCAGTGGCTTTCAAAATTCCATTTTGTTCTGTCTGTCCATAAATTGTCAGGTTATTCGATGCGTAGATTCCATGTTCATCTCCAGTTTCAATCACCATCTCCGCATCGTCCGCAAGAATCAAGTGAGCTTCGCCATTGAATTTGATTCCGGCCATGTTGACTTTTCCCGTTGCCACGTACCAACCGCCACTAAGTTCCGTCACCCCGTCTTTATTGTTCGTGAGCACCGTGGCATCGTACATAACCTGCGGTTCGCCGTTTTCGTCGATGTAAGGAACTAAAGATTTAACAACCGAGCCCGCGTAATCGCCCTTGCCAGTGATTGTCTTTATGACTATTCCTGTTGCATCGTTGACATTCGATTCGATTTCATAATCTGTTCCTTCGGTCAGTTCTTTTTCACCGTCCTTGACTGTTATTGTTGCGTCGTAACCGTCATCGCCCTTGCTCCATTTCGCGCTGACCGAAATTTCTGGATGCATAGTGAGGACTTTGGGACATGTTGTTGGCAACGATTTGGCTCCTGTTGGCAACTCCTCGCCTTCTATTTTTTCACCGTAAGGGCCAATCGCGCAAATGTTGAACTTGTACTGACCCTTTGCTCCTTGCATTTTGAAGTTTATGGAGACTAGTTGTTTGGCCGCATCAGGTCCAGAAATTTTTGTTGCTCCCTTGTACCAAGAGGGTTGTTTGAAATCAGACCAAGGAATGCACTTTTTCGTGCCATTTTGGGCTTTGGGAATAGATCTTGTCGGAAGTGCGTAGCCTATTTCCGCATCGATTGCATCTCCTAGGCTGAGTTCCGGATACAGGGCTATATCAGATCTGTATGTGATGCAGATGCCGCCCCATTCAGAAGCGTTGCCTGAAGCCAGTTTTCCACTGTTTGCGTCCTCGCCAGCGACATTAAATCCCAAAGTTATGAAAGGAGTGTAAGTGAGCGTCCCTTTGTCGAGGTCTGCCGTGCCGCAAACACCTTTACAAAAATCAATGATAGGGTCCAAAGAATCATCGTTAAGTTCATTTCCTGTCGCAACGGGCCACACGACCTTGGATTTACCTCCGTCACCTTCGTCGGTTGCAACAAACCAATAACCGGCTGTATTTGTACCGTTATCCAAACCGGTATTGACATAGTAGGGTGTCGGTGTGTCGAATCCAATCCAAGGTTCGAACGCCATTGCGATTGATGTTGCTAAAAATACTGATGTTGTCAATAATTTTTTATTCATATAAAGCACCATAGGTGTTCAGGGGTGTTTAAAAACATACATAAAATATACAAATTTATCGCAAAGATAGTGTCCGACTGTCATCCCGGACTTGTTCCGTGTACAACTGACCCCGCAACGGTGTGCGGGGTGACAGTAAAAAGAGCCAGGGTGACTGTTAAAAAGCGGTTAAGCCTTTTTGACGAATCCGCAAATCGGGCAGTTTTCGTCTTTGTGCCCGCGGGCTTTGCAGTAGGTGCGTCCAAAGTAAATAATTTGCAAATGACGCTTTTCCCATTCGCTTTCGGGAAAAGCTTTTTTTAAATCGGCTTCGGTTCTTTCGACGCTGCTGCCGTCGCTTAGGCCCCAGCGTTCGGCGAGGCGGTGGATGTGCGTATCGACGGGGAATGCCGGGAGCTTGAAGATGTGGCTCATGATGACGCTTGCCGTCTTGTGGCCGACGCCTGGCAGGCTTTCGAGTTCTTCGAACGTGTGCGGAACTTCACCCTTGAATTTTTCGATGAGCGCTTGAGAAAGCTTGAATATGTTTACGCTCTTGGTGTTGAAGAATCCGCAGGGCTTGATGATTTCGGCAATGCAGTCAACGCCGAGCTTGACCATTTTTTGGGGGGTGTCGGCTTTTTTGAAAAGGACGGCGGTCACTTGGTTTACGCGGATGTCGGTGCATTGAGCGCTTAAAACGACCGCGACGAGCATCGTGAAGGCGTTCGTGTAGTTTAAGGGAATAGGCGGATTTGGGAACAATTCGTCCAGCTTTTTGCCGATGAATTTGATTTTGTCGCTTTTCTTCATGCGGGAACTCTCTTAAATGGAGATCCCCGTTCGGAGACGGGGATGACAAGTGTGATATGTGATTCTATCCGATTCTCGTCTAGATATCGCGCGTAAAGTCTTGCTGCATGTTGAAACTCGGCATTTCGTCGTGCGGGTGGCCCACCTGAACGGCTGGGACTCCTGCGTACGTCGTATGTGCCGGAACGTCGCAAAGTACGACTGCTCCCGCTCCAATCTTGGCTCCGTCGCCAATGTGGATGTTGCCGAGCAGCTGCGCATGGGCACCGAGCATCACGCCGTTTCCGATTTTCGGATGGCGGTCGCCGACTTCGTTACCTGTTCCGCCCAAGGTCACGCCGTGCAAAAAGCTAACGTTGTTCCCGACGGTCGCCGTTTCTCCGATGACGATGTTCGTCGCATGGTCAATCAGGAGCCCGTGCCCGATTCTTGCTGCCGGGTGGATGTCCATGCCGAACTTGCGGCTGATGATGCTCTGGAGCATCTTGGCGGGGAATGAACGGCCTTCTTCATAAAGGATGTGGGCTACGCGGTAGGCTTGCAGCCCCTGGAATCCCTTGAAGAACAAAAGCGGTTCAAGGGGGCCTGTGCAGGCGGCGTCGCGGAGAACTGTCGCCCTGATGTCCTTGGCGGCGCAGAGCAGAAGGTTTGGATATTTCTCGTAGATGTCGCTGAACATCTTTTCAAGTTCTGCACGGTCGATGATTTCGCCTGCGAGTTGGCAGGCCAGGGTAACACTAAGCATGTCCGCAAAGTTCTTGCGGTTGAGGACCTGCTCTTCGAGCATCAACTTGGAAAGGGGCTCGGAATCAACGAGCTCAAGGGCTTCCTTACGGAGAATTTTTTCCATTTCTTCTGGTGTCATCGTGCGCCCAAATATAGTAAAGATAGAAGATGGGCGGGGGACGGGCTATAGTTCCAATAACGCCTTGGCGGGAATCCAGAACCAGTCGGGGCGGAATTCCAGTTCGTAGCACGCTTCGTAGATGGCTTTGGCCAAGATGTATGGCTTGCATTCCTTTTCTATTGTCTCAGTGAAGATTCCGGAGACTTTAGAATAGCCGGTGATAAAGGCTTGCATGGCTTCGGTCGGGTCGGCCTTGGAGACTGCTCCCGCATAGGCAAAGCTGCGCAACATGCCTGCGATATCGACGGCGGGGGAGCGGATAGTCCGTCTGTATTCGAGGCTGCGCGTGGGTTCTCCCTCAAAATCGATAATCTCGAAATGCTTGGTGCCGTTTGCGCTTTTTGTAATCAGTACCTGTCCGAGATGATAGTCTCCGTGGATGCGCTGGCATTGGATAGTCTTGTCGTGAGAGGATTCGCTGAGTAGCTCGTTATAGCGGGTGCGCAGTTCTGGGAATCGTTCGCGGAGTCGCGGGGCGTATTCGGTGTCCGTCGAACTTTGGAGCAACTGTTTCAGTTTGTCGAAGGGCGGCTCGACGTTACTGCTTTTGGGGCCGCTCAGGTGCTTGAGGTTCTCGTGCATTTGCGCGGTGGACATCCCCAGCTGGAATGCGTCGGTGCTGTCCATGTTGTTGCAAAATTCGTTCCAAGCGTCGGTTGCGTTCGCGAAATGCTCTTCAAGGATTCCCCAGGTGTAAGTTTTGCCTTTTTTGGTTTTGTAATTGCAGACTGCATAAAGCCTTGGTACGCGGCTGCTCTCCGCCTTGTTCATGGCTTCCAGGATTTCTGCTTCGGGGTGCAATCCCGGTTCCAGCCTGCGGTAAAGCTTGAAAAAGTACTTGCCGGGCGCACAAAATGCGGAATTGCTTTGCTCTTTCGAAATGGGCTTGATGCTTGTGAGCGGCGTCTTGGGGAGGGGCGCCGTAATCCTGAAAGTGAAAAATCCCGAGTTCCCGGAGAATACGGATTGCTGCGCTCCGTCGAGGAAAGCGTCTTCGAGAATTTTTCCGACTGCGTTTTCGTCATCAATGAATGAATAGATGTCGCTTTCGCCATCGTCAAATGAAACCTTGTAAAGCCTGATTCGCGTGCCGCCGGCTTCGGTGGAATCGAGCGTATCGATGCGCAAGATGGTTCTGTTTTTCCCCATGAACCAACGTTGTGTGCTAAAGTATTTTATAAGGTTCATAATCCGAATATATATTTTCTGATTATAAAATATTTTTTAAATAACAAATTTTTTTTTGTGAAAAATGTATAATTGGGAACATAGGAGATGGAAGGGTGGATTCTCCTTGGAAAAAACAGAAAGTGTCTTCGATTATGGTCGATGTTTGGTCGATTAGGATTAGGAGAGGGCACTTTCTTTTTTTATACCCTTTATCCTGTTATTTCCCAGTATTGGTGAGCGGGGCGAAGTATCCCTGAGAACGTAGTGTCGCGAGCACTTTGAGCTGTTGTGGAACGGGTTCGCTTGGGAGGCCTTCGATTACGAATGGCGGTATTTGCTTGATGGGCTTGAATGCTTCCGGGACGTCGCTGTAGTCGCAGAGTTGCCATGCGGCAAGCAGTTTTTCAATGAATTCCGTCCATGGAAAGTTATCGGATGGACGCATTGTGAAACTTGCGGGTTTGAGGTTGTCCCTGGCGTTAAGCAATAGGCTCCCGTCTTTGTAGCAGGCAAGAACAGCTGCTTTTCTGGGCTTGTTTTCGGTTGCGTTCTGCGCGGGAATATTCAGAATGAGCTGCATGCGCAATTATGCCGAGGCGACTTCGCGTTGGATGAGATTGTACTCGTACTCGGAAATAGAAGTGATTTTTAAAATCAGTTCCCTTGTGAGGCCTGCCTTGATGAGCGCCTTGGCGTAATCAATTTTGTTCGTAGTGGCCATGTTTACCTCGTTGACTCAAAACCAATAGCAAAAAAATAATAACTCCGTGACAAAAAGGAATGCCCTGAATTGAAAATTTTTTCCCAAATATACGAAAATGTGTTCTGTAACACATTGATACTCAATGGATTAGGCGTTTTGAGCGGCCGGGGTGGCCGGGACGTCTCGTGTGACTGGCTTCACGGATTCTGCGGAGGAGCTGTCCGTTATATCAATTCCGGCGGAACGATCCCGTCGAGGACGGGGAACGACTTGCGGTAGTCCTTCTCGGCTTGCAAATCGAGTTCGGCGGTGATGACTTCTTCGCTTTGGGCGGAGCCTTGGGCGATGACATCGCCGTTTGGCGAAATGATAAGCGATGTCCCGGCAAAGGGATGTCTTGTGTCTGGATGGGTGCTTACGGCGTTGACGGCGGCGATATAGACCTGATTCTCGATGGCTCGGGCCTTGATGAGCGTTTCCCAGTGGGCGCGTCTCTTGGCGGGCCATGCGGCCTGGACGGTGATGAGGTTTGCGCCTTGCTTGGTGGCTTCGCGGAACAGTTCCGGGAACCGCAGGTCGTAGCAGATGAACGAAGCGATTTTCCAGTTCGCTGGTTCAGCTATATTGTCATTCCCGACTAAGGTTGGTGAGCCTGTCGAACCATCGGGAATCTCCTTTAGTTTGAATAAATTAATTTTTTCGCCTGCTTTGAAGGTCTCTTTTTCGGGGAAGAACAAGTTCATCTTGTCGTATGCGAAGGATTCCTTGGGGGTGCTCGGTGTATAGACGCTTACGTGGTTTAAAAATTTATTGCCTGCTTTTTTGATGCCTGCTCCCATGACGGTGCAGTTTGTTGCTGAAGCGACCTCGGAAAGCATATTCGCAGTTTCGCCGGAATCGCGTGAATTGAAGTCTTCGGCTGCGGCGTCGAGACTTACCGGAATGTAGCCCGTCGCAAACATTTCCGGCAAGAGGATGAGGTTCCCTTCGCTTGGGTGTGCATCGAGAATCAATCCCTTTGCTCTGGCAAGATTTTCGGCCTTGCTCCCTTTGGAACTATCTGTCTGGATTAAATAAACTCTAAGCATGCGTATAATATAACCGATGTTTGGGGCTTGCCGAAATCTTTCGTGCTCAAATTATCTATTTTGGGGATATGAATTTTCGCGTTATTTTTTGCTTTGTCCTGTTTCTTGTCGTAGGAGTCCTTGCTGCTTCCCCGACGATGGTTATTGGTGTCGTTCTTGAAGCGGAATCGGATTTGCCCGTCAAGGATGTCAGTGTCGCCTACAAGTCCGGTAAGCGGATCGGGGAAACGGATTCCCGCGGTCGTTTTGAACTTTCAGTTGATTCGAAGAATGCAACGCTTGTGTTCAAGAAGGAGGGCTTTGACAGTGTCTTTGTGGATTTGCAAGATGTTGCCGATCTGATGGACATGGTGGTTTCGCTTAGCACGAACGTGACAAATCTCGGGGCGAGTACGATTATTGGCGGTGGCGAACCGGAAAAGTGGGTTGTCGATCGTACGGTCCAGCTTGATAAACTCGAGGATGCGGCTGGTATGCGTTTTGACCTCACGGAACACCTGAGCCAGATGCCTGGCATTTCGGGCCAAAAGGATTTCAGCAGCGCGTTGTATTATGACGGTTCCCGTGCCAGTGACGTTGCGTATCATTTGGGACGTCTTCGCATTCCGAACATGCGCCATTTGGATGTCGGATTCCCAGGAAACCTTTCTATCGTGAACCCGCATACGTTGAGCGGAATCGAAGTCCATGACCACTATGGACAGGGCCCGCTTGGTCAAGGGCTTGCAACATCAATCCAGTACATTCCTGAACAGACGAGCGGTGAATGGGGCCTGAAGGGCTCGGCAGGGCTTACGCTTCAAGAAATTGTACTTGATGCTCCGTTCTTCATTTGGGACAGCTTCCGTTTTGCGTTCCGTCGCCTTGATGGAGAAATGCTCAAGAACTTGGGCGAAAAGTTCTTTACGGAATTCCGCAAGCGCGATGACGATTGCTCTGGCGACTGCAAGGTGAAGTCGTCGGATCCGTTTGACCTCTCGGCGTTCGATATCTATGCGCAGTTGAACGGTTCCGATTCGCTTGGAAATACGACTTGGGCGTTGCGCGTACTTTACAGTTCCGATGAATACAAGGTAAGTCAAGATACGTCGTCTTCTTACGGGAGCATCAATTCCATTGATATTATCGAAGGTAGCCAAAAGTATTTGGTTGTCGGTGGTGAATATGCTTCGAAGTTCGGGGCGAGTTTCCATGCAGGGTTAGTCCGCGAAAGCTTGAGTGATACGATTCGTGATACGACGGGATTCCGTTCGGGTAAATTGACCGATGAAACGGCACGAACATTTATTGACGGTTACGACCAAACGCATACGACGCTGAGTGCAGGTGCCGATAAGGATTTCCATGCCGATATCTTTGGAGCCGGCTTGCGTGGTGCCGTTCTCTATGAACATCATATTGTTGAACGCAGTTTCCCGATTCCTGGCGGAATGGAAAGCAGCGATTACCAGACCGGTATTCTTTCGGGTGCGGCGACACTTGATTGGAAGGGCGAATTCTCGGAACACATGTTCTCCGTGGGTGCTGTTGCTGATGCTGCGGACCACAATGCTCGACCGACTGTTTCGTTCGACATGGAACGCAATTTGTCCAAAACGGATACGGCGTACTGGAGGCTCTTTGGCAATGCCGCTTACCGTGCAGACTGGAAACATTACTTTGACGATGGCGATTTGACGGGGCGCTTGGAAACGGGCTTGTCATTCAAGATGGGCTTCGGTTACCGCTCCAAGTATTTTATGGCTCAATTCGCCGGCTTTGGCCGTTTCTACTTCGACCCGCTTTTGCCGCTGCCGAAGGCTTTTGCTAATTACAATGACGTGACTCCGGTGAACAACGCTTGGGTTTCGGGTGCAACAGGCTCTCTTGAATGGAAAACGTCGCATCATTTCTCGATGGCCATGAATGCAAGTTCTGTTTATGGCGAGTACGAGCTGGATGGCGGAAAGTCCTTGCCGTGGGAAGCGAATTCTCGCTTGGATATTGTATCTCACTTTAGATATTATCCGCGAAAGGATTCTATCGTGTCGGTTATTTTGACGCACCATGCCGCATGGCACAGACCGCTGTACTATTACTCTATTAAGACTGCACCGGATGGCAAGGGCGGCACTCGTCAACTTAGGGATTACCACGAATTCACGGACTTGTACAGAACGGATATTCGTGTGAATTTGGATTTGACGAAGAGCAAGTTCTTCTTTAGGCATGCCAGATTCTACCTCGAACTGGACAACATCTTCTCGAAACTCGACGTAGGCGCGTTGAAATTCCTCGGTGCTGAAAATGGTCGTGAACGTTCTTATGTGGCTCGCGATAACGACAAGAATACCGCCAATGGATATGACCTGGTGCCGTTTATTGCGAAGGGCATGGGGCTTTACTTCCAGTTCGGTGTAGAAGTGCAGCTGGGGATTTAATTAGACGAGAGACTAAAGACGAAAGAAAAATGTCATTGCGTGACTTTGGCTCTTTCAGGTCGCTACGCTTTGAGCAAACCTCATAGCCCATTGCCCATACCTCATACCAGTTTTTTCTTATGAATCGTCTATTCTTATCTATTCTCTTTTTTGCTGTTTTGGCTTTCTCCCATAAGACGGATTCGCTCTTTGTGCCGCCGAAGCCGGAGAACCCTTTGCGTTATTGCGAGTCTGCAGAAAAGTGGATTGAATACGCTACGCACAATTCCAAGCTCGTCGAAATAACGGATATGGAAGGAATTCGCATGGATTTACGCTATGCGACTTTTGACAACGTAACTGGTCACGACATGTATTGCGGAAACCAGCGTGCGTTTATCCATAAAGATGCTTTGCCGAAGTTGAAACGCGCTCTTGCAATTATCGCAAAAGAGTTGCCGGGTTATTCGCTTGTGATTTTTGATGCGGCGCGTCCGATGTATGCGCAGGCTGTTCTCAAACAATCTGTTGCAGGGACGCCTTACAGTCATTTTGTCTCTTCGGGCAAAACGGGTGGCCTCCACAATTACGGCTTAGCGCTGGATTTAGGGCTCGCCGATAGCACGGGCAATTTGCTTGACATGGGCGCCGATTTCGATTCGTTCGAACGGTGTGCGGGAATCGTGGGTGAGGCGGATGCTTTGAAATCTGGTCGCCTCACGCAAGAACAAATTAACAACCGCAATCTGCTTCGCAAAATCATGAAACGTGCGGGCTGGGTAATGCTGCCTAGCGAATGGTGGCATTTTAACGCTTTCACGCGCACTTACACTAGGGAACACTATCCGCTGTTCCCGATGTGAAAACGACAGGCCTCATTCGAGACCTGCCGTTGGGTGTGTGGAGGAGTCTTATTTTGTCTTTACTGCTCGGACAATTTTATTGTTCGTTTTGATGACATAAATTCCGTTGGGAAGATTCATACGAACTTTATCCCATGCTCTATATATCGTCTTTTCATCTGCACGGAAAGTGATAACGCGATTTCCGAGAACGTCATATACGGTAGCCGTTTGTTGTGTTGAAGTGAAGTTGCTTTTGAATCTCGGCATTTGGGTGGTGGATTTTGCGATTGCAAATTCAATCCAGTCGAGATTGAAGTACGGCTTGTCAATCTTTATTTTTAGCACATGCGCACCTTCTGCAATTGCGGGCACGGAAATCGCAACCGTTTCAAACGTCTTCCAGTCGCCGGTATTCGGGACCATCACGGTGGCGACTTTTTTCTCGTCAACGAGTACGGAGAAGAATGTGCTATCGCTTGGGGAGGCGACGCGCGCCGTGAGCGTGAGCGAGTCGTTCTTGGACGCTTTTACCGAGTAACGTAACCAGTCATCGGCATAACCCCAGCCGTAAATGATGGCGCCTTCTGCACTGTCGAGGCCTGCGTTGTCTTCGCGGTAGAGGCTGTTTTCGTTTTCGATATCGCTATCCAGGAATCCGCGGCCGTTGCCGCCTTTATCATAGTTCTCGACTTCGATTTTTCCGGGGATGGTAAGTGTATCTTTGAACGGTTCAATTTCGACTTTTTTGGAAATGTCAATTTTGCTTCCGTAACCGGCGGCGACGATGTTTGCCTGTACCAAATCGTCAACAGAATCGGGCGGGTTTCCGATAGTCATCACACCTTCGAAGAACGTTCCTGCACCGCCGTCGCTACCGTCACCGCCATTGCCGAGCACGATGGCGCCCTGTAGCTTGCGTGGGCTATAACCTCTTTTGCGCGGTCCGTCCCACATGGTGTTGAGGGTTCCTTTTTGAGCGCTGCCGCCCTTGAGCTTGAACGTTCCGTCATTCGGTCCTTTGAGCATGGCGGTCACATAGTCTGCTTCAATAGAAAGTGCGTCCGGCCATGGCGTGGTGTGCGTGCGTCCCCACATGTATCCGGCGTCGTTCCCCTTGAATACGCCGTCTTCCAAGTCGGCGGCAACCCACGGACCATTGCCCTGCCCTGGGCCGCCCCAGTCCTTGTCACTTCCGAAGTAGATGCATTCCATGGTTCCAGGGCCGTCATCGTTACCGGTTGTTTCTGCGTTTCCATAGTTGAAACAGCACAAGTCGTTGTAATGCTTGCCGTCAACGACCATGTACATGGATTCTTCTTCGTCTCCGGTGGCTACACCTTTAGTTTCGTTATTGCGGTAACCGGTGGCAGACCAGGCGTCGCGATAGAATCCGTAAGCCTTGCGCCCGCTGATGTAAATCGGGGCCCTATTGGCGTCTGCTTCCTTGGCACCATCCTTTAGCCAAAAGAC
>JAGCPZ010000021.1 GCA_017965445.1 Fibrobacter sp. | reverse complement strand
GCAACGCAAGGTCTTAGCCCACACCCATTCCAAAACGACGCGACTCCACACCAAGCAAGTCTGCATCCAGAATATCGTACGGGCATTCAACAACACCACGCTTGTGCTATACCGCCAGTGGGTGCAAGACGGCCGCAAAATTCCGCTTAAACAAATGATTGAACTTGCCGCAACCCTCATGGAGGGCGGCATCAAGGCTTTCGCAAACAGGGAGTAAAAAGCTCAACAAACCTAGACTCCTGTTCCATCCCGGCAGTCATCATCCGCTTATTGAGACTATACCCCTTGAACAAGTGGTCCTTCAAAACTTGACTTGTCCACCAGCGAGCTACTCGAATTTTCGAGTAGTTGGAATTTGCTCCAACCCGCAAACAAACTTGTAGAACACCAAATCTACTTTGAACAGCCTGGCACCAATTTGCATCTTGTACTGCCGTCCGATAAAAGCGAAGCCTTTGCCGAACTCCAACAAGAACGTTTGCAAGTTGGCGACAACCTTCTCCTCGATATCTCCTTCAAGGTATTTCTGTTCTTCGTTTACACCAAGAAATTCTAGAATATAAGGGTCCTTTACGATATCTTCAGGCTTTTGCGTTTGAACTCCTTGCTTGCTTATTTCCAGCACACCTTTTTTGTCCTTGCTCAAGGCAATCCTATGGAACAGCAGACTTTTCATCTGACGCTTGAGTTCCCTGACGCTCCAGTTCTCGTTTTCGCATTGTCTTGTATAAAAGCCTATTTCCAAGTCAGAGTTTGCCTTGATGATTTCTGTATAATGACTCCAACTCAATTTTCCAGACAGTGTCTGGATTTTTGGGAATTTTAGGTAAAATTTCGACCGCAAATATTCGGTCTCCGCAGCATCAAGCTGAAACATGTAGGTTTCAGGAAATTTTTTAGGATTATTGTGGACAGCTTCATTAATCCGTCGAGTTTCTACACCGTATAGACGCGCCACATCGGCATCGACGATCAAATTTTGTTCTCTTATCATGATGATTTTACTTTGCACATCTTTTATCAATATGGGCATCTGTAATGCCGGATCATCATTCTTCATCTCTTACTCCTTGTCGCCTACAAGCTAAAAAAGGCGGCGTAAACTGTTCACGGACAAATATACATTCTCAAAATGTCATATTGTGACATCTTGAAGAGAACTCTCTTTTTTTTGAGTTTCAGACTCTCCTAACACTCTTACCAATTCTTTATTTGGCTCACGGGAAGCTCATTCTTGGAAGCATCGGCATATGCCTAAAAGGCATGATAATGTATATTATATAAGGGAGATTCCCGCTCGGAGGCGGGAATGACATTGCATGGAACTACGGACTCTTAAATACTTTTTGGCGGTGGCCGAGCAGGAAAGTTTTTCACAGGCGGCGAACAACGTGCTTTTCGTGACGCAGCCGACGCTTTCGCGCCAGATGCAGGAACTCGAAGAAGAAATCGGGGTGCAGCTCTTTGTGCGCAGCAACAAGAAGACGACACTTACTGAAGAGGGACTGCGTTTCAAGAAACGTGCGCAAGAAATCATGGAACTTGTGAAGCACACGCAAAAGGAATTCGCCGAATCGAGCAAGGAAGAAATCGCGGGCGACGTGTATATCGGTGGTGGCGAGACGAAGGCGTTCCGCATTATCGCAGCGGCATGTAAACGCATGCAGGCGGAGCATCCGAAAATTTGCCTGCACATCACCAGCGGCAACGCCCAAGACGTGACCGAAAAGCTGGACCAGGGACTCCTGGATTTCGGGCTTTTGGTGGAGCCTGTTGACAAGTCGAAATACGAATTCGTGGAACTCCCAGCAAGGGATACGTGGGGGCTGCTCGTCCGCAAGGATAGCCCGCTTGCGAAGAAAGGTTTTGTGACGGTTCGCGACCTTGAACATATTCCGCTACTCGCTTCGAGGCAGACATTGAAGATGCGGGAATTCTCAGGGCAACTCGGGCGCGAACTCAATTCGCTCAACATCATTGCGACTTACAACCTGATTTATAATGCGTCCGTATTCGTGGAACAGGGGCTCGGCGCCGCCTTCTCGCTGGAAGGTCTCGTGAACACGGGCGGTAAGAGTAAGCTCGCGTTCGTGCCGTTTTCGCCCGCACGTACCAGCGGTCTCGTGGTTGTTTGGAAAAAGAATCCCGTGTTCAGCAAGCCCGCCGCGCAGTTCTTGAAGTCTTTGAAAGAAGAACTTGAAAAAAAATAAAATGCACTGCCTAGTCATCGATAGTAAAATGCAAATAAAATAATATTAGTATTGTTTACTATATTCATTGTAAATTGGAGTGAGCTCATAATGCTTAAAATCGAACAATATAGTACAAAGTACATCAACGACGCCATTGCAATCTGGAACGATATTGTCGAAGACGGAATTGCGTTTCCGCAGAAAGAAACGCTTGACTCGCAGACAGGAGACGTATTTTTCAAGTCACAATCGTTCACGGGCATCGCTATCGATGTGGATTCCGGCGAGGTGGTCGGGCTCTATATTCTCCACCCGAATAATGTCGGGCGTTGCGGTCACATTTCAAACGCAAGTTACGCCGTCAAGAAAAACAAGCGCGGCCAACACATCGGCGAATTTCTCGTGAAAGATTGCCTCGCGAAGGCAAAGGAAATCGGCTTTAGGATTTTACAGTTCAACGCCGTTGTCGCGACGAACACGTCTGCCCTCAAGCTTTACAAAAAACTAGGCTTTACGCAGCTTGGCGTGATTCCAAAAGGCTTCTTGCTTAAAGACGGGAATTACGAAGATATCATCCCGCATTATATTGAACTGTAACGATTACAAAGCGCTGTCGAGTGCCATCATGAGCGTGAATCCGACGGCGAATAAAATAGTTCCTGCGTCAAAGTGGTCGCCTTCGCTGACTTCGGGGAGCATTTCTTCTACGACAACGTAAATCATTGCGCCGGCGGCAAACGAAAGCAGGTAGGGCATAAATGGCGAAAGCATTTCTGCGGCGAGGAGCGTAATCAATGCTCCTACAGGCTCGACGGCTCCGGAGAGCGCTCCGAGTGCAAATGCCTTTTTGCGTGTTGCGCCTTCGGCTTTTAGCGGGAGCGAAACGACGGCTCCTTCGGGAAAGTTCTGGATGGCGATACCGATGGCGAGAGCGAATGCTGCCGAAAGCGTGATGGCGACATTTCCGGAAAGCCAGCCCGCGAAAACGATGCCGACGGCCATGCCTTCGGGCAAGTTGTGGAGCGTCACGGCGAGCGTGAGCATTGTGGTACGCTTGAGTTTTGCTCTCGGGCCTTCGGGCGTTTGACTACCCAAATGCAAATGCGGTGTGATTTTATCCAAAATAAACAGAAATAAAATACCTGCCCAAAATCCGACTGCGGCGGGCGCAAACGATAGTTTGCCCAAATGCTCGCTGGCGTTAATTGCCGGGAGGAGCAAGCTCCAAACGGATGCCGCCACCATGACGCCTGCTGCAAATGCCAAAAGTCCACGCTTTAAATTTTGCTTCATCTGCCCGCGGACAAAGAAAACGCATGCGGCACCGAGAACCGTCCCTAAAAACGGAATGGCGAGCCCCTGGATAATCGGAATAATAGCTTGGTTCATGCGCTAAAAGATAATATTAAAATTTCAAGGAGAGATAAATTCCTTTTTCTAATGGATTTTTTGAAGCCTAATTGGAGTAGTTTTAGTATAAATGTTTTATTATCATGTAGTCATGAATAGAACAAAGACATTTCTCGTTACGGTTGCTGCCGTATTCTGTTTTACGACTTCCGCAAATGCATGCCTTGCCGCCTGCAAAGAAAAAAAACGCGACGAGGCGTATAGCAAGCCTCTTACGGCTGCTACGTTGCAGTCCATCATTGATTCTTCCTTGCCGCAGAAGTCGGTGGACCCGGAACTTGGCGAACCTTATCAGGTTTACCCGATTGACGTAAAGCCGTATGACAAAGTTTTCCATTCGACATTGATTGAATACCCTTACGGAAGTTCTCCGCGTGCGGTGGCGCATGAACCGAATCCGCGTGGGATTATTTTATACGTGCATGGCTACAATGACTACTTCTTCCAGGAAGAACTGGCAGAAAAATCGGATTCTGCGGGGTATGCTTTCTTTGCGATAGACTTGCATTACAACGGTCGTTCGTATCGCGATGGCGATCCGCGTTCTGATATGCGAAGCGTCAAGGAATACTATGCGGAATTGGACGCGGCTGTAGCGCTTAGCAAGAAAATTGCGGCCAAAGGCTCGGAGACGAAATTGCCATTTGTCATTCTCGGGCATTCGCAGGGTGGGCTGATTACGCCGAATTACCTGAATGAACGCAATAGCGAAGATTTTGCGGCTCTCGTTTTGAATAGCCCGTTCCTAGATTATAAAAATAGCTGGTTTGTCCGTAATGTGGCTTTCCCTGTGTTCTCGGACATTGCGCTGTTGTTGCCCGATGTCCCTGCCCCGAAACAGGAAGCCCCTAAGTACAACATATCTCTTTTGAAAAGTGAAAAGGGGGAGTGGGAATTCAATCGCGAATTGAAAAGCGATGAATGGCCGCAACAGTATTTTGGATACCTCCGTGCGACAACTCGCGGCATCAAGTGGATCCATGCGGGAATGCAAATCAAGGCCCCTGTCCTTATGATGCGTAGCGGCTGTACGGTGAACACTGTTAAGTGGGATGACGACTACATGCGTTGCGACTGCATGCTCGATGTGAATCTCCTTGAAAAATGGGCGCCGAAATTGGGGCCGGACGTTACGACTGTGACGATTACGGATGGCATGCACGACTTGTTCCTTTCGCGCAAGGATGCTCGCGATAACGCATACCGCACGATGTTTGAATTTTTGAATGGTGCCGTTCTGCGGAAACAGATTGTCGTTGCCTGGAATTATTAATAGTTAAATTTTGTTTTAGTCGGTTGGGTGCACTTTCCTTGTCATGAGGGGAGTGCGTTTTTTAGGAGAAAAATATGAGTAAGAACATTTACGATTTATGGATAAATCTTTTGATGTAGTCGTGATTGCAAATGCGCTTCACATTATCCCCAATCCTGAAAAGGCGCTTGCAGAAATCCGGCGCGTCTTGAAAGATGACGGCGTACTGATTGCCCCGAACTTTATCTTTAAAGCGGGTGGCAAAAGAAACTTGTGGCAACGGATTTTGAGCCTTGTCGGTGTCCGTTTTGCGCACGAGTGGACGGAAGACGAATACAAGTCTTTTTTGAAAGCGAATGGCTGGACGATTGAGATGAGCTATGTACTCAAGGGCCGAATTGATTTGGCGTACGTGGAATGTAAAAATAACTATTCTTAAAATTCTTCTTGAAATTTTACTTAAAATTATGTATTTTGAAAACGGAGGATTCCATGCCCTGTATCTTGCCTGTTTCTGATTTGCGTAATTATAATGAGGTTCTTCAAAATGTGTCTGAGGAATCTCCTGTATTTCTGACTAAGAACGGTCGTGGATGCTATGTTGTCATCGACATTAAGGAATACGAGCGGATGGTTGCTGCTTTGAAACTCCAGAAGGCGCTTGCCGATGGAGAGCATTCTGCCGAACAGGGCGGCTGGCTTTCTGCAGCTGATGTGCGAAAGAAATACAAGGTATAAATGCTTGCTGTCGTATTTTCGCCAAAAGCCGCTGCGGATTTGGACGAAATCAAGGCCGTTTGATCATGTCGTTATTTAAACCAATGGGTCGATGACGAACTAATGTAGATAATTCGAAGACTCCTTCCAAGTCGTTGTATATTGCGTGGAAATGCGAAGGTTTTTTTATCTAATGCTCCGGCTCGATAGAGGGTCGCTTTTTCGTCATTGCTGGGGTTCATAGAACTCGTGGCAATCTATTTTTCATACGTCATTCCGGCCTTCGAGCCGGAATCTAGCTTTCAAACGTCATTGCGAGGCCCTGTAAGGGGCCGAAGCAATCTCTAGCCAGCATATTTATGTTATATTTCCCTATGACATAGCTCTGCACCGAATGGTGCGGAGCGGCTGAAATTTTGAGATTCGTCTCTTATTCTCGCAACTGAAACTACCACTTTCAAACCGTATGAGGATAAGACGGACGCTCACGTCCCGATTGGGGCGTGGGTCGTTTTGTGCTTATTATACGGAAGGGTGTGGTAGCCCGCAGTTGCGATGAGCACGGGAAGCGACTCCACGCCTTTTTTGTTTTCAAAAAAGTTGGATGTCTTTCATTTGCAACGGGGACTTATCTCGCTGATAAGGATGCCCCTATGGCAAAAATCGAAGTCATACAGACTGTTGATACATCGAACTTTAAGGCTGCCAATGCCGAAGAATTGAAAAAGCAAATTGTACATCACTTTGCAGAAAAGGGGTGTCCTCCGACAGTCGAAATTCTGTCCGATTCAGCAGTTCGTATCATTTTTGACACCGAGGCATTGGAAAAAGCCGAAAGCAACTTCCAGAAGGCATCTGCATTTTGTAGTGAAGGACGGTTTAACGCTGCAAAGGATCTGTTATTAAAGACCATCAAGTCTTGCCCCGGATATTCGGAGGCGCATCGCTTGCTCGGACAAGTTCTATTCCAACAAGGCGAAATCGATAAAGGGATGAACGAAGTTCTCGAGGCTCTCCTCATTGACCCCAAAAACATGTGGGCGCTCATCATGATGGGCAACATTCTTGCGAACGGGAAGAACAATGTTGACGCAGCAGACAAGTATTATAAAAAGGTTCTAGAATACTATCCTGACAACGCCATTGCGCTCAACAATGTCGCTGGCACGCTCATTCGAAAAAAAGATTTTGATGGTGCGATCCTGTACATGAAGCGAGCCCTTGAACTGGACGATTCCTACACAAACAGTTACTATGGGATTGCGTTAGCGTACTATCAAAAAGAGAATTTAGGTAACGCCTTTGAATATGCACATCAAGGCGCTTTGAAAGGGGCTAACCGCGCAGAAGATCCCGGTGTCCGTCAAGAACTTTTGAAATTGCTATTGACCACAGCAAGAGATATTGTAGAATCAACGGACTACGAATCTAAGGTGTTCGAATTTGCTCATAGCCTTGAAACCAAATTTGACGTAACAATCAAATTTGAGCGCGATGACGAGCAGGACACCTTGGCACATTTGGAATTTGCCGATTTCCATCATCGCAAGGATCACGTTGTCAAATACAAGAAGGATGGCAACTATTGCCATTATATGCTTCATGAATTGACACACCTAGAAATGATGCTTTCCGCCCAAAGGAATGGAAAACTCCAGACCATCGGATTTACGCAGAAAAACTTTGACGCCTTTTTGCAAGATTACAAACGTCATTTTGACGAGGTTAAGAAAAAAATTGGTGCCGTCCAAGCTGAAAAACTGGCGAAGCACCTGTTCCAAGGATTGTCGTTGCAGGTGATGAATGCTCCGCTAGACTTGTTCGTGGAACAGAAAATCTATGAGAAGGTAGAATTCAGGCCACTTCAGTTGACATCATTGTTTGCTATGGAATCAAGCAACATCGATGCCGTGCGACAAACTGCGAATGTTTCTGAATTTCCACAGATTATCAAGGATACGAATAAACTGTTGAACATGCTTCAGTCCTTGCTTTTGCGCAAACTCTATGGATTGGATTTTGTCAATCAGTACAAGCCTTCACAAAATATGTTGAACAGAGCAAAAGAGTTCTTCAAGGTATTTGAAGACGCTCTCGCCACGTTCAATGCCGGCGACGAATACACAGTCTTTGAAAAAGTCGCCACAACTCTTGGCTTGGTAAAGTATTTCACGCTTTCCGGAGTAGAAAAGAGCGAAATCAAGACAGAGGCCGACCAAAAGCAGGACCAGTTCAACAAAACGCACGATCCCGCAAATGCGAATCCGATGATTACTGTCATGATGTCCTCCTATATGGTCGGGGCATTGGAATACTTTGAAGGACTTTTGCCAGAAGACATCGAAAAGATTGCCTTTGAGTGTGCCTTGGTTGGACAGAACGGAATCAGTCCGGCACAAAAGAGCGGATACAAGCTGAACAATGTTCCTGGAAAAGATTTTAGCGGTTATGAACTGCTGGCCTATTACTACGTAAGCTGGGCCATTTCGCACCCCGAAATGCTTGATAAACTGCAATTGCCATTTGCAGATGCCTACAATATGGCAAAACAGATGTTTGATTCCAGACGAGGCGAGAAATGAGTGACTTTGAAAAAATGAAGTCCAAAGTCAAGCAATTCACCATTGATCGCGACTGGGACCAATTCCACAACGGCAAGGACCTCGCCATTGCCCTTTCTGGCGAAGCATCAGAACTTCTCAACGCGTTTCTCTGGAAAAAGCCCGAAGACGTAAAAATCGAGAAGGTGAGGGAAGAATTGGCAGATGTGCTTAATTATGCGTTCTTAATCGCAGACAAGTACAATCTCGATATTGAGCAAATCATGGACGAAAAGTTGAAAGTTAACGGGGAGAAATATCCCGTTGACAAGGCTAAGGGAACTGCGAAGAAGTATAACGAGTTGTAGGCAGAACTATGAAATTGGAAACTTATGATTTTAACTCAATGGGTTGTGAATTAGCTGGTCAAGCAAGCAGGGGAAAGAATTGGCCCGTTGTTTATCTAATTCATAATAAACAAGAAATGTACGTTGGTGAAACCAATAGTTTCCAAAATAGATTTAGACAGCATCTTGACAATCCAGAAAGAGCATCGCTAACAACCATTTCTTTTATTGACGATGAAGAATTTAACAAGTCGGCAATTCTTGATATTGAACAGGGACTCATACGTTTATGCGGTGCCGATGGAAAATTTGTTTTGCAAAATAAAAATGCCGGACAATCCGGGATGCACAACTATTTTCAGCGGGAAAAATACGAGAAGAAAATTCCAGAAATTTGGGAAGAATTGTCCAAAGCAAAACTGACAAGTCATGCATATGATGAGCTTGTCAATTCAAATCTGTTTAAATATTCCCCGTATACTACTCCAACAGAGGAACAGAATGATGTTTGCTATAGTGTAATGAAGCAAATTCTTGAATCCTTGCAAAATGGCAAATCGGGAACATCAATAGTTTATGGTTCTGCGGGAACAGGAAAAACAATCGTTGCAATCAATCTTGTCTATACGCTCACAAATATATTGTTAATGAATGTTGATGACGATATAGACGAATCGGACAAATGGCAAAAACTGATAAAAGAGTGGAAAACGTATGTTCGTGCTAGTGGTTTGCCCAAAATCGCATTCGTCGTTCCTATGCAATCTCTGAATGCAACCTTAAGCGACGTTTTTTATGATGTCGGAGGGAAGCAAATGCAAGAAATTGTAATATCCCCATATAGGATTGCAAAGGAAAAATATGACATTGTCATCGTAGATGAATCACATCGGCTAAAGAAAAGAAAATCACTTGCAGGCGGCTTCGAATTTAAAATGTTCGATGAATGTTGTGAATCACTTGGATTGGATCCCAAAACCTCCAATCAATTAGAATGGATTGTACAACAGAGCCGCCATAGGGTTCTGTTTTACGACCCGTCCCAATCTATAAAGCCTGCCGATATCAATCCAGCAGAATACAATAATGTTATTCAAGGCTCATTCATCCAGCGGAACACTTTACTATCACAAATGCGTTGTCTTGGTGGTAGCGATTATATTGACTATATTAAATCCATATTTAATTTGGAAAATATTCCAAAGAAAGTTTTTGATGATTATGATATAAAGGTTTTTGACGATGTTGACCAAATGGTCCAAGCAATCAAAGCTAAGGATCGTGAAATAGGACTTTGCCGAAATCTTGCAGGATATGCCTGGAAATGGGTAACGAAGGGACAAACTGCTCAACAAATAGTAGCAGGCAATTTATTTGATATTGTAATAGGCTCATATCGGTATTATTGGAATACAACGGATAAAAATTGGATATTGAGTCCCAATGCCGTGAATGAAATTGGCTGCGTTCATACATCGCAAGGCTACGACCTGAATATAGTTGGATTGATATTTGGAAATGAAATTGATTGGGACGAACGTCGGAATTGTTTCATAATCAATGAAAAAGAATTCTACGATACTAAAGTCAAGATGGATTCGCCAGAACTTCAAATTCAACAGCATATCATCAATGCTTACAAGGTGATGATGACACGAGGCATCAAGGGCTGCTATATGTATGCCTGCAACCCTGGCATGCAAAAATTCTTAAAGAAGTGGTTCTAAGCCGGGGCGTTACAGAAGCCCCTGCCAATTTATAAAATCACTCCAGAAACATCGCCATGTAATACGGCAGTGTAACCATCTTGCCTGCAACACCGATGTTGTTTTCGGAGAGCTTGTAGCAAACCTTGGCAGCGTAGTTGTCATTACTCAGAACGGTCTTTGCCGACTTGGAGCGCCCCGTTGTCGCCTTGACTTCGATAATGGCGATTTCGCCGCTGATGTTTTCTACAAAGTCAATTTCTAGCCCAGAATCTTTGCGGAAGTAGAAAAGCTTACGGCCCTGCTTGGAGAAACAATCTGCGATGATGTTCTCGTAGATGGCGCCTTTATAGAATCCTAGATCGCCGCTTAGAATCTTGGCTGCGGTGCCGCGTTCCAGCATGGCAACGAACAGGCCGGAATCCTGTACATAAATCTTAAACGTATTCTCGATTTTGTAGCCTTCAAGGGGTTCTGCGATGTTGGTCAGGTTGTGGCAAATGTTGATTATGCCACAGTCGTAGAGCCATTGGATTGCCGTTTGGTAATTTTCGGAACGGCCCTTCTTTTCAAGTTGTGAATAAACGAATTTATTGTTTTCCTTTGCAAGTTGGGCTGGTATGGAATCGAATACGCGGTTGATGCGCCCAAGAAGCGTTCGGTCGATTTCCTCGTTTTCATTCTCGTCGAGATGTTTGCCAAAATCGTCCTTGTATTCTTCAAGAATGTCCTGCTGTTCTTGCCAAACGACATTCATGTCACTGGTTTCGACAAATCGTGAAACGACATAAGGGAGGCCGCCTACACAAAGGTATTCCCTGAAGTAGCGAAGCATGGCGTTGTGCGTTGCCTCGCTTACGGGTTCCTTTTTCTCGTAGCAATCCTTCAGGTATGCGATGACGTTTTCGCCGATACCCTTCGCCCATAGGAATTCCTCGAAGTCCATGGGTTTCATATAAATTATTCGTTCGAAGCCGGTCGGGACGCCTTTCCCTTTTTTACGGTTGTATCCTTTAATACCAAGCAGGGAACCGGTACAGATGACATCGTAGCGGCCATCTTCCATAAATGGTTTTATGCTGGCGCGGGCGTTCGCACATTCCTGAATTTCATCGAAGATGATGACTGTCTTGTTTTTGACAAAATGAGCGTTGGGAAAGAGTGCCGAAAGGTCTATGGTAATCCTGCCCACGTTCAGGTCTCCCTCGAAGACCTTCTTCGCATTTTCGTTTTCCTTAAAGTTGATATAGACGACGTTCTCGTAGTGGCTACGGGCGAATTCCAAAACGCTGGATGTTTTGCCGATTTGGCGCATTCCCTTGACAACCAGGGCCTTCTTTTTGCCCCCCGAAGCCTTCCAGTTTTCAAATTCTTTAAGGATTTTTCTCTTGAACATATCCCAAAACTACACTTTTCCGACCGAATTGTCAATGATTTGATGCACTTTTTCGACCGAATTAGTGATGACATAGAGCACTTTTTCCACCGAAAAAGTGTAAAAATGCTGAATTTAGCGAAATTTCGCCATTTTGCTTTATTTTGTTTTGTTTGTGCATCAAAACGTACCGCATGAAAAAGCCTCCCATTTACCCTTGGTCGTTATAACTTTCTATATTTACGTCCGAGTCAGTTCGAAATCCATCCTGACTATAAACAAAACTAGGAGTCCCCATGAAAAATGCATTGCTGGTCTTGTCCGGTGGTATGGACAGCACGACCTTGCTTTACGAGCGTAAAAACGAAATTGCGCTTGCTGTCTCGTTCGATTATGGTAGCAACCACAACGGTCGAGAAATTCCCTTTGCAAAATTCCACTGCGAAAAACTCGGGATTGAACACCTTACGATTCCGCTCAAGTTCATGCACGACTATTTCAAGTCGTCGCTGTTGTCGGGGGCAGACGCGATACCCGAAGGGAATTATGCCGACGAAAATATGAAATCGACTGTGGTCCCGTTTCGCAATGGAATTATGCTTTCGGTGGCTGCAGGGCTAGCCGAGAGTCGTGGACTTACGAAGGTGATGATGGCGAACCACTTTGGCGACCACGACATCTATCCCGATTGCCGCAAGGAATTCGTGGATGCCATGTCGCAAGCGATTGCGGCGGGCACCTACGCGAACATTACGATAGACGCTCCTTACACGCTGATTTCGAAAGCGGATATTGCGCGCAAAGGTAAAGTTCTCGGTCTGGATTACGGACAAACTTGGTCTTGCTATAAAGGGGGCCAGGTCCATTGCGGGAAGTGCGCGACTTGCCTCGAACGCAAGGCCGCTCTTGCCGAGGCTGGAATTGAAGACACAACGGAATACGAGGTGTAGCATGTACAGGGTCATCAAACGTATAGAAATTTCGGGAGCCCACAAGCTGGACCTCCCTTACGAAAGCAAGTGTCGCGGTTTGCATGGGCATAACTGGATTATCACGGTGATCTGTAAATCCGAGACTCTTGATGAAAATGGAATGGTCGTCGATTTTTCCCGAATCAAGGAGATTGTTCACGGAAAGCTAGATCACAAGTTCCTGAACGAAGTCGTCGATTTCAACCCGACCGCCGAAAATATGGCCCGATGGATTTGCGAACAAGTTCCTCATTGCTATAAAGTGCAAATCCAGGAAAGCGAAGGCAACGTCGTGGAATACGAAATTGACGCGTAGGGCCTGATGAAAGTTTGTGAAATTTTTAAAAGCATCGAAGGCGAGGGCTTGAGAACAGGGCTGGCCGCTGTATTTGTGCGGTTGCATGGCTGCAATTTACGCTGTAGTTATTGTGATTCGATGTATTCCGTCGAAGGTAATGATTATAGACAAATGAACTTGAACGAAATTTTGGATGCGGTAAAAACCTTCGGAGTCCGGGCTGTGACACTGACCGGCGGGGAACCCTTGCTGCACGCAGATGTCGGCGAATTATTGCAAAAGCTGAGCGAATGCGGCTACTTGGTCAATGTGGAAACGAACGGTACTGTTCCATGCAAATGGCGCTATCCGGGACTTTTTTACACGATGGACTGGAAATGCGAAAGCAGCGGGATGTCTGCCAAAATGCGGATTGAAAATCTTGCGACTCTAGAAGCCGACGATGTCCTGAAGTTTGTTGTCGGTACGGTCGATGACCTCCGGGAAACGGTGGCTGTTGTCGATGAACTTTCGCGTGTCAAATCTCGGGAGGCTACCACGCCAGATTCTGTACGCACGATGCCGCACATATTTGTTTCGCCTGTTTTTGGCAAGCTGGAATATCAGAAAATTGTCGAATGGATGCTTTCGGAACAAACGATGGTACTGAATAACGCACGATTCCAAGTGCAACTGCATAAAGTTGTATGGGATCCCGATTTGCGTGGAGTCTGAGTTGGTCTTTATTTTGTACTCCCCAGTATTTCGATGACCTTCTTGTTGTTTGCTGACCCCATTACCACCGAAACGTCGCGTTTGTGTACGTGGAAGTGCTCTGCGATAAGCTCGCAGATGGCTTCGTTTGCGGCCCCATCGACTGGCGGGGCCTTGACCTCGACTTTGTAGCTACCGTCGGGAAGTTGCGTTACGCTTTCTCGTTTGCTACGCGCATGAACCTTGACGTTGATTCTCATGGCGTACTAGGTGAGCGCATAGCCGTCGTTTGGAGGCATGACGGGAGCTTCGAACGGCTTCTGGTCTTGCTGGTCGTTTTCCATGGCGGAAAGTAGTTCGTCTTGGCTATGGATGAGGGCTCGGCAACGGATAAAGTAGTTCGTGCGCAACTGGCGGAGCTGTTCGATTTCTGTGCGGAGATTTTCGCTTTCGCGTTTGATGCTTTCGACTTCGCGCATGGCGCGGGCCTTGGCTTCGGCGATGATGATTTCCGCTTCTTTTTCGGCGGAGGCTTTCACTTCGTTAATCGTGCGCTGCATCGTGACTACCGCGTCCTGGATTGTCTTTTCGATTTGGCGGTAGTAGTTCACGCGTTCTTCGGCGACCTTCAGTCGTTCTGTCAAGTCCGTGCGGTCGCGGAACATGTTTTCGAATGCGGTCGCGGTGGTTTCCAAAAATGCTTTCACTTCGTCCGGGTCGTAGCCGCCGAAGCTCTTCGAGTGAAATGTCTGGTTTCTAATATCAAGCGGAGTGAGTTCCATAAATTCTTACCTTTGCTATAATCTAAGTAAAAGATATAAAAAGGATGTGCGCTGTCATGCCTCTTTTGCTGTCATGCCCCACTTGATGGGGCATCTCCTTTGGGCAATATGGAATGACATGTACTTGCGTATCTATTGTCTACTGACTAATGACCAATGACTACTGACCGATCTTTAAAATACGTGTTTATAAAATGTTAATATATTGTGGTTTCGTTGGACGCTTTCTGTTTGAGTCCCGTTTGGGGCGTTTTTTTAGCCTTTAGAGGAGGTCTAACCCCTTGATAAATGCGGACTTTTTACTAAATTTGAGTCTCAAAAAAATTCTGTTTTTAGAAAGGTTTTATCATGAAAAGAACATTCCAGCCTCACAATCGTAAGCGCGTTAACAAGCACGGTTTCATGGCCCGTATGGAAGACCGTTGGGGTCGTGCTGTTTTGAGCCGTCGCCGCGCCAAGGGTCGCAAGATCCTCACCGTTAGCGACGAAATCTATAAGAAATAAGTCGGGGTTGGCTTATAGCCACTCTGCGTTCTTATCGGCTGCCTAACCAGCCCGCTTATCGGCAAGTAGCCGTCCAAGGAAAGTTCGTCCGCGCACCCGCTTTTAGCATGCGATGGATTGATGCTCCGGACGGTTTTTGTCGTTTTTGTTTTCTTGCGAAGAAAAAGAACGGCAATGCGGTGTATCGTAACAAGTGCCGTAGGCTTCTGCGCCCTCTGTTTTATGGTGTTGTCCCGAATATCCAAAAGCCCGTATGGGCGATGATTATCGTAAGCGACAATTCCAAGGAAATGTCTTCCGAGCGTTTCCGCGAATCTGCCCAGAAAATTTTCCACAAGATGGAATGGGACAAGCAACAGGATGTGGCAGAAGGTTAAACAAGCCCTGGTGGCGGTGCTTATCGCCCCCATTCGTCTATACCAACTGGTTCACCCCTATTTTTTTCATGGGGTCTGTAGGTTCCAGCCGACGTGTTCAAACTATGCAATTGAAGCCTTGCGTCTGCACGGACCCTTCAAAGGTTTCTATCTTGCGGTTTTTAGAGTCTTAAGATGCAACCCCTTCTGCAAGGGCGGCTATGATCCCGTTCCGCCCCCTAAGGATAAAAAATGAACAAGAATACAATCATTGGTTCCATTCTCATCGCGATTATCGTGATTTGGTGGATGGCTGTCAATAACGCAAACGCCGAGGCGCAGGCTGCTGCCCGTGCTGCAAAGGCGAAGGCGACTGCCGAAAAGCAGGCTGCTGCGGATTCTGCAAAAGCATCGAATTCGCTCGTGCTGCCGCAGAAAACGCCCGAAATCAAGGCTGCTCCGGTGTTGGGTGGTGGTTTAGACGAGGGACGTGGTTCGACAGGCTCACCAACCTTGACGAAAGACGAGAGCGGTTCGGCGGGCTCACCGACCTTGGCAAATGATAGCTCTGCTGAAGTGAAGGTTCCGGCAGAAATCGCGGAACGTACGGTGACGGTCGAAACGGACAAGTTCATCATGACGCTCACGAACAAGGGCGGCAAGGTGAAGAGCGTGATTGTGAAGGCTTTGCCGGACTCCGCGGGCAAGTTCCCGGAACTCATCCAGGATACGACGCTTGGCGCCTTTGACTTGAAGCTTGACAATGCTGACCTCAGCGATGCGATGTTCGAACTGGGCAACGCTCCCGAAAAGATTGTCGTGAGCGATAGCGCAAAGGTCCAGTTCGCATTCCAGGATGCTAACGGCAACCAGGTGATTCGTTCTTACGGCTTTACCAAGGACGGCCCTGCAGTTCGTCAAGAAAACAGGTTTATCGGATTCCAGCCGTCTGCATACGAACTCGCCTGGAAGGGCGGCCTCAAGGAAACGGAAGATATCCCGAAGTCCAAGGGGTTCATGGGAATCGGCGGTGGCAGCACGTACTACTTCAGTGAAGTTGTTTTCAATAACGTGTATTCTGTCGAACGCGAAATGCCGCGCGAACAGGTTTCTTTCAATGCGACCGAAGGCAAGGTCATTTGGGCGGGGCTGCGTCGCAAGTACGTTGCGATGACGGTGCAGTTTGACGAGGCTGTTCCGGCGGCGCTCAAGACGAAGCCGATGAAGGTTGATAGCGATGTGGATCCGGGGACGTACAAGCTTACGATTGCCGACGACGTTCGCGGTGCGCAGTCCATCAATTACGACTTGATGATTCTCCCGCTCAAGTGGGATGATCTTGCCTCGCTCAACAAGGACTACGAAAAGATTATCGTGAGTGGCTGGAGCTGGTGCGGTGCAGACGTCTGGTTCGTCTGGATTTGCAAGATGCTCCTCAAGCTGTTGAACTTGTTCTATAGCATTATTCCGAACTACGGTGTTGCCATTATCCTTGTGACGATTATCGTTCGCGGCATTACGACTCCGTTTACTGTAAAGCAAATTAAATCGACTCGTGGTATGGCCGCTCTCAAGCCGCAGCTCGACGAAATCAACGTCAAGTACCGCAGCGATCCGCAGAAGAAGCAGGCCGCGATGATGGAACTCTACAGCAAGAACAACATCAACCCGCTTGCCAGCTGCACGGGCGGCTGCCTCCCGATGCTTATCCAGATGCCTATTTTCATGGGACTTTTCTTTGTGCTTGGCCGCGCCATCGAACTTCGCGGTGCCCCGGCATTCCTCTGGATTACGGACCTCAGCCGCAGTGACATTGTATGGGATGGAATCAGCATTCCTATCATTATGCCGTCCGGTCTTGCGATTCTTCCGTGGCTCATGGTGGCTTCTACTTATTTCCAGACGAAGGTGACGATGAGTTCGAATGCCGGTATGGATCCTGCACAGCAGAAAATGATGATGTGGATGATGCCTGCCATGATGCTTCTGTTCAGCGCCGTGATGCCTTCCGGTCTCGTGCTTTACTGGATTATCGGTAACATCTGGAGTATTGTTCAGTACAAGTACATCTACAGCAAGTTCCCGCCAATCAACAACGGCAAGACTTCTTCCAAGCTCAAAGGCAAGAACGTCAAGGACGCCGAAATCGTCAAGTAATTCGCACCGTCATCCTGACAAACCCTTTTACACTGTCACCCCGGATTTATTCCGGGGCCAGTTTTTTTTGCACCGTCATCCTGACCATCGTAGATGGGAAGGATCCAGTAACAATACCACTCTCGTGACGAGACATGACTGGATTCTTCATTACGCTCCGCTCCATTCAGAATGACGCCCTTTTACACTGTCACCCCGGCCATAGTGCTCTTTGACCACTTAGCACTTTAGTGCTTACGTGGTCATGATCCGCGTATGGGGACGGGGTCGCCTTTTGCATCGTCATCCTGACCATCGTAGATGGGAAGGATCCAGTAACAATACCGCTCTCGTGACGAGACATGACTGGATGTTTCGAGGCTTCGCCTCTCAACATGACATAAGGATTTTATTTTTCTACAACACTTGTATAGCGTCCCGATTCGTTTTTATTGATAGTTGTGTATATTAACAATAGACGTTATGAAAAAATTCTTGTTGCTCATTGTTTCGACGTTTCTGCTATTGACGGGTTGCACGAATCCAACCCACGTTTATCATCCACTGGATTATCCAGAACAGAGCAAAGGCGAAGTAGTCAAGTACGAAGGCGCGAAAATCAAGATGAAATCGGGAAATATCGCTTACGAATCTGGAGTGTCCGATTCGTTGATGTTGTTCAGAGCGAATAGATTTTGTTATGATCCGCAAAACGATTATTTTGTTTTTCCTAAGGACAAAAGTGTGCCAAGAAATGCGGAAAGTGATGGACTTTACTTTATTGTCCCTAGGGATAACGTAACCTTGTGTAGGAACGGAGCCGTCAAGAATAATTCTTATTTTTGGAGAAACCATCCGCTACATGGGTTTACTATGGGTGCGGCTGTTCTTGGTGCTGCGGCTGCTGCGGGTAGTTTCGCCATGGCTCCATTGTTGTTTTTCTTATCTGAGGGCGCGGGCGCTTCGACGTTTATTGCAACCATGATTGGCCTTGGGGTTGTGGTCGGTGGAACAGGCGGCTTTTTGATTGATTCGGCTTGGAATGCCGGGCATCTTGTAGATGAAGTTAAAGAATCCTGTGACGCGTACTTTAAAGAAGAAGAACTGAAAGAGTTTCTTAACGAGAATTTGTGTTTCTAGGAGAAAAAATGAAACGACTTTTTTTGATTTTTCTCCTTTTGAATGTGGCGCTTGCTTTTGCTAAAGATGATGAACGGACTCTTGAAGGGTATCGCATTATTCATATTGAAAGGGAAAATACGAAAGATTATAAAGATAGTGTAGCTCTTGCCGAAGAAATGAAAAAAGAGCCGGTTAATTTTAGGTTCACTTTGGGATTTTTGTTTTCGGTGGGGTATAAGGCGATTCTCGGTAGTATTGATTATGGCAAATTTTACTTTGCCAATGATGTAGAAGATTCGACAAAGTTTTTTCAGGGGGCTCCGATTCAATTGGGAGCGGTAGCGTGGATTCCGTTAAATGAATATAATTTTGCGTTGAGGATGGGTGTGTTGTTTGAATCGACTTACTTGTTCTGCAAAAAGGATCTCTTCTTTGATGATCCGGAGAATCCTGGAAATTTGAAAAAGGAGAGGGGACGCATTCTGCAAGGACGCATCGCGTTTCCTTTGGTGATTGCCATGAAAACGAGGACGAGTCCTTTTATGTTCGAACTTGGGGCTCAAATTGCAATCCCTATCGTGGATAAGTATGAGTCGGTTGATTTGATTGATAATGATTTTCGTGCTTCGATAGATGTAGCGCTTCTCTTGGGCGCTCATGCGTTTATCAACCAATATGTCGCATTGGATTTGCTTTGGGAAATTCAACGCCCAAAAGTTTATTATGATGATTTTTTGGCGGGAGTTTCTGATATAATGGCCGTAGGAATTAAACTCGGCGTAGTTTTCACGCCGTTCTAGATGACGTGGCGTTTTGCGCTTATTGCATTGTCCCTGATTCTAGGCCCTTCACAGGAACGTATCGCACGGAACCGTCCGAGGCGATAATCATGGCGACGCCGGCCATGTAATTGACCCAACGACCTGTCTTGTAGAAACGTACGTTTGCGTGCCCGTTGGTTGTGTAGGCGAGTAACGGGACGACCAAAAAATCGTGTGTGCACATGAAGTTTACGCGATTCATGGTTGGGAGGTTGGCGATAATCTCGTCGTTAATCAGTTGTTCGCTGCGTTCTTTCAAGTTGTAGAACGCGTCTTCGTATTCTCCGGTAAATGCGTATTTGGAATACAGTTCCCAGCCACCGCCTTCGGAATTCACGTATTCACTGACTTTATCTCCGTCCTTGACGAACCAGCCACCATCTAGGCTATATACAGTGTTGAGGGTGTAATCTTGTTGTCCTTTGCCTCGTGCGATTGCTTCGCATGTTTCTTGTGTGCGGACGTAACCGGAATAGCCGTAGTAAAAGTCTTCCTTGGCGATGGCTCCAAGTCGTTTCCCGAGATTGTTGGCGTAGATATAGCCGTTTTCGGTTAACGTGCCTTTGGGGCCTGTGTCGTCGGTGCGTTCGCTGTGGCGGATGATGAATACTGCTTTTTCGTCGGGTTTTAAGTTTGCATAGACTTCGACGAGGTCGGTGAAACCGTCGGCTTCTTGCGGGGTGGCGGAGCGCCATGCGTTTGTCGCAGTTTCAAAAATGTAGTAGGCGTCGTGGTTTACGCGGCCTTCACGGACTTCCTTGTCGTATTCGCCGGGCCCGAATCCCGCAGTGTCTTTTTCGATGGGTTGAGCGATGCGCCACTCTTTGGAATTGGCATCGCAGATAAAGCGGACTGTTGAATGGTCGGCGTGTTCGTAGTCGTTGGCAAATAGCGCGCTTTGCCCTTGGTTCACGTACGTGACTTGCCCTGCGTTGGCGTCGGTGCAAGGTTCAAATCCGTATGCCACGGGAATGAATGCACGCATGTACTTTTCAAAATTCGGAATTGCGGCGACTCCCCAAGAAGATACGTTGTTGCGAATGTCGTTGTATTTCCAGAGCGTGTCGAGACCGATGACCCAGTCCGCAATTTTGATTTTCCAGTTCGGGTCGTTCCAAATGCCGTCGCCCTTGATGTCTTCGGCAAACGTGTTCACGAGATTCATCATTTCGTTTTCGTCGCGGTAGCCTTGCAACATTACTGAAATCGCAAATAGTGCTGCGCTGTATTCGCTGTTGCCGAACATGTCCAAATCTTCGGCGACAGGCTTGTCTGTGCGACCATCGGTAAAGTATGGCTGCGAATAAAATTGTACTGTATCGATGCCGAATGCGGCGAACACTTCGCGTTCCGCTTGGGCTTTGGCTTCTGCAAAATCAATGTGGTTCATTGCGAGCTGCTCGATGCGCGGAATTTCCAATTGCGTAAGAATGTTCACGTTGACGGAATTGCGAACGCGAAGGGGTGCTGTTGCGCCTGCATCTTCGGATGTATTTGCAACTTTGGTCAAAACCGAAAGTGTCACGGGACTTGCAGACGTGCCGCCGGTCACCATGTTTCTGTAAAATCCCGTAGCAGAAATTTTCACGTAGTTTGAATTGGTGCTGACACTTTCTAGCGTGTAGCGACCGTCGTTGTTTTGCACGCAGGTGCTTGCAGTGTGTCCGATTCCGTCGGCTCTGTAGAAGTTCATCTCGCTGGCTTCGTTCTGTACAACAGAAGTTCCAAAAATAAAAGGCCCGTTCTGTACAATTCCCTGAATGGAATCTCGCTGTAACCCGTTGAATCGAACTGTATCTGCATCGAAATCAGGCTGATTTGCAATTTTATCAACCGCGTGCAAGAATCCGTCGCTGCATGAGATGCTAAAATTAGTGGTGTCCGCAGCGCTGCGCCATTCGCCTTTCACGCAAAGTCGTGGCATATTTTCGTTCTGAACAAAGAAGGCGCGGCCTTCGCGGGATGCGTCGCATGTTGGCAAGTTGGCGGCAGTCGGAACTATCAATGTGTCAAAAAGAGAAATTGGGCTGTTTGCGCCTTCGTTTGCTCCACTTTGAACGTTATTTTCATTTACAGGATTACCGTCGGAACTACAACCCGCCATTAATAACGGTGCCAACAAAGCAGCAAAAACAATCGCTGTTAAACCAAAAAATCTCATTCCATATACCTGTTTTGCGTTTGTGAATGACTTACGCCATTCGTGTCATTCCCGCGACTTGCGGTGAGCCTGTCGAACTAAGGCGGAAATCTCCGTGCAATCGTCGTTATTTCTTTATCTTATCAATTAACCTTTTCGCGGGGAAGCCGACGAGTTGAAAACTTTTTTCCCAGATAAAGTCCTTGATGCGTTCCACCTTGGTCTCGTTGCATTTTGGGAGCCAACTCTTGTCGAAGTCTGCATCGAGTCCGGCTTTCAATATCAGGGATTCGTAATCCATGTTGAGCGCATCGTAAGCATGGTGACGGACGAAATGCTTTTTCTCTTCGTAATCGAAACGCCGTTCCAAAAGCTTACGTTTCACGAATCCAGCTCCTTGCGCTATGAGTTCATCGTAGGCGAAGAATACGGGGCGTTCCGTGTGATAAAGCGATTCCATGATGACTTCGGCTTCGGTGAATTTTTCGCTCAAGCCCACTTCGAGTTTGCGGGTGACGTTATAGAATTCCGTCTGCTCCGGAGTCTCGAAAATGTGCAGGAAGAACACGCCCAGGGCGGCGGGCTTCATGTACAAGAAGAACGATTGCAGGTGCGGTGCGAATTCGTCGTTGCTTGTGAGCGAAATGACGTCGGCGTTGCTTTTTTCGGCGCGCTCAAAGAACTCTTTGAATTTGTTCTGGTAATAGACGATGGAATCGTTGATGAGCAGCAAGCGTTCGATATCCCGTGTGATGATGCCCGGGACGTAATTGCCTGCTGTGTCCGTGCGGTTCGCTTGTATTTGCAAATAACGCCGCCACATGCCAAAGTCAAATCCGCGATTTTCGGTGAGGAAAAGCTCGATGTGGTTTTCCTTTAAAAAATCGTAGGTGTCGCTTGAAAGCGTTCGGTGGTTCGTCAAAAGAACGACTTTGAAGTCGGTTTCGGCGAGATGCTTGAGCGCAAAGCGGACATAGCCGGGGAGATCTTCCCCGGTTTGATAGCTGGCATAGAGAGCGACTTTATTGCTTGCTTCCACGGATTACCTTCCTCTGCGGCCTCCGCGATTGCTACGTCCGTGACCTTTTTCGCTGGATTTGCGCCCGCGTTTTGCTTCGCGCGGTTTGCTGGCGACGTGGAAACCTTCGTTGTCGCGGGCTTTACGCGGTCCCTTGCGTCCACGGGCATCGCGTCCGGTGCGTTCAAAGATGGGGCCGTCGAAATCTTGACGGTTGCGGCGACCGGCAGACATGTATTCCGGTTCGTCGAATTCCTCGTCTTCGTCCGGCTGGCTTACGAATCCAAGCGCTTCGGCGGCTGCGGCGCGGTCGGCACGCTCGTTGAAATTGCGGATGTCGCGTTCGGTGTCTTCGCGGGTGCGGCGTTTCTTGGGCTTGGCGCTCAGCTTTTCGGTGATGCTGAAGTCAGCCTGACCGCGCAACGGATCGACGCGGATGAGCTGCACCATCACCTTGTCGCCACGGCGGAACGTACGTCCGCTCTTCTTGCCGAATGCAAGACCCTGGTCGGGATTGAACACGTAGAAGTCGTCGCCGGCGATGTCGCGGTAACGCACAAGGCCTTCGGCAATCGGGTCGTCGATGGAGACGTAAATGCCCCATTCTTCGATACCCGTGACGTTCGCTTCGAAGCTGTCGCCAATGCGGCTCTTCAAAATCCAGCAGCTGCACACCTTGATGGCGATGCGTTCCACCTTCATGTTCTTGATTTCGTTTGCCGAAATCAAATCGCAAACTTCAATCACGCTGTTTACGCGGTCTGCCGTGATTTCCTTGCCCTTGCGCGCCAGTTCACGATGACACCAGAGGTCGGCGTAACGGCGAATCGGCGAGGTGAAGTGGCTGTAATCTTGCCAGTTCAAGGCGAAGTGTCCGAAACTGTTAGAGTCATAATGGGCCTTTTGCATACTGCGCAAAATGCGGTTCGTGAGCGTCTCGTCGCCTTGGGCACGCTTCACCAAATGCTCATACAGCTTGAAGGCGACCGGGTTCAAGTTCGTATCGCCACTGCGCGGCTTGCCGAGGTCGCGCAACATCACCGGAGCGTCCTTGAACAAATCCGGGTACATGTAGTACAGTTCCATGATATCCTTGGTGTCGGGCGCTTCATGGATACGGTAAATGCCTTGCAGCTTGCGTTGCTTGAGTTCCTTGGCACAGCAGTTGTTCGCAATGAGCATGCACTCTTCGACCCAAGAGTTCGATTCGTCGTGTTCACGCGGAACAATCTGGATGGGTTCGCCCTTTTCGTCGAATTTGCAGCCGTATTCCGTTGTCTGGAATTCGAGCAAGCCTTCCTTGGTGCGGTTCTTCTTGAGGAGTGCAGTCACCTCAGCAAGAGCCTTAATGGAATCGTCGCCCGCTTCCATCATCTGTACAGCTTGCTGGTACGTGATGCCCTTCGTGATTTTCACGACGCTGCGATGGAAATCCCAACTCAGCACGTTGGCGTTCTTGTCGAGCTCCATCATGCAAGTGAATGCGCAACGGTCAACGCCCTCGTGCAAACTGCAGACGCCGCTGGAAAGCTTTTCCGGGAGCATCGGCACGGCCGTCCACGGCAGGTATTGCGTATAACTTCTTTCGAGAGCTTCTTCGTCGAGGTCGCTCCCTTCGGGCACGTAGTAGCTCACGTCAGCAATATGCACGCCGAGCTTGTAACCGCCATTTGCCGTACGTTCCACGCTGATGGCGTCGTCGTGGTCCATGGCACCTTCGGGGTCAATGCAGAGGATGTCGAGTTTGCGGTAATCCACGCGACCCTTGAAGTCCTTGGCGCAGGGTTCCGTAATCGATTCGACGAACTTCTTGATTGCGGGGCTAAAGTCCTTGGGCAAGTTGCTTTCTTCCATGAACTTCGTCTTGACCTCGTCCCAACTGATGTTGTTGAGCTCGGCTGAGCGATCGACTTTTGCCAGGTAGCTGTGCTTGAGCTTCGGGTGCGGATAAAGCGTAAAACTAATCGTCTCGCCTTCCTTGCCCGGCGCCTGCCTGCGGTGGCACATTTCATAGACCTTGCCCGTATCGAGTTCGGTCACTTCCCAATCTTCGTCGCCCGTCTGGTGCAAAATACCGCGCTTGATGCGTGTGCCGGAATCCTTTTCGGTCTGGCGGCGACTGCGTGCGCCCGGACGGCGGTTGTCTTCGACTCCCTGCTCGGCAAGTTTTTTGCGACGCTTCTCGCGCTTGTCTTCGAGGGGTTCGCCATCGCCTAGCTGGTATTCCTTGTGGGCCGAACGCTTTAAAACGCCACGCTCGATCATGTCGGCGAGGAGTTGCTTGAATGCCATCTTCTGTTTTTTCGGGAGGCCGAGAGCGCTGCGGAGCTGGCTCCCTACCATGGGTTCGTCACGGAGAATAGCAATAATTTGTTCTTCGCTCGGTAATTCTCTAGCCATAATTAAGCCTCCTTGTTTTCTATTGCCGCTTCTTTTGCTGCGGCGAGTTCCGCCTGCTTGTACGGCATGGCGGATTCAATTAAATCGTGGGTCTCGTCGCGGAGGTCCGCCATCGGTTTTTCGGCGTAGTCTTCGTAACGGATAAGCGGATGGATTACCATTTCCACGGTGCCGGAATAGATTGCCCACTTGACCTTCGGGAGAATCTTTCCAGTATTGATAAATGTAACCGGCAAAATGTCAAAATGCTGTTCTTTTGCCAATCGGAAAATTCCGTTCTGGAACTTGAACATGTGTCCGTCTTCGCTGCGGTGGCCTTCGGGGAACACGGTGATGTTGTAGTGGCTGTCGAGGCGCTTTTTGAGGTGTTTTCCGAGGCCGGCGTTCATACGCGGATTCTTGTGGATGGGAATGGTACCGGTGCGGTTCAAAACCCAGCCGAACACAGGTGCCTTCCAGAGGCTAGCCTTTGCCATGAAAGCCGCCGGCGCAATGGAATGCCAAATGACGTTGATGTCCAAAAAACTCTGGTGGTTTGCGACGATGACATAGCCTCTTTCTTTCGGGATGTTCTCGGCGCCCTTGACGGATACCTTGATGCCGAAAAGCTTGAAGATGATGTTCCGGAATGCGAACGTGCAAATCTTGGTGCAATCTTCCCAATGGCCGCGGAGGCCACAGTAAAGTGTATAAGGAATGCCCGCGATGAGCATAATGGTGAAAACGACGACGTAATAAAGAAGGGCTAGAATAGCGCGCATTGTCTCTACTTGTTGAATGGTTGATTTTTGGGGTGGACTCCGTATTGGCGGGTCCCTATGGGCTTAATGTATATTTTTTAAGAGGCTTGAAACAGTTGTTTTTATTACATACATGTAAATATGCGCTTGTCATTCCCGATTTAATTGTGAATCTCCTATTTCCTTGAGAAAAAACTATATTCCACAACGTAAAACATGGAGTTTTAATTATGGAAATTAAATGGCTTAATCCCGATGCAAAGTTTGACCGTCTTGTGTTGGCGGGCGATATTGGTGGAACAAACACGAACCTCGGCCTTGTGGGCTACAAGGATGGCAAGTTTACGCTTATTCTCGAAACCGTTTGCCCGAGCCAGTGCATTGAAGGGCTCGACGCCCCCATCCGCGAAACGCTCAAAGTCGCAGCCGAAAGCAACGCTTCGCTCAAGCCGTCCCACATCTGTATCAGTGCCGCAGGGCCGGTTGCCAACAACAAGTGCGTCATGACGAACCTCCCGTGGAGCGTCGATGGCGACGCCATTACGAATGCGACCGGCATCCCGACGCTTGTCATCAATGACTTCATGGCGATTAGCTACGGCATCCCGACGCTCGATGTCGATGACCCGAAACAGATTTTCAAGCTCGTGCATACCGACGGAAGCACGCCTGCCCCGCAGAAAGCGACCAAGGCCGTGATTGGCCCGGGGACTGGCATGGGCGTTGGGTTCCTCGCTTTTGACGGCGAAAAGTACATCCCGGCTTGCTCCGAAGGCGGCCACTCTACGTTCGCTCCGTTCGACAAGGATTCTCAGGATTTCCGCGACTACATGGAAAAGCGCATCGGCGCGGTGCCGGGCGTTGAACCGCTCGTCTCCGGCATGGGCCTTGCTCACCTCTATGAATGGTGGCGCGATACGAAGGGCGTTCCGCAGAACGAAGCCTTCAAGAAGATTGAAGAAATCGATTGGCATGACCGTCCGAAGTACATCAGCCGCGCCAGCGATACCGACCCGGTTGCCGCCGAAATGATGCGCTTGTTCGTGAGAATGCTTGCCCGCTTCGCCAGCGACGCTGCAACGCTGTTCCTCCCGCTTGGCGGTTTCTATCTCGCTGGCGGCACGGTGCAGAAGGATTTGCGCTGGCTCGAACGCGATAACTTGTTCATGACCTGGTTCGAAAAGAACTACAACCCGAACATCCGCCCGCTCTTGAACAAGATTCCGGTGTACATCATCAAGGACTACAGCATTAGCTTGTACGGCGCCGCCAACGCTAGCTTGAACTTGCAGAAGTAAGCGAACCGCGCGGAATGCTCGATGCGAGTGGAACCGCACAACGCTAGGTAAACCGCGCGGAATGCTCGACGCGAGCCGGACTGCGCGGAACACGTCATTCCGGCCTTTGAGCCGGAATCTGAGCGGAGTCATCCTGAGCGAAGTCGCAGGAACCAGCGAAATCTTTCAAATTTGTCCCGGTCTTAGCGCCGGGATTTTTTGTTGGGTTGTCGCTTATTTTGCGATGGCGCTTGCATCCACAAGCTTATATCGCATGCTTCTGCCGCCTTTGTTGTTCGTTTGCAAAACGCCTTTGTCCATGAGACTCTGTATTTCGCGGAGGGCGGTGTCGTGGCTTGCGTTGAAAAGGGCTGCGGCGTCTTTAGCGGTAAAGGGCTGTGCGAGGCGACCCGCCATGACTTCGTCAATGAGTTGCTGTTCGCGCTCGCTGAATGGCGTGCTGGCGTGGGCGTTGCGGAACTGGATGCGGCTGATTTCTGCGGCGAAAAGTTGTTCGCTATCCTTGATGGCGTTTCGCAGCATTTGCAGGAACCACAAAATCCATTCGGTGAGGTCGCCGCTGGCGGCTTGCGTGCGTGCGAGAATCTTGAAGTAGTCGCTTTTATGAATGTTAATTTGCTTGTTGAACGCGTACTGGCAATGCGTCGTGTTCTCGGCGCGGGCGAGTTGCATGGCCGTGATGGCGCGGGCGAGTCTGCCGTTGGCATCGGTGAACGGGCGGATTGTGATGAACCAGAAATGCGCAATCGCTGCTTTAATCACCCCATCTATATTTGCACTTTCGAACCACGATAAAAAGTTTTCCATTTCGCTTTGGAGGCGTTCCGGATTCGGGCCAGTAAAGCGAAGTGTCGTGGGGGCGGAATCGGGGTCGGTCGTGTCAATGATCGTTTGTACTTCGCTAGTCGTGTCGCGGTAGTGCTTGACTTTGTTCTGACCCATGGCGGAATGCCAGTTGAAAAGGCGCTCTTCGGTCAGCTGCTGCGAGGCGTTCTGGATGGCGCCTAGATAATTTTTGATGTAGTTTTGCGAACCTTTGCTTTTGAGTTCTACTTCGGCGAGCGTGTTTGCGGGGTCAAGCGTGAAACCGTCAATCGCGTAATTCGCGACGATGTCTTCGGCGATGAGCTTTGCTTCGATATCCTTGAGTCCGCAGATTTGCATGATTCCGATGAGCTTGCCTTCTTCAAGGCGTGTCTGCCCAAGCGCGTTGAGCACCTTGGGAGAATCGAAGCGGAACCGCGTCCAGTCTGGGAATTGGTGGATATAGAGCATGTTGGTGTTCGGCGCGTTAGTCATTCTGAGGCGAAAGCCGAAGAATCCAGTTACTTTTAAATAATTTACTGGATCCTTCGCGTTGCTCAGGATGACGTGTGGTAAAATATATCACTTTTTCAAGAGCTGTATTTGACGAGCCTTTAATTTTCATAAATTTTACTCATGCAGAAAATCGATACTTGGTACAAGGCTCAGGGCAACTGCCCCGATGAAGAATATGAAATTGCAAGTTACCTGCTTTTTGAAGCAGGCGTTGCGACACTCGAAGAACTGGACCCGGTGACTGCTGGTCGCACGGAGTTCTGTTTTTATACGGGCGATAAGGCGGAACGCGACCGCATCGTGGCGGAATTTCCGCAGTACAACTTCACAGTGACGGAAGAGCCTGCGAAGGATTGGGACAAGTGGTGGCGTGACCGCGCACAGCCGGTGGCTGTGAGCGAGCACCTTTGGGTGCGTCCACCTTGGGTGGAGTTCACGCCAGAAGATCCCGATGCGGTTGTCTTGGAACTTGAGGCGAAAACTGCATTTGGAACGGGTGAGCACGAGACGACGAGTAGCTGTGCCGCGCTCATGGAAAATATTGATTTTAATGGCAAGACTGTTCTCGACATTGGAACGGGAACGGGCATCCTCGCGATGTTTGCACGTCGCAAGGGCGCAAGCCTTGCTGTGGGTACAGAAATCGACCCGCTCACGATTCCTTGCATTGCGGAAAACTTTGAACGCAATGGTTTTGGCGAAAGCGACTGCGTGCTCGGATTCCTGGACGCGTTCAAGGACGGAACGAAGTTCGACGTGATTCTTTGCAACATGATTCGCAGCGAACTTTGGCCATTGCGCGATGATATCGAGGACTTGCTCGCCGAAGGCGGCGAACTCATCATCAGCGGTCAGCTCGTCACTGAAAAGGATTACATCCTCAAGTGGTTCGAAGAAGCCGGTTTCAAAGTCTCCGTCGAACGCGAAAAAGGAGAGTGGTGGAGTGTGCTTGCACACTCCTAAGCGAGCCTTTTTAGACGACAAACGCTTGATTGAATTGTCATGCCGGCCGTTGTGCCGGCATCGCCATTTTTAGTAGAACTGTAACTGGATCCTTCGGGGCGTCGCCCCTCAGGATGACGGTAGGGTGACTGTCCCGGCGGCGATCCCGCCATCACTTCTTAAACGTTGGTTTCTTGAAACCTTTGCCGTGTGAGCGGCGGCTGGCGAGGTTTATTTCGCCGCTGTTGAAGCGGTTCTTGTCTTCGATATTGCGGTGCTCGCGGAACGGCGCGTTCTGCTGGTTCCCGCGGCGGTCTCCATTGCGGTCGAATCCCCGATCATCAAATCGGCGGTCTCGTTCACTATGGAATCCGCGGCGTTCTTGGCGATCCCCTTCGCGTTCAAAGCGATTATCGCTAAAGCGGTCGCGACTCTCGCCGAATCCGCGGCCTTCGTACCCTTCGTCTCGCCAGCGGTTTTTAACCTTTTCTTTTTTCGGGCGTAACGCATTCGTGCGTTCGTCGCGCTTTTGCATTTCGCGGTTGCGGAAGTCTTCGTTCTGCTCGCGTTCTTTGCTCGGGAAGTATTCCTTGCCCTCCGCCATGGCGGTGCGACTCAGCAGCAAACGGCTGACTTTCCCCATTTTGAGTCGTTCCAGAACTTCGCGCAAGTGCGGGCGGTTCGCCGGAATGTACCAGAAGAAGAATTGCTTCTGGTTAGCCTTTTCTTCCGGCGTTTTCGCGACAAAAAGCGGTTTTCCGTCTGGCGTCATTTCGGCGTAGAACATCTCGGTCGCAATGGTCATCGGCGTTGGCGTAAAGTCTTGCACTTGTTCCAACTGGAAACCCAATTGCTTTGTTTCGAGTGCAAGTTCGGCCATGTCGGCTTCAGTGCATCCGGGGTGGCTACTGATAAAGTATGGAATCAGTTGTTGTTTTTTGCCGATGCGTTTGCATTCGTCGTCAAAGAATTCTTTGAACTTGTGGAACAACGTAAAGCTCGGCTTGCGCATCAATTTCAGTACGGCGTCGCTGGTGTGCTCGGGCGCCACTTTCAATCGTCCGCTCACGTGGTAATCGATGAGTTCGCGGGCGTATTCTTCGTGGTCCTTGCGGAGTTCTTCGTCGTCCGTCTCCTGCAAGAGCATGTCGTAACGCACGCCGCTTCCGATGAATAGGTGTTTCACTTTCGGATGGTTACGGACTTCACGATACAACTCCAAAATTTCTTTATGGTGCGTGTCCATGTTGTCGCAAATTTTGGGCGTAAGGCAACTGGCTCGTGCGCACTTTTGGCAACGGCTGGGGTCGCGACCACGCATGTTGTACATGTTCGCGCTGGGCCCGCCAAGGTCTGTAATCGTTCCGGCAAAGCCTTCCATGTTGGTGACAATTTCGACTTCGCGCAGAATGCTTTCGCGGCTGCGGCTTGCGATGAACTTGCCTTGGTGCGCATTGATGGCGCAGAAACTGCAACCGCCAAAACAGCCACGGTGCGTGTTGATGCTAAACTTGATCATGTCAAACGCAGGCACGTTGCCGCGCTTCTTGTAGCGCGGGTGCGGCTCGCGGGCGTAGGGGTATTCAAAACTTTCGTCCAGTTCGCCGTATTCCAGCGGTGGGTATGCCGGGTTAATCACCACGGTCTGTTCAGCGACATCTTGGAGAATGCGGCGCTGGAACCACTTGTTGCATTCGATATCGACTCTGCGGCAGTTCTCGATTTGATTTCGCTTGCTTTCCAGACATTCCTCGTAGCTGTACAATCGCATGTCTTCCCAATTGCTGTTTTTGGGAACGTTTCCTTTGGGCGCCAAGTAGGCGGTTTGCGGAACAGAATTCAGGCTCGAAAACGGAACGCCTTTTTTGAGCAAACGAACAATTTCTTTCAGCGGCTTTTCGCCCATGCCATAGACGAGAATATCGGCCTGCGTATCGAACAAAATACTTGGCTTGAGTCTATTGCTCCAGTAGTCGTAATGCGTCACGCGGCGAAGGCTCGATTCGAGCCCGCCAATGAGCAGCGGCACGTCGGGGTAGAGCTTCTTCAAAATCTTGGCGTACGTGTAAGTCGCGTAATCCGGGCGGAATCCGGCCTTGTTCCCCGGCGTAAAGGCATCGTCGCTGCGGAGGCGCTTTGCGGCGGTGTAGTGGTTTACCATGGAATCCATGCCGCTCGAAATCGCGAAGAAAAGTCGCGGCTTCCCGAGCTTCTTGAAATCGCGCAAGTCGTCGCGCCAGTTCGGCTGCGGGAGTATCGCTACGCGCAAACCTTCATGTTCCAAAAGTCGTCCGACAACCGCATGCCCAAAGCAAGGGTGATCGACATAAGCGTCGGCGCTGATGATAATCACATCAACGTAATCCCAGCCGAGTTCGTCCAGGTCTTCTTTGCAAATGGGTAAAAATCGCGGATCGTACATAACCAAACCTATTTACTCTGCATACCCTTTTATGCAGCGCACGGAAAAACCGTTGCTTTTACCGATTGCTCCCAAAAGTACAGTACCTTCGTCCTGTTGTAATAAGGTGGCGAAAGCGTAAAGCGAAAGGGTGTCTGTTGCAGACCAGAAGAATGTTGCTTCGCCGAGGGATATCGGAGTCGATTCAAAAATTATTCCTGCGGCAGTGACTGAAAAACCGAGAGTATTTTGTTCTTCACCGGTTTCATCCCAAGTGCTTGTTGATTTTATTTTATTGCCCACACAGTCGAATGAGTGGGTGCCGTCATCCAATTGTTCATAGTTGCAAGTGTGGTCGTTTAGGAGTTCTATCCATTCTTCTGTGGTAGGCAGGTGCCATCCTTCCGGGCAAACTTTTTGCGCGGCGTCCCAGGTGTAAAGCCTTCCGTATTTTTCGCAGTTTTGCGGGTCGTTGTTGTAGCACCAGCTTGCGACTGCTGAATCGGAGCCGACGTTGAAATCCATGTTCTGCGCAGTCCACACGTGATTGCTGATGACGATAGTGCGGTAAACGTGATTGTCTCGTTTATCCAAAAGTTCTCCATAAGAAATGTCCGGATTTAGGTAATCAGTGGTGACGCAGCTGTATGTATCGCAGTCATAAAAGCGGAGCGCCGCGCTAGATTTAGGAGTGCTCGAACTGGAACTTGCGACGGAACTGGAAGACTCACTGCTCGATGAGGTTGCGGACGAAGACATCGGCTTGGAACTGCTGGAAGATTGCCTTGCCTTGCTTGACGAAGATTTTATTTTGATTGAAGATGAACTTTTAATTTGAACTTGGTTAGAAAAGAAAATGGGGACTTTTGTCGAGCGGGAGAATGCGCTGATCGGAAAATCGCTGGAAGAGGACACTTCTATGACCGAGATAGAATCGGATGAATCGGGATTGTCGTGCGCCTGGGCAACATCATCGCTGCAGGCTGCTGCGACGATGCATAAAAAAGCGGCGAATATGTAAATCCAAGTCCTAACCATTCCCTAGAAGTATATAAAATAACGCTTTAGATGTCATCCCTTTTATTCTACATTGCCATCCTGGCCCGGTGATGCATTATGCAATGCTGAATTGTGCAAGGATTCCCTTAAACTGCTTCACCCGTGTTTCTGTTTCCTTCTATTTTCTTTGCTTCGCGTTCTTTCGCCTCTCGCATGGAATAGACGCATCCGCAAAAGTTCTGACGGTAAAGGTTGTATTCGTGCGACAACTGGATGGAACGCTTGTAACCGCCCTTTTTCTTGAAATCGCTGGGGAGCCGCCTGATTCCATAAATATCGCACTGTTCCTGAACGACCTCGTTGAGCACCTGGGCGTCCTTCATCGGGCTGATGGTGAGCGTCGTCGTGAAGTAGTCACAGTTCAGCTCTTTTGCGAGTCGTGCAGATTCTGCAAGACGGAGCTCGAAACACTTGCGGCAACGCTTGCCACCTTCGGGTTCCTGCTCCAGTCCGCGGGCAACATCGTAGAACTTTTTCGTGTCGTATTCGCCCTCGATGAGCGTAACTGGATACTTTGTCTTAAATTCACTAACGAACCGCTTGATTTCGTTTACGCGGTGCTGGTATTCTTCGGCGGGTGCAATGTTCGGGTTGTAGTAGAAAAGAGTAATCTTAAAATACTGGGAGAGGTATTCGATGGTGTAGCTGCTGCATGGCGCGCAACAGGCGTGCAGCAAAAGCGTTGGCACTTCACCCGTGCGCTCAAGACGCCGGATAATCCGTTCCAAATCCACTTGGTAATTGTGTTTCGGTGCTGCCTTTTCCATTTTCTATTGCCTTTCGCTTTACGCAGTTGTCGTCTCTCACCTCTCGTCTTTCGTCTGTAGCCGCGTGGTTCGGTGAGCTCACCAACCTAAGCGGCGTTCTTTCGTCTAAATCGTCCCTACCGCGACAATCCAAAAGCAGACGGTCGATGCGAATGCGAGCGGCCCCATCACATGCCGTTCCTTGGCGCTCAAGCTGAAAAAAACCGTTGCCGTGTAAAACGTCAAGTAAACCGCGAAAAAGAAGGCGAGAATGCGGACAATCCCGAACGGAATCGTCTCCGGGAGTACATGCCCAGCGCTCAGAATCGTGAAAAGCGCTACGAACTGCATGATTATCGGCAGCACAAACGCCCGACGGACTTCTTTGGGGACGACTTTGTGGCGCCCGTTCATGGCGTACATGCCAAGCGGTGCTCCGCATGCGAGAGCTATGTTGAGCACGATGGAGGGCAAAAAGACGACTGCCCCGATAATGGCTGCAATGTAAAACATGTCCCTAAGATAAAAAAATGGGCCCGATAAAAAGGACTCCTTTAGGCAAAGGAGGGAACCTAAAGGAGTCTGAGAGTGTTTGGGTATTATTAATAATAGATTTCTTCAAGGTGCGGGAGACAAATAATGTGGAAAATGTTGGTTACAAAAGTATCCAATTTCCCCTTAAAAGCAATTTTTGGGAAGAAATGTCTCAAAATTTTAAAGAGGCTTCAAGGTGGGCGTAGTTGGGCTGGAAAGGTCTTTTTTTTGTTTTTTTGAAAGCAAAAATGAAGTCGCAACCGAGAAAATCGTTGTCGATTCGGAACTCGTTTTGCATGGAAATGGACTTGGCGGGATTTGCCTCGGGGAATGCAATCGTCAGTTTGGCGAATGTGCGGCTGGATTTCCGGTAGCTGGCGCCGATTTCGATTCTTGGCGGTTTAGTGTGGCCCTTGCTGTGGCGGAATCGGGCGCTTGTCTTGAACGTGAACTGTTCCCATGCGGATTCGACGCCTCCCTTCCACTCGGTGGTGCTGCAGTTTTCGCTAGCCTCGAGGCAGGTCACGTTAAGGCTTGGGCGCAAATGCTCGGGGCCTGATTCCAACGAAAACTTGAAACGGGCGCTTACGGAGTCCGAGCCGACGGGGCTTAAGATTCTCGCTTTGCCGGAGAACACCGTGTTCTTCGCTTCGGGCCAGTGGGCGGTGACCGTTTGTGATGCCCACAGCCGATTTTCGATGATGCCCTTGCTCAAGTTAAGCCCTTGCGGGGGTGAATCCCCGTGGAAATAGGCAGTCGTTTTCCACGAGAAGTGCGTTTTTTCGCTTTGCAGTTGGATTTTGACGAGCGGTAAATCTTGCCCGATTTGGTACCATGCAGAAACTTGGCCGAGCGACGTGCGTGCCTGGAGAGCAAGGGCGCTTTCGTCCGGAAATTTCCAGAATGTTGCGCTGAGTTCGTTTGAGCGGTTTATCTGGAAACCGAGATGCGTGTGGAATGCCCTTGACGTGTCGAGAAACGCACCGAGCCGTAACTTGCCTATTGGGACAGAAAGCGCTACTCCCCACAGGGTATCGAGGGGCAAGTGGCTGTGGAATTCCAGCGTAGATATTTGTCCGAAATGCGCTTCGAAACCGTCGCGACGGTATGACAAAAGTTCTTGCGAACCGAACCGGAAGCGGAAATAGTAGAACTGGACTTGCAGTTCTTTGCGGAGTTTTTTCAGGTGGCCGTCGGAATCGTATTGCCCTTTCCATGATATTTGCCCATGCGGGACGATGGACGGTACTTCTTGTGCTGACTTGGGGGCCTGCGCTGTTTTTGAGGGCTTGCGTTTTCGCTCCGTGCGCGGTTTCTTTGGCTTCTTCAAGGCACACGGTTCCTGCGCATAGACTTCGGCGAGCAGGCAGGCTTCTTCGTAATTCTCTTCTTCGAGTCGCGAGAAAATCTCATCGGCCTCTTCGGGTGTAATGATGCCGTCGTCCCACCATTCGAAAACTTGGGCTTCGTCGAAAGGCAGGAGCGTATTTTCCTCCGAGACTGCCGCGACGGTTGTTGCGGATATAATGAGCGTGAAAAGTAAAAGTATTCTGTTCAAAAGGAACCTCCTCTATATAAACACGCAGAAGAGACCCTTTTGGACCAAAAATAAATGCAAAACTTTCTAAATTTTACACATGGCAAATTCTTCCTGGTCAAAAAATTCCAAACCCCGTGGTGCCAGTGCGCTTGGCAAGGACTTTATCCCGCACATGAAGGCTCCAAGGACGGAGTTCCCGCTTTTCAACGGAAAGCGTGTCACGCCTTCGCTGGCCGGGCTCGACAAGTTGCTGCATTACTACGGTGTGGAACTCCAGCCCGAGACGCTCAAGCAGTTCTGGGTATTCCACCAGTTGCTTCGTGCGAACAACGACGACCAGGACTTGACGCGCCTCAATGCGTTCGAGACGATGGTGGAACGCCATTACGCCGACTGCACGCTTATCAACGCCTACGTGCCCAAGTGGCCTGCCCGCATGATTGACGTCGGCAGCGGTGCTGGTTTCCCCGGAATCCCGCTCAAGTTGGTCAACCCTTCTATCCGCCTTACTTTGTGCGAACCGCGCCCTAACCGCATTAACTTCCTCAACATGGTCATCGAAAAGATGGGCCTCAAGGGGATTGACGTGTTCGGCCACAAGGTCACAAGCCGCAGCATGACCATCCCCGTCGATGGAGTCATCAGCCGCGCCTTCGAATGGATGGAAAAGACGTTGCCGCGTCTGCAAAACTCGCTGAAAGTCGGCGGTCGCGTCTATTTCATGAAGGGCCCCGGCGTTGCCGAAGAACTTGCCGTATTCCATCCGGAAGATTTCGGTTACAAGCTTTTGGACAAGCATTTCTATACAATCCCGAACAGTACGCAGGACCGCGCCCTCGTTGTGCTGGAACGCATGGAATAACAAAAACGCAGAGACTTTTTCGCTAAAAACAGCGTTTGTGCACGAAAAAGGGCGATATTCTGTTGGTCGCCCGTCTTTTTTCCGCATAAATAGATATATTCAAAATGGGAATGCCGTGCGAGTTGTACGGCATCGTTTAGAGGTTTACGATGCAAAAAATTGTGATTGTCACGTGGGTACTCAAGGCGTTAGGCTTTATTCTGGTTTTGCTTTCGCTTTTTGGCCATGAAATCATTTTGAATGTTTTTCCGGGTTTGGAGGGAATGTCCATCAATCCGATTTTCTATTCGGGCATCGTCATCTATCTTGTGGGTGCCGTCATTTACTTCTTCGTCAACAAGAAAGAGAGGGCTGATCGCCGCCGTCGTCAGATAGAAGAATCATACAAGGCGGCGGGTCTCGGCGATTCGGATGACAGTTCCGACGAATCCGACGACTCTGCGACGGAAGGGGCGGAAAGCGAATCCGCAGATGAAAATTCAAACGAAAAGTGATGTGTATATGAGCGATTTTATGATTGAAATTGAGCACTTGCACAAGACTTACCGCAGTGGCTTTACCATGAAGCCAAAGCTTGCGCTCAAGGACGTGAGCTTCAATGTCGAGGCGGGGCAGGTGTATGGTTTTATCGGGCCTAACGGGGCGGGCAAGTCCACCACAATCAAGGTCTTGACAGGACTTTTGACTTTTGATTCGGGCAAGGTGCTCGTGAACGGGATTAGCCCCCGTGATACAAAGAGCCGTAGGTATATTGGTTATTCGCCGGAGCAGCCATATTTCTACGATTACCTTTCGGGTCGCGAACTTTTGCGCTTTTATGGGAAACTTGTGGGGCTTCAGGGTGCAGAACTAGAATCCCGCATCGGCTGGGCGCTGGAGCTTTTGCATGCGAACAAGGACTGGATTGACCGTCGTTTGCGTTCGTACTCCAAGGGCATGATGCAGCGCGTAGGCATTGCTCAGGCGATTCTTTCGAAACCGAAGCTTTTGATTCTCGACGAACCGATGAGCGGGCTCGACCCGATGGGCCGCCGTGACGTGCGCGAGGCCATCCAGCAGTTGAACCGCGATGGCGTGACGATTTTCTATTCGAGCCATTTGCTTAGTGATGTGGAAAGCATCAGCCACAAGGTCGCGATGATTGTCGATGGAAAAATCGTACGCGAAGGGACTGTCGATGAAATCACGGAATCCTGCGGCGTCGAATACCACGTGCGTACGCGCCAGGCGATTCTGGAAGCGGACTTGCCGCGAGGTGTTTCTTTGACGGGGCATCCGCAGGAATTTATCTGCTCTGACGATGTAGCGCGTGACCGCCTGCTCGGTTATTGCCTCTCAAACGGAATCGCTGTAGAAAAGATGGACCACAAGCGCCCGAGTCTCGAAGATATTTTGACGGAGGAAATTGCCCGTGCAGACGCTTAAGCATATCGGCATTATTGCCCTCAATACGTTCCGCGAATCCATTCGCGATAAGATTCTATACAACATCGGTTTTTTGGCGATTGCGCTTACACTTTTCAGCATTGTGCTTGGGGAATGGTCGGTGTTCGACCGCGCCTACGTCATCAAATCGACAACGCTTTCGGTGATGAGCCTTTCGGGCCTCTTGATTTCGATTTTCGTGGGCATCAGCCTTGTGCAAAAAGAAATCCAGCGGCGAACGGTACTCACGCTTTTGTCGAAACCCATCAGCCGCGTGGCGTTCATCGTGGGCAAGTATTTTGGACTTTTGGCGGTGGTTGCCGTTCACTTGTGCTTACTCACATGCATTTACTATTGCATCTTGTGGGTGACGAATTCCAACCCGACGGTAAGCCTCTTGACGGCTATTTACTTGATATTCTGCGAAATGGCGGTGGTCATTGCCGTGGCGCTTTTGTTCAGTAGCTTTAGCAGCACGATCCTTTCGGCGCTCTTTACGCTGGGCGTCTATTTTGCCGGGCACTTGAGCGACCAGCTTTTGGAACAAGTGCGCTTTGCAAGCCGCATGGGCGAACTTCACGGCACGTCGTCTGCGATTCTCGAAAAGGCGGCGGTCGTGATTCATGCCGTTTTCCCTGGGCTTTACCGTTTCAACGTGACGAATTACGTGGTGCATGGCGTTCAACTCCCGGACATGTATCTGTTCTGGAATTCTGTTTATGCGTTGGGCTACATTGGCGTATTCCTGGCTGTGGCAAGCTGGTGGTTTAGCCGGAGGGACTTCTTATGAGGAACCAGTATATTGCGAAAGTTCTCGTTCATAACAAGGTTGTGTCCGAGGATCAGATTAAGGCGCATTGGGGCGAAATTACTGATTCGATGGATATCGGTCAGGTGCTTGTTCGTGCGGGAATCTTGAAACAGGGCTTGTACGAGAAGGTGCTTGCCTTTGTGCAGAATCTCGAAGCGAAAAATGCGAAGCCGGCATCTCCTGCTCCGGCGGCAACGCCCGCTTCGGCAGCGTCTGCTGCAAAACCCGCTGCATCGTCTGCGAGTGCTGCTCCTGCCGCGAAACCGGCATCACCTATGGCTAGTGCGTCTCCCGCCTCGGCAGCGCCCGCGCCTCAGCCGGATGAAGAACCTGCGATACAAATCGAGGGAAACAGCAGCCTCTATGGAGAGGCTTCCTCTTCGTCAGTCGTCATTGAAAAAGTCGAAGGACTCGAAATGACAAGCATGGCGAGCGTGCAAGTCCCGGTCGAGAGCGAAGCTCCCGCCGAAGAATTCGCCATGGAGGAACTTCCGTCGCTATTTGCGGTAGCCACCGGAGAAGGAACCGCCATCGAGGCGCCCGATGTACTGCATCCGATTACCTCGCTTGCAAAAATCATCGCGTACGCCCGCAAGTTCAACGTGACGGACATTTATCTGTACGCGAACCGCCAGATTACCATGCGCCAGTCGGGGGAGATGTTTGCGGCTTCCGAGAAAACGCTAGAAAAGACGCATTTGATGGATCGCTTGAGCGAGGCGGCAGAAGGCTTTTCGGATGGTTACAAGATTGTGGTCGGTCGTAATTTCAGCAAGACGTTTGCTCTCCCAGGCGTTGGTCGCGCCCGCATTTCGGTTGCGTGGAACGATGTTATTCCGAGTATAGCCATTCGCGTTATTCCGATGGATTCTATTCCGCTCGAAAATCTGTATTTGCCGGAATTTTGCAACCATTTTGTGGAACTGAATAGTGGCCTTGTGCTGATAGCCGGCCCTTCGTCCAGTGGCCGCTCCACGACGATGACTGCATTTGCCGAAACCATTGCCGCGAACCGCGACGTGTTTATCCAAACGGTCGAAAAACCGATAGAACGTTTGCTCCACAATTCCCGTGGTTCCATTGCCCAACGCGAAGTCGGGCTGCATGTCCGTTCTGGTGTGGCGGGGATTGAACTTGCCATCCGCACGGGGGCCGATGTTATTTTATTTGACCATTTGGAAACCATGGACGAACTTTCGCTTTTGATGCAGGCGTCTAACGCAGGTGCGCTCGTGTTTGCGGTCGCAAGCGGTAATAACATCCATGCGCTTCTTTCGAGGCTCCTCATGTCCGTGCCGAGCGAAAACCGCAATGCGTTTGCCTGTTCGCTTGCCGACCAGTTGAAGGGCGTCATTGTGCAGCACTTGATTCCCGTGGTGCAGAACCAGGGGCTTGTCCTTGCGACCGAATCGATGAAGGTCACCTCTGCAATCGCGGGGATGATTCGCAAGGGAGATATCTCGCAGATTGTCTCTGCAATCACTGGCCAAAAAGACCAGGGCATTACTTTGGATGAATCCTTGCAGATGTGCGTGGATTCGGGTTATATCGAAGGTGTCGAGGCTTGGAAACGAGCTAATGACAGCCGTCGTTTTGCTTCTTACCGCAAGGGTTAATAGCGGAGGTTGTCATGGCATCAGAAATTGAATCTCTTTTGGATTACGCATTGAATGTTGGGGCAAGCGACTTGATTGTAACGGATGGCGCCCCTTCGGCGATTCGCTTTGCAGGCCGCGTTTGCGCGATTCCCAACGCGCCGGTTCTCCCTTTTGGCTCGTTGCTGGAATTTCTCGGTTCGCTTGAAGGCGAATCCGGCACGTTTATCGGAGGCCCGTGGCTGAATACCAAATGGCGGGTGAAGTATTTTCGCGAGGCGCTGGGCAATGCGGCGATTTTCCGCCCGTTGATGGCGGAATGTCCGGATTTTTCTTCGCTTGGCGCACCGGCGTCGCTTGACAATTTGCTTGGATTTAGTTCCGGGCTTGTCGTGTTTGCTGGGCCCGCTTGCTCGGGCAAAACGGTTTCGGCGACGTCTTACGTTTCGGCGATGTGTTCTTCGAGCATTTTGCGTTTTTGCAATCTGGATGCAGGGCGCGAATTGCCTGTGAAGACGGGCGATAGCCTAATGCTTGCCAATACAGTCGGAACAACGTCTGAAAAGCTGGAACAAGGGCTCCGCAGCGGTACCGATTTGTTCTGGATAGGTGATTTCGATGAATCGACGCTGATTCCTGTTTTGCGTGCTGCCGAGGCTGGCGCCTTGGTAGTGGTAAACGTGACAGCGGGGAACGCGGTTGGCGTTGTCGATGCGCTTCTTTCTGCATCGTCTTCGGAGAATCGTGACCTTGTACGTACTATGCTCGCTGCGGCCCTCAAGGCGGTTGTCGTCCAGAGACTCTTGCCGGCGGCTGCGGAAGGCGGTAGCGCTGTTCCTGCATGGGAAATTCTTTATAACACGCAAAACGTGGCGGCTCACATACGCAGTGGAGATCATTTCAAGCTTCCGTCCATCATTGCGGCGTCCGCATCGGAAGGCATGCTCCTGATGGACGACTGCCTTGCTGAACTTGTTCGCTCTGGCTATGTGACTGCCGAAGATGCAGGTAGGTATGTTTCCAATCCCGCTTTGCTGGCTTAAAAAAGCACTCTTTTTGACGGTAGCGATTTCCGCTTCTGTTCTTGTGTCGCCATCAGTGGCGGCCCATTCCGTCGATGAATCGCTTTTGGGTGCGATGAAGATGGAACCGGATTCCCTGTATGCGAAAAAGGCAAAGACCGTTCTTTACCTTGGTGGTGGTGAACGCTCGCCATGGTTCCAGCTAGGTGTTTTGTATGCAATAGAAGGCTACAAAATTCCAGTGGATTCCATTGTGGCGACATCTTGGGGCGCCTGGATGGGTGCGCTTTGGTCGCTTGGCGTGTCGTTGGACGATATTCAGCGGCTGATGCTGGACCCGTATGTTGATGAATTTGTCGGAGTCAATTCGATTCACGCAAAAACAGAACATAATGCGTTTGACATTCCCGTTTCGGTTGATGGCATTCCTTCGCTCCGTGAACGTTTTTCGTTGTATGCGGACTCTGCCGGGAACGTCCATCGCAGCATGCATGCTCTTGTACCCGATACGGCCTCTATAAAACGTTCGCTTTCGCGTCTCCGTTTCGAGGAATCGCTTTATCGTCAACGGGGGTCATTCCGTATTCCCTTTACGCTCCAGACATGCGATAGCATTATCGAGAATCCGACGTATGCCGATATTGTCTCGTCGCTTCCGCTGCCGGGTAACGAAAATTCCGGAGAACTTTGTCCGTACTTGGCGCTTCCGCTATCCAGCAGTTTGCAAGAAGTTCCGATGATTGTCGTTGCAGACCCTGTGCGTTATCAGCTTGATGGAAGTGCTGAAAGCCGTACCATTAAAGACAACGTTTTATCAAAGTTGGATCGCTCGCAGGGCGTTTTTGTAAGAACGCATGTTTTAAACGATACATCTCGCAAGGCTTTGATTCAGTCCGGATTCTCGGCGGTGGAAAAAAGCTTGCGTGAAATCGCTCCGTTGGTGGAAACTTCCAATGGTTATGCCGAAAAACAGAAATCGGAACCGTGGTTCAGTTTCCACCCGACATTCGATAGCCTTTCGTCCGAACTCCATTCGGCGGTGGCGTCTTACTGGAATCCTCAAGATACCGGATTCGCCGCTCCTGTGAACTTTGCTTATGCGATTGCGTCTAAAACGCCTTACGATACGGTTTCGTTCAACATGCAGCCTGATGGCGACCTTTTGATTGACGTGGGCGTGCACCCGACGGTAGATGTGGCTGTAGGTGGATTCGGTTCCAACGTGATAGGTGCGAACGCCTATGGCGAGGTCGCGCTCAACTATGTGAACCAGATGGAAATTTATCTAAAACTCGGCGGCTTCTACGGAACTTCATCTTATGGATTCCGCCCGCGTTTGGAGCTGTCGAACCTCATTAGCCATCGCTGGAAATTCAGCTTTGGATATGACTTGATGAAGCTCCGCTTTTTGAAGTCTTTCCAGAGCGACAATGTTGCAGAAGAAAACCGATTTGAATTCGAAAAGCGCAATGACTTGTTCTTGTCTGTTCGGTATGCAATTGATAAAATGCAGTCCGTTGAAGTCAAGTTCCTGTTTGGTAACCGAGAATTTGAGTTGGCTCCAGTGGCAATCCCCACTTCGGACTTTTTTGACGACGATGATTTTATCGAAATCGGCAGCAATTACGAGACGACCCCTGTGACCCAAAGCGTCCGCTATTCTCTATTGAACGGCGTTGACGACAACTGGTTTGCTTCGAAGGGCTTTGCGGCTAATGCCTCCGTGGCCATTAACTTGATTGGTTACGGGTTCCACCAGAGAGGCCCGATTTATGGCATCTACACTTTGGACGGGCGATATTCTTTGTCGCCGTCTCGTAGCACTTCGGTGACTTTTGGCGCGGCACTTGGCTTTGACGCTTACCGCGATGGCGGCTCTTTCAAGTTCCCCGAGAACTTTAAAAGCGTCGCGATGGAAGACCGTTATCGCTTGCATGCGGCAGCAACGCCGTGGTCAGAGGATTGGCTGGATCCGGAACTTTCGACGCACGGTTATGCGCTATTGCGTATGAACGGCGGTGTGGAACGATATGGTTTTGGATTGTGGCTTTCGCTGGCGTATTTCCATGACTTCGAAGATAAATGGAGTGCCAAGCTCAATTCGAATAAGTTTGTTTTTGAACCGGCGCTTCGCTATAAATACCGCTCGTTTACCGTATATGCGGGGCTGAACCGCATTGTCGATACAGATACTTTCGGCGATTTAAAACGCTTCAAGGATTATAGATACTTTATCCGTATCGGCGATTACAGTTTGTTCTAGACGAAAGAACGCCCACTGCGTGGGCTACAGACGAGAGACTAGAGAGGTGTGTATGGGTATGGGCTATGGGGGCGCTCGTAAACTCGCTTTGAGCACGCTTCGCTTTGAGGCTTTTCCAATTACAACAACCCCACACCTCAAAGCAGCCGAAGGCTGCGACCTCATGGCTCATCGCGGCGAAACCACCTGACTATCGTTGATGTTTTTGGCTTTAAGAATCACTATTAACTAGTAACTATTAACTAGTAACTAGTTACTAAAATTCCTACTGCCTACTAGCCACTAACCACCAACCACTGCGGCTCCGCCGCTACTTCTTCTCCCCGCGGTTCTTGGCGGCCACATCCTTGTATTTGTTGTGGTCGGAGAGGTTCGTGCTGAAGAAGTGCGTGTGCGATCCATCGTCTTTTGCAACAAAGTAAAGTGCTTCGGTCTTTTCGGGGAAGAGTGTTGCTTCAATCGCCTTGCGGCCCGGGTTCGATATTGGCCCTGGCATGAGTCCCGCGAACTTGCGGGTGTTGTACGGGTTGTTGCTGTTCAACTGGCTCTTGTAGATGGGCCCCGTCAAGTTCTTGAAGATGAACCGCACTGTCGGGTCTGCTCCGAGCGGCATGCCGATGCGGAGACGGTTGTGGAACACTCCTGCAATCAGCGGGCGTTCTTCCGGGATGCCAGTTTCTTCTTCGACGACGCTCGCGAGCGTCAACACGCGGTGCCAGTTGCCCAGCGTTTCCCACATGGAACCTTTGCGGTCCTTCATCTCGTCGCGAACCTTGAAGTTAGCGGCGACCATCTGTCGCAGTATGGACTCCTCGTCGGAGTTGATGGCGAACGGGTACGTGTCCGGCAAGAGGTAACCTTCCAGCGAGTTGCCTTCGATGCCGAGAGCGTGGGCGAACTGCGGGTCTTGGACCAGTTTGTTCCAACGTGCCGTGTCCAGGTCCGGGAAACTCTTCTGCAGGTAGGCGGGGATTTCCCAGGAGGCCCGACCTTCGGGGATGGTCACCTTGCGGACGGCGCTTTTACCGCTCTCGAAAAGCGAGGTGAGTTCTTCCAGTGTCTGGTGGGCGGGGACCTCGTACCAGCCGGCCTTGAGTGATGGTTTTTTCATTTTGCACCACAAAGTGAAGGCCAATTCGTCGGTCCAAATGTTTTTTTCTTGTAAAATTTGTAAAACTTTTGTGGGTGAACTGCCCTTCGGAATCTCCAAAATGACGGTATTTTCGTTGTGTGAAACGGCGTTTAATCGCTGATTTACGTTAAAAAACGCAAAAATCGCGAGAAAAACGAGGATAATGGCGGTAATTGAAAAAATCTTCTTCATAGCGTAAAAATTTAAAAGAAATTGCAACGGATTGGCAAAATAAAAAGTATATTCGTATAGCATTGTTGAATATTTCCCTTGTTTTGAGGATTCGCTATGAAAATGATGAAAAAAGTTATGTTTGTCGCCTTCGCTTTGCTGGTAGCATCTTCCTTTGCAGCCAAGAAGGTTAAGTCCAAGCTGGGCGACGTGGAACTCACCAAAGATAAAGATGGTGGCTCTGTTGTCTGCACGGCTAGCTTTAACGACGAAATGACCGTCTTGAAAGAAGGCGATACCGAAGTCCTCGTGAAGGGTGCTTGCGGTCAGGGCTGGGTTCCGAAGGCTAAGGTCGAATACGTTGCTCAGAAGCCCGGTGACAAGTCCATGAAGTTGGAAGACGTGGACATTGTGGGCTGGCTCGATAACCCGAGCGCCGTGTTCGTGTTGGAAAACGACGACATCGACTTCGACGGTGTGAACATCGACCGTGACTTCAAGGAATACTTGCAGCACACGATGGACCG
>JAGCPZ010000020.1 GCA_017965445.1 Fibrobacter sp. | reverse complement strand
GCTAACACCCTCATGATGCGCGAAACCAAGACCTTCCACCTCTTCCCGAAGGTTATCGAGAACATGAGTGAATGCGTCCGCCGCGGTGGCTTTGCTTCTTCCGTGACGCCGGTTTCTCAGTTCTACTTCCAGCAGGCCTACATGAACACCTTGAACCAGGCTGCCGGTCGCGGCACGTGGTTCAAGATGACGGAAGGCTACGGCAAGATGCTCCTCGGCTACCAGGGCAAGACCCCGTGCGAACCGGATCCGGAGCTCGTGAAGATCGCCGCCGACCAGTTCAACATGAAGCCGTTCAAGGAAGCCTATCCGGGCGTCCAGTGCGCAGAAGAAATTCTTCCGCCGGGCATCCCTGCCGCCAAGAAGCTCCTCGAAGAAAATGGTCTCCCGGTCAACGACGAAACCATCTTCATCACGGGCTGCCTCCAGACGAAGGCTGGCAACAAGGGCATCGAATTCCTCAAGGGCAACCGCCACATTGGCGTGCCGAAGAAGGACCCGAACGCCGCTCCTGCTGTCGATACCAAGAACATGAAGGCCGGTGCCGCAAGCACCTACCGTATCGCCCTCGGCAACCAGAGCTGGGACGTTCAGGTTCAGACCCTCAGCAAGTAAGAGGCATTCGCGAAAGTCGAAAGACTTCGCCTCAAGTATTGAAAAGGCTTCGAGCATTTGCTCGAAGCTTTTTTTAATTTGCACGTACTTTTACAAAATAACGGGATTCACCCATTTTTGCATTCGGCCACTCTACGGTATTGCGCCCAGCACTGGCATTCACATCAAAAGAACCCATTATTTGCCCAAGCATGTTCATCACGGAAATCTTGTACGATCCCGCTTTGGTCGCGTCAAACACAACAACGCCGCGGTTAAACGAAACAACTCTTGCATCAGCGAATCCGAACAAATGCGAACTTTTATCAGCATGAGCAATCGACGTTTTCTCCGGCTCTCCGTCAACAGGAGCGAACGGAACATAATAGGCGACCGACTTGTCATGGACCGCAACCCCATTCCCGACAAACGTGCCAAATGCTTTTCCGCGAACGTTCACCATCGTATTCGGCGCATACACAGAGCCATAAAACACACTGTCAATATCAATCGCAATCGAATCGTCATGCACAAATAACTTAAATCCCTTTGCCCATTGTGCGCTATCCGAAACTGTAACAGCCGGCGAAGCGTCCCAGGCAAAGCCTTTCTTGACATGCATTGCAGAATAATAGCCCGGTTTAGCAAACTTGTACTTTGAACCCGGCGCCATCTTGACGCTTTCGACGAAAAATTCACCCTCCGGGAAAACCAACGTCCCGGAAGATTTTACAGTCAGATTCTTGATGCACGACCCGCCAACAGGGGTATATTCCGCATCAACGGTCACGTCCTTGCAGCCACTCGACGGGAACGCAGGCAGAGGGTCCTTTACGTCTAGCGCATCATTCCACTTTTTTGAATTTTTGTAGGCGATATAATTGTATTCAGCATTGCCATTGATATTGACATTTGCATTTTCAAACGTGCTATATATCGTAGCGTTTGCGGCAGTGACACTTCCATTCAACACCAATCCGCCCTTGGCGTAAATAGCGCCTATTTCAGCACTCCCATGGACTCCCGCGCAATAATTTTTCGCCGTTGAGCCGCAAACCACATTGCATCTTCCGTTAGTCCCCTGCGACTTGTCATAGCACTTTCCGCTAATGTTGAAGTCCTTAAACGCATGCAAAGCGACATCCTTCGGGATTTCATCTCCTTTCACTTTTTCCCTATCGACATTCAACTTGATAAACGGGTCTCCAAAGAATCCGTATGGATAAAACCATTCATAGACATCTTTCGTATGCTTGGAAGCCTCGAATACCTGAGTCCTGTGATTGACCCACTGGAGATAAGCGTCTCCCAGCATATTCGTTTTCAACTGCTTGTAGAAATAGTCGTTGTCCTGATAGCCGCCGCCCGTCTTTGTATTGCCAATCACCGTCACGCCGCCACCCGCCGTCCTGAAAATATGTGCAAGGGCGATATTGCGGTCATAAGCATTCCCTTCGAAAACGACCGTTCGTGCCGCACTACAAGAATACAAATCAAACACACGGGCGCTCACATGGACCAGAGTATCGAAATCTTCAATCTTGACACCACTTTCAAAGTACGTTTCCATGGCATGGCCTATATGGAAAACCCAATCATAGTCCTTCGTTATGAAATCCAAGTATTTTCGATTGTTGGCCTCCCACATCACGTCAACTTCGTTGAACATATTCGATAGATTTTCGATGTAGTTCACCATAGAAAAATCGTTTGCCATTATATCGGTCTTTGAAGAATAAGTATATAAAGCCTTGTCCGGGCGTGAAGTTTTCACTTGCAGGTCGTACGCCTTGTTAAGCCACCGCAACATGAATTCCTTCACCTTAGGGAAATATTCCGTATCATAGTTATGGAGTTGTTTTTTCCATTTCGCAGCTGTATGTTCGCGGGCTTCCCCGTACGGATTCACGCGGGACACCCAAATTTCAAAATCGTCAGACCCAAGTTCACCATCTTTACTGTAATGGGCGTCTAGAATTCCATTAGCAGCCCGTACCAAACTGTCGCACTTTCCTCGATTTTCGCAATTGATACCTGTAATTTCGTCTCTCCATTCTCCGTCCAAATCCATGAAATAGAAATCGGCGACCCAACGCTGGTAATTCGTATAAGGGCCTGCATCCTCCGGGTATGCAAATTTTCCGTCGGACGTCTTGACGAAATATTCCATTTCGGCAAAAGGCAAGTTGCCCATAAGAATCACGCCCGCCAACGGTTCCTTGCTCTTGTCTTCCCACGACTTCTTAATCGCCGCTTTCAGTTCGGCAGCAGACGTTTTCACCTTGAAACTTGGATTATCGCCATCAAGTGTCGAGGAATCCAGCACCAACGCTACCGGAAACGACTTGACATCTATCTTAAAATTGAAATTTTTTTCGACAGCGCCCGCATATTTTTTTATCGCCGCAAGCACCTCGCCATCTTTATAAAGATCTTCATCCACGTAAATTTCTGCACGCCTTAGTTCTGCTGCCACACAGACGTGGCTAAAAGCGAACAAAAACAATAGTACCCGAAACAATGCGTTCATACCCACTCCCCCAAAGTCACACATTACTCTTCTTGAGAATATACACTATCCAAGTACGAAAATCAAGGTATTTCGTTTAAAAACCATGTCATTAAAGCAGAAAAGGACTTCGAGCATTTGCCCGAAGCCCTTAGTCATTCAAGGAAACGAAAAAACTTCCTAAAAGCTGAACGTCTTGCCAAAGTTCACGCCAAAGCCAACCTTTTCTGCCGCAAAGACGCCACCATGGAATCCAGACGGATGGTAGTAGCCAAGCATCAAAGCGATGTTCAATGTCTTGAGCCACATGAAGCCGCTTTCGAGCATAATCACGCCATTCTGTCCAAGCCTTGCACCCAAGCGAGCCGAAGAATAGAGTTTGACTCCATAGCCTTCGTCATCGTTTTCTGCAAGATTTTGCCTGCCCAGATAATCGCGAATGTCGTCAAAATCGCCACCGCCTTCAAAAATCTGGACGCCTGCACCAAGACCTAAAATTATAGGTCCCAAGTCAAAGTCTGCGCCCAATGACAAGCGTTCCTGCAAGCTCCAGAAGGAGAATTTCTCCTTTCCTACTTCCGTAAGCCATGCGGTGTAACCGTCATTGCACTTTCCTCCCTCGGTACAGTCAAACGATGCCTTGCCGCCCTTGCCGCCTAAAGCAGCCTCCACGTAAAACGGAGACGCAAACCCAAACGGTCTATAGTTCAGAGCTGCAGTTCCGCCTCCCGTAAAACCGTCCTTGATATTACGGCCAGTCATTTTCATGCCGCCATACGCATCGACAGCCACAGACAGCGAAGAAGTATCGCCATTGACAGCCAAGCGCGGTTGGTGAGCGACAATCATCTGCGACGCCCCCATCGAACTTAAATGCGGATTCAAGCAACCGCACAGAGGCAGCGCCACAGCGAACATCATACACCAAAAAGACTTTTTCATTTTTTCTCCTGCTTATTTGTTTTGTACAAATAATATATCTTAATTCGTTTGATATAACAAGAGGACGCTATTCAACATAAATAGACTTGACGACGCAACGTTCATTTGCGGAGACTGACTGCAAATTCAAGCGATGAGCGGATTTGGAGCCTTGTGGAGTTACGTTCAAATCAATAATTTCGCCCAAAGGTAAAATTTTGCGAACAAATCCATTTTGCAAACTACCGTTTGCAAGATTTGCCGCAGTCAGCTTCTTGGAGTCAAAATAAGCCAACGTATTCTGGCATGTTCCCGGCCAGTAATCTACGACAAGATTATTGTAATCGTCCATCGAGACCATCTTGTCAAATTCAATATGCATACCGCGTCGAGCCCTGTCGTACTTAATTTCGAGGCCGGCCCCGAGCGCATCCGAATACGGCGCCACATGCACGTCCGAATCCCATGGGTAGTAATCGTATTGGTTCGGGTAAATCATCGGCGAACTAATCTTTGACGGAACAGGAACATCGCTCTTCGTATCGATTACCATGCGCGGATTAGAAAGTTCCACTTCGGCACCATCGGAATTTAGCACAAGACGGAACCAACGGAGTCCATTCAAAGCCCCCGCCGTCGAAGGCATCTGCCAACGCAAAGCATGTTTCCGACCATCTAAAGGAACAGACTGTTCATTCAACTGCAAATAGCCCGAACAAGCTCTCGTACGGCAAACGAGAAGTTCCGCCTTCATCCAGTTACCCTTCGGATTTTGGACTTTAACGTCAACTTCAAACGAAGTTTTCGCCTGGATATTTCCGCCGTAATCCCAAAGGGCCGTTTTTTTCCACCCCGCCGGGAGCGTAAACTTTACAGTTTCGTCTTTCTCGTTCGCATTCGCATTATAGTCGTACCGCGCATACGCAAACGGAGTTTCCAAAGCGACACCGGCATTGCCAATAATATCAGGCATCTTGCTCAAGTCCATGCAACTTGCATTAGGAGAAAAATAGCCAGTCAACTTCGGGTTTCTAAATTTTCCCGAGCCAAAGTCATAATCATACTTCGCCATTTCGCACAAAATTCGCCACATATCGACCTGCATTCCCTCCAAAACAAGCGCATTAAAAGCACCTCCTTCAAAAGGCATTTCGATATGCCGCCCGCTAATGGGTTCATTGAATCGCGGGTGTGTCGGATCTACGGCAAACGCAGCAACAGCGGTACTCCTGTCTCCCGGATTTTCAAACGGGAACCCATTATACGATTGCGTAAAGCCGCAATCCGAACGAATCGCCAAATCGCCATTGCATTTCATATCCATGGCGCTTGCCGTCGGGATAAACGTGCTGCGGTCCTGAATAAGTTCGTCATGACCCCAAGATACATTGAGACCTACACTCATACCAAGCACAGAATGCGTCATCCCGTTAGGCATGGCGTCTAAAAATCCTTCACGGAAAGCCTCATAAATCGTGCCACCGAACGGATACGTAGAGCCTTGAATAAAGTCATATTTAGAAATTTCTTTATATTCAGCATAATTGGCGCTAGAAGCCCCTTCCTTTTTCCGGTTATAAGCAATCACTCCATTATTGTCGGAATAATGCATGCGGCTAATCACGCCACCTAACGTAAACGGGCCTTTTTCCGCATGGCGTTCCAAACGGTAATAATCGTTGTTGTGCGCGGGACTTTGTCCTTTCAACTGTCCCTGCGCTATAAGCACAGAAGGGAACCCCTTGTATTCCGCAGCATTGCGGTAATCTTTAAAAAGAAACCCGCTATTCACATTTACATATGAATAGCAGACTTGCAAAATACAATGATTATCGTAAACCAGCAAATCCATGGCGCCCTTTGCCCGTAACATATCCTTGAACATTTCGGCCGACGATGCCCCCTGTTTACTCCAAAAACCAACCGTATTGAACAACCCCATCGGCATGACCGCCCCTTGGTGCGGAGAATCAAGAGACGAGAAAAGCCGAACCGGAGCATCGGAAGCCTTGCGGTGGCTATCGTACAGATAAGCGCCATAACGCCCAATGACGCCGCCCTGACTTATGCCCATAATGACAAAGCCCTCTTCTTTAGCACCAGGAAAAGGAAAATGCTTATTGTCACTCAAGAAAGCGAGCAAACGGCTGAAAACATCAGAATTCTGTTGAAGTGACCTTCGTACCGTTTCTGTGAATTGCACAAGAACAGGCGTATATCCGAGAGTTTTCAAGATATTCGGTAGCCCGACCTGTTGCAAATCCGCTTCCAAGTCCGACATCGTCCTCTTTTCAACCGTACTGAGGTCTATGCCATCGACAATGATAAACGGCCGTTCCAAGTAAAATCCCTTTGGGGAACTCGCATCCTCAGGTGCGTCCATAATCCGAATATGGACGGAATTGTTTCCAGGGTCGCATCCGTCATCTTGGGCGTCGAATCCAAAATTTTTCTTCAGGAACTGCCCAGCACTCATACACAATCTATCATTGTTTTCATCAACATAGAAGCCGTAATCCTTATTTACAGCCATTGCATTTGTCGAAAGAAACGCGGCGAGAGCCAACCATACATATCGCATCATTATCTTACCTCCACGAAAAGATTCTGTTCAACATTTCGACCACCGTTTTTCAACTTGACAACAATCTTCTGCAGCCCTGCCGAAGGAAAATCCAGTTCCAGCGATTCCTTCGGTTTTAAAGAAGAACATTGGCCCGAAAGGCAAATTGAAACAGAAGGCAGTTCCCTTTGCTTCGTCACGATAAAGTACGGATCCAGCAAAAGGTTGATTTTAGAATTTCTCACAAACGAAGTCGGGAACCCCGCCGTAAGCAAATGCGCATTCATGATTTGCGCCGTAGAGCACAGGGAATCGGCACATGCGCTATAGGCATAGTCCAAATCTGCGACTAGCAAGGGAATTACCGTATAGTTCGATTCCGCAGCGATGGCCTCCGCTTCGAAATAAAGCTGTTTCGGGTTCGCCACGACATTCTCGCGAAGCCTATTGCGCACAACAGAATACAAATTGTCGTACCATGTCTTGCGCGATTTTTTTGCGGTCATTTCAGTGGCGTGTACCGTATTCTCGATTTTGAGGTGTTCAAGCTCGCCTACGACGAAATTTTCGTTCGTCTTGGAAATAAGCGAATCTCTCTCATGCTGAGAATACGCTGCACTGAACTCCGATTCCACATTGGGCAAGAACCGCGCATCACGTACTTCGGACCACGCTTCTACATTGGAAAATTCATACCCAAGCAAAACATCACCGGAAGCCGCTGATGACGAAGAACCCACCGACGACGAAGACGATCCGCCCGAGCCATTCCCGGCGCAACTGAGGCCGATATCATCGACGAACAACGTCACGTACTGGTATCGCGGGACCTGAAAAAGCCCCACGCCAACATTCGCAACCGAGGCTCCGCCCGCCACGCCAAAGCTGGACAACGGAACATCGAGCGTTTGCGTCGAATTCGCCACCAAATCGACATAACGCACGTTGCTGGTTCCAAAATCGCCTTTAAGCCACACGCCAAACTTCACATTTTGCGTAGCGCGGACCTTTAAATGCAGATTTCCACCACCGACACGCAACGGGAGTTTCGGAAACGAAAGGGCCCCCTTCCAATCGTCTTGCACGTTCTTCATGCCCGACAACCGGATATACGGCGGTTCCATTCCACCCAGAGACCCCCAGTTTGTTTTCCATTCCGGCGGTTCCGGGAAAGTCCTCCCTGTCTCTAGCATCTGACCATTATCGCTACCGTCTGAATACAGTGCGACGCCCTTACATTCATCGGCAAAGCCATTGAGAGCCAACAAGGCACCTATCAAGGCAATACCTTTAAACATCCTATTAGCCATAGGATTTCCTTTGTTTTGATTTTTAGAATAAACAGGCTTGTTCAGCCGTAACGATTTAGGGAAAGATTTAGAGAAGAGATAAAAGTAATGACCTCAAGCAACAGCTCAAGGTGATTAATAAACTACAATATTATTTTCGAAATGTAAAGGGGTAAATTAAATTTTTTATGAATTTTCTTTTTTCAAGTGCAAAACCAAATCACTTATATATATATCGTCAACAATATTCACGGAATATTCATGCGCATCGAGATACATCAAGTCCAGTCGTTTTTCAAACGTCGAAAGCCCGAGGCCGCCACTCTTGCGGCTTGACTTTCTCGGAAAATTGGAATTTTCGGAATGGAAATGAACTTCGTTCCCCGATTGTGTTATTGAAACATGCGCAAAACTTTTGCCGTTCGGATTCACGCAATGTTTCATCGCGTTTTCCATCAAAGGCATCATCAGCAAAGGTTCTATCTTTACATTCGGATTTTCAAGTTTTACATCAAACACAAAATCAAAACTTTCGTCCAAACGAAGTTTTTCCAAGTCGGCGTACTTTTGCAAAATATCCACATCCTCTCGCAATGTAATGTACTTGTCCTTGACTTGATACAACATCATGCGTAGAAGTTGAGAAAGTTTATTCATAGAGCTCTCTGCACGTTTTGCGTCAATCTGGATAAGAGCCGAAATGTTGTTTAATGTATTGAAGAGAAAATGCGGGCTTAATTGGTTCTTTAAAAAATCAAGCTCATATTGCAATCCCATGCGTTTCTGTTCACGAAGAATAAACGCGCGAACAATTTGACGGATTACCAATTGATAAAAGACGCAAAGCAGACAAACCAAACAAACTAAGACAACAAACGTCAATACCGTCCCAATACCAAAATGACCTTTAAGAGACGAGAAACAGTAATCTTTGAAAAAATTCACATACCCTTCGTTGGATGAACGTTCTATAAAAAAGAACGCCACTTCACGAAAGAACAAAGCCGCAAAGACTAAAATTGAATTTGCAACAAAATATATTGCATAACGTTTTTTAAAGATACATGAAGAAACAAGAAATTTTTGATTGAGGAAAAATATAAAAAGGGTAGATAGCAAAGGAAAATAAAAAGCAATCATACCCTTAACATTGACGCTAAAGCTCGATGAACTTGAAGGATCCAAAATTAAGACCAACGGAAATATGATTAAGAACAACCAAACAAAGAGCGTTGGAACAAAAACCGGTATAGGAAACTGGATTAAATCTTTGTCTTCATCCAATAGATTTCGAAGTCTTTGCTCATTACGTTCAAAGTCCATTTCTTGCAGAACAGCTAGTTTGTTACGAGTCTTCTGGAAGAATCCATTGCGAGTTTCTGTACGATTTATAGAGGAATTGTCATTCATAGCAAAAAATTTAGTCAAAAACCAGCGATTTTGGTACCTTATGACAATTTCGTGACAAAAATCACGATTTTTTTTAACAAAAACTCAATTCAACTTTTGCAAGCCGCTTTCGTATTGATGACACAAGCAACTCAATCTGGAGGTAAATTTGAATACGTAAAAAACGAGGAGGTTACCATGAAGACCCTTAACAACCGAGAACAGAAAGACATTTACATGCAATATCTTAACGACATTTCGCGTTATCCGTTACTCACAAGAGAACAGGAAACGATATTGCTCAAGAAGTCTGCAGAAGGCAACAAGGCCGCCCTGGACATGTTGGTCAATTCTAATCTCCGTTTTGTTGTCAACATCGCAAACCTCTACAAGGGCCGTGGTCTCGACATCATGGAACTCATCAACGAAGGGAACATGGGCCTCATCGAAGCCGCTCGTCGTTTCGACCGCTCCTTGAAAATCAAGTTTATCAGCTATGCCGTGTGGTGGATTCGTCAGAACATCACTCGCGCGCTCTCCGAAAAGGGTCGCATGATTCGCATTAGCGCTGAAAAGGAACTGATGTTGCGCCGTTTCAACCGCCACGCAAAAGACGTTCACCAAGTCATCGGAGGTTCGTTCGCTGTCAACACGCAGTCACTCGAAGGTCTCTCCAAGTACAAGGCCAACGATATCGAAAAGATTCTGATGATGGGCAACGCTTCTGCATCTCTCGACTCTCCGGTCGGTGATGACAGCGACTTGACGCTTGGCGATACGATTTCTGATACCGGCAACCGCGCTGACGAACTCGCCGAATGCAACAACCGCGCCGACGTGTTCAACAAGGTCATGGACAAGAACCTCTCCGACCAGGAAAAAGAGATTCTCAAGCTCTATTACGGTTTCAAGATGGATTCCGACCTGAATTTGAAGGAAATCGCTCCGATGGTGGGTCTCTCCAAGGAACGCGTGCGCCAGCTCAAGGAAAACGCATTGAACAAGCTCCGTGAAGCAAACGTCGAACGCCTCCTCAACGAAGCTGCTTAACATACAATTGTCCAAAAAAGTTTCATACTCTCTCCTTTCTCCAAAAAACCGGCTATTCGTAGCCGGTTTTTCCTTATAAAGGTGGTGCATTTTCAAAGGAAATTGTATCTTTAACGCATGATGTTCAAATCTTTTTGTTTCCGCTCTGTATTCATGGCGACGCTGTCCGCACTTTGCATCGCGAACGCCGCTACCGACAAGAAAACTCCTCCCGGAGATTTTTATGATGAAGTTTCACGATTGAACAAGGTCCTTTCCGAAATCAATCGCAAGTACGTTGAAGAAGTCAACCCGACCGAGATTACGGATGCCGCTATCAACGGCATCAGAAACATTCTCGACCCGCACACGACGGTTTTCGCCCCGAAGGATTACGAAAGCCTTAGAGTTTCGATGGAAGGCAAGTTCGGTGGCGTGGGCATCACCATCAGCCTCCGCGACAACATCCTCACGGTAATCTCGCCACTTTCCGGCACACCGGCGTTCAAGCTCGGCATCCGCGCTGGCGACCGCATCCGCAAAATCGACGGCAAGGACACCAAGGGACTTTCGCTGGACGACGCGGTCAACAAGCTCCGCGGTAAAATCGGTACGGACGTGACAGTCGCGATTGAACGCGAAGGCGTCCCCGACCTCATGGACTTCACCATCACGAGAGCCGAAATCACCGTCCACGCCGTTCCCTATTACGGCATGGTATCGCCGGAAATCGGCTACATCAAGCTCGCCACCTTTAGCGACAAAACAACAAGCGATGTCGAAAACGCTATCCGCAGTCTCCAGAAGCAGGGCATGAAGAAGCTCATCCTCGACATGCGCTACAATCCGGGCGGACTCTTGAACCAAGCCATTGAAATCAGCGAATTGTTCCTGAAACCGGGTAACGTCATCGTGAGCACACGCGGTCGCACGCAAAAAACAGAAAGCGCCGCCCGCAGAACTCCGTTGGTCAAACCGGAAGTTCCGATGGTCGTTCTCGTAAACCAGGGTTCTGCCAGTGCGGCAGAAATCGTCTCCGGCGCACTGCAGGATTGGGACCGCGCTCTGATTGTCGGCAAGACATCGTTCGGCAAGGGCTCTGTGCAAACAATCTTCCCGCTTGACAACGCGGGCAACGCCCTCAAGCTTACGACCGCATTCTACTACCTGCCCTTCGGACGTTGCATCAACAAGCCCGAAAACGGCATCAAGGGTCTTTCGCTGCAAGACGAAGAAATAGACGAAGAAGAAAAAGATACGGCAAAGGCAGACACCGTCAAAGCCGATACCGCCAAGCGCGACACGTTCTATACGAACAACGGCCGCATGATGTTCGGCGGTGGCGGCATCAAGCCAGACGTCGATGTGGAACTCGATCCGATGCCTTGGGTCGTCCAAGTGCAGGAACGTATGGCCATGTACTTCAAGTTCGCCGTCAAGATTCGTCCGAGCCTCGAAAAAGCAGGCGTTCAGATGAATTCCGATTGGGTCGTTCCCGATTCCCTCTTCACACAGTTCAAAGCGTTCTGCAAAAAAGACACGAACTTCATGAAGGTCAAGAGCAACGCCCTCGTCGGCGTGGATCAGCTTGAAAAGAGCATCATCCGCGAACAGAACTACATGGGCGACAGCGCAAAGACCATTTCGGATTCGAATCTCGTCAAGAGAATCGGCGAAATGCGCAAGGCTCTCGAAGATAACCGCGATGCCCAGTTCGAAGCGAACAAAGACTACATCAAGGACGGCATCAAGCGCGAGCTTCTCACTGCATTCGTGAACGATTCTGTCAGTACCGCATTCTCGCTCAAGCGCGACAAGCAACTGAACGAAGCCATCAAGTACCTGAAAGACGAACAGCTTTACAAGAAGTTGATTAGCGCTCCGCCGAAATCGAAGAAGAAAGCCGCCGCCAAGGCAAAGAAGTAACGGTTCCCTTTGATTGCGTTGATAAACAAGATGGCAGAAGGCCTCGGCAGGGCCGTAAGACGCTTCCTGAACAAGGTCGTGGGTTACATCGTGTTCATCTGGGAACTGTTCAAGAACATCCCTGGAGCGTTCACGAATTTGCACACGACTGTGGAGCAGATGCACCATGTGGGTATCACGAGCATTCCCGTGGTGTTCGCGGCATCGCTTGCCACAGGAGCCATCATGTCGTGGCAGCTCGCCTACCAGTTCGGCGATATGATTCCCATGATGTTTGTCGGCATGGCGGTCGGAAAATCCGTCATGGTGGAGCTCTGCCCCATTCTTACTGCCATGGTGCTTGCAGGGCGTATCGGCGCTTCGATGTGTTCGGAACTGGGTACAATGGCCGTCACGGAACAACTCGATGCGTACAAAGTATTAGGTTTAAATCCATACAAGTACTTACTTGCACCTAGACTTATCGCGACAGTCATCATGCTCCCGGTGCTTACCATCTTGAGTATCTTTATCGGCATTGTTGGCGGATACGAAGTCGCCCACCTCTACAAGGAAGTTTCATTCTCGGTGTTCTTTTACGGCGTACGCATGTTCTACCAGAACTGGGACCTGGTCGTGGGCCTTATCAAGGCGACGCTTTACGGATTCTTTATTTCGAGTTACGCCTGTTTCTTTGGTTACTTCACCCACAGCGGTGCAGAAGGCGTAGGGAAAAGCACCAAGGCGACCGTTGTTGCAGGCATGACAAGCATCTTGATTGGCGGGTTCACGCTCTCCAAATTGTTACTTGTCTAAGACAAATTTGTACTAATGTTCGAAACCAAGCGCACAAGCAAAAAGAGTTATACGGGGAACAAACTTCAGGACATCAGTGTCCTTTTGGAGCACGTCCTTGCAAAGAGGCACATCTCCGAAGACATCCATTTCAAAACGATTTCGGAGCGTTTTTCGGAGGTGGTCGGCCCCCTGCTGATAGGCCATGTAAAGCCCCAAAAAATAGACAAAAATATATTGGTGCTCCATGCTGACAATTCGGCGCTCAAGTTCGAACTAAGCATCCAAAAAAAAGCTATTATTGGTAAGTGTAATACCCTTTTGGGGAGACCGTTTATTCAAGGAATACGATTCGTCTAAGAGGGGCTTAATAGAGGATTTATGGCAGAAGAAACAGAAGAAGTTAAGAAGGCGGAAGCAGATTATAGCGGTTCAAGCATTACCGTTCTCGAAGGTCTAGAAGCAGTTCGTGTCCGCCCCGCAATGTACATTGGTTCCACCGACATCCGCGGTTTGCACCACCTCGTTTGGGAAGTGGTCGATAACTCCGTAGATGAAGCCCTTGCCGGTTTCTGCAACCATATCGAAATTTCCATTTTGCCGGGGAACGGCATCCGCGTTACCGACAACGGTCGCGGCATCCCGACGGACATCCACCCCAAGGAAAAAGTGGGCACCATCCAGGTCGTGATGACAAAGCTCCATGCCGGCGGCAAGTTCAACAACAGTTCGTACAAGGTTTCCGCCGGTTTGCACGGCGTGGGCGTGAGCTGCGTGAACGCACTTTCTAACAAGCTTATCGTGACCGTTCGCCGCAACGGCAGAGTCGTAAGGCAGGAATTCGCAAAAGGCATTCCGACCGGTCCGCAGGTCGATATCGGCCCTTCCGATGGTACGACAGGTACATCCGTAGAATTCTACCCGGACGATACCATTTTCTCCGAAACTGTTTACGTGTATGACACGCTCGCCACGCGTTTCCGCGAACTTGCGTTCCTCATGAGCGGGCTTCGCTTGACGCTCACCGACGAACGCGATCCGGAACACCAGCAAACAGACACGTTCTGCTTCCCCGGTGGCGTTTCGGAATTTGTGCGCTATGTCGATGAACACCGCACGCCGCTTTTCCAGAACCCAATCCACTTGGTACTCCCCGATGGTCAATACCCGCTCGAAGTCGCCATGTGGTACAACGACGGCTATCAGGAAAACTTCTTCAGCTTCGTAAACAACGTAAACACGTACGATGGCGGTACTCACGTGACCGGCTTCAAGACAGCCCTCACCCGCGTCATCTCGAAGTTCGCGCAAGACATGCCCAAAGGCAAGAAAGAAGCGCAAATAACAAGCGACGATATCCGCGAAGGACTCACCGCCGTCATCGCCATCAAGGTTTCCCAGCCGCAATTCGAAGGCCAGACCAAGCGCAAACTCGGCAACTCCGAAATCGCAGGCTACGTGGCATCCGCATTTGGCGCAAAACTCGAAGAATACTTCCAGGAAAATCCGGCTGCCGTCAAGATTATTTTGGACAAGGTCTATAACGCCGCACTCGCTCGCGAAGCCGCACACCGCGCACGTAACCTTGCCCGCCGCAAGAACGTCCTCGAAAGCGGTGGACTTCCGGGCAAGCTTGCCGACTGCTCCAGTCGCGACCCGAAGGAATGCGAAATGTTCATCGTGGAAGGTGACTCTGCAGGCGGTTCTGCCAAGATGGGCCGTAACCGCGAATTCCAGGCGATTCTCCCGTTGCGCGGAAAAATTTTGAACGTTGAAAAAGCGTCTTTGCACCGCGTACTCGATACCGAAGAAATCCTGAACCTGGTGAACGCCATCGGAACAGGCATCGGCACCGAATTCAAAATCGAAAAGCTCCGTTATGACAAAATCATCATCATGACCGATGCTGATGTCGATGGTTCGCACATCCAGACGCTCCTCCTCACGTTCTTCTTCCGCTACATGCGCCCGCTAATCGACGAAGGGCATATTTTCCTCGCCATGCCTCCGCTGTACAAGATGAAGGTGGGCCAGAAGGAACGCTACCTCTTCGACGAGAAAGAGAAGGACAAGGCCATGGCCGAGGTCGAAGACCGCAAGAACGTGACCATCAACCGATTCAAAGGTTTGGGCGAAATGTCGCCGGAACAGCTGAACGAAACAACCATGGACCCGAAAACGCGTTTCCTCAAGCAATGCCATGTCGAAGACAGCGTGCTTGCCGACCAGATTTTCAGCATGCTCATGGGCGAAGACGTGGAACCGCGCCGCAAGTTCATCGAAACAAACGCATACAAAGTTCTGAACGATTTGGATATTTAAATGAGTCCGACGAAAGCCGACTTCAAAGCAGTCTTATCGCAAGCCCGTGATCTAGTTAAAGAAGAATTGGAACAGACGGAAAACGTCATCATGCAGGTGGCAAAAAAAGCCCCTGCCGGGATTGTTGATCGTCTCGTTTCGCTGTTCAGCCGTAAAGGCAAGCGCATCCGTTCGACGTTGCTGTGCCTGCTTGCTAATTGCGGTACAGAAAAGCCCGACCTCAACCGCGTGGCTCATGCTTGCGCTGCTGTAGAACTCTTGCACCTCGCAAGTCTAGTCCATGATGACATCATCGACGGGACCGACGTTCGACGCGGGCAAAAAACCGCGCACCGCGAATGGGGAACGCAAATAGCCGTGCTCATTGGCGACTACGTACTTTCACAGTCCATGCGTTGCGTCATCGACGAAGAAGCGAACATCCCCGCCATCATTTCCGATGCTGCAGACAAGCTCATCGTCGGTGAAATTTTGGAGCTGGACCATAGCGGTGATATGGGACTTTCCCGTAAGGATTACAACGAAATCATCGATGGAAAGACAGCAGCACTCATTGACGCAGCAGCACGAATCGGCGGCATATTGGCAGGTTTCGACCAGCCGACAGTTGACGAATGCGCCAAAATGGGAACGCACTTCGGCATCGCATTCCAAATTATCGACGACCTGCTCGATTACGGTTACGGCTCGGTGAACATGGACAAGGCGAAGTTCACAGATCTTTCGAACGGGCTCATCACGCTCCCGTTGCTCTATTACTTTGAAGACTGCAACGCCGAAGAACGCACCGAAATGGAAAATCTTATCGCGAAAGCGTCGGAAGAAGGCGTCCCCGAAAAGATTTTCGATCGGTTGACAGCCAAAAAGAGTCTAGAGAAGGCAAAAACAGAAGCTTTGGAACACCTCGAACAGGCGTTGGCAATCGCAGACAAATTCCCCAAAAGCAATTTCACCGACGATTTAGTCGCCATGTTCTCGAGCATGAGCGAACGCGGAAATTAGAAAACATTTTATACGCATAAAAAAACGCGGTTTTTGAACTGACCCCAAAAAGTTGGACGGTTTAAAGTTAGGATAAAATTGAGTTATGAGTCCGGTATTGTACCGGGCTCATTCCTTTTAGGCGAAGTTTTATCCGGTCGTTGTTGTAGTATTCGATATATTTTCCCAGTTCCTGCTTGAAGT
>JAGCPZ010000019.1 GCA_017965445.1 Fibrobacter sp. | reverse complement strand
TCAAGACCGGTCAATCTCGAGATTATAGTAGATCCATACCCCTTCTTATAGAGCTCTAGGGCTTCGAGCCATTCTTCTTTAGTGTGTTTCTTAATCATGAAAACCCCGAAAGTTGTGTCCAACTTTCGGGGTTCACATCAGTCACGGGGTTCCTTTTTACAGCAAGAAAAAACGAAAAGACCTCTCTTTCGAGAGGTCTTTGTCGCGGGATAGACGAGGCTTGAACTCGCAACCTCCGGCGTGACAGGCCGGTGCTCTAACCAAAATTGAGCTACCACCCCAAATCGTTTCCGATTTTCGGTAGTGGACGATAACGGATTCGAACCGCTGACATTCTGCTTGTAAGGCAGACGCTCTGAACCAGCTGAGCTAATCGTCCGAAGTGTTATTTATCTTTCTTCTTGTCGCTGTAGAGGATTCCGAGAGGAATAACTACAACGTATGCAATCGTCAAGATAATCGGTGCAATCGAGAGACTTACCGGATTATCTGCCGGACCTGTGGCAAGGCAGAGAAAACCGATAAAGAGTAGCAAAATGCCAACGCCAATAAGAATGAGATTCTTTTTATTTAACATTTTCTACAACCTCAGGTTAACGAGCCAAATATACAAATATTCATGTCTCTGTCAACTGAAAAGCAGCGTTTTTTGCAAAAAAAATGAAAATTTTTAGGGTGGGGAAGAATCCATCGGGAGTCAACTTTCCATGCAACACAACTGATCCCGAAACGGGGTCCGGGATGACAAGGAACAACTGATCCCGGAACGGGGGCCGGGATGACAAGGAAAAACTAATCCCGACACATTGTCCGGGATGACTGCAAGAAAAACGAAAAGACCTCTCTTTCGAGAGGTCTTTGTCGCGGGATAGACGAGGCTTGAACTCGCAACCTCCGGCGTGACAGGCCGGTGCTCTAACCAAAATTGAGCTACCACCCCAGTGGTTTTGTTGTAGGGTCTTTCAACCGAACGACCCAAATATAAAAAGAATTAATTCGTGTGTCAAGGGATAAAGGCTGTTTTCCTTAATTTTTTTTGAATAAAAGGAGATGCCTGCTCGGTGGCAGGCATGACAGCGTTATTCTTTTAAAAAGGAGATGCCTGCTCGATGGCAGGCATGACATTCTCTCGTCTGTAGGCTCCTTGAGCCGTTCTCTCGTCTAACGTTGACCGGGGTACTTCACTCGTGTATGGTATGTCCCATCGAGGCTGTGGAGGAACGCTTCTTCGAGCTTGGAAAGTTCCTTTACGGACAAATTGCTTTCGTTGAACTGGCCGTCCATAAACTTGTCGAGAATCGTCTTGTGAATCATGGATTCAAGAGCTTCGGAGGATGTGTCCGTCATGGAGCGGCTTGTGGCTTCGATAACGTCTGCAAGCATGAGAATGGCTGTTTCCATGCTTTGCGGCTTGGGTCCCTTGTAACGGAAATCTTCTTCCTTGACTTCTTTTCCGTTTTCTTTGGAGAGTTCCTTTGCTTTGTGGAGGAAGTATTGGATTAACGTTGTGCCGTGGTGTTCCAGAATTCCGGAAGCGACTAGTTCCGGAATCTTGTATTCCTTGGCGAGGAGCGCACCCTGCGAGACGTGTCCCGTGATAATCTTGACGGACTGGTACGGGTCGAGATTGTTGTGCGGGTTCACGCCCTGTTTCTGGTTCTCTGTAAAGTATTCCGGTCGCATTGTCTTGCCGAGGTCATGGTAGAGCGCCATGACGCGGACGAGGAGCGAGTTTGCACCGATGGTCTCGGCGACACCTTCGGCGAGGTTCGAAACCTGAATGCTGTGGTGGAATGTTCCCGGTGCAAGTTCTGAAATGCGCTTGAGGGCAGGCCTGTTGAAGTCGGACATTTCCATGAGCGTAAGCACGGTAGTGATACTGAATACTTTTTCGAGGAGGTGGATCAAGAGCACGGAAGCGACTGCGGTAAAGACGATGATGTTTGCGCTTGCGGCGATGAGCGTCTGGTAGAAGGTGACGAAGTTGAATCGGTTACGGAGAAGGAGCATGATGCTGATGGCCACTGCGGCTGCGACAATGCCTACAATCATGCTCCAGGCGAACTGGACACGGTAACGAATGCGGGTAAGCGGTGTAATCACTGCGATAATCACGATGAGTCCGGTGAATGTTGCTGCAAGGTCGTAGCCGTTTAGGATACCGAAGAATCCCGCCGAGAACGTGGCGAAGGCAAATCCCATGCGCGTATCGTAGAGGATGGTCGCAATGACTGGCGTGAACGTAATCGGGTATAGCCACATGAAATCAACGGCGTCCGGGAGGATGCTGTCCGGTTTGTTCAGCGTTCCGGAGAGGTTGTGTACGACCCAGAAGGCGAGGAGCTGCAACAGCGTGAGGAAGAAAAGGCTCCATAGCTGGCGTGGCGTCCTGAACATGGTGCGCGTTGGCATGTAGAAGCAGAATGCGATAAGGAGCGTGATAAGGATGATGAATACAAGGACGTTGCCGTATGGGGCGGTGAGTTTCTTTGCGTTTTCTTCGCTTTGCTGGGCCATCTGGAGCGCATCGATTTTTTCAAGGATTTCCTTGGTGATGGGGGAGCCTTGAGTCACGATTTCCATGCCGCGCGGAACCATGCCCTTGATGAGCGTTACTTTGTTGCTAGCGTCGAGCTTGCGGGCTTCGGTCTCTTTTTCGAGATAGAAAATGTTCGGGCTAGTAAAGACGTAGAGTGCTTCGTAGAAGGCGCTCTGCAATCCCTGCTCTACGGAGAACGCACGCTGCAACTGGCTGAACGCTTCGTCGATGCGGCGCTGCATGGGCTGCACTTCGCTAATGTCTATCGTGTTTTCTTCGTTTTCCTTGATAAGCGAAATAAAGGGCTTGTTGTAGATGAGGCTCTTGACGTTCTTGATATTGTAGTTGTTGCAGAACAGTGTGACTTCTGTTTCGGTCTTGGCGAGAAGCGTGTTCGAAACGCCCTTTTGCATCATTTGGTAGAACACGGACATCAAGGAATCGCGGGCGACAGAATTTGTGCTGAGCGGCTTGATGGCGGTGATGGAAAGTCGTTGCTTGAGCTGGTCGTAAATGCGGGATGTCTCTTGGACTTTGGCCTGGATGGACGGGTCGCTTCCGTCGTCTTTACTGGTGTTGATGACGGCTTGCATTTTGCCGTACTGTTCCAGCTTTTTCAGGTACTGTTCCAGTTCACGCAAAAGTCGTGTTGTTTCGTCGGAGTTGAATTCGAAAATGGCGTTGACCTTTTCGGCGGCGCGGGCTTTTTCGTTCTGGATTTCCTGTTCGGTCTTCGGGACTTCGAACTTGAACGGAGCGACAATCGTTCTTGAACTCAGTTGCCCCAGGTGCGGACGTTCTGCCTGGAGGGCTATGTTCTTGTCGGGGAACAATAGAATGGCGATGAGGATCAAGAGAATCCAAGCAATAATCAAATGAATTTTTTTCTCTTTCTTGTTCATTTAATACCCTTCTATTTTTTTAGCTCGTTCTGTTCGTAAGCTAGCAAAATGTCTTTGACTAAATGATGCCGTAGGACGTCGGTAGCGCTAAATTCGACTTCTGCGATACCGTGAATGCCCTTGAGAATTTTCATGGCGTGTTCCAGACCGGAAACTTGCCCCTTGGCGAGATCGACCTGACTGGTGTCGCCGGTAATAATTGCCTTGCTGTGGGGTCCGAGACGGGTGAGGAACATTTTCATCTGGGCGGTTGTCGTGTTCTGCGCTTCGTCCAGGATGATGAACGCCCTTTTCAATGTCCGGCCACGCATGTAGGCGAGAGGGGCGACTTCGATGGCGCCAGTCTCCTCGTAGCGGCGCAGCTTTTCTGCCGGCAGGAGCTCGGAGAGGCTGTCGTGGATGGGACGCAGGTAGGGCGCAATTTTTTCTTTGAGGTCGCCGGGCAAAAATCCGAGGGATTCGCCAGCTTCGACTGCTGGGCGTACAAGGCAGATGCGTTCGGCTTCGCCACGTTCGAGGCTTGCGACTGCAAGCGTGACGGCGAGGAAGGTTTTGCCGGTACCTGCCGGGCCTTTGGCGAAGATGATGTCGTTCTTTTCGACCGCCTTGACTAGTTCTGCCTGTGCGGGTGTCTTTGCGGAAACGCTGATGCCGAACCGGTTCCTGAAGACGGGGCTATCGGGAATGGACTCGGTGATGTGTGCTTCTTTGGGTCCGAGCATGCGTTCCAGCTGGTGTGCGTCCAGGATTTCGCCATTGCGTGCCGCAATTTTCAGCTGGTCGAGGACGGCAAGTACACCGGACATGTCGGCATCGTCGAGGGGGACGATGTCTAGCCCTGGAAGACGGGTACGTATCTCAACGCAAAAACGGCTCTCCAGTAATCGGAAAACCGTTTCACGTTCGCCTGAAATAACTCGCTTCAGGTTATCAGATAGTGAGTAATGCCTTATATTACTCTTCATCTGAGGAAGCTGGCTGCTGGACCGGAAGACCGAGCTTGGTCCTTGCGTCGAAGATTTCCTTGCGGAGCTTGTGGTTGTCTTCGTTTGCTGCCGAAGCTTCATCCTGAGATTTCTTCAGAGTCTTTTCGGTGATGACTTCCTTGGGGGCTTCCTTCTTCGGCTGTGCTGCCGGCTTCGGAGCTTCGCTACCGCTATTGTCGCTGTACCCCGTGTAAGAAGAATTATTGTCAGAGGATGATTCGTAGCTTCCTGTATAGCCGCTATCGCTGCCGCTGTCGGAGTTAGAAGAACCTGCGCAAGCGGTGAACAATGCTACAGAAAGGGACGCGAGAACTAATTTCCATTTTTTAAGAGACATTATTTAAGCTCCATTGTAGTCTTTGATGGCTAAAATATATATAGTTGTGGCAGAAAAAATGTTAAAAAAGGTAAAAATTGATGATGCAATCACGAAAAAACGATTTTCAGGCCTATTCTCAGGTTTTTTTGTCATCAAAAAATTACGATTCCAAGAAAATTTATGCGAAAAGACGTCAGTCCCTGATGAAAAAGCTGGATTCTTTTTGCGTATTCGCGGGAATGCATGTTGAACCGGGGGGCGAGGAAGCCTTTGTTCAAACATGGACCCGGTTTGTGCAGGATCCGGCATTCTTATATATGACTGGCGTGAACGAGGCTGGGTGTTATCTCGTCTTGGACCCGCGGAGGGGGCGCTCGACGCTTTTTGTTCCGAAAAAGGACCCTTTCAAGGAGTTCTGGAATGGCAAGCGACTTGGGTATGTGGATGGTGAAAACGAAGTCGCTCGCGTGACGGGCGTGGATGATGTTCTTCCGATTGATGCGCTTTGGAATTTTATCGAGAAACTCGCCGTGGAATACGGGAGCGGTAAGAACGCCGTGGATCATGCTTTCGCTTTTTATTATGAAAAGTTCAAGGGCGACCATAACGAAAAACTCAAGAACGACATGAAGAAGGTTCTTCGTCGCTATAAGATGAATGTGAAGAGCTGCGCCGATTTGCATTTCGAAGACCGCCTGGTGCTGGAACCGGAGCGAATCCGCGATGCGCGTGTGGCGCAACAGATTACGGACGAAGCTTTCCGTGCACTGCTCTCTGCGATGAAAACGATGAAGACCGAACGCGATGCGGCGTTGTTCTTGAACTACGAGATGCAACGCCGTGGCGACGGGGACCTCGCGTTCCCGACGATTGCTGCCGGCGGGAAAAACGCCTGCTGCTTGCATTACGTCAAAAACGACGAAGCGCTACGCAATGGAGAACTTGTCCTGTTCGACTTTGGCGTGCGGTTTGGGACGCTCCATAGCGATATTTCGCGTACCATTCCCGTCAACGGCAAGTTTGACCCTCTTCAAAAAATGTTGTACGAAATCGTGCTGGAATCTGCAAAAGTATATCAGCGCATGGTGCGTCCGGGTGTTTCGCTCAAGGAAATCGGCATGATTTGCTGGGAGTTTATCGTGATGGAACTGGAACGCCGCCTGGTGAAAGAAGCTAAGGGTTCGTATAAACTATTGTACGAAAAACGTCCGCATGGGGTAAGCCACTTTATCGGGGAACATATCCACGAAGGTGACCCGGGTTCCCGTTCCTTGGATGTGGTCTTGAAACCGGGAATGCTTATTTCTTGTGAGCCGGGATTGTACGGAAATTTTAGTGCGACGATTGACGGCAAACGTTACCGTGAGAGTATCGGAATCCGCATAGAAGATGATTTAATTATTACAAAAAATGGTTTTGAAAATATATCGGAACATATTCCGCGTACAGTCAACGAAATAGAAGCTTTAATGAACTGATTTTGCTATTTTTGGTACAATAAACATTTGGCTAAAAAGGGCATTATAAATGTGGAAAGTTAAGGGTGCTACAAGATTCTTCCTGTCGATTCTAGCGACGGCTTTTGTACAGGCGGGTGTCTTTATCTATGCCCAGAAAATTTTGTCGGGTTCGTTTTTCGCTCAGAATGGACTAATCTGGCAGAGTTTCATGCTGCAAATTTTCTTTATCGCGCCATACGTCCTGATGGTGTTCTTTGCCGGGTTCTTCACCAATAAGTTCTCGAAGAACAAGGTGATGGCGTGGTCGTCGCTCGTGATGACGCTATTCGTCATAGCGCAGTCGGTGCTGGTGACAATCGATTACCCGCGAATCGCCTTCTGGCTTTCGATTGGGCTGAGTTGCGGCTTTGCAATACACAGTGCGGCGAAGTACGCCATTATTAAAGAGATGTTTGGCGTCCGGAATTTGAGCTACGCCAACGCATTCCTTCAGATTTTTGGCCTTTGCGGCATTATCGCGGCTACGTGGTTTGCTGTTGTCGGCGTGAACCTCATCAATCTCGATCAGGTCGTCTCTTATGAAGCTGTGCGCCGCATTACCTCGAAGTCGGTGGTGATTCCGTGGGTCCTCACTGCGGTGAGCGTGCTGGGTACGATCGCCAACTTCCTTATTCCGCGCGTAAAGTACGAGGACCAGAAAACGAGTCTCAACAAGGTGCGCCGTCATCTGAGCCTTGGCTTCCGTGTGCCTACGCTCCGTGCATCCATCATCGCCCTTTCGATGTTCTGGGCCTTGGCGCAGGTCTTTGTGCTTGTCTATCAGGATGTTTCGGGTTCTTCTACGGTCAACATGATGCAGGACTACATGTCTTTTGCCATCGTGGGTCTCATGATCGGAACGATTGTCGCAGCTCATTTTTCCAAGGACTTTATCGAATCGGGCTTTGTTCCGCTTGGCATGTTTGGGGCTTCGATTTGCATGTTCCTTGTGCCGTTCCTGGTCCATCCGGTCGCTCTCGTTTTGCTCTATTCCCTGACCGGTTTCTTTGGCGGTCTCATCCTTGTGCCGGTCAATGCGCTGTTGCAGTATAATACGCGCCCGAACAACTCCGGTTCCGTCCTTGCGTTTGCGAACATGATTCAGGCTCTTGTGCTTCTCGTGTTCCTTTTCGTGTTCACAACGATGGTTCGCTACACGGATATCCGGCCGCAGTACTACTTTATTGGCCTTGCCGTTATTTCTGTAGGTGTGTTCATTTGGTCCATTTATAACTTGCCGCAAGCGTTGCTGCGCACTTTGCTCCGTTTTGTATTCAGCCGTTACAGGATTCGCGTTTTGAACGTGCAGAACATCCCGAACGAAGGCCCGATTCTTCTCGTCGGTAACCACCACAGCTTTATCGACTGGGCTATGGTGCAGATGGCCGCTCCTCGTCCGCTTTGCATTGCTAGCAACAAGGACCATTTCGACAAGTGGTATTTGCGTGCTGTGCTCAAGCGTCTAGGCATGATCCGCATCGATAACCGCAATCCCAAAATTGCGATGGACAAAATTCACGAAGCGCTCCTTGCGGGTAAAGCCGTCGTGATATTCCCGTCGGGCGAGGTGTCCAAGTCTCCGCATGTGGAACCGTTTACGATTGATTATTCGTCTGCTGTAGATGGTACGGATGCCCAGGTGATTCCGTTCTACATCCAAGGTCTTTGGGGCAGTAACTATAGTTACAGTTCCTCGAATATGTTCGGTGCCTCGGCTGAACGTTCTGTGACTGTTGCCTTTGGTGAAGCGCTCCCGGCGGATACGCCTCCTAACGAAATCCGCGCGATTATTCGTCGCATTTCTATTGATGCTTGGAACTATGCTGTTTCGTTTGTCCATCCGATTGCCGATAGTTGGATTCGCACTTACAAGAAGTACGTGAAGAATGGGCCTGCCATTTATAGCCCGGACGGTGCGCATTTCTCCGGTTACAAGCTGATGGGCGCCGTGATGGCATTCCGTGGCTACCTCAAGAAAACGCTTGGCAAGCACGAACAGAACGTGGGCATTATGCTCCCGCCCAGTCCTGCCGGTGTGATTGTGAACCTCGCTCTTTGGGTGATTGGTAAGACGAACGTGAACTTGAACTACACGTCTTCTGTCGATAACGTAAAGTTCTGCTGCGAACGTGCCGAATGTGCGACCGTTATCACGAGCCGCCAGTTTGTGCAAAAATTGAAGGGACGCGGAAACGATTACTCCCTGTTGGCTTCGGACAAGGTGCGCTTGCTCTATGCCGAAGATATCATGAAGGAAATCCCGAAGGCGAAAATAGCCGTTTTCCTCGTTCTTTGCATGGTCTTGCCGAGTTGGCTGATTCGTTTCTTGTTCGTGAAACATCGTTCCATGGACGACAATGCGGTGATTGTGTTCAGTTCCGGTTCTGAAGGAACGCCGAAGGGCGTGGAACTGACGCAGCGTAACATGATGGGCAACATCCAGCAACTCGCCTGTATTTTGAATGTGAGCCGTGGCGATGTGATGCTTTCGGAACTTCCGCTGTTCCATAGCTTTGGCCTTACGGTGACGACGCTTTTGAACCTCACGGAAGGCTGCCCGATTGTGGCTGTGGCTGACCCGACTGATGTTAAGACAATGTCACGTGTCAGTGCGGAATTTAAGGTCACGATTATGGTGGCGACTCCCACATTCCTCCGTGCGTTCACAGTGAGCCGTTATGTGCATCCGTTGATGTTCAAGTCGGTGCGTATTATTATCGCTGGTGCCGAAGCGCTCCGCCCGGAACTGGCGACGGCGTTCCGCCTCAAGTTCGGCAAGGAAATTTACGAAGGCTACGGCTGCACGGAAACCGCTCCGGTCGCCTCGGTCAATACCGAAAATACGTTGTTCGATGACTATACGACTTTGCAGGTAAACAACAAGCCGGGAACGGTAGGCCCTGCGCTTCCGGGGACGCAGTTCCTAATTGTGGATCCGGAAACGAACGAACCGTTGCCGACGGGCGAGGCGGGTATGATTCTCATTGGCGGTTGCCAAGTGATGAAGGGTTACCTCAAGGATGATGACCGCACGAAGAGCGTGATTGTGCAGAAGGACGGCGTTCGCTATTACCGCACGGGCGACAAGGGCTATCTCGACGAAGATGGCTTCCTTACTATTGTCGATCGCTACAGCCGCTTTGCAAAGCTCGGTGGCGAAATGATTAGCCTCGGTGCTGTCGAAAAGAAAATCCAGGATACGCCTGTGCTGCAGGGCTGCGATTACGTTGTTACGGCTATTCCGGATGCGACCAAGGGCGAAAAGATTGTTCTTTTGTACCAAGGTGAAAAGGAACCGAAGGACGTGCTCTCGGAATTGCGCGCAAGCGGCATGCCGCCTTTGATGCTCCCGTCTGCCGCGTTTAACGTGGATGTGATGCCGAAGCTCGGGTCTGGCAAGGCTGACTTTGTCACCGCAAAGAAAATGGCAAAGGAACTGGTGGAGAAAAAATGAAAAGTTTAACCCCTGTACGTACTGCGCGATTAATCGCATCGCTGATTGCCTTTCTAGGAATGTTCGCGTTTGGTGTGGAACGTGTGCTCACGAAGGTCTTGGCCTTGGCAAATCACGGCGTGCAGATGGGGCTGAACCGTTATTCAAATTCCTTTACGGGTCGTTTTGCGGCTTCCAATTTTTCGGACGATAAAAACCTCTTGATTCTCCTCCGCCAGGCGAAGGATTTGTTGCCTACAGCGGACAAGGCGTTGCTCGTTCTATTCATTGTGAGCATCGTTCTCTTTATCGTGGCCGCTTTTGGAATCGCGTTCCCGAAGCAGTTCTGCCATATACTTGTCTCGCTGAAACTTCTCAAGTGGCAAGACGGGGTTGTGGTAAACGGTGTGTCCGTAATCGGTTCGTCGGATGGAGGTACGCCGGTTTTTAAGAAATTCAAGAAACTTTGCGGTAAAGTTGTCGCGTTCTTGAAACGGATTCCTTTAAAGTACTGGATTTTTGCTGTGTGTTCGCTTGCGTTTGTCCTGATTCTCGTATTTGGTGTGCGCGGTTGCTCGGTCGGCAATGTCTTTGGAAATACACAGGATGTTACCGATGATTTGACGGAACAGACTTTGTACTACATCAACGCGCAGAAGGCCTACTTTGCCAAAAATAATGCTGTAGGTGGCCCGAAAGCGCTCAAAATGCCGGACTCCCTCACAACGGAATATTTTACTTACCGCATGACGGGGAGCCGCTTTACAGCGACATTGAACAAGGATGTCAAGGAATGCCCTGCGGGGAGTCGCTGGATGGTGAGTGCATCGACCAAAGGAATCTTTAGCATCGATTTGGTGATGTTCCGTGCGGCGCCCAAGGACACTAATTGCGTGTTTATTTCGCCAGATTTCAAAAATCTTGGACGAAGGTAAGCTCTGATTTTTACCACGGCCTTTATTTCGGTCGCTGGCCTCGAATAGGGTTGTCCCGAGACAACTATTTTGCGTCATATTCTTGCACTTGCGAAAGCTTGAATATATATTAATAGTACCTAGAATGTTCTGGGGTTGTTGATGGGTTGTGATATGAGATTATTTCTGCCAGTTATGGGCATCGCAGCAGTGACTGCGTTCGCGGATGTAAACTGGGTTCCGCAGTGCGAAAGCAATGGCTTTACGCTAATCCGTTCTTCGGAACATTTCGAAGTTTGCAAAAAGCCGACGACCGACGATGGCAAGGCGAATAATGTTTCCATTCCGACGTCGGATGCCGAGGGCGTTCTCCAGTCGCTTGAAAAGGTCTATTCATTCTATATCGATTCGCTCGGGTGGATGCTTCCGTTCCCGAAAAGTCCGGACAGAAAACTCAAAAGCAACATTTACGTGTTCGACAACTCAGTGATGGCTGCCCTTTACGGCGGTCAGGACTATGTGAAAGGTTTGAATAACGAATTCGGGCCAGGCATGTGGATTGGTGTAGGCTCCCTCAAGGATTATTGGGGAACATCGCACGAGTTTGCGCATGGTTTGCAGGGCGTTGCCGGCTGGATGGGCAACAACAGCCATTCGGGGTGGTTTGCCGAAAGCCATGCCAACTGGATGGCCCACCAGTATAATCCGAACGACGCCCATTGCTCGGAATATCTGATAAATTATCCGTATCTGTATTACGGTTCTACGCGAGACCGCTATTGCAACTGGCAATTCCTGGAACATTTGAAAGAGGAATTTGGCGGTGGTTACAAAGGGGCGCACGAAGTCAACCGCATTTGGATGGAATCGATTCGCGACGGGGAAGACGGTCGCATGGAACAGACTCCGTTTAGCGCGATGATGATGGTATATGGTTGGACGCTTGACAGCTTGAACATGCAGTTCGGCAAGTTTGCCATGAAAAATGCCACGCTCGAATACGCCCCCGCGAAAAAGACTTTGTACAAAAAGTCCTATGGCGATTACGAATTTAAGACGCGCCGCGATGCAAGCTGGGGCGATAATTACCGTAGGCATTCCCGTGTGACGATGCTGAACAAGATGAAATGTGATGGTTCTGGTAATTCGGATGGGAACGTCGCGGGGGCCGAGAACTGCACGGACCGTTACGTTTCTCCCTCTTACTGGGCTCCGCAGCGCTGGGGCTATAACTTGGTGCGCATTTACCCGGAAAAGGCCGGGACTGTTACCGTCAAGTTCCGTGGAATCGTGCAGGATAAACCGACTGTGAACGGGTATAAATGCTTTGGCGACAATACCGATTACTACAAGGGAAAAACGTACAATTGGTGCAATTACGCTCCCGATAAGTTACCGGATCCAAAATCGGGTTGGACTGTTGGATTGGTAGCCGAAGGTGCTGACGGCACACCTCGTTATAGCGAACTCAAGACGGGGAAGGCGTTTAATTTGGAAATAGAGACAAAGGCGAATGACAAGGCTTTGTGGCTTACGGTGACGGCGACTCCGACAGAAATGCAGACGATTTTGTGGGACCAGTTCTACTACAGCATTTACCGTTATCCGTACATGATCGAGGTGGTGAACGGCGCCCCTGAAGGATATACGAAAGATTTTTGGAAACCTGCCGGTTTTAACGGCACGACAGCTTCGGGTTACTCGCAGCATGTAAACGGCGGTGGCTGGGTAAGCAGCAAGGCCAAGGTCGCGGCAACGGCTTATGTCGGGCCGGATGCGGTCGTGAACGGCGGTACTGTTTCTGGAAACGCCCGCATCGAAGATTTTGCTGTCGTGAATGGCGGGACGATTGGCGATAACGCCGTGGTGCGCGGGCGAGCGCTCGTGACTGCGGGGAACATCAGCGGCGACGCGGTTTTGGAAGACGATGCCTGGCTCGTGAGCGGGACGATTAGCGGCAAGGCCAAAGTCGGCGCGCTTTCGCTGATAGTCAATTCAACCGTGACCGATAATGCGCAAGTCTATGGCGTGATGTGGGCGGTAAACGGTAAAAAGTTGAGCGGCACGGCGCAACTCCGCGGCGACCTCGAAAATAATTTCACGAAGGATCTCTCGAAGGGCATTTTCTACGGCATGGTCGATGACGGCATGCTGAACAATGCAAACTATGGCGCGAACCTCACGACACCGCCTACCGATGCAACGGCGAGTATCGAGAATGCCAAGTGGTATGCGATTGCCGCCGATTCTACAGGTTCAGACATAAGGACTTCTATCCTTATGCCGAATCAGCGCGCAAGTGAAAAGGGCAGTCCGAAACTTTACTACGATGCAAAGGAACAATCCCTGTTTGTCCGCGTCTATAAAAATGGTGTTGAATACCGGTACCGCGTGAGCGGACAAAAGAACTAGTTTTTTAAAGTGGTATGTGGACTTGTAAACTTTTTTAGCGGCCAGCAGGTCGCTTTTTTGTTTTGGGTCGTTGGCCGTTGCCTTTTTGGCAATAGAATAAATTCAAGAAACTTTGAAATAGCGAGCCTTTTTTGTTATAATAATAACAAGGGTTGTGAAACATCGGTTTTGCGATCGTTTTGTGTTTTGGAGAAACAAATGATAAAGAAAATCCTCATGTCTCTTGCCGTGCTCGGTGCGGCAAGTTTTGCGCAGGATCCGAACCTGCATATCTATCTTGCCTATGGACAGTCCAATATGTCTGGGCAGGCGACCGTAACCGATAAAGACCGTGCGCAGGATCCGCGATTCCTGGTGTTGCGGGCCGCAAACCATTCCAACCAGAAGGTTGGTGAGTTTTATCCGGCTGCACCACCGATGGGGCATAGCCAATCCAAGGTGGGCATTGTCGATATTTTTGGCCGCAAGATGGTCAAAGAGCTCCCGGACAGCATCAAAATTGCCGTAGCTAATGTGGCCATTGGCGGGCAGAGCATCGACTTGTTCGACAAGGACCGCAATAAATCCTATGTTCAAAACGCAAAGAACAAGGGCGATACGTGGTGGATTCAGTACCTCGACGAATATGGCGGCGATTTGTACAAGCGCATTGTAGAAATGGGAAAAATCGCGAAGCAGAAAGGCGTCATCAAGGGATTCCTTTTCCATCAAGGCGAAGCGGACTATCAGATGAACGACTGGCCGAAACGCGTCAAGAAAGTTTATGATGACTTGATCAAGGAACTGGAACTGGACCCGGAAAAGACCCCGATTCTCATTGGCGAACTCGCCCCGACGGGTGATTTGGGTTGGCGTAACGATGCCGTGAAACAGGCGGCAGACCTCATTCCGAACGGGCACTTGATTTCTGCCCAGGGCTGCCCGGCACTTAAAGAAGCGAGCTACACGCTACATTTCACTCGTGAAGGGTATGAAAAGTTTGGCGAACGCTATGCCGAAAAAATGCTCGAAATCCTCAAGTCGCAGGAACCGCCTCCTGATACGAGCAAGAAAGATACAGTCGTGAAGGATACATCCAAAACGGATACGTCTAAAGTCGTGCCTAGAGATTCGACGAAGAATGATTCGACAGCGAAGGACAGCACCGATGCTATTCGAAACTTGCCGGGCGTTCGTGCCGTGGAATCAAAAACGCCGCAACTTTACTTTGACTCTAGGGAACAGACTTTGTTTGTTCGCTTCAAGAAAAATGGACGCGAGTACCGCTACCGTGTAACGGGCCGTAAAGATTAATGTCGAAATGAAACATAATAAAAGACCGCTGGGCTATTGCTTAGCGGTCTTTTGTCATCCAGACTGAATTAATTTCGTATTATATTTATTGTTGCCTTATGTCGAAACCTTTATTTACAATCCTTTTGTTATGTTCTGCGTTGTTCTTGACGGCTTGCGTTCTGCCAAGCCATGCTATTCGCATTAACGAATCTCTGCCCAAGAATGCTCCCATTGAAAAAGAATCAGTCGTTACCTATGCTCGGCCAGATTGCCCTAAGGGAGAATGCTCACTTCAAGATGAGTTTATCGTCGGACATTCAGAAGTCAATACTGCAGACCAACGCCAAATTGAATTTTATCGATACAGCAGAATGACTTGTGATATAAAAAAGGTTTCGATGTCCGCCCGTGATTATAAATATTATGTTGTTTGGCATTATGAGGGGGTTCCGTATAGAGTTATTGAAGCCTTCTGTGATGAAAAATCTCAAGAATTCAGAGCGTTTCTTCTTGATGACAAAGATAAGCAAAGAAAGGAATTGCCTGTGTTGAAAAATTCGGGTGAATGGGTGATTGAGGTAAAATGAGAATCCTGCTCTTTTTAATGATTTTTCTTCTTGCGTCTTGTGGAGGCGTGCTCAATTCTGACAATGTTCCTCCGAGAATGGTCGTGGAACCGTTATTTGTTGTCGTTGGAAATTTTCCTGAAGGGATGTCTCCAAAGGATATTCAAGTTGTAGCATACCAGACGAAGCCCGTCAGGAAAATGGCTTGGTTTGGAATTCATTTTGGTTTTTCATATGCATTTAAAAATGGGGAATCCGATTTAGACGACAGGAGGGTGTCTTATAGAATTGAAATAGATGGACATGTTCCTGCGGATGAAATTGTGTGGTACAATAAAGGTGTCGCGTACCAAACATTAAAGATTGAGTATGTGGTAAAAAATATGGAAATAGTTTCTTATAGAGCCTATTGGAATGGTGAACGGGAGTTGTGCTTGAATAACTATTTTGAAGTTCTAGACCCCCGCATTCATATTCACATGCCTGATAGTCGCACGTCTGAAGATAATCGGTTCACTGTATTTAAAAACGACCCAAAATGCAGGGAAACCGAACAATACAAAACAAGTTATTGATTGCAATCGGCTTTGCCACAACTTGATTTCAACGTAAGATTGTATGGTATTAAAAAACACCCCGGAATGAATCCGAGGTGTCTTAAGCTTTTAAAATTATTTTGTGTATTAGTATAGATCCACAAGGAAATAGTCGCTAGTTTTGGGAGTGTTTTTGGGGCGCTTTACTGTTTTTTGGGGGAAAGACATTTTGTCTGTATTCACGAAGAAAAATTCACTGTGATAGTACCTCTCGTCTATGCTTATAGAATAGCCTTTTTCATTGGGCTTATAAGTTATGGATTTTACTGTATTGTCGTCACCTCTGTATTCGAGACATTTGAAATCGTCTGTAGAATCTGCAACGATTAGATTTTTCTGTACGGAATTCGTGATGAAGTAATCGTATTCGATTACAAACAGCGTGTCATTTTTTAGAATTCGTTCCGTGAACCATCGAGCCGTGAACGAATGTCTCAATGATGGAATCCATTCTGATCTTGCGTAATTTGTGGATCTTTTGCTGATTTGTTCCCCTTGGTATCTGCCATTGTGATAAACTTTTTGTTGAATACACAATGTGTCTTGTGTATTGCAGTTCAATATGATGTATTCTGTGCCTTTATTTTTGAGTACAGTTTCTGTCGTGTCGTAATAAAAGTAAAAAAATTCAGCGTTTGAACTTTCTTTTTTTGAATCATAACGCGCTTGTTTTGATTGACCATTTTTATTGTAAATATATTTGTAAGTCCATTCGTTTTGGGCGTTATCGTTAAAATAAGAAGAATCAATACGTGCTTTATCTTGATTGACGAATGAATTCACTCCAAACATGGCTTCAGTGCATGTATTGCCCGAGGCCATTGTACTCAACGTCAAAAGAATGGCTGAAATAAAAAATAAATTTTTGCACTTTCCGAACATAAGCATAAAACTTTTTTTATTTGCTTTAAATATATAAAAACACCTCGGAGAAATCCGAGGTGTCTTTCAAAGCTTTTCGGTTCGACAGGCTCACCGACCTTGAAGGTCCCTGCCTGCACTGAGCATGGCCGAAGTGAGCTTGCCGAAGGGCCGTAAAAATTACAGCTTGTCGTTAGAACCAAGAACGTCGACGATCTTGTGTTCGTACATCTTCTGCATGTTTTCGCGAGCCGGCTTGAGGTACTGGCGCGGGTCGAAGTGTTCCGGATGTTCGTCGAAATACTTACGGATAGCGGCAGTCATGGCGAGACGGCTGTCAGAGTCGATGTTGATC
>JAGCPZ010000018.1 GCA_017965445.1 Fibrobacter sp. | reverse complement strand
CGCTGCAGGTGCAGCACTTCTTGATAGCAACTGTGGCAACGGCGCCACAACCGATAATCAATGCTCTTGCCATTTTTTGTTTGTTCCTCATTTGTTGAGAGTTAATCCATCGGGATGGCGATCCCGGTAGAGAATGTTACTAGCTAAAATTTAGGAAAATGGGGGCGAGTGTGTGTGAACGAAAGGGAAAAAAGCCCTTTACACATCATTTCCGCGAAGACAACGTCCTGAACGAAGTCGAAGAGCGATTCCACAGCGCCCAAAGTGGCCGCCAGAAATTCTGTGGGGATAGGATAAAGTAGAGCTTTGGTCCTTCGTTCGCTTTTGTTAAAGCAGACGACAACAAATGCCGCCTGCTAAATTATTCATGCCATAAGATTTTAGACGAGTGATGCCTTGATTGAAAGAACTTCGGACTCGGAGAGTTCTGTAAACTCAATGATTTCTTCAATGGGCTTGTTCTTTTCAAGCATTTTTTTCGCCATTTCACGAGCTTTGGCATTTGCGCCTTCTGTTAGGCCTTCTGCACGTCCCTCGGCTCGCCCTTCTGCACGTCCCTCGGCTCGCCCTTCCTCAAGGCCTTCCTTACGGGCGTGCTTCTTTTCTACATACAGTTCATATTGGCGGTCGCTCATAGCCATAGCCTCACTTACCAAAAACTCTTCAGTAAAGATACTCAATTTCGCTTTTTTCTGCAATAGAGCTAGCATAGAATCCTCAGGAACCGCTAATGGCGTCTCGTTGTTAAGTCCGTCAATAACCCTAAGCCACTGAGCCAAAAGACTTTCGTCCGAAGCATAATCACCCTTAAGAAACTTGGGAATTTCAACAAGCGTGACCGTCTGCTTTTTGAAAAATTCCTCGTTTTCCTGATTCTTGAGACGAATGCTGTGACGGTAATTCTTGGAATTCGGGAATGCATTGAACATCTGCAAACTGATGAGGTTCAGATCACGCAACCAGTAGCTATCGCCACGTGGTTTACTCGCAATAGTGTGTTTTGCCGTATAAAATACCAAGCGGTCGCTGTAAGTCTCGTCTTCAAGATGTTGGACCTCCAAAACAATGCGTTCCAAGCGCTGATTCTCAGCAACAACATCCGAAGTAACCGTTTTAACAAAAGCTCCATTCACTGAAGGATTCACAAAAGTGAGATTGTCGATGCAATCACCACCGTCCAATTTGAGAATTGCATTCAAAAAGCTTGCCGTCATCCTCATATTTTCGGGATTTCCGAACAACATTTTGAAAATAGAGTCATTATAGATATAGACGTACTTGTATTTTTCGCGAAACCCCATAATGCACTTGCGGATATCGCCTCCTGCCTTGTGAACTTCACTGATTGTGCGGAGCATTTCTGCGTATTGTTCTCGATTCATAAAGTTTCCTTTGCCGAAAATTTCGGCGATTTGCAAAAATCTGTAAAGCACAGATTTCCGAAGTTTGTTGGTAGTTTATGAACGGCTGGCTAGAAACAAACGCAAGACACCTATTCATAAACCTGTTGTGACAGATTGATGATGTCCATGAGCAATGGCTATGGACGGTGCTCTACGTTGATCGTCAGGGGGCCAGTTTCCCCATAGGGTGTACGCTGCCTCGAATTGTGTGCCTGTCAAGCAAACAAAGGGAGGTCGACGTCAAGCAGAGAGTTAAACAGCCCGCCCGGATCGAATACGCAGTCAGCGGGATTAATGCTCTACGAAAATGAATATATAAATAATTTGTGGGGGAGGCAAGAGGCCGTTTTGAACGAGAAAGTATTCGCTCTAATTTTGAACTTTCAATCGGTGTAATTCTTAAAAATTACGGTATTTTTCCAAATCTGTGATCTCCGCTACGCTTATTCCCAACGAAAATTGGTATTTTAAAAATGCTTCACGACATCCCAAAAAATTTAGGAGTTTGACTATGCTTCAGAAATTGTGGAATACATGCAAAAAATGTGGCTGCCATAAAACCTACGACTCTGAAAAGCTTTGCGAATCCTGCAAAGAAAAGCGTCGTGAATTTTGGAGCGATATCAAGAAGATTGTGGGTGTTGGCGGTGCCGCCTTTTTAGTGCTTATCGCGGGCGGCAAATTGACGAAAAAATCCTGATTCAGTTCCCTTGTCTGTACATATCCGCGGATGGTTTTTCCGTGCGTTCGTCCAGTAAAACGTTGCTTTTAAAAATCACGAATAAAAATCAAAAAGGTCGGAGATGGACTACATTTCCCGATATGTAATGGTGTATTTGTATTGCAACTCGATTTTGTTATCCGGATTGCCCGTGTTCTTTAGTATGTAGGAACTTTTTATAACGTTCCCATGGGAATCAATCTCGATTTCGACGACTTGTCTAAGCGTTTCTGCATAATCGTAATATTCCTCTCGGACGTATATCCCGTTTTCGTAAATGATATTTCGCGAAACTCCGTTTGCCCAAATGGTTGCTGTTCTTCCGTCTGCAGTGTAAGTGTATTTTCGATGGATTTTTTTTCTTGAAAATTCATCGATGTAGATTTCTTCGACCATTTGTTTGTTTGCGTTCATCTTCTTTAATCTATAGCTATATATTTCCCTGTTATAGACTATTTTGTCTTCTTCGTCATTGGTGTAATCAATTTTGTATGCATCCCCCCAATTCTTGTCTATGACAAGGGCTATATCTCCATTTTCTTTATACGATATCTCTAATTCATGTGAAAAAGGATAGTTTATTTGTGCTGATACGATTTTTTCATTGTCCGTTAAAAATTGAACTTCAAAATCCTTTTTTGAATCGCTAGTTTGAGTGTATGTTCTCGTTCCATTATCAGATTTCGTCATTTGGAGCGAATGGCTAAGTGGTTCGGATTTGGGCTGTGCCGAATAACGAAAGTTGATGTCCCTACTTAGCAAATAACCATTTTTTGTTTTGCTTTTTAGCTGAAACAAGTTTTCGTGAGAAGAATCTTTCACAATGTAATCAATTAAAATTCCGTATTCGTCCCAGCATTTTTTTGCGCTGCCGTTAAACTTCATTTTGCTATCTGTTGAATCGAAAATGGATATTTCCGCTTCGATGCAGACAACGTCTTCAGGTAAAATTCTTCCTTCAAAATCGGTGCGGTGCGTTGTTTTCCAACGCCCCGACTTGTCCAGATGCGAAAAGAATTCGAGTGCGGTCGCTCCTTGAAAATTTGTGCATCCGCAAAAAAGAAGAGCGATGACGGCAAGTGTAAAAAAACGTGCTAGAAACATTCACTACCAAAGGCCTGGAGTATTAAACGACATGCCGTAATTTATGTATATCCCTGGAATATACTGTATGGGGGATATTTCTAATCCAAATTCGTAACGATACCATTTGCCAATGAAAAAGCCTGTTTTAGATGTAAGGTATTTCATGCTGGCGTTTAACGGAATGTCGATACTTTCGCGGATTCCTTTTGTCGATGGGCCTCCGAAATAGTATTCGCCATAAAGTTTCAGGTTGTCTGTGTGCTTCATTTTGTTCGTCTCCTCGTCGCCGTGCCATGAATTTTCTGAATCTACAACGTCTCCATCGTATGCGTTGTGGGCATATCCTGAGCCGAAACCGAAGCAACTTCCCGATGATGGTGAACAATGTACAATTCCGGCTGAAATGTCAACCGTGAAACCGAGTGTCCCGAATCCACCTACATATTTGGTGGATTCCTCGATCCAGTTGTTGTCTTTGATTATGTCGTTCGTGTAGGCGAACATGTGTACTCCTATGCTTGCCGCCATTTTTACGGACCAGCTATGATTCTTGTTCCCTTTGGGAATTGGTGCGAATAAGCTCTTTTCGTAATGGAACTGTCCGTTCGTGGCTTCTTCAGGAACATTCGTGACTTCCCAAATTTTGGGATGCGATTTCATGACTCCCCAGATGCTTTTTTCATCTTTTTCCAATGTGTATGTCTTGAACGGAGATGTGTAGCGGAGCGAATCGTTTGATTTGCTGAAGCTAAACGCAAAACTACCTTTGGACCAATAGGCTCCCAAGACATCCTTGTCATCGAATTCTCCCCAGATGAGGTGTTCCCCATTGTAGTCGTATTGGAATGGTGTGGTGTAGGGGGTGATAATTGAAAGCTCGCTCAGATAACCATGATAGAATGTTGCTTTGAGTTTGAACTTGCCGTTTTCAGCATTGGAAGTTCCGCTAGAGCCTTGACTGGAATTTTTTCTCGAAATTTTTTGGCTTTTGATTCTATCGGTGACAACTTTATAGATGGGGGAGGCTTTGAAAAAACCGGGAGAATATTTGTCCGAAATAAATAGGTCGCTACAGTCGTGAATCCATTTTTCAGCAAGTTTTTCTGATTGTGAGACGACTTCTTCGTTGAAACTCAAAAATAAAGAGCCGTTTTTATAGGACTTTTGAATTGCTTTCTTTGGATTATAGTCGGGGTTGGTGAACACCTCCAGATAATCGAGACATTCCTCTACGTGAACTTCCAATTGTTTGTACTCCTCTTCGGATGCGTTGCTCAAGCCAATTCCTAAAATGAGAAGGATACCCAAGGAGTATTTGGTGATATTTTTCATGTATGTCCCTTTAAAGTGGATTGTCTTTAATTTTATATGTAAAAATAATAAATGTTTTTTTTGGACGGCAAATAAATCCTTAGTTATACGTGATTTTGAAGAAAAACCGGTAAGTGTGATAAATGATACGCCGATATCGTTGGAAAATTGATATTTTTATGAATATGAATTTTAGAATTTCGTTCCTGTTTTTTGGCGCTTGTGCCGCTTTTGCTCAAAGCGTTTCGGACACGGTCTCGTTTGTCAACTTCGAAAACCGCGAAGTCGGTGTTTACGGCAATGCGGAAGCCAAGGAGGATTTCAAGCGCAACACCACAGATAAAAGCTGGTGGTACGCCATGGACAAGAACGGTGGCCAGAATTCTAAAGTCGTTTATGATGGCGAAGAACACGGCAACGTGCTGCAACTCAAGTATCCCAAGGGGTGCGTCGGCCCGAACGATAACGATACGCCCGCCTGTGCCGCTCAAATTATCCAGCCTCTCGAAAGAACCGCCGATACCATGTGGAGTGCCTACGATATCTTTTTTGAAGACGGTTTTGAATTTCAGCTCGGCGGCAAACTTCCGGGACTCTGCGGCGGCAAGTGTTACACCGGCAACGCCATGCCAGAAACCGGCGACGGCTGGAGCGCACGAATCATGTGGCGCAAGGGTGGCAATGCCGTACAACTGATTTACTTCATGGGGCAACACTCTGAATATGGCGACGATTTTAAATGGGACCTGGGCGGCAAAATATCACAAGCGCAATTTACGACGGGTAAATGGCACCGGATTGTAAACAAAGTATCGATGAACACGGTGAAAACTCCGGGCAAAGGCGAAAAGGATGGTCGCGTGCAGGCATGGCTCGACGGCGAACTGGTTCTGGATGTCGATACGCTCCGGCTTCGCGATTATGACACTCTGCATGTCGATAAATTTTACCTCTCGACGTTCCACGGCGGCAGCAGCGCCGAATGGGCGCCCACGCATGATTGCTTTATCCGCTATGACAATTTCACCGTATCGACCGATTCCATCGCCGTTCTGGCAAGCGCGCCTGACAGTAGCGGGGGAGGTGACGGGCCTTCTCGTATCATGACGATACATCAAAATCGTGCGGAATCGCCCTTCGTCAAGAAATTCCGCGTTGATGGCACCAAGGTCGGGCAAAAAAAAGCCCACTATGAAGTCAATGTGTGGCGATAAATCTTTTGACAAGGACTGCAATTAATTAAATTAAACTCTAAACTAACTTGGAGGAAAGGATGAAAAAGAAAATCCTACTTACTGTGTGTGCAACTGCAGCTATGGTTTCTGCCCAGACTGCTAACATTGATGATTTCGAAGATGGCAATGGCTTGGCCAGCACCGGCGGAAAGAATGACGCTTGGTATGCTTTCAACGACAAAAATGACAAGGGTGCTTCGACTTATACGAACACCGAAGACGAATACGGCCTTGTTGTGGTGATTCCGGAAGCTGCTGCGGGCGGTTCTAAGTATGGTGCAGGCTTGACTGGCATCAAACTGGTTCAGGGTGACAACCCGTACGATCCTTATGTGACTCTCGGCTTGAATGTCGAAGGTGGCCTTGCTGGCTGTACTTCGATTTCTTACAAGTACAAGGGTGCCGGCCACAACTTGAAGGCCGTGATGGAAGGTGACGAAAAGGGCGGCTTGACCGAATACAACCGTCACTCGAAAGCTCTTAATGGCAGCACAAGCTGGTCCACGGCGACAGTTCCTGTATCGTCTCTCTCTCAGGATGCTGGCTGGGGTACCGAAGTTGCTTTGAAAATGGCGAGCGTGGTGCAACTGGCATGGGAAGTCAAGGGCGAAGCTTCCGCCGACTACCTCTACATCGATGACGTGAACTGCACTGGCTATGCTGGTGGTGGTTCTTCTACGAATCCTGGTGGTGGTAACGATACTCCCACGAAGCCCAGTTCCGCAGCTGTGATTGACGACTTTGACGATGGCAACACCACTGCCGAAAATCTCGGCAAGAAGGCTTACTGGTATTTGTACAAGGCCGGTGGATCTTTCACCAATACTCAGGCTGCAGACGAATCCTGGGATATGGTTGTGAAGGAAGGAACCAACTCCTATCTCGAAATGAAGGGCATCTCGGGCATTACCCCGGGTGACACGACTTATCCGTCCGTCGGCATGGAAGTCGCTTTCGATGTCAGCACGCTCTCTGGCTGCACGGCTGTTCAGTATGATTACAAGGGCTCTGGCCACCACATGCGCGCCTCGGTGACGGGTGTGAAGGCTGACGCCGGCTATGAACACGTTGCACCGGATCAGGCAAAATCTGCGTCCTGGAAGACGGTGACTGTATCTACCATGACTCAGCCGGAATGGGTTGCTGATGCTGCTCCGTCTAGCATCGTGGCTTTCTCCTGGGCCAAGGTTTCCAAGTTGACTTGGGTGGTCGATGAAAAGCTCACTGCAGCAAACCTCGGAACCGACTTGGCTATTGACAACGTGAAGTGCGTTGGCACTCTGCCCACGGCTACGAAGGACGCTATCCGCTCTGTCGCCGCTCCGTCTAGCTTCAAGGCTGCTCTTCAGGGCAATACCTTGCAGATGACTGTTGTGAAGTCCGGCCTCGTGAAGGTTCAGGTGTTTGACATGATGGGCCAGGTCGTCGAAAGCCATAGCGAAAACATGGCTGCCGGCAGCTTCGTCCATACCTTCAATGCCGTACGCAGTGGCTCCTATGTGGTTCGCGTGCAGCAGGGTTCCGCTGTCAAGACCATGAAAATGCAGGTCCGCTAAGATAGCTGTTTAAGTAAATACATCTATTTACACTGTCACCTCGGCTCTTGTGAGTCGGGGTCAGTTTTTTATACAAAAAACACCGCCGACATGCTTGGCGGTGTTTTGTCGAAGATTTAAAATAAATTAGAAGTGGCGCTAAAGCGCTCTCCTATTAAAAGTTTTCTTCGTGTACTTCGAAGTAGGATTGCGGGTGGGCGCAGACAGGGCAGACTTCAGGAGCCTTCGTGCCTACAACGATGTGTCCGCAGTTGCGGCATTCCCAGACCTTGACTTCGCTCTTTTCGAACACCTTTGCTGTTTCGACATTCTGGAGGAGCTTGCGGTAGCGTTCTTCGTGCGCTTTTTCGATGGAGGCGACCATGCGGAACTTCTTTGCTAGGGCGGGGAAGCCTTCTTCTTCGGCGGTCTTTGCGAAGCCTTCGTACATGTCCGTCCATTCGTAGTTTTCACCATCGGCGGCGGCTTTCAGGTTCTCTGCGGTGTCACCGATGCCCTGGAGTTCCTTGAACCACATTTTGGCGTGTTCTTTTTCGTTATCGGCGGTTTTCAGGAACAGTGCTGCAATTTGTTCAAATCCGTCTTTCTTGGCGCGGCTTGCGAAGTAGGTGTACTTGTTGCGAGCCTGTGATTCGCCGGCGAATGCGGCTTCAAGGTTCTTTTCGGTTTGAGTTCCTGCGTATTTGTTTGCCATAATTTCCCTCTTTTTTTAATAGGTTTGTTTTGAAATATACCTCTTTTTGATGTTGTGTGAAAATTTTTATCACGTAAATCCAATTATTCCTTTAAATGATACGGTGTGTATCTTTTAGATTTTGAAAATGAAATAAATTTTGTAAAATAAGCAATTTTTAATAAAAATCTTTAATTTTGTATCATTCTGATGTTGCGTACAGCCAGTTAGAAATGTAAATTTATTCATGTAAAGTTTGGGATCGCATCCTGTTTACTAACCACCAACCACTAATCACTAACATGAAACCGATAACTGAATATAAGGACTACCGCTTGTACATGCAGGACTTTTACGACGAACGTAAAAGGACTAGCGCGTTCTCGTGGCGGGAGTTTTCCAAGCTGGCGGGATTCAAATCGCCGGTTTACTTGAAGCTTGTTTGCGAAGGCAAGAGCAGCTTGAGTCTTGTCAAAATGGATCAGGTCGCGCATGCGATGGGCCTTGTGGGTCACGAGTTTGCGTATTTCTCGCAAATGGTCAAGTTCGGCAATGCTACAAAGGATTCTGCGAAAAAAGAAGCTCTCCTTGAAATGCAGAAGATTGCCTTGGAGCACAAGGTACGTGTTGTCGATGCTGAGGCGTTTGAATTTTATGAATCGTGGAAAAATCCGACGATTCGCGAACTTGCTCCGATGATGCCCGGAAAGCGCCCGCTTGAAATGGCGAAAATTTGCCATCAGGTGATTTCGGCAGAACAGGTGCGAGATTCGCTCGCATTCCTTGTGCAGACAGGTTTTCTAAAACGCGAAGCCGAGCACACTTATGTGCAGACCGAAAAAACGGTGATTGGTACAAAGGAATCTTTGCCGATTGCGGTTCGTGGCATGCACAAAGAAATGGCTTCGCTTGCGCGAACGGCTATAGACCAGTTCTCTATTGATGAACGTCATTTCACGGGGGCAACACTTGGGCTCTGCGAAGAAGCTTATGCCCGCATTTCGCAGGAGCTGGATGCGTTTGTCCGTAAGGTTGCGAGCATCGCCGCCGAATATGAAAACATCAACCAAGTTTATCGACTGAATCTTCAGTTGTTCCCTTTAACAAAAAAAGTTCAGGAGGAATCTCATGAATAACGTAATTAAATTCACTATGGCTGCGGGAGTTCTCGCTTTAATGGGTTGCACCGACAACAATGTCAGTGGTGCCGCGATTGAGGGTAATGCTGTGGCTCAAAACAGCAGTTCATCGGATGGCTCAAGCAATAGCAGCTCGTCTAGTGCAGAAAACGTCAAGATCGATATTGATTTTTCGAGTAAAGTCACGTCTTCTGTGGCCTTGAAGCGTATCGTTATTTCCGTTTATGGTGAAGAAGGCACTTCAGCTTCGTGTTCGGCCGGTGAAAAATCTTATGCAGCCAAAATGAAGGTAAGTGAAGGCATTATTGAACAATTCATGGAATTGAAAAATTTTGGCAGTGCCTGCGACAGCGTCCTCAATGCCTTTGTGGCCTCATGTCCCGTCAAGGCTTCTGTATATAATGAAACGAACTACAAGAAATCTTGCGATGAAAAGGGAAGTGTAATAGCGCTTTGCCATGATGCAAGAGCTATTCCGTTGACCGTATGTACGAATACAGTTCCTGGTTCTTGCACAACAATTCCTGCTGATACAACCGTTGATTTTAATGAAATCTTAAATGATTTTGTGACATCGTCGGAGAACATGTGCAATGCGCTTTCTGGAAAAGGCGGAGATGATGTTGTTGCCCCCGATTCGATTTCGTTTACGTTGGACGAATATACGGCTCAGTTTACGGATAATCCAGAAGAACTATCGTTTGATAGCCATGTACTTGCTTATAATGGCCAAATACCTTTTGACGCCATTTTTGTCACAGATGGAAATGTGGCTACGATGACTATCCCTTCTGATAAATCGACTATTTTGGAAGTTCATGCTTCCGAGATTCCAAGATTTTTCCCAAAGATGTCGTCTGTTGCCAAGGACAAACTCCAGAAAGACGGGTGCAAGACGTATGTCGTTACCGATATCGATGCGGGGCAGCCAACAGGCCATGTGCTAACAAGTGTGTCTAATGGAACTGTTGAAATTACATCCGTTATTCAAGGAGGTTTATTTGCAACTACGAATGCTTATTTCCCTGTGGCCTTCCTTGTTCAGGATTGTGATGGCTTGACTGACGAAAATTCTACAGTGACATCGAAGCTATATACCTCTAAGACTTGGTGCAATCCCGAAATGATGTCTTCCGATTATAAGGAAATTGTACCCAATCCCGATTGTAAAGTCGGTGCAAGCAAGTATGTGTCTGCTTATGGTGAATGGCTTCGGGCGGATTTTGTAAAATAGTTCTCCTGAAAAAATTTTCTCTCTATAATAATTCTAGATTGTTCTCCGTACAGTACGGAGAACTTTTTTATGGCAATTTACAACAACATTCTTGAAACCATTGGCAATACGCCGCTTGTCCGCATCAACAAGCTCAACAAGGGCGAGGCCGAAGTCTATGTGAAACTCGAAATGTTCAACCCGCTCGGCAGCGCAAAGGACCGCGTGGCGCTAAGCATGATTGAAGCCGCTGAACGCGAAGGCAAACTCAAACCGGGTGCGCTTATCATCGAACCGACCAGCGGCAATACGGGTGTGGGCCTTGCTTACGTAGGTGCCGTGAAGGGCTACAAGGTGGTGCTCACGATGCCGGATTCCATGAGCATGGAACGTCGCATGCTGTTGAAGTCGCTCGGTGCCGAAGTGGTGCTTACCGAAGGTGCTAAGGGCATGGCGGGCTGCATTGCAAAGGCGAACGAAATCGCTGCCGCCAATCCGGGGAGTTTCATTCCGCAGCAGTTCGACAATCCTGCAAATCCTGAAGCGCATTACCGCACGACAGGTCCTGAAATCTGGCGCGATACGGAAGGCAAGGTGGATGTGTTTATCGCGACCGCAGGCACGGGCGGAACTGTTTCTGGCACTGCCAAGTTCCTCAAGGAAAAGAATCCGAACGTTTATGTGATTGCCATTGAACCGGACGATTCTCCGATGATTTCAAAGGGTGTCGCGGGCCCGCATAAGATTCAGGGCATCGGCGCAAACTTTGTTCCGAAGAATTACGACCCGAAGGTGATTGACGAAGTTTATTTGACGAGCACGCAAAAAGCGGGAGATGCCGCTCGCGCTGCCGCTGCAGAAGAAGGAATCTTTGTCGGGATTTCGTCGGGTGCCGCTTTGGAATGCGCCCTTACGGTCGCAAAGCGCCCGGAATTCAAGGGCAAGCGCATCGTCGCGGTTCTGCCGGACACCGGTGAACGCTACCTCAGCACGTGGCTCTGGAACACGTAACTGAAAGTTCGCTCGCTTCGGTAAACTCTGCGATCTAGACTTTTGTTCGTCATCCTGAGCAATATGAAAATGCCGACTCTCAAGGAGCCGGCATTTCTATTAAGTGAGGAATTTTAGTAGAGTTTATCTCGAAAGCATTTTGCCGTTGAGCGTTGCAATCCAATGCTTGTCTCTTGCTTTGGCCGGGACCGAGATGTTCGTAATCCCCCTTTCGATTCGGGTCTTGTACAAGACTGCACCGTTCAAGTCAACAAGGGCGAATGTTCCACCCAAATCCGTATGGATTTCAAGTTCATTGCCATTGATGTCATAGAAATTCGTCGGGGACAGTCTGCTGAAATTATCCGGAACGATTTGCGGGATGGTGTCTTTTTTTACGATGGAATCCTTTGGAATCGAGTCTTTCTTAACCGTATCCTGTACGGTGGTGACGGTATCCTTCTGCCAATTTGGTTCATGGATTTCAGGATCGACAGGTGCGGTTACGACGGGTTGTGCCGGTTCCGTAAATCCGAATTTCTGGTCCATCCACTGCATTCTTTCTTTCATCTTCTTGCGGAGATGTTCCACTTCGCCGTCCCAGGTGTTGGCGTTGTTTCCGCCCATGCCCATCTTCATGCCGGAGCTTCCGCTGCCGTTACAGTATTTCATTGGCTGCGGGTCAGAGTCGCCCTGGCCGCTGTTTTGCCCTAGGTTCGGCCAACGCTTGAAGTTTCTGTCGGCTGCGCTCTTCAGATATGTCTTCATGGAATCCAGGTAGGCGTCCATGACTTTGGTGTGCCAAACGCCACTACGGAGCTCTGCCCAGCGTTTTTTCATTTCGCTCTGGTAATCGCTTCTCTTCCACAGTCCGATGAGCCAGTTCGGGGCTTTCAGGCTACCCATGCCGCCGCCCATGCCGAAGCCAAAACCGCCACCGCCGCCGCCTTTGCTTTCAATTTGCCAGCTGTTGCCTCCGCCGCCCATGCCCATCATGCCGCCATTGCTCATGGCGAGGTTGAAGTCCCACGGCGGGCCAAGTGTCACTTTGCCTTCCTTGAATTCCTTGCCGTTCTTGCCGCCCTTGTCTTTTGGCTTGTACAAGAAGAAGCTGCACCAGTAGGAGTCACCATTGTTGGTGATTTCTTGGTGTAACACGTAGTCAACAGCAGAACCGAGATCGACGTACTTGTCGAATCCATCGCCATTCTTGCCGTTCTTGAACAAAGCTTCAAGGTCGTTCAAGTATTTCTTCAGGTATTCTTCCTGTTCTTTTTGAATGTTCGCTTTCTTGGGATAGTGCAAAATGACGTTCAAACCGTCGGAGGTGTTGAAACCTTCGGCTTGGATGCCGCCCTGGTTGTTGCTGCCGCCGCCGCCGGTATTGGTTCCGACTTTGTCAAATGCCCAAAGGTAACCACCGGTAAGGCTGTCGCCGGCAATGTCTGTTTCTTTGAGCTTGCTGATGTTCACGCGGTACTTGCCGCGCTTGATTTTTTCGACGAGCACATAGACGCCACGATAGACACCGTTGATGTAGAGATCAAAATGCTTGGTACGTGGGGCATAACGGCCTGCCTGCCTAAAGAGCCAGTAGGCGAGTGCGTTTCTGAGCATGCTCTTATCAACGTAAGGACCATGCAAGACCCAGTCGTCGAAAGGAGGAAGTCCGAACAGGCTCACATCCTTGCCTTCGCCCTTTTCGTCGCGAATTTCAATGCTATAACCAGGTTTGGGGAACATGGCGGAAGACTGGCCGCGAACCTTGATGCCGATGTCATAGAGGGTCCCCTTGGCACTGTCGGCCACGTTGTTGGTCTTGCCGTCCAATACCCTCATTGTAGCGGGAATTTTGTCGGTGACCTTGTTGTCTAGGCACTTTTGTTTGGTGTCAACGAAAATAATTGGTAAATCGTATGTTTGCGCAAGAGTTAATCCTGCTGCAAAACATGTCGATAAAATGATTTTTTTCATCATAAGAGATGTACACTCCTTTCCATCTCGTATAAAAATAAACGCACTTATTTTAAATAGATGCGTTTATAAATGTTTACATGCTTTTTTCGTTTATAGTTTTACAACAGTTGTAAACTTTGTGAAAAACAGTAATTACGCTTTTATTCGTAGTCGTGCGTATTCGTACAAACCGAGGGAAAGTGCCACGGACGCGTTGTAGGAATGGGCTTCGGGTTTCATCGGGATTCGGAGCACGGCATCGCACTGTTTTTTGATGAACGGGGGGAGGCCCACGTCTTCGCCACCGACAGCGAGCACTACGTGGTCGGCAAAGTCGAATCCGGCGAGGTTCGTTTCGGTATCGGCGTCGAGTCCGAGAATTTGGTAGCCGGCCATTTTGAGTTCGCCAATGGCGCCTTCGAGGTTTTCCGGGCGGCAGATGCGGAGCTTTTCGAGGGCTCCAGCGGAAGTGCGGGCAACGCTCGGGGTGATGCCGCACATTCCCTTTGCGGGGAGGAGCAGAATATCGACTCCCAGGGCGAGGCTGCTGCGGATGCAGGCGCCCAGGTTACGCGGGTCTTCGATGTTTGTCGCAACGGCAATCAGCTTCTTCTCGCCGGTGTCGCGGGCCTTGAAAAATTCTTCGCGGACGTCCATCCAGTTGAGCAGTTCCTTCTCGTTCATGAGGGCGACGACACCATGGTTCGGGCGGGCGTAGCTGTCGAGAATCTTGGAATCGACCTGCTGTACGTGCACATGGGCGCGCTTGGCGAGTTTCTGGAGCTCATAGAGTTTCGGGTTGCCGGACTTGTGCATGAAGAGCACGCGGTGGACCTGGAGCGGATTCTTGTTCAGGAGTTCTTCGACTTCCTTGATGCCGCCGACGGCGACCTGCGGTGCCGCATCAGCGTCTCCGACTGCAGGGACAATGTTGTCCTGAGTGGCACGACGTTCGTCAAAGGCTGTGCGTTCTGCGGAAAAGTCGCGGCGTTCACCGAAATTGCGTTCGCCAAAGTCACGACGTTCGCTGGCAAAGCGGCTAGGGCGATTTTTGAAATCGTCTCTGTCACGGCGGAGATGCGCCTGGCTTCCGATTCCGCGGCGTTCTGGGGCGCGCTCGTTAAAATTGCGTTCGGCACGGTTTACCGATTCCTCATCTGGGTGCTCACGGTTAAACCTCGCCTCGTCAAATGTGGGGCGGGCTGTGCGTCCGAAGTGGCGCTTGCGATCGTTTCCAAAACCGCGACGGCTGTCGTCATTACTGAAACTCATTTTCTGGATTCTCCATGAATTGTTAAGTTACTAGAATTTAGTTACTAGTTACTAGTTAATAGTTACTAGTTGCTAGAGATTGCAATAAAAACATTTCTAGTAACTCCAAACTTTAAACTGCCACGAAGTGGCTCTAGTAACTTAGAACTCGGAACTGTTTACTTGTCTTAAAATTTAGAATTATAAATGCGCGGGGTCCAAAAATCAGTTAATATCTTTCTCTACAGGCAATCACCGTGTGCATCTTCACGTCGGTTTCCTTTTGCTCAAGGGGTTCCTTCGATAGCTGCGCCGGAGTCATGATGCCCGCTTTGAACGCATTGGGGTATTTTGCGAGGAATCTGTCGTAGTATCCCTTGCCGTGTCCCAGCCTGCTGCCGTCCCAGTTGAACTTGACGCCTGGGACCAGGAACACCGGAATGTCGCCTTCGAACTTTTCGATTCCTTCACGCGGCTCCATGATTCCGTAATGCCCCTTGACCAAATCCTTTTTTAAATTACAGATTTTGTAAAAGTGCATGATGCCATCCCCCTCGCACTTCGGGAGCAGGAGGCGGCCTTCGATGGCAAGCTCCTCGAGAATGGGCAAAATGTTCGGTTCGCCCTTGAGCGGGTAGAACGCGGCTACGTTCCTTGCATCGTGGTAGCCCGGGATGTCGTGGATTTCTTGCCACGGTTCCTTGATGATGTCTTCGCCTTTTTTCATGCGGCGCATTTTCAAGAAGGACTCTATAATGGAACTGCTGCCGAAAACCAAAAAAACAAGAATTACAATAACGATGGACGCTGCCATTTATAACCTTTATTTTTCGAGGCTCTATTCTTCTTCGCCGATGCGTTTCGCCGTCGGCAACTTGTCTCGCAATATTTCGTTCCAGATGTTCTGCTGCCAGTGCATCAGGTGGGCTTCGTCGTAGCGCATCTGCCAAGGGATGTTGCCCGGGGCCGCGAGCCAAATCAACTGCGACTTGTTTGCAAGGAGTGCTGCGTCGAGTTTCAGCTCTTCGGCCTTTTCGTCGCGCCACGTCTTGAGGGCGTTGAGCAAGTCCGAATGCGGAATGACTGGCGGGGGAGGTGCCTTGGGCAGCCGCATCGGCCAATCGCTTTCTGGAACAGAAACTGCGGTTCGCAACATGTTGAGGAACGATTCCAGGCGGTCGCCCTTGAAATTGCGGGGGAGCTTGGGCAGGAATGCTTCATCCACGTTCGGGAAATGCGCCTGCTGGGCGTTCACGATTGCGAGCATGAGCTCCGACTGCATCACCTTGTAAGGCGGACGGTCCAGTTCTTCGGCCTGCTTTTCGCGCCATTCCCACAAATATTTGAGGATATTCAAGGCACAGGGACCGTATATGCTCGAACCTGTGATTCGCCAGGGGTCCTTTTTGGGGCCGTTCGGCTGCTTGGCGTGTTCGATGAGCGCATTGCACTGTTCCGTAAGCCAGTCCATACGTCCGGCCTGTTGCAATTTTTCAGCTAGAATTGCACAAAGTTCGTGAAGGTAGAACGTATCATGGATGGCGTATTCGCACATGTCCAATGAAAGAGGTCTAATCGTCCAGTCGGCTCTCTGGTTTTCTTTCTTGAGCTCGTCTCCAAAATATTCCTTGACCAAGTCGGCAAGCCCGAGGTGCTGCTCGCCGAGAATCTTTGCGGCAAGCATTGTGTCGAAAATGCTTTTGGGCGAAAACCCGTAGGTCTGCCACAACAATCTCAGGTCGTAATCTGCACCATGGAAAATCAGCGTCTGCATTGCACGGGCTTTAAACAGCGGTGCAAGGTCCAGTCCACAAAGCGGATCCACAATGTAATGGTGCTCGCCAATGGTAATCTGGATAAGACAGAGACGAGCCGTGTAATGGTACATGGAGTCCGCTTCCGTATCGACAGCGGCCATGTCGAACTGTTCCAAATCAAGAAGCAAGTTCGCCAGCGATTCTTCGCTATTTACCAGTATGTATTTCTCGTCTTTAATCATTTGACATGGAAATGTAATAAAAGAAATTGAAAGCGCGCTGTTTTTGCCCCGAAATTACCCCAAGACGGCACTTTTCGCGTGTAAGTGTGCAATAACGCACAGTGAAATTTTCCTAAATTGCACCCCATGAAAAAGATTTCTCTTACCGGTATCAAGCCGACGGGCACTCCCCATCTCGGCAACTATGTGGGCGCTATCCGCCCGGCTCTTGAACTTACGAAGACTTACGACACGGTCTATTTCATCGCGGACTATCACGCTTTGACGACTGTGCAGAACGGCGCCGAAATGCGCGCGAACATCTACAAAGTCGCTGCAACCTGGCTCGCTCTCGGTCTCAACCCGGAAGAATCCCTGTTCTACAAGCAGAGCGATATTCCTGAAATCTTTGAACTTAGCTGGGCTCTCAGCTGTTTCACGCCGAAGGGCTTCATGAACCGTGCCCACGCTTATAAGGCGAAGGTCGAAGCCAACACCGCCGCAGGCGTTGATGTGGACTCCAACGTGAACATGGGGCTTTACTGCTACCCGTGCCTCATGGATGCCGATATCCTCATGTTCAGCGCCGACATCGTGCCGGTGGGCAAAGACCAGAAACAGCACGTCGAATTTGCTCGCGATATCGCCATCAAGTTCAACAAGCATTTTGGCGAAGACGTGTTCACCGTTCCGGAACCGGTTTTCCAGGAATCCACCGGTGTTATCCCGGGTCTCGATGGCCGCAAGATGAGCAAGTCTTACGACAATTACATCGACATCTTCCTTGAACCGAAGGCTCTCAAGAAGCGTCTCGGCAAAATCGTGACGAACTCCCAGGGCATCGAAGAACCGAAGGATCCGGATACCTGCAATGTGTTTAAGTTGTACAAACTCTTTGCAACGCCGGAACAGACCGAAGCTCTCGCTGCCCGCTACCGCGCTGGCGGCATGGGCTGGGGACACGCCAAGCAGGAACTCCAGAACGTTCTTGAAGAACATCTCGGTGCCGCCCGCGAAAAGTACTTCTACTTGCTCGACCATACCGACGAAATCGAAAAGATTCTTGCCTACGGCAAGGAACGCGCCCGCGCCAGGGCCAAGATCATGATGGACAAAGTTCGCCATTTGCTCGGCACTTATTAAGGTTACTAAGAGACCGCTCCGGCGCTTGTCATGCCCGGCGGAGCCTGTCCTGTCTGCACTGAGCAACGCCGAAGTGAGCGAAGTCGAAGGAACCGGGCATCTCCTTTAAAAAACATTTTACAAGACTCTCGGTTTTATGCCGAGGGCTTTTGTGTATATTGAACTTTATGATAAATTTCTTTTGGCCATTGCTTGATCTATATGACGATCCCGACTTTTTGGCAATTTTGTGCATTTTTACTGTGGCTTTCTTGCCTCATTTATTAGGTTTCCTGTTTGCTCTATTTTATGAAAAATTTCGCTTAAAAAAGCTTTGGCTTTCTTTGTGGAGCGTTCTCCTGTGGGCCCTTGTATGTGGTTACGTTATCTCTGTTTATAAAGCCGATGAAGACATCATGGTGGAAAATTCTGTTTCAATAGCGATGCCTTTTTTAGTGATGCTCCTTTATATAGCGTTCTTTTTTGCTTGTAGCTTGTTCGGCAAAAATTTCAATCAGAAAAAACTTTATTGCAAATTATCGCTGCCACTTGTTGTTATAATACCTATGCTACTTTTATGGTCTTTTGGGTGGAGTATCATGGCTCATCCTTATGGTGAAATCTCTGACGAAACTTTGGAGCAAGCCGGGTTAAACGTTTCCCAAGGAGCGGATTACGAAATGTTTTTTTCGATAGCCGATGCTTGGGGCGACGATTCACGAAGCGTCTCCTTTCTCGAACGGAATGATTCGGTCTTTTTCCAATTCGGTTATAGCGAATGTGCTGACGTTCAGTACGATACCACTAAAAATCTGTTGACGGTTCTACACGGTGGTGATGCCGTGGGCAATTGGATTTTATTGGATGCCGAAAAATCTGCCTCAGTTCGAAAGTTAAAGAAATCCATTGAAAAGTACACTCAGGAATATACTACGGATGATGTCCTCGATGGCTATGGCTCTTCGGTCGTACTCAAAGACTACAAGCGCAAAACACGCCGTCATTTGTATTTCCCCAACGCTAAACATTCCCATGTGTACGATGCCATGACAATCGAAAAGACGTTCGTAAGTTTCTTGCCTTCGCGAGACTCTTACACTTCAATGTCATATAGCGATGTTTCAAAAAAATGCGCAGATTTGCAGAATGAATTGGTTGTGCAAATGACGATGGGCGAACCGGATAGTTCCATCAAAAAGAAACATCCCGAACGAAGACGGGTTGGGCAGAAAAAAGAAATTGAACCCGGCGATTGAGACATAGTTTATGCGCAATTTTCTTTTAAAATTTTATAACGAATTGGATTGTAATTTGATCGAGTCTATTCCCATTGTCATTTTGGGAATGGTTTTGTTTGCGCTCTACAAGCATACTTCGAAGAAAAAGTTGTGGCTCGTTCTTGGCTGTATTCCCTTGGTTGTCATTGTTGTGCGTACCCTCCAGTGGGTTATTTGTAAAAATTTATACGAAATGGCGATTGTAGGAATTTATGTTACTGCTTTTTATGGGATTGGTTGCTTAATAGGCAATTTCTTTAACCCTCGAAAGATTTGGCATTGGCTGCTTGGCCCGGTAGCCTTGCTGCTTGTATTTTTGATACCGAATATTGTCTCCTATTTTTCAAAAGATTATTTACATCCCTTCGGTACCATCGTCGATGAACCTTTGGCCCTTGATTCTGCGGACAGTTCTACAAATAACTTGGCTGGCGGATCGTCACCGCGTTTCGACTACGAACTGAAAATCAGCTTTTCGGACGCGTTCGTTTTTGACATACGAATGGCGACAATTCGCGTCAAGGGCGATTCCGCATTAATCTGCACGTCCAAAAAAGTTTGTGGCGTTCTGGATTCTGTCGAAACATGCGAATGGAAAACTTCAGAGTCTGCACAGTCTATGGCTAATGAATCCAAGTCAATTTCGAAAATTCATGAACTAAAAAAACTTGTTGAATCGTATGAAGAAGAAATGATTCCTTACGATGTTTTTGATGGTTACATCTTCGAAGTGACTTTGCTTGATTACCGTCGTGGAGTCAAGCGTTATTTAGATCTCAGTAATGCCATGTTTGGTAAACCGGATGAAGTTCCCAATGCAAAACGCATTGACCAAATGGCGAACTCGTTCCTGCCCATTGACGAAAACTCTCCACTGGATTGGGATGGCGAAAAATGCCGTGATTCCGAAACGAAAGACACCTCAAACTCTGAAAACCTAACCACTAACCACCAACCACTAACCACTATTTATTAAATTACACTCGTGCGAATTCTTTTTTTAGTCCTATTGCTGATTTTGAACGTCTATGCCGAAGCCAAGGCTTCCGGTCCGGCTCGTTCGCAGTCACGGTCAAAAAAAGAGAATACAACCGTTGTCGCGCCAAAGTCCATGTCGAAGTCGGCTGCGAAATCAAAAAAAACAGCTAAAGCTTCGACTCGGAAAACTTCACCTAAATCTGCGACCCCTCAAAACACAACTCCGTCGCCCTACGAATACGAAAGCCCTACAACGGAGTCTTTTGATTCCGTAAAGCAGGAACCTGCGCCAGCTGCTGTTTCTAGCGCGAATATGGGAACGGCCTCTGCGGCACCTCCTACGAATAACGTCGTCGTCATTCGCGATACGGTTGTTGATACTGTTTATGTTGTTCAACCTGAATCGGAAATTCCATCGCAAAAAAAGGGTTATAACGTCCCATTGCCGCGACAGTCAGCTTTCTTAGGCGAGGGATTTTCGGTCGGTATAGGTGCTGGGCTTTTCAATGCCTCCAAGGATTGTGACTGTTTGGGCATTTGGCAGGGTCAGTTGGAATATCACTATAAGGAATACCTTACGGGTGGGTTTGACGTCCGCTTCTTTGGCGGGACGCTGGACCGCGATGTGATGCTCATGTACCAGCGCTATCGCTTGAATGTACGAGCCCATGCCGGTTTTTCTTGGATAGATTTCTATGCTTCCGTATTGTTTGGACTTGAGACGACCGACCTTTCGGAATTTCGCAAGGAACTTCGCGAAGGCGTCCATAAGGACGATACCCACGAAGCCGTTTCTGACTCCACTGAATCAAGCGATGGTGCGGAAACGCTCGAAGACGAAAAGAGCTGCGAAAAGATGTTCTCGCTAGACGGGTTTACGATAGGCTTTGAAGCGGGAATGGGCGTTATTGTTGGGCCGTATTTGGGTTTTGTCGGCAGTGCGACCTATGAGTTTAACTTTTCCTGGGCCCAGCTTGTGTCGTTCAGCCCGGGAATAGCCTTTAATTTGCACGAAGTCTGGCCTTGGGCGAATAAAAACCTTAAATCTACGTGGATTTCTTTTGAAATGGTTTTCCAGCGTTATTTCAATAGAAACGTGAACGAATGGGCTGTAGCCGGATTCCTCGGCTTACAATTTGGCATTTAAAAATGAAAAAATAAAGATTAAAAGTGAAAAATTATAATTCATAATTTTTAATTCTCCATTTTTAATTCTTAATTCCGAATTAAGAATACCCAACCGCCCCCCTAGGTTTGACATCGAAAATCCTTTTTTCTATATTAGGCGCACCGATTTTTATCGGAACCCTCCCGGAGCCAATGTCGGTTTCCGGGCGATAGACCAAAGGGACTCATTATGAGACAATACGAAACGATGGTGATCATCGACGCTATGATCTCTGACGACGCTATCAAGGCTGAAGTCGAGAACATCGGCAAGAGCATCACCGACGGTAACGGCGAAATTCTCCGCCGTGACGACTGGGGCAAGCGCAAGCTCGCTTATACCATCAACAAGCGCCAGCATGGCTACTATGTGATTTTCTACTACAAGGCTGAAGCCTCTGTGGTTGCTAGCATGGAAGCCGCTCTCAAGCTCAACGAAAACGTTCTCCGCTGGATGACCCTCGCTGATTATCCGATGAGCGAAATCGTTTACGACCAGACTCAGGCACAGACAACCGAAGAAATCATTCCGGTTGACGCAGAAGAAGGGGAGGCTGAATAATGGCTTTTGAAGATAAGAAGCAGGCTACTCGTATTCGCCGCAAGAAGACTTGCTGGTTCACCGAGAACAACGTCAAGTTCATTGATTACAAGGACGAAAAGACTCTTCGTCGCTTTATCTCTGAACGTGGCAAGATCATCCCGCGCCGCATTTCTGGCACTTCCGCTAAGTATCAGCGTATGCTGAACGAAGCTATCAAGCGTGCCCGTCAGATGGCTATTCTCCCGTTCGTTTCGGACAGCATGCGCTAATAGGAGGAACTAGACTATGGAAATTATTCTTAAGGCTAACGTCCCCCACTTGGGCAAGATGCTCGACGTCGTGAAGGTCAAGGATGGTTACGCTCGTAACTACCTCTTCCCGCGCAAGCTCGCTGTTCGCGCTACCAAGGAAGCTAAGCTCGAAATTGAAAACAACCGCGCTGCTGTTGAAGCCCAGTTCCAGAAGGAACTCGCCGCTGCTGGTGACGTGGCTGCAAAGCTTTCTCAGATTTCTGTTAACCTCGAACGCCGCGTTGTTGAAGGCGAACGTCTCTACGGTTCTGTGACCGCAGGCGACATTGCCGAAGCAATCACCAAGGCTGGCGTCAAGGTCTCCCGTGCTCAGATCGACCTTGCTGAACCGATCAAGCAGCTCGGTGTCTATACCGTGGCTGTCAAGGTCTTCAGCGATGTTGAAGCACAGGTCAAGGTTTGGGTGGTCGCTGAGAAGTAATCGCTTCTATAACCACTTGAAATTTGAAGAACCGCTCCCGTTTGGGGGCGGTTTTTCTTAATAAAGGCCTTATTTGCCTTGAAAATGTTGGATAATACAACATTTTGTCGCAACATAAGTTGAAAACGTAAGCAAAATAATATATTTTTCACTAGGATAGATTTAAATAGTTTTACTGGGTTTAAAAAAGAGAGTGGTTTATGATTAAAAAAATTGCAATACTAGCTCTTGCCGTATCAGCGGCGTTTTCAAATGCATTCGCGGCAGAACGCACATGTTCTATAAGTAATTTGAAGGGAAGCAAAATTTATACAGGTTCTCCAATAAAGCCTGAGCCTGTTGTAACTTGTGATGATGGATCAACCCCCTCCGATATTTCTATTTCTTATGGTGAGAATATAAATGCGGGAGAAAACGCTGGTTCTGTTACCGTGACCATTAACGATGATGGAACTAAAGTTACAAGTACATTCACTATCGCACAGAGAGATGTCTCGATTGTGATTCGTGATACGACAAAAGAAAAAGGTGCCGCGGATCCTGAATTTACTTGGGCTATAGAAGAAGAAGACGCACTTATTAAAGTTGTTAAATCCAGTGCTTTGGAAGAACTCAAGACGGGGCTGAAAGACCTTATTAAGTTGGAACGCGTTGCTGGTGAAGAACTTGTTATTAAGGAGGGTGAGCATAAGGGTGAACCTTATAAATACGCGATTACGTTTAAAGACGGTGTATCTGAAAAAATTGGGGAAACTTTCCCCAATTTTAATGTGATGCCGCCTGAAACCCCCGGCTATCTGACTATTACAAAGAAGCATGTTACTGTTTCTGCTAAGGATACTTCAAAGGTTTATGGCAAAACTGACCCTAAGTTTGAATATACCATCGAAGGCCTTGAAAAGACTAAGTATGCGTTGCTTGGCGATATTGAAGTAACGAGAACTAAGGGTGATACTGTTGGTGAATATCCAATTTCTGTCACCGTTGAAAACATGGAAACTGAGGATTACATCGTTGCTGTAAATGGTGCTACATTTACCATTACAAAAGCTAAGGTCGCTGTGTCTGTTGATGATGTAACTAAAGTTTATGGTGCCGCAACTCCAGAATTTACTTATAAGGTCGATGGACTTGTGGGTGAGGACAATCTGAATGATGTTAAATTAACTTGTAAAGACTGCTCTGATGATGGTCTTGAAGCTGTCGGCAAGTATGAAATTGCTGTATCTATTAAGGAAACCTCGAATCCCAACTATCTGATTTCTTCTACGGAAAATGGTACGCTTACGGTTACTCCGAAGGCCGCAACCGTAACTGTTGCCGATACCGCGAAAACTTATGGCGACGAGGACCCGAAGTTTACCTTCACGACGGAAGGCCTTGTAACAGCAACGGAAAGCCTTGAAGGCGCTACCATCACTCGTGCAAAAGGTGATACTGTTGGTACATACAAAATTAACGTTGCCTTTGCTGACGGCTCCAATCCTAACTACAAGTTGACCGTTAAGTCTGGTACGCTGACGATTTCTCCGAAGGCAGTCACTCTAACTGTTGACGATGTTTCGAAGAAGTTTGGCGAAAAAGACCCCGAACTGACATACACGGTCGATGGTCTTGTGACAATCGGTGAAACTGAAGACAAACTAGCTGGAGTCACGCTTTCTCGTGAAAAGGGTGAGGATGCTGGAGAATATAAGATCACGGCAACGGTTGATGCCAAGGCCAATCCGAATTATGTGGTAACTGTTGATGAAAAAGAAGCTAAGCTTACAATTGTTGCGAACAATGACGAAATTGTCGTGACGATTAAGGGCCACACCAGTACGGGAGTCTATAACGGCAAGGAACAGACCGTGCATGGTTATGACATTTCTTCCAATAGCGATGCTTATTCTCTCAAGTTTGTCGAATATACCAAGACCGATGCTGGCGATTCTGTTGTTTCGGGAACCAATGCCGGTACCTACAAAATGGGCTTGAGCAAGGACAATTTCAAGAATACCTCTGTCAACTACCCGAATGTTACGTTTGAAGTCACTGATGGCTCGTTGGAAATTACGCCGAAGTCTCTCGTGGTCTCGGCTGTTGCGGATTCCATTACGTATGGCGAAGAACTTCCGACTGAATTCAAGTGGACTGTTGACAGCCTTTTGAATGGTGATGCTCTAGACAATATTCATGTTAGTATTGAAAAGACTGGACTCCTCGATGCGGGTGAATATGTACTTGACTTTGACAAAAAAGAACCGACGACTACGAATTATGTTGTAAGTAAATATGTCCCGGCTGCCTTTAAAGTCTTGAAGAGAAGCGTGACTGTGGCGATTGCCGATACGTCGAAGGTTTATGGAACTCGTGATCCCGCTTTAGATTCACTTGTTACCATAACTGGTCTTCGTGAGGGTGATTCGCTTGAAGGTATTACGGTGGCTCGTGAAAAGGGAGAAGATGTTCGCCTTGATGCAAATGGTCAGATGACTTCGTACAAGATTGCGGCGTCCATTGATGAGGATAAACTCAATAAGAACTATCAGGTGAAGGTGAAACAGGGCAACTTTACGATTAAGCCCTATACAGAAAAGATTACGGTTCTCATATTCGGTGATAGAGTCGAGAGAGATTCTACAGGAGATACAATCACTGTTCCCAAGAGCTATGATGTGCGTCTTTGTGGAACACTTTGCAGTGAGGCTCCTTTGGATTCCGGATTTGAGTATTCTGTGAATTTTGTGACTTATCGTGATAGTGTTATAATTATCGATCCGGATACTAAGGATTCTGTGCTAGATGTAACCACAACCTCGGTTTCTGGCGTGAGAGCTTATCTTTATCCTTTCAATCTTCGTGTAGATCATTTTGTCAATATCTCGCCGAATTTCTCTAACGTTCAGTTTAGAATTACTACCGATGGAACGCTTATCATTAAGAAGCCTGTAGAAATCCCGACAAAGATTGTCTCGGTTAAAGGTGCCGACCTGCTTGGTCTATCTTCTGTAGGCCGCCGAATCCAGGTGAGCGGCTCTACGGTTGGCAATCGTTTCGAAGTTCGCAATATGCAGGGCAAGGTCGTTCGTTCGGGCTTCGTGCCTTCGGCTAACTTTGAAATTCCAGTTGCCAATGCCGGCGTTTATCTGGTCCGCGTAGGCTCCGTGGTGCGGAAAGTTCGTATCAAGTAGCGCATACATGAAATTTTGACGAATAAAGCCTCGGATTTATATCCGAGACTTTTTGTTTTGACAACATTTTTTTCTATTTTAATGGCATATGCGCAAGTTTGCTCTTTTACCCTTGTTTTTAGGTTTATCTCTCACTCAGGTCTCTTTTGGTCAGGTGCGAGATCTCTTTGCCGAATTTGAAGAAGAAGCCAAGGCTCCGGCGACTCCGGCTGTACAAACACCTGCTGCTCCTGCAAGTTCTGCGGTTGTCGCTCCAGTGAGCTCTTCTGCCAAGGCTCCGGCAAGTTCTGCCTCGAAAAAATCAAAGAAGTCCAAGTCCTCTAGCAGTGTTGCTGTTTCGAGTTCCTCTAAGGTCCCTGCTAGTGCTGAGCTCGGTCGAAGCAAGCCTGTCGAAGGGTCGAGTTCCTCGATTGTCGTCTTGAGTTCATCTTCGGAGGCGCCTCTTCCTTCTGCGGTTGTTAGCTCTGCGATTGAGAGTTCTTCATCGGTGGCTGCGGTGGAATCTAGCTCGTCTGTCACGGACTTGATGTCTTCGGCTGTTGTTCTCGATACGGCGGTTCTTGATTCCGCAACTCGCGATTCACTGATGCGCGAGGCTGCGATTGCCGAAGCCGAAAGGGTGCGTGCCCTTGCCGATTCGACAAGACGTGCCGATTCTCTCGCCCAAGCTCAAGCCGCCGGTCTCATGAACGTAAGCAGCAGTTCCGTGGCCGCATCGTCGAATAGCGTAAGTCGTCGCGATCTTTTGGGACCGGTGAAGGTTTCCAAGGTTCACGGCATTGATGAAATGAAGGGCCGCTACAAGAATCCGCGTAAGGCTTTGTTCCTCTCGCTTTTGGTGCCGGGTGCAGGCCAGATGTATGTAGGCGGCTCGACGGCGACGTACGTCCGTGGTGGCGTCTATATAGCCTTGGAAGTCTTTATGTGGAGCGGTTGGGGATATTTCTCCATCTACAAGTATAACGACCAGGTTAAGAAGTACAAACGTTTCGCGAAGGATCATTATTCTATTGGACGTTATGAAGTTGCTATGCGCAATCTTTATAATGCGGGTGGCAAGCTTTACAGCAACGAATTCAACAACCGCTATATGGGAACGCGCAAGTCGTTCTGCGAGGCAATTTACGGGGATGCCGGTAATGCAGGCTGTTACCACGAAAACGCTTTGTATGAAGGCGATTCACGGCATCTGGGTTTGTTTGGCGATAAAGATGTGATGCTGGGCGATGAAATGAAAGCTTTCTCCAAGGAGACCAAGCGCGACTTCAACAAGGAATCAGAATTGTTCCAGTTGCTTTCTGAAGACGCTTATGTGCTTGGTTGGGAAGACGCCGAATCGGCTATCGTCAGCGATTTAAACCTTGAAACGCCTAATTCCGAAACGGCTTCGCTCAGCAAGGACGGCTCTGATTACCAGCGCAAGTACCGCTCCATGCGCCGCGACGCAAACGACTACGCTGACATGCAGGCGTGGTTCATCGGCGGTTTGATTTTGAACCATATCGTATCTGCTGTGGATGCCGCTCTTACCGCGAACGCCCACAACAAGGTTCTTTACGAAGAAGATGTTTCTTGGTATGACCGTTTGCATTTTGATAGTGGCGTCTCGTTCAAGGATTCCTTTGGATGGACTGTTCGTGCAAATTGGGGATTCTAATGCGCATCATCCTTGCCGTACTGCTTGCGTCGGTTGCCGCTTTCTCGCAGATTGTGGTAAGTGTCGATAAGAATATCTATAAGAACAACGACAAGAATGTGTTCCTTGCCGTTGGTGCTTCGGCGCTTTTGCCGGGCATGGGTGAACTTTATTTGAACGAAAAGAAACTCGTGAGACCGTTCGTGTGGACGGATCTGGCGTTATGGGTGGCCGCCATAAGTTCGTATGTGGTGGGCGACCGTTATGTAACGTCAGCCCATAATTATGCGGTAAGGCATGCTGGTTTTAACGGGGGTAAGAATATTTCCCTGCTCAATACGGTGGGGTCCTACCGTAGCCGCTCTGGCGTGTATGGACAGAACTCTTCGCCGGACATGAACGAGGATTACAATCAGGCGATGATTCGTTCGGACAAAAAGACGGATGAGGAATTTTCGAACGATATCCAGTGGGACTGGGGCAGTTCTGACAATCCGGAATCGACGAAACACATTGACGAATTCAAGAGCCGTATGCGCCATTACCGCGTGAGCCGCATCGTGTTCCAGGTCTCTGTGGGAGCGCTGATTTTGAATCGTGTGGTTTCTATGCTTGATGCTGTGCGTGTCTATCGAGCGACGTCTTCGAAGTCTTTCTCTAGCCGTGTTCAGTTTGAACCGGAATTCTATGAAGATGGTGGCGCTCTCTTCATGAACGTGAAGTTCTGAGCTTGTCATTCCCGCCTTAGTGCGGGAATCTCCTTTTTATGCAACTTTTTAGGCAATTTGTGCATCTAAATTCGCGGAATTGAAATGCTCCGGATTCTTCCACCTTCGGTGTCAGAATGACGGAATAAAACCAAACAACTACCAACATCTTATTTCTAACTGCCTACTTCCTACTTTTAACTGCTTATGAAACACCTTCTTTTAATTGCTCTTTCTTCTCTCCTTCTCATCGCTTGTGGCGGTAAAGACGATTCCGCTAAGGGCACTGCTCCCGGTGGCAATGGGCCTGGCGGTAAAAAGGGTGGCGCCCAGCGCATTCTGAATGTCGAAGGTTACGTGGCGGAACTCAGTTCGCAGGGGAAGGTTTTCCAGACGATGGCGACGCTTGCCCCTAAGAACAGCGTTTCGCTTTCTGCGGCGACTTCTGGCCGTTTGGTGAGCCTTACGGCGAAAGATGGCGTTATCGTAAAGAAGGGAACTCTCCTTGCTAAAATTGACGATTCCGAACTTCGTGCACAGCTCAAGCAGGCGGAATCGAACAAGATGCTTGCCGAGCAGAAGGAACAGCGCGTGCGCGGTCTCTATGAAAAGAACGGGGCCACCAAGCAGGATTTGGAAGCAGCCGAGGCCTCGCTTAAGTCTGCGCAGGCAAGTGTCGAACTCATCCGCGCTCAGCTTACAAAGACCGAAGTCCGCGCGCCGTTTAACGGTAAACTTGGATTTGTCGATGTGTCCGTGGGCGCCTGGCTCAATTCGGGTACGCCGATTGCGGAACTCAGTGAGGTCGATCGTCTCAAAGCGAAGTTTGCGCTTCCGCAGCGTTATGCATCCGTCATCAAGGTTGGCGACAAGATTTCTCTCAAGGATTCTGAACGCAATGTCGAAAAGGACGGTGTCGTGTCTGCATTGGACGCCGTGATTTCTGAAAGCAGCCGCACCCGCCGCGTGATGGTGGATGTCGATAACTCGAAGGGCGAACTGATTGCCGGTAGCTTTGTGAGTGTGAATGTGGCCATGCAATCCAGCAATATACAGAGCTTTACCATTCCTTCCGAGGCTATGATTCTCGACAGGGAAGGGGCTTATGTGTTTGTGAGTCAAGGTGGCAAGGCCAAGATTAAGCACGTGACGACGGGACTTCGCACGCCGATGTCTGTGCAAGTGCTTTCGGGCCTTGACGTGGGCGATACGGTTATTGTTTCTGGAATCGTGAGTCTTCGTCCAGGGGCCGATGTGAAGATTAAGGGACTCCGTCACTCTATCAATTACGAGGTGGAGTAATGAGCGTTAGCCAGCTCTCCGTTCGCCGTCCGGTGCTCATGACCGTGATGGCGCTTGTCATTGTTTTGCTCGGATTCTTTGGACTCAGCTCTTTGGGCATTCGCGAATACCCGAACGTGGATTACCCGCTTATCCAGGTGCGTACGTCTTATCCCGGTGCAAACGCTGCCGTGGTCGAAGCGGAAGTCACCGAAATTTTGGAAGCCTCCATCAACAGTGCATCTGGCATCAAGGCGCTTACTTCGACTAGCCGTGACGGATTCTCTTACATCAGCATCGAGTTCGAAACGGGCATGGACCTAGAAGCCGCTGCAAACGAAATCCGCGACCGCGTGAGCCGTGTGCGTCGCCGCTTGCCCGATGATGTCGATGAACCGACGGTCTATAAGTCCGATAGCGACAACGACCCGATTTTGATGGTGAGTCTCGTGAGTGACAAACTCGATCCGATGGAAGTCTCTGAAATTGCGAACAACCACGTGAAAGAACGCTTACAGACGATTAACGGCGTTTCGGAAGTGGCTATCTGGGGCGAAAAGCGTCCGGTGGTGCGCTTGTGGATTGATCCTGTGCGTATGCAAGCTCTTGGAGTCTCGGGTGCGCAAATGGCGGCTGCTTTGAAACAGGGAAACCTCGAACTCCCTTCCGGTTCTATTGAAGGAACTGAAACGACTCTTTCGATTCGTACGCTTGGTCGAATTCTCGATCCGAAATCGTTTGGCAATATTGCTGTAAAAACGGCTGCCGATGGAAATGTCATTCGCATTTCTGATGTGGCGGATATCCATTACGAACCGAAAGATACGCGTACTGGTTTTAGACGTAACGGCAAAAATTCGATTACGCTTGCGCTCATGGCGCAGCCGGGCAGCAACCACGTTGAAATTGCAAACGAATTCTACAAGCGCGTCGAGGATATCCGGCGTGAAATTCCCAAAGATGTAGAATTGCTTTACGGTCGAGATACTTCGATTAATATTCGCGCTTCCATCAAGGAAGTGGTGGAGACTATCTTTATCGCATTTGTGCTCGTGATTGCGATTATCTTTGCGTTCTTGCGTGAAGGTCGCACGACGTTTATCCCGATGGTCGTGGTGCCGGTGTCCGTTATCGGTAGCTTCTTTGTGCTTTACCTCTGCGGGTTCAGTATCAACGTGCTTACGTTGTTGGCGATGGTTCTTGCGATTGGCTTGGTGGTCGATGACGCCATTGTGATTGTGGAAAACATTTACCACAAGATTGAAGGTGGCATGACGCCCAAGCAGGCCGCGATTGCCGGGACGAACGAAATCTTTTTTGCCGTGATTGCGACTTCTGTCGTGCTGATGGCAGTTTTTGTACCTGTGCTTGCACTTGGCGGTACGACGGGTCTTTTGTTCCGCGAATTTGTGGCGGTGATGATTGGAACGGTGTTCCTTTCGACTTTGTGTGCACTCACGCTTTCGCCGATGCTTTGTTCTAAGTTTTTAAAGCGCCAGAAACAGGGTTGGTTTTTCCGGGTTACGGAACCGTTCTTCGATTGGCTTAATGCTTTCTATTCGCGATTGCTGGGGGCCTTCCTCAGAATGCGCTTGCTGTTGTTCCCGATTGTGGCTGCACTGTTCTTTGCTGCGTATTATTGCTTCAACAACATGAGTAGCGAAATGGCGCCTACCGAAGATGCGAATGCCGTGATGGTGAACATGAGCATGCCTGAAGGCGTGAACCTTGCAAGAACGAAACGCATGGCGGACGAGTTTGCTGACGAGGTGATTTCTATTCTCGACACGAACGAATACACGGAATTCCAGGCCGGTGCGTGGAATGCGGGCAACTCTAGAATGAGACTTTTCTTGAACGACGACAAGAAAGCGCGCCGTCCGCAGAGCGAAATAGCCCGTGCAATCCAGGTGCTCGGAAATGAATATCCGGATTTGCGTGTGATGGTGTTTGAACCGCAGAGTATCAGTACGCAGCGTGGCGGGTTGCCGGTGCAGTTCGTGTTGCAGGCACCGAACATCGAAATATTGCGTGACCTTGTTCCGAAATTTGAAGAAGCCGCGAGCAAGAGCCCGGTGTTCAGCGTGGTGAACAGCAACTTGCGCTTTACCAAGCCGGAACTCCACATCGAAATTTTGCGTGACAAGGCGAACGAAGAAGGCGTCTCGGTGAATGATATTGCGCAGGCGGTGCAGCTTGCAATTAGCGACCAAACGTATGGCGATTACTATAATGACGGACGCCAGTACGATATCATTGGCGCTGTCGGTTACCAGTACCGCGATACGCCGGAAAATCTTTCGATGCTCACGGTCAAGAACGGCAAGGGCGAATTGGTGAGCTTGGATAACTTTATTACGTACAAGGAACAGTCCGCATCACCGTCGCTTCCTCGATACAACCGCTTTAGCGCTGCGACAATCCAGGCGGGCCTTGTGCCGGGCAAGACGATTGGCGATGGTGTGGAAGAAATGCGCAGCATTGCAAAAAAACTTTTGAAGGATTACCCCAGCGTGAGTACGACTTTGAGCGGTTCTTCCAAGGAATTCGAGGAAAGTTCTTCGGGTTTGTACGTGGTGTTCTTGCTGGCTCTTGCGCTTGTGTTCTTGGTGCTTGCTGGGCAGTTTGAAAGTTTCCGTGCGCCGTTCGTGATTTTCTTTACGGTGCCTCTTGCGCTTTCGGGTGCGCTTGTGAGCTTGTTCGTTACGGGGCAGACGCTCAACATCTTTAGCGAAATCGCACTGATTCTGTTGATTGCGCTTGTGACGAAGAACGGTATCTTGATTGTGGAATTTGCAAACCAGATTGCGGAAAATACGGGTTGCGGCAAGCTTGAGGCGGCGAGGCAAGCGGCGGAACGCCGCTTCCGCCCAATCCTCATGACGAGCCTTTCTACGGTATTGGGCGCCGTGCCGCTCATCATGACCGGCACGCCTAGCCGTATCGCGATGGGCATTGCGATTGCTGGGGGCCTTACGTTTGCGACATTCATGTCGCTATTCATTGTGCCTGCTGCATACAGCTTCTTTGCCGGTAAAGTCGAATGCACCAGCACCGACGCTAGCAAAATGGCGTAGGGCTGTGGGCACGCACCTGCGGTGCTTTGAGCTATGGGCACGGACCTTGCGGTCCTTTGAGCTTAATGTAATAGAAAAACTCAAGGTTTTGCTGAATAATGCTATTAGAAAACGAGATCATGAGAAAAACTCATAGCTCATACCCCAAAGCGAAGCGTGCCGAAAGGCGCTATGCGCCGACCCCATGCCTATTTCACCAACTGAAACACTTTCTCGTCTTCACGGCTCATGCCGTAACGGGTGCGGAGAATTTCTTCTTTGTAGAGGGAATCCGTCTTCAATTTTTGGATGAGCTCGTTGCGCGTTTCGATAACCTTGTTCAGCGAATCGATCTGTTCTTGGTAGAGTTCTATTTCTTTTGCAATTCTACGTTGCTCTGGAATGCTGTTCTTACCGAACAACAACTGGAACACCAGGAATGCGAATGCAATCAAGGTGGCTATTCCAATAAGAAAACGTATGCGCAACTAGCTATGCTCCGTTGAAATAGAATTGGAAGTTGTCCTTTGACGTGACTAGACCAGATATTTCTAGCTCCGTCAATATAGCTAAAAGTTCCGGAGCTTTAAACTCCAAATCTTGCTGAAGTTCCGAAAAAGTTTTGCGGAAACCGTTAAAACGCTTGAAAACTTTTTGGGCCCCATCGGAGAGTGATATTCCGCACGATGTGAGCTGCTCGACGCTTGCTCCGTCGAGGACGGGGAACCCTGCTGCCGAGCGCAGGCTTTCGGGAACGAATACGGGCTTTGCTCGTCCGCTGTCGAGTAGCGCGTTTGTTCCGCTGTAGATTTCGCAGTCAAAGTTCCCGGGGCAGGCGAGGAGTTGTTTGCCTTCTTCGATGCAGAATTGCGCTGTGAGAAGGGCTCCACCTTTTTGGCGGCTTTGCACCACGAGTGTCGATTGGCTGAGCCCACTGATGATGCGGTTGCGAGCGATGAAATTCCCCTTGTACGCGGGCGTATTGCCTTCGTATTCGCTTAGAAGGGCGCCTCCAGCGTCGAGAATCCGCTCGGCAAGCGTGGACCGCTCGCCTTCGATTTTGGCGCCCAGCCCTTGTGCTAGGACTGCTATCGTTGGAATGCCTACATCGAGCGCTGCGCGGTGGCAATAGCTGTCGATGCCTTGCGCAAGTCCCGAAATGATGACCGCGTTTGTTCCTATGAGCGATGACGCTAGTCTCCGGCAGAGTTCTTCGGCGGAAGCAGACGGACGGCGCGTGCCGACCATCGCGATACCGATTTTATCGGCGGAAGGGAGTGTCCCTTTGCAAAAAAGTTGCTTGGGACGGTACTTGGATTGGTTTAATTGTAGGGGGTAATTTTCGGGGGCGAGTTCGCGATAGGATCCGTTATAATTTTTCGTTTCCATAAATGTCTGTGTTTGATTTAAATAGCAGGCCCGGATATTTTATGGGCTGTGGTATTTTGTGAGAATAAAATGAACGGATATAAGAAACGATAAAATTAACGATTTAATAAATGGTATAACTAATTTACTGATTTTATTGTGAAAAAACAAGGGGAACAATTACTTTCTATCTTTTGCTGCATGAAATACACGTTTAATGATCTTGTCGAAATAATGTCGCGTCTGCGCTCGGAAAACGGCTGCCCGTGGGACCGCAAGCAGGACACGCATTCGCTGTTGCCGTATTTGGTCGAGGAGAGCTGTGAATTTATCGATGCCGCCCAAGATGGCGACAAGGAACACATGTGCGAGGAACTCGGCGATGTGCTGTTCCAGGTGATTTTCCATTCGCAGGTGATGAAGGAGCAAGGCGATTTTTCTATTGATGATGTGGTGCAAGGACTTTGCGAAAAGATGGTGCGCAGACATCCGCATGTGTTCGGCGATGCCCAAGTCGATAACGCCAATGAAGTGAGCCGCCGTTGGGAACGCATCAAGGCGCAAGAAAAGAACAACTTAAAGCATGCGGGCGAGTCCATTATGGACAAAGTCAGTAAGAGCATGCCGACGCTTGCCCGTTCGCAAGATATTATCCGCAGGGTCGCGAAGGTCGGCTTTGACTGGGGTGAGGCGGGACCTGTTTTTGACAAGGTGCAAGAGGAATTTGCGGAGTTCAGGAGCGAAATGGAAAAGGTCACTCCCGAAAATGCGAACGTTGACCGCCTTGAAGATGAATTTGGCGACATCATGTTCAGCTTGGTGAATGTGGCTCGCCATTGCGGTTTTAACGCCAACATTGCGTTGCAACGAGCTAACAACAAGTTCGAGAAGCGTTTCCGTGAGGTAGAACGCCTCGTCAAGGAACAGGGCCTAGACATCAAGGATGTGGGCTTGGAGGGCTTGCAAAAGCTTTGGAAACAAGCAAAATTGAGTTCTGAGTTTTGAGTTACTAGTTACTAGAAACTGTTAGCTATTAACTATTAACTAGTAACTAGTAACTAGTAACTAATTTCACCACTGCTCCAAGTTGGAATGTTCTTTTTGGGAATTTTAACTTTAAAAAATTTTGTTCGCACTGGCAATTTGTGCGCTATATTATTCTTGTGATACCAGTAAATTCTGGTTCTGAGACGGGAAGCCGAATCGAATCGTGGAGTAGAACTTACTAGTGTTACGAACCTTCAAGGACTCCGCGGCCTACTGTTCGCGGGGCCCTTTCTTTAAGAATAAACCTGTGTGTGTGCTTTGTGTCGTGAATAAAAAAGGTCTGCAACTTGCGTTGCAGACCTTTTAAACTTGCGAGAAGTTTGGGCTTAAAACTAAGCTCTAGCCTTGGCCTTGTCGCCGTACTTCTTGATGAGTTCTTCCTGGATGTTCTTCGGAACCGGGAGGTACTTGCAGAATTCCATCGTGAATTCGGCCTTACCCTGAGTCATGGAGCGGAGGTCCGTAGCGTAACCGAACATTTCGGAAAGCGGAACTTCTGCATCAATCGTCGTCATGCCCTGTTCTTCGGTCGTGCCGGTGATGGCACCACGGCGCTGGGAAACGTTACCAACGACAGAACCCTGGAATTCGGTCGGAGTCTGGATTTCGACCTTCATGATCGGTTCGAGAATCTGAGCACCAGCCTTGGCGAAAGCTTCGCGGAAGGCCATACGGGCTGCAATCTGGAACGCCATGTCAGAGGAGTCCACCGGGTGGAATGCACCATCCTGAACTTCCATTTCGATACCCACGACCGGGAAGCCGATCAAGGAACCAGCTTCCATGCAGCTCTGGAAACCCTTGTCGCAAGACGGAATGTATTCCTTCGGAATACGGCCGCCGACGACGGAGTTGACGAAGTTATAGACCTTTTCCTGGTCGCCTTCGACAACCATCGGGCGCATTTCGCCGACAACCTTAGCGTACTGACCGGAACCACCAGTCTGCTTCTTGTGGGTGTAGTCGAACTTGGCCGGACGGGTGATGGTTTCGCGGTAAGCCACCTGCGGAGCACCAGTCTGGACGTCGCACTTGTATTCGCGGCGCATACGTTCGATATAAACGTCGAGGTGGAGTTCGCCCATACCCTTGATGATGGTCTGGCCGGATTCCTTATCGACTTCGACCTGGAACGTCGGGTCTTCCTTCGTGAAGCGGTTGAGGGCCTTGGACATGTTGTCGAGGTCGTCACGGTTCTTGGCTTCGATAACAAGTTCGATAACCGGGTTAGGAACGTGCATGGAAGTCATGTTGTAGTGGTTCTTGCCATCCGTGAATGTCGTACCGGAAGCGCAGTCGATACCGAACAGAGCGACGATGTCGCCTGCACCGGCTTCGGTGATGTCCACCATTTCGTCAGCGTGCATACGGACCAAGCGACCAACAGAAACCTTCTTGCCGGTGGCCATGTTGGTAATCATGTCGCCCTTCTTGAGGGTACCCTGATAGACGCGGATGTAGGTGAGCTGGCCATAGCGGTCGTTCACGAGCTTGAATGCGTAGCAGACGAGCGGCTTGTCGTCGGCGCTTTCGAGCACGACTTCGGCTTCGTTGTTGTCGAGGTCGAGAGCCTTGTTTTCAACATCGGTCGGGCACGGGAGGTAGTCGATAACACCGTCGAGGAGCTTCTGGACACCAATGTTCTTGTGGGCAGAACCCATGAACACCGGGGTGATGTCGAGGCGGATGGTTGCTTCGCGGATGGTCTTCTTGATGAGGGCCTTGTCGATATCATCAACGCCGTACTGGCCTTCCATGGCCTTTTCCATGATTTCGTCGCTGTAGTCGGCGCAGCAGTCGATGAGCTTTTCGCGGTATTCGTTGGCCTGGTCAACGAGTTCGGCCGGAATTTCCTTTTCGATCATGTCGTCGCCGTTGTCGCCTTCGAAGTAGTAGGCCTTCATTTCGATAAGGTCAACCACGCCCTTAAGATTGGCTTCCAAGCCTATAGGAATCTGCATGACGCAGGGCTTGTGGTTGAGCTTTTCCTTGAGCATGACTGCAACGCGGAGCGGGTTTGCACCGGAGCGGTCGCACTTGTTCACGAACACGACGCGCGGAACATGGTAGCGCTTCATCTGACGGTCAACGGTGATGGACTGGGACTGGACGCCTTCAACACCCGTAAGGACGAGGATAGCACCGTCCAACACGCGGAGAGAACGTTCCACTTCGATAGTGAAGTCCACGTGCCCCGGGGTATCGATGATGTTGATGGAGTCGGCTTCGCCGCTCTTGGTGTGGGTCCAGTTTGCGAACGTAGCGGCAGACTGAATCGTGATGCCGCGTTCGCGTTCAAGTTCCATGGAGTCCATCGTGGCACCGACGCCGTCCTTGCCACGGACTTCGTGAATAGCGTGAATGCGCTTTGTGAAGTAGAGAATACGTTCGGTAAGGGTTGTCTTACCGGAGTCGATGTGTGCAGAAATACCAATATTTCTGTGCTTTTCAATGTTTTTCATATTTTATTCCACTGATGGAGTTGATGTTATTGAATGTTGCGCCCAAAAATAGAAAAAAATCGGGGCTGGCTCAAGGGCGGTTTTTCTTTTGATTGAACAAAACGGGTCGAAAAAGACTAGTTTTTGCGCTTTTTCACAATTAAATAGACTAAAAAGCCTGATATAACGGCAATCGAGAGCCAAACAGTATAGAATAAAGGCGACATCCAAGGGCCGAAATTCATGAAATACCGCTGGGCGACTCCGTAGTAATCGTTGGTGGCGAGTGCTTCGGCAGTCCCTTCGACGTTAATCGGTATATAAAAATGGCTGAGCACGACTTGCAAGGCTATTAACGATGTAGCCGCTTTTGCATCCAGATTCGCCTTGTCGAGAACGCATCCGAGCGGGACGAGAATCATTGGGAGAAGCGGGATGACGTGCCTTGCTTCGCTGTCGGTTGCAAAAAAGAGGAATGCGAGGAATGCGAGTGCGTAGCCTGGTCTGCGGTTGAAAATGTCTCTTGTAAAATCGCGGAAATAAAAGAGGGCGAGTAACGGTAGAATTCCAAAATAACAGACGTGCGCGGCTGGGGTAACTAGCGGGTACTTGAGCGGGCGGAGAAGCGTCTGGAGGAGGAACGCGACTTCGTTGAAGTAGAATTCGTCGTTGGTGTGGGCTTTCAGGAAAATCGAAATCGCGGCAAAGGGGAGGGCTACGATAATTGCCTTTTTCCAGATGGACTGGCGGAAAAATTCGCGGATGTAGGTGAGCGGACTGTAAAAATGGAAGTCGCAGCTCCGTAAGGCGAAATAGAGGAACGCTCCCCAGTCGATGGCGCTTGCGAGGATTAGCGGGGGCGAGGCCTTGCAGAAAAGCATGCTTTCGAGAAGTGGCTGCTTGTGAAGCAGGTAGAGCGTCGCGACCGCCCCGACAGACATCAGCGGGAACACGATGGCAATGGCTTTGCCCGTGTGGACGTTTAGACGCCTGGCCGTTTGCGGGAACGGGTCCTTGAAAAAGTACAGAAGCCAAATCATGTATGTGATCGTCGGCCACGTAGGAATTCCCAGGAACGAAACTAGGAGTGAGCGGGTGAACTTGCCGCACTGCAAATAGTAAAATGAAACGAGGAAAATCGTGACGGCGAAAGCGTCCGTTTGGAACGGTTCATAACCGCAGTTCTTGAGGACGAAGTAATTGAAAAAGAAACAAGCGAAGATTATTGCCTTGGTCGCCTTTTTCCAGGCGTTCAGCTGCATGAACTTGGCAAAGAATATAATCTGGACTGAAAGGTTTGCAAAATGGAGTACGTACATCGAGAGCATCAAGTTTGTATGTGTCGCCTCGATGCCCAAAAGCGAAAAGAACAAGTTTATCAGAAAGAACGGAAAAATACGGAAAATGCGGAAACTGTCGTAACCCGTAGTCCAGAAGTCCGTGGAAAAATTCTGCGCAACGCTGTAGTAGAACGCACCGTCGTAACCAGCGCCATCGTTCAGTGGCGTCCTTTCGCTGATAAAGGATAAAGTAAAGAGAATAAAGAGCGTGAGTACAAGGAACCCGAAAATTCCATGTCGCTTGAAGAATTCTTTAATCTTTTGACTAGCGGTCACTGGCGGAAAGTCATTGCGAGAACGCAGAAACTAGGTGGCTTAGTCCTTGTTGAATTCGGTATCGTCTTCGTCGGAGGCTGCTTCTTTGTCAATGGAATTTTCGACGAGTTCGGGCTTTTCCATACCCTCTAGTGCCTTGAAGTAAGTGGCTGCGGTTTTACCGACTTCCATTGTATCAAAGAATGTATAGGCTCCGTTGCCGATGGCCCCGATGGCGGGGATGGCGCGGAGGGCGATGCGACCGAGGAAGTTCGTGGAAACCTTGACGCCGATTCTCTGGAGCAGCTTCTGGAGCGCCGAAAGCGAGAGCTTCTGCACGACAATGCGGCTGCCGGTACGGACGGCGACATCTCGAAGTAGAGAGGCCGCGCTGTGACGGAATAGGCACCAGACCATGGCTTCGCGTGAAAGCATGGCGAACTTGCCGTAGGTGCAGGCGATGTCGGAGACGAGTTGCGCCTGGATGCGCCATACAGCGGCGATATCTGGGATGGACGTGAGGACTCCGGTGAATCCAGCAGGAATGGAAAGAGATGTGCTTACGGTGGCAGCCTTCAATGCAGCCTGTCTAGTCAAAATCTCGACCCTTTTGTCGGGATCGGTATTGGGGGCTAGGAGCGAGTCCGGAATGTCCGTTATCAAGTTGAATATGATGGAATAGACCATCTCCTGGATGGATTCTTCTTTCTTGTCTTTGTATTCTTTAAAATTCAACATGGGCGCCTCTTTTACTCCTATTTCAAAAACATTTTAACAAATCCAGCGATGTTTGGGGGAATCTTGTATTGAAAATTGCGCCGTTCGAGCCACATTTTGATGAGTTCGTCAATCCAGAGTCGGTCTGAAGCCACATTCTGGATAAAAATTTCGGTTTCGTCCCCTTTTTCGACGAGCTTGTAGTTCATATGGAACGAAATGGGGGAGCTTTCGCCGTGGGGAAGAACGGTCAAGTCCATTGTTTGCTTGTTCGCGTTGACGCTAAAATTGACGTTGTTTAGGATTTTTTGAAGTTGCTCGTCCATGTGAATCCTTTCTGTGAAGCTTTAGAACAGAATTTTTGCGAATAGTCCGGCCCCTTTTGGGAGTGCCTTCTTGATTGTGTGTCCCTTGAACCACCATGCGGCGATGACGTTAATCAGTTCTCTTTCGCAATCTACTTTGCTTATCACCATTTCGGTCCCTTGTTCCCCATCTTCGAAGTAGTAATGGGCGTAAAGTGTGGTCGGTTCCGTTTCTCCATGCAGAAGGATGACTATGGTTGCAATGTTTTCTTGCGTGTCGATATCGACGTTCTCGATTTCGCCAAACTTCTTGATGAAATCGTTCCGCTGGAAAAATAATTTGATGGTTTTATCGCGTGCGTTGCTGAGAAATGACATTGGCTAGAGACTTGGAGTGGTAGGTGGTGCCCGTAAAACTAATCTTTTTTGCGGAAAACTGCAAGTTTGGGTGCGAAAAATGAAGCGTAAATAAAAAATAGGGCGTGCAACCGCGGCACGCCCCAATCAATTTCGCCTTGCGGAAGATTACTTCATGACCTTGTACGCCCTATCGCCGACAACGACTAACATGACACCTTTATTGTCGATGCGGATTTCTTGCGTTGCTGAGTTTATCTTTGATGTCGCGAGAACGCGTCCGTTGAGGTCCGTGACGGCAAACCTAGCGCCTGCCGGAGCGTTTTCGATGACGACGGAGTGGTTGGTCGCCCTAACCTTTACAAGGCTGCTTATCCTCATAGTTGTATGAATTGCAGAGGATGTGTCTTTCACGGTTGTGTCTTTTACTGTCGTATCTTTTTGCGGTTCAGGCTTTACGGTCAATTCGTAGAGCTTGCAGGATTCGAATGCGTGGAACGTGGTATCCTTTTCGTATTTCACACCGTTGTATTCGTTTGCGGTTATAGTCTTTTTCTCGACCTGCGGCTTAGGCTTCCAGATTTTGAAGTTGCCGGTGAGGTGGAGCATGGCGAGGTAATGGACTAGACCGTCATAGTAGCGCTGACTGCCCACAATGGGCTTAGAGTCCCAGGCCTTCTGCAAGACTTTCTTGACCAAATCCTTGTAGTCATTTTCTTCGAGCAACGCGTAGGTCGCCACGGCATTTGCACCGGCCTGGCCGATGGTGAACGCACCGTATCCGTTAGTACCGTCCCAATTGAAGTGGCCGTGCTGGTAGTTGTCCTTTTCGAAGAAGTCGGTGATAACCTTCGCGATTTTCGTCTGGCGCTGCATATCCACACCGAACAGGTAACTGTCCATGCCGTAGTTCATGGGACAACGGATGGCGTCGAACGCATACTTCGTGGAATTGTCGCTAAATGCGTAGTGCGGCGTTCCATCAAAGTTGCTGTAGTCGCTGCACAGACCCGATTTGGGGTTAGCGGAGTTGTAGATGTGGTCGCGGGTGGCTTTTGTCGCCTTCTGCCATTTGTCCTTGTTGGTATCGGACCAGCGACTGAACAAATCGACGAATGCAGGCAGGCTATAGGAGGCATCGCCCCAAGTGTTGTTGCCGTCTGTCGGTTGGAATGTAGCGATGAAATCTCTTTCGCTGTACAGGGAGCCGCCATTGCCTTTCCAACAGGCTTTCAGAATGGTTTGCGCATCCTTCATGTAGCCTTCGTCGTCCCAGCGATGAGCTGCAAACAGGAGCGACATCATGAAGTAAATTTCGCCATCGGGTGCATTTCCTTGGTCTCGCGTAGAACCGTCGCGGTTTGCCTGCCAGGAGAAGTAGCCGTTGCCACCTCTAGCGGGATCATGCCAGAGGTGACTCTTGGCCCAATTCCAGAGCTTTTTAAATTCATCTTTGTGGTTGGTCTGCACGGCAATCATCATGCCGTAACTCATGCCTTCGGAACGGATATCGTTGTTGTTGATATCGACAATGTAGCCACCATCGCGGTCTTCGTAATACACGGTTTTGTCGTTCTGGCCACCGAAGTAATGGTTCCAGAGTTCGTCCATCTTATCCTGAATATCCTTGTCGGTCTTACCCAGGATGGTCTTGAACGGGCTGGTGTAATCGCCGGTGTAGTAGGCGCCAGTCGATTGGGAACCGTCTTTTTCGCAATCCGGACCGTAGTAGGAATTCTTCTCGTCAAAGAAGGTTCCTGTGTATATTTTGGAATCGGCTGCTGTAGCTGCGGAGGCTCCCAGCAACAGGGCTAAAGAGAAGGCTAATAGCTTTGTTGTGTTCATGTCAACAAAAATATCGGTTTTTTTTGGGGGTAGTTATGCCTTGTTGAAAAAAATATTGTAAAGCCTTACATCAAAAAAAGAAACACCCCAGGGGAGTTGTCTGAGGTGCTTTAATAATCAATGTTTTCGAACTTGTATTTTTTAGCGCGGGAGCGTCAAAATGTCGATGCCGTCCTTGGTTTTGACGACAGTGTGTTCCCACTGGGCGCTGAGGCTTCCGTCACGGGTCACGGCGGTCCAGCCGTCCCTGAGAGTCTTGGTGCCCGGGCGACCGACGTTGATCATCGGTTCGACGGTGAACACGTTGCCGACTTCGATGAACGGGCAGCGTTCGTAGTTGCGGAAGTGATAGACGGTCGGTTCTTCGTGGAAGCCACGGCCGATGCCGTGTCCGCAATAGTCTTCGACGACGCTGAAGCCGTGTTCGTCGGCGATGTCCTGGATGGCGCAGCCAATGTCGTTCCAGTGAGCGCCTTGTTCGCCAGCAGCGCGGATGCCTTCTTCCATGCAGAACTTGGCGGTATCGACGAGTTCGCGGGCAATATCAGAGACTTTGCCGACGCAGAACATGGCGGAGGTATCGCCGTGATAGCCGGAGAGAATCGTCGTGATGTCGATGTTCACGATATCGCCATCCTTGAGGATGGTGTTTGCGTTCGGGATGCCGTGGCACACCACTTCGTTGAGGCTGATGCAAGCGTAGCGCGGATAACCGTGGTAGCCCATGCAGGCAGAGATGCCCTTGTGCTGGCGAGTGTAGTCGCCGATGAATTCGTCGATTTCGAGCGTGGAGACGCCGGGCTTGCACATTTCGCCCGCACGGATCAGCGTTTCGGCGGCGAGTGCACCTGCGTCGCGAATCAATTCGATTTCTTTTGCGGATTTTACTTTGATCTTAGCCATTTGAGGTTTTGAGCTCGCGCTTCGCGCTTTGGGGTCTGAGGTCGCTCGCGTTGCTCGCTTTGAGGTTTAAAAGTTAGAAGTAGGAAGTAGGCGGTAGGAAGTTTTATAATCGCGGCTGCGCCGCCAAATTATATCTCTCGTCTTTCGTCTATAGCCTGCCGCAGCAGGCGTTCTTTCGTCTAAATCACTTCCTCCATGCAAATTTATCTAACAGGTACGCGAGTAGCATCTGGTCGTCGGTGGTGCCGTTTGCGAGATCCTTCACAAGCGGGAGCATGCGGCTGATGCGTTCCGTTGCCTTCTGGCCACCGAAGTGCTTGCGGACTTCTTCGAGGCGGACTCGGGTGCGTTCGCTTACCTTCTTCGCAATGTCTTCGTTTGTCAGCGGATCCATCTTGATGAAGTTGATGCCGAAATCGACTGCGGTCTGGCGGAGTTCGATTTCTTCGACGGGCGTGATGAGCGAGACGCAAAGACCACTGCGGCCAGCACGTGCAGTACGCCCACTGCGGTGCACATAGACTTCGTGGTCGGCAGGGTGGTCATAGACGAGAACGTGCGTCACGTGATCGACATCGATACCGCGTGCGGCAACGTCCGTGCAGATGAGAATCTTGAGTTTCTTGTCGCGGAAGGCGTTGAGCGTCTTTTCGCGGAGGCTCTGGGCCACATCACCGCTGAGAGCGCCGACTTCAAAGCCATAACCGGAAAGCACTTGCTCCAGGTAGCTCACATCGCGCTTGTAATTGCAGAAAATCATGCAACTTTCGGGATTGTAGTATTCCAGAACCTTGATGGTCATGGAATCCTTTTCCATCACGTCGCAGAGGTAGTAGCGGTGTTCGAGGTTGTTCGCGATGACCTTGTCGTAGCTGAGTGAAAGAAATTCGGCGCTCGGGCGCTGGAATTCACGGGCGAGGCTCTTGACCGTCTGCGGAATCGTGGCGCTGTACATCGTGCAAGAAATGGCCTTCGGCAAGCACTTGCGTATTTTCTGCATGTCGGGGTAGAAACCCATCGAGAGCATTTCGTCGGCTTCGTCAAGCACGAGGTCGCGGATGGAGAGCAAATCAACATTGCCGCGCTGGATGTGGTCCATGAGGCGGCCCGGAGTGGCGACGATGACGTGGACACCTGCGCGGAGCGCCTTGATTTGCGGTTCGTAGTTCACGCCGCCAAAAATGGCGACGGACTTGATGCCGGTGCCCTTCGAAAGTTTTTCAAATTCTTCTTGCACCTGGATGCAGAGTTCTCGTGTCGGCACAAGAATTAGCGCCTGCGGATATGGATGGTCGCGGACGATGACCTGCAGAAGCGGGAGGGCGTATGCGCCGGTCTTTCCCGAACCAGTCTTCGATTGCACAAGCATATCGCGGGCGGCAAGCATGTAAGGAATGGACTTGCGCTGTACGGGCATGAGCTCGGTCCAGCCGTGTTCCCGGAGAATTACCTTCTGCTCTTCGGGAAGCATGTCGAATGTATAGTCGGGGAGCTTGTTCTTTGGCTCGATAATTTTGACAGGTGTTAAAAACGGATTGACTCTTTCTTTCGTTTCTTCTTTAATGTCTTCACTCATAGTGGTGGCAAAGATAGAAAATTACAGCGTCCAGTGGTATTCAAACCCGAGGCTGATAAAGCAATCGAGGGTGAATCTTCCGATGGTCGTGGCGGCGGCGCCTGCATCAGGGGAGGGGGCTTCGTAAAGGTCTCTGCCGCGGCTTGAAAGTCCCATGCGGAGATCGACACCGTAATGCTTCTTGAAGACGAACTGCCCGCCGATTCCAAGCAAGGCTCCCTTGTAAACGTCCTCGAACTTGACACGGTACTGGTATGCTCTGGAAGGCGTCTTCACATCGCTTTTGTGTTCGATATCTTCGTTGTAGAACGTGTATTGGAATCCGATAAAAGCTAGTGGCGTGATGGATAGCCATGGGTTGATGGGGTACGTCATGGAGAACAGCACGTTGAGCCCGATGTCGTGCTGTCCAAAGTTCCAATGGTCCAGTTCCTGATAGACTGTATCGGATTTGTCTGTTTTCATGTCGCGGTTGGAATAGCGGTACATGAGTTCGACACCGATAAATCCGTGCCAGGTGAGGCCTGCGTAAAGACTTAGGAAGGCGTCATCGTCTTCGATGAAATTCCATAGGCTTACGGAGTCCTTGGTGATGCGGTAGTTTTTCACGCGGCTTCTGGTGTGGCTGCTTGTCCAGTTGTCCGGTGTGAGCGGAAAATGAGCCTGCGAGTAACCGATGCCCATGCCTGCCCAAAACTTTAAGTGGGGCACTTCTTTGTAGAGGTCGTCGGGTTCCGTTTGCTGCTTAAGTCGTTCTTCTTTGGTGAGGCGGCGTTTGGTGCGCTTGTCGAAGAACGTGGCGGCGATGTCGTCGCTGAGGGCGATTTTGTCGTTGTTTGCCCTGACGATGCCTGCGGCTTTGGGTTCCTGTGCCGTTTCGTCAAAAATGGCGACTTGAATGTTTTTCCCTTGCGGAGCGAGGAATAGGACGATGTTGTCTTCGAGTGTCTGGAGTTTGGCCGCCATGCCGGGGTGTCTCACGCGCAAGTAACTGGATGGCAAGCCTTTTTCAAGGTTGTTAGAAAGCCAAGTCCCATAACGTGTGGCAATGGAGTCGCGTTCCCATTCGCCGAGTTGCCTGCACTTGGGTTCCCCGATGCCGGTGTTATTGCGGCGGAGCGAAAGGCAGAACTCGTTTGCGTTCACGGGGGAATTTCCGTCTAGCGCCCAAATCCAGATGGTGGCGTCTTTCCAAAGCGTAAAACGCGAGTCGAAGTAAACTTCTGACGCGCTAGCCCAGGCAACGAGAACCATTAAAATAGCGAGGAGCTTTTTCATTTTGATACTCCTGCATAAAGGTTCTTTTGGATTTTCTGGACTGCCATCTGTATGAGATTTGTCAAGTTGTTTAGCTTGTATGTGGTTATGGGTTGCTGGATTTCATCAACGGCGCTGAAAAGCGGACGCTGCTTTAAGTTGTCCCAAAGCGTATAAGAAAAGATGGCGCTGACATTGTCCGGTTTGCGGATGCCGCCGCTCTCGTTGTGGATAAGGGCGTAGTCAAAGAAGTTCTCGCGCTTCAAGTCAGTACCGATGATAAATTCGTGCAAGATGAGTATGACGGGGGGAACGTTTCCAGCGGAATCCTTGAGGGAAACACCTTGTTCGGGAATACGTCCCTTGATGAAAATGCGCTCGTCGAGCTTGAGACTCTCTTCGGGAGAATTTGCGTTCACCGAATCTGGAAGGACCAGGAGACTCCCGTAAGACTTGCGCATTTCGGTTTCGAAAGTGCTTCGGCAGTGAAGCGTTCCTTTAATCTGGATACTGTCCTTATCGATTTCCAAACGTTTGGCGAACCAAGATGAACGCGTGATGACAAATGCATTCTCGAGACCGGTTACGGCAATACCGCCATAGGGCGCCTTGCTGTAAAACGGATGGCTCACTGTCCAATGATAAGAATCTGCACACCCGACGAGCATGCAGATTGCAAATCCGATGGAAAGTATCGACTTCTTGAACATCATTTGCAATGACTTATTTTACGGCGAAAGTTAGACGGCGCCCCATTTTTCGCGGTATGCATAGACGCGATCAAGGATTCCTTCGGGAGCATTGATGGCCTTGCGGTTTTCTTCGCTTTCGAGGAACGCGATGATGTCGTTGATGTTCACGATGGAATGGGCTTCGATGCCGTATTCATCCTGAACCGTCTGCAGTGCGGACTTGCCGTTCTCAAGCTTTTCCTTGCGGTCAACAGAAATGAGGAGTCCGATGACGTTTGCGTTTTCGATTTTCGAAAGCGCCTGCATCGTCTCGTTCACGGAAGTGCCTGCGGTAATCACGTCTTCGATGATGACGACGTTCGTCTTTTCGGAATACTTGTAACCGACAAGGGAACCGCCTTCACCGTGATCCTTGACTTCTTTTCTGTTGTATGTAAACGTGAGGTTCTGGGCGTAGAGGTCCGAAAGCTTCATCGCTGTCGCTGCGCACAGAGGAATTCCCTTGTAGGCCGGACCATAGAGGTTCTGAGCCTTGCCGTTAAAGTGCTTCATAAATGCTGCTGCATAGAATTCTGCGAGCTTCGAAAGGGATGCGCCTGTGCGGAACTCTCCGGTGTTGATAAAGTAAGGCGTTTCGCGACCGCTCTTGGTAATGAAGTCGCCAAACTTGAGCGCACCGGATTCTACGAGAAAGTGTACGAAAGTATCAGTATTATTCATTGAAAAGTCCTAAGCTTTTGCTCCGAGGAGGAGGGCGATAACTTCAGAGATGATATTGTATTCGGTGATGAACTGGATGGCGAACATGGCGACCAGGCAGATGACGCAAAGTACCAAATACCAATGGAAGGATTTTTCAAAGCCCTTGATTTTCATCTTGAAGAGAAGCCAGACGATAAAGCTCAAGATGGCGCTAAAGACCCATGCTGCAGTCGTGTTCAAAGCAGCAATGCGGCTTACGGCGAATGTAATCGCGATTCCTGGCATGAAGAAGAATGCCATGCTGAGGACAACGAGCAATGCAAATCCGACGTAGTAGGCCAGTCCGCGGTCTTTTTTGACGATGACCTGAGAACCGATGGTGGTCTGTTCTTCTTCGCCGGTCATCGGGTTGACGAACGTTTCGGGCTTGAACTGCTTGTAAGGAGAGTTCGAAGACTCTTCTTTGTGTTTTGCGGGACGAATTACCTCGCCTGTCAAAGGATTGACGATTTCTTTATCATCATCGGGCGTGATAATTGTCTGTTTGACTTCGGCTGTAGCTTCGGTCTTCACTTCGTTGCCGGTCACTGCGGTCGGCTCTTGAGCGGGGACTTCATTCTTTATTTCTTCGGACATGTTCTACTCCTAGAGGATGAATGTTCTGCCTGCATAGACGAAAACGCGGTGTTCCAGCCACAGTTTGAGGGCGGCAGACAGCGTTCGTTTTTCGATATCTTTGCCGAGTTCCACGAGCTCATCGATGCTCGCAGTCTCAGGCACGCGTTGGATGTCTTGGCAAATAATGGGGCCCTGGTCGAGGTCTTCGGTAGCGAAGTGGGCCGTTGCGCCGATAATCTTTACACCCTTGTGCCATGCCTGGTGGTAGGGCTTCGCGCCCTTGAATGCCGGCAGGAACCCATGGTGGATGTTGATGATGCGGTACTTGAATTCTTCGGTAAAGGCTTCGCTTAAAATCTGCATGTAGCGGGCGAGGACCACAGTGTCGGTTTTTGTTTCGGCGATGATTTCGCGGAAGCGGTTCTCGGGAATCGACTTGTCGGGGTTGGACGGCACGTAGTAGAACGGGACGCCGAAGGTGCCACCCACAGGGCCAAGATCGGGGTGGTTGCCGACGATGCAACTGAATTCGCAGGGGAGGTCGCCATCGCGATGCTTGAGAAGCAGGTCGTAAAGGCAATGGTCCGTTTTGGAGACGAATATGGCGACGCGTTCCGTCTTGGACGTGTCAAACAGTTTCCAGTTCAGTTGCAAGTGCGGGGCAATCGTTTCAAGGTGTCTTCTGACTTCAGGGACGCCATCTGATTCGATGTCGAATACGGCACGAAGAAAAAATGTTTCGATATCTTTTGCTGTATGCTGCTGGAGGTCGATGATGTTCGCTCCGGCTTTGGCAAGAACTTGCGTAGTGCCTGCAATAAGCCCTTTTTGGTCGGGACAATGGATTTGAAGAATATAACGAGTCATAGACATAGTACAATATTAAAAAAAATGGGACTTTTCACCAAATCTTACCTTCAAATATTTTGTATTATTGTAGATAAATAATAACTAACAATACAACATTCCTAGAAAGTAATAAAAAAGGATGATTCTATGGAGCGAATGAAATTGTTCAAATTGGGGATTACTTCTGTGCTAATGATGTCTGTTGCACAGGTGTTCGCGGTTCCTCCCAAAACTTGGGATGCCATATTTAATGCCGAAGGCCAGGGCGAATACTCCGCTGCCAAGATTGATGGAAACATCCGGTTTGGTGAATATACCCATTACAAGAGCGTTTTGCCGGTGTCGTTCCGTGTGCTTGACGACAAGTTCGATTTTTCTGTTGCCGGTAACATGACGGTTCCTGCAAAGATGGTCGAAAGCAAGGGCTTTTATGACAATTGCCGCAATACCATGGAAGCTTGGATTTCGTTCTTCGACAAGCCGCGTCAATTCGGTGAAGAAACCTTGATTATCAATATCGCTGGCGTCGATTTGGCTTGCGGTAATGACCTCTTCAACGTCCATGATTTACGTATAAAGTTTACAAATCCGCAGGCCCAGAAACTTTGGGTTGCCGATTTTGAAGGCCGTCAGAAATTCAAGCGTGAACAGCTCTCGGAATTCCGCAAGGCCGAGCAGGAACACCGCGCTGAAATCCGCGACAAGTCAACATCCTTTACGGACCCGCGTGACGGACAAGTTTATCGAATCATCAAGGTGGAAGGCCGCGAATGGTTTGCCCAGAACGTGAACTACGATGTTCCGGGACATTCCTGGTGCTACGAAGACAAGGATTCCTACTGCGTCCGTAGCGGTCGTTTGTACGACCTGGAAGGCGCTCGTAAGGCTTGCCCCGAAGGATGGCACTTGCCGCGTGACCGCGAATGGTCCGACATGCTCAAGGGCCTTACTGGCTGCTATGATGGCGTTGACAAGTGCGGAAACTTTGCTACCAAGATGAAAGCCACGACTGGCTGGCAGGGCGGTGGCGGTACCGATGAATATGGTTTTACCATTTTCTCATCTGGTTATCGTAAGGTGCTTGGCAAATCAACAATTCGCTATGAAGATATGGGCGAATACGCTGGTTTCTGGAGTGCCCAGAATGGCCGCAACGAAACAATTTGGCTTTGGGCTATGGGCCGCATGAGCGATCAGATGGTTCGTCAGCTCGTGCCGGCAACCGCAAAGAACAACGGCTACTCCGTCCGCTGCATCAACGGGAATTAGTTTTAAAGGTATGAGGTCGGTCGCCAAGGCTCCCTTTGAGCTATGAGGTCGCTTCGCTTTGAGAAACTTTATAAATGAAAAACGAGAGCTTTAAAGCTCTCGTTTTTTATACTCGTTGCTCATAGGGCTGAAGGCCCGGGCTCATGGCTCATTGCTCCGCAGCCAAAGGCTGCGGGCTACATCTGGCGGATGGGGAAGAGGCCGAGCAAGTCGAGAACGTTCTCGAGCACAATCTGCGTGGATTGCACAAGGAAGAGTCTAGACTTTTCTTCGGCAGATCCGAGCACGCGGTCTTCGTGGATGAACTTGTGTGCGGCTTCGGCAATTTCGAGTGCGTATTGCGCGAGCACGCTAGGTTCATCGTCCTTGACGGCACCAAGAATCTTTTCGCCCTTCTTCGCTAGCAAGTTGATGAGGTTGTATGCGGCATCATCGGTGAGTTGAGAGTAATCAACGTCAGCAACGTTCACGGTATAGCCTGCCTTGCGCATGATGCTGCAAAGGCGCACGTGGGCGTTCTGCACATACGGACCCGTATCGCCTTCGAAGCTCATGACGGCGTCCCAGTCAAAGCGCACATCTTTTAGGCGGCTGTTCTTCAAGTCGTTGAAGGTGAGGGCGCTGATGCCAATTTGGCGTGCGATAAGTTCCTTGTTCTCGAGTCCCGGATTCTTTTCGTCGATGAATTCGAGAATCTTCTTCTGGGCGGCTTCAATCACGTCGCGCAAGAGGCTTGCTGTACCAGTGCGGGTCTTGCCCTTTTCCCACTTGCCGTCCACAAGCTGCAGAATCACGCCGAACGGAATGTGGTACATGTCCTTGTACCATTCACGGCCCATTTTCTTGAGCACGTGGAACACCTGCTTGAAGTGGAGCGCTTGTCCAAGGTCCACCACGTAAAGGCACTTGTCGAAGTTGTATTCCTTCTTGCGGTAGATTGCAGCGGCAAGGTCGCGTGTTGCGTACAACGTTGAACCGTCGCTCTTGCGAATAAGACACGGATTCAAATCGAATTCATCGAGTAGTACCACGTCGCGTTCTTGGCTTCGAACCATCAAGTTCTTTTCACGGAGTTCGTCGAGTACCGCCGGAATCTTGTCTTCGAAGAATGATTCGCCAGTGTAGTGGTCAAAGCCTACGCCCATCATGTCATAGATGCGCATGAGTTCTTTGAGCGTTGCTGCGCGGAATGCGAGCCAAAGCTTGCGATAGAACGCATCACCTTGTTCAAGCTTTGTGAATGCGGCGCGCGCTTCATCTTCGAGACCGGGTTCTTCTTTAGAAACCTTGGAAAAACTGGCGTAAAGGATATTGAGTTCCTTCACGGTGAGTGCGTCAAGAGTTGCGTCGTCGGTCGGGAGCTTTTCACGGAGATACATCACGATGAGCTTTCCGAATGCGGTGCCCCAGTCGCCGAGGTGGTTAATGCGTTCGACTTTGTAACCGGCAGCCTTGTAGATGCGGGAAAGCGAGTTACCAATCATTGTGGAACGCAAGTGGTGGAAGGCGAGTTCCTTGCCGATGTTCGGGGAGCTGTAGTCGATGCAGACAACCTTCCCGTTCGGGGCGGCGTGACCGTATTCCAATCCCTTAGCTGCGATTTCGTCCAACGTCTTCTTGGCGAGGTAGTTGCGGTCGATGAAGAAGTTCAAGTAACCGTTGACCGCTTCGACCTTCGAAAGGCCTGCAGGGAGTTTCACTTGAGCGGCGAGGTCTTCGGCAATAAGCTTTGGCGCCTTGCGGAGTGTCTTTGCAAGCGAAAAACATGGAATGGTGAAGTTTCCGTGGCTTGTGTCAGGCGGCACGGAAATAAGTTTCAATGCGGCGTCTTCGGCAAAAGCTCCGGTTGCGGCGAGTGCCTTTGCGATTTCTGCATTAAATGAGTTCATTGTCGTCTCCAGACTTCTTGACGGCATCGCCCACGAAGTCATGTTCGTCGAGGTTCATAATCTTTCCGTCTGCGTACAAACGTTCAAAGGAAATTTCGTTTCTTTTTTCTTCTTCAAAAAGGTGAACCATCAGGTCAAGACCTGCATCGAAGATGGCCCAACGGACTCCTTCTTTGTATTCTACGCCGACAAAGTGGAGCTTGCGGGCTTTGAACTCCTTGGTGAGTTCGTTCAGAATCGCCTGCATCTGGGCTTCACTTTCGCAAGTGGCGATGAGGAAGTAGTCCGCTTCGTTCTTGACTCCGCGGAGGTCGATGAGCTGCACGTTTTGGGCGCGTAGCTCGAAAAGGATTCCTGCACCAAGCTTTACGGTTTCTGTCATGTCTTGGTTGTTATTTGCTGTCATTTTTTTCTCCCTGATCGGGTTCTACTATTTGTTGAAAATCTCTACCGGTATGAACAACTGCATCGACTGTGGCGTTCTTGTTGAGGAGCACAAGGACGTTTTTCGTCTTTAATGTTGCGGCAAGCGCCTTCGCACCTTCCCATTCCGGATTCCTCAGCACGATGATGGTCTCGTCGTAATTTTGAAGCCGTTCGTTGTCGATGTGGACAACGTCAAATCCATTGTCGCGCAAGAACGTTCGCATTTTGACGGCGGCTCCCTTCATGCTGCAACTGTTCAGTACTTCCACCTCGCCTTTGATGCGGCGAACCTCGCGCTTAGTGACGGGCGCCTGTTTCTCTTCTTTGCAACTCGAAAACGCTGTGGCAACAAGCAACAGCGTCAATACAGTCAAGGCTTGGTGAAGCTTTTTGCAAGCTGGATTTGACCGAACATTCATCACCTGCAAAAGATAGAATTTCTCCACGGGGAGCAAGACCCGTAGAAATAATCATGGGGCCCGTAAGCCCTGAAGGCGTCCCTTTCGTTGACGTACATGACTCTGAAAGTCACTTTGTCGTTGGGTTTGTATTCAAGTGCGATGTCCGGAATGAGAACGCCTACGTTTCCTTGCTTCACGTCTTCTCTCGCTATGCGGTTTCCAAAACGCAGATTTGAATATAGTGGCATCCATAGCCCAACGTTTGCGTACAAGTGCAGATTTGGTGTGAACTCGTATGCAAAATGAGCCATGAAACTTTGCTGGGCGAACGAACCGAGTGATCCTCCGATAAAGCTCACGGAGTAGGTGTAGGCCACTTTCAAGGCGGGGTCAAAGGTGTCGTGACGGATGAGACGCTCGGGATCAAAGTGCTCGCGGTTCCAAGGAATGCCGTCATCTTGGATAACGTAAATTGTATCGACAATAGTATCTTGGGCTGGAGCGAGCGCAACTGGGAGCTCGGCTGGGGCTTCCGTTGCAGAAACGTTGACCTTCGCGGGGTCTTCCGCAAAAGCGAATGCTACAAGAGCTATAGTCAATAACAATAATCGCATTTTTAGTTCTGAGTTATGAGATCTTTCGCCTGTGGCTCCTTATGAGGTATGAGCGAATACTCAAAAGCGGAGTGACCTCAAAGCGAGTTTTCGAGCGACCTCATTCCTCACTCCTGTTTTTCTTCCTTCGGGTTGTCCTTCGTGACTCCGGCGAGTTTTGCTCCGAACATGGAACCGAGAACCGTACGGAGGTCGATTCCGAGCGAGTCCGTGAGACCATTCGTTACTTGCGTGAGCGTCTTGGTAATATCGCCCGTGAGTTTTGCCGTGTTGCCTTCGCCGTACATGGTGATGTTGCCGATTTTTTCCATCGGCTTTGCGATGGCTGCTGCAATTTGCGGCATCTGCTCGAAATACTTTTCGATGGTCTTGAGCTGCATTTCTTGGCGGGCGGCATCACCGTAAAGCTTCATGGCTTCGGCCTTCTTGTTGAGCGCTTCAGCTTCGGCGAGACCCTGAGCTTTGATGGCTTCAGCTTCAGCAAGACCTTTAGCCTTTGTGGCTTCGGCTTCGGCTAGGGCTTTGGCCTTTGTAGCTTCGGCTTCGGCGAACGCTTTTTCCTTTTCGGCTTCTGCAATCTGCTTGATGGCCTTGGCGCGCTGTTCTTCCTTGTAACGGACGGCTTCGGCGTCTTTCTGCTGCTGGAAGAGTTCTGCTTCGGAACGCTGGATTTGGGCCTGACGGTCGGCTTCGGCTTTCTTTTCGATTTGGGCCTTAAGTTCCTTTTCCGTCACCATGACCATACGTTCGCGGATTTCAATTTCCTTTTCCTGCTTGGCGACTTCGGCTTCGGCCTGGGCTACGTTAATTGCCTTTTGCTGGGTCTGCTTCTGGATTTCGTAGGCTGCGTCGGCGACGGCCTTTTCTGTATCCGAAATCTTTTGCAGATTCGCCTTCTTCACAGCGAGGTCGTTCTGCTTCTGGGCAATTTCGAGTTCGGCAGCCACGGCGGCGTCGTTGGCTTCTTTCTTGGCCTGCGACTGCGCGACGCTGATGTCGCGTTCGGCGTTCGCCTTGGAAATGGCGGCAGCCTTGCGGATGGCGGAAGTCTTATCGACACCGAGGTTTTCAATCACGCCGTTTGCGTCTTCAAAATTCTGGATGTTGAACGTCTGCACTACGATACCGAGCTTTTCAAGGTCCGGGATGGCGTTTTCGAGCACGAGTTCGGACACTTGCTTGCGGTCGCCCACGAGATCGACCAACTGCATACGTCCGACGATTTCACGCATGTTACCTTCGAGAATATCGACAATCATGGCGCGGATGTCTTCGGGCTTCTTGTTCAAGAAGTTCTGCGCCGAAGATTTGAGGCGGTCTGGATTATCCGAAATCTTTGCGGTCACGACAGCATCGACCGATACGTTGATGTAGTCTTTGGTGGGAACCGGGCTGCCTGTTTTCACGTCAATCTGGATGAGTTGCAGTGAAAGGTGGTCGGCGCGTTCGAAGAACGGAATTCTGAAACCGGCACGGCCGATGATTACCTTAGGTTCTTTACGAATACCGGAAACGATGATGGCTTCGTCAGGGGCTGCTTTGATATAAGACATCGTGAAGACGATGATGAAAAAAAATACGGCTACAGCAATAATCGCTGGCATGATAAAGTTTTCTGGCATTAATTAACCTCTATAATATTTTTTACGTTTAATATACAACATTTAGAATGCACTAAAGCGCTGAAAAACAATTTTTTTTGAAAATCTACGGTTTACAAGCAGGAAATACCGTGCTTGTGAGATGATGATACAAAAAAAGCGCAAAAAGCGCTTTTAGATTTTTTCGATGATTTCGTTTTTCCCGTTGACGCGGATGACTGTAGGTTTCCACGTTTTGGCTTCTTCCGGGGACATTGTCGCATAAGTCACGATAATTACCAGGTCGCCCGGCTGTACCAAACGTGCCGCTGCGCCGTTCAGGCAGATAACGCCAGAACCGGCCTTGCCTTCGATAACGTAGGTATCAAGGCGGGAACCGTTATTGACATCAAGAACACCGACTTTTTCGTAGGGGAGGATGTTCGCCGCATCCATCAAATCGCGCGCGATAGTAATGGAACCCTCGTAATTGAGGTTTGCGTCGGTGACTGTTGCGCGATGAATTTTGCTTTTAAGTAATTCTAGCTGCATTGTGCTGCTTAGAACTTGACATTAAAGAAACTTGTAACGCCCTTATCCGGTGTAGGAATAACGCCGAAGCTGAAGCGGTTTGCATCCGGATTGCTGTCCCACTGGGTGCTGATGAAAGCGTCAGCAAAAGACCAAAGGTGTGCTGCAGCAATTCCGAGGAATCCGTACCACCAGTAGCTCTTGTCCTGAACCTTGAGGACGATCGTGACTGCAATACTGCCGACTTCAAGGACGTCCATGAATGTTGCCTTGGCGACGGCGTGCGTTTTCCACTGATAGTAAGAAGGAATCAAGAGAGAAAGGTAAGCGCTCTTCTGATCGCCGCTGTGGTAACGGTAAGAACGGTCGATGTCGGCGTCTTCCATGCCTTCTGCACGCTGGCTGAGCCAATCTTCTTCGCTCACGCCGAGTCTGTTCCATGGCTTCTGGAGATATTCTGTCGGGCGGATACCGATTTCGACGAGCTTTGTCAACTTTTCGCGAGTGACACCCTGTTCTTTAGCCTGTTGGTATTCCCACTGGGTAAGGCCCATGTCTTCGTAATTGAAGCCGTCCCATTGTCCGCTTGTCGCTTTGGCTGTTCCGATACCGGCGGCTTGTGCTGCTGCTTCGTTGGCTTGCGTGGTCGCTTCAGCATTAGCATGTGCGATAGAGTCCGCAGTCGCGGCATCCTGGAAATCGTCCGAGAAGAGGTCATCAGTCTGAGCAAACGCTAATGAACCCGCGAATAAAACAGCAGAAAGCATTTTGAACATGTTACTCATTTTTTGATCTCTTTCTTAAACGTTTAGTGCCGGGGGAGGGAATCGAACCCTCACACTCTCGCGAGTACTGGATTTTGAGTCCAGCGCGTCTACCAATTTCACCACCCCGGCGGGGGAGTAACACAAATATAGCACATTTTTCGTTTTTTTTGTAGGTGTATAGAGTAAAAAACGCCCAATTATGGGCGAAAAACTGTAAAAAAATTTTTTGAGTATAATTTTATTTGCTTACAGAGCCTGCTTTAAGGGCATGGGTCTAAACTCGACATTCAGAGGTGCGAGTTTCTTTGCTCCGTAATCGACTGCGCTTTCTTTTGTATCAAATGGACCTGTTCTCACAATGTAAAGCGTTTTTCCGCTTTCGAGAGTGTTTTCTGTAATTGTGCAGGCGATGTTTCTCTTTTTTAGATTGTTGACAAGCAAATCTGCATTGGACTTGACTCCGAACGCCCCCAGTTGCAGTTGCCATGCAGATGAAGTTTCTGTGCTTTGTTCTAGAGACTTTGTCTCCACCGGTGTTGGCGCTTTTGGGGCGGTTGACGTCGCTGCTGTCGGCGTAGCAGCAGCAGAGGCTGCCGGTGCGTTAGTTGTTGCTACAGTTGATGTTGCTGTCGCGGAGGTTGTCGTTGCTTTTGCCGGTGTGTTTGTCGCTTTAGCCTGCTCGGTTGCGCCGGCGTTTGCGGGTTTAGCCACTTTCGGCTTGCCGAGATTGTTGCAGGCTTCGTTCAGTTCTTCGTTGCGGGTGCGTTCACGCACGGCGGAACAGACTTTTTGCAGTACGGTAACTTGGTGCGGTTGGGACGTTTCAATAGCGTGAATGAGTGATTCGGCGGCCTTGTTGTAGCGGCCGAGGTACATCTGGAATTGCGCCTTCGTCATCATGAGGTCGGCGTAAATGGGCTTTTGCGTGCTCGTTTTGTCGATAAGGCTGTCGAGGCGTTTGCCGGCCTTGCTGAAATCGGCTGCGACACCTGTTTGCGAGAGGGCAAGGATATTCCAAAGGTAGCATTCGGTACGCGCGGAATCGGCCTGCGTCGGGCAGACTTGTTCGTAGGCTGCGGCCGCTTCTTTCCATTTACCGCTTACGTAAGCCTTTTGAGCGGTGGCAAGAGTCGGGGTTGCCTCTGCAAAGGATGCCGTAGTGGCAAATGCGCATAATGCGCCTGTAATAACCAAATTTTGAATAAAGTATTTAGCCATATTGCCCTCTAATTACCCTCTAGTGCAATAATACAAAAATTTTTACAATACGGCTTGAAAAATTTACGTAAGTCGTTGATTTTTCGTAAGTTACGTAAATAGACCTGGGGGCGGGGTTGGCGCTTTTTTCTATGCGAAAGTGTCCTACACGAGAGTGCCGCGGAGAGTCCAGCCGCGGATATCGTCAATTTTTACCTGCACATAATCGCCCGGCTTGATGATGCGGCTTTCTTCTGGCTTGAAGATGACCTTCTTGAAATTGTCCGTTTTTCCGACAAATTCAGTTGCATCGCGGGTGGAACTTGCTTCGACGAGAATTTCTTCGGTGCGGCCCATCATCATCTGGTTGCGCTTGAGCGTAATCGCGTTCTGCAGTTCCACGAGGCGAGTGTGACGGGCAAGCTTTTCTTCGGCTGTAAGCGTTTCGACCTCTTTGAATGATTCCGTTCCCTTACGCGGGCTGTAGATGAACATGTAGGCTGTATCGAACTGGCAGGCTTCAAAAGCCTTGATAGTCTGTTCGAAATCGTCCGCCGTTTCGCCGACAAATCCGCAAATGACGTCTGTCGAAATCGCGTAATACGGGTCCTTGCTACGTAATTGCTCAATGACCGTCATGTACTGCTCCATGTTGTGCTGGCGACGCATCTTCTTGAGAATCGCGTCGGAACCGCTCTGTAGCGGGATGTGCGCGTAATGGCAAACTTTCGGGTTGTTCAAAAGAACATCGATGAGTTCGTTCGTATAGTGACGCGGATGCGGACTTGTAAAGCGGATGCGCTTGATGCCGCCGATTTCGGAAACCTTTGTTAGTAATGTCGTGAAGTCCGCATTTGGCGTTTTGTATGCATTCACCGTCTGGCCGAGCAACATTACTTCGGTGATGCCCTTGTCGGCGGCTCTGCGGACTTCGGCGAGAATGTCGTCTGCTTCGCGATATTTCTCGGGACCGCGGAGGTACGGCACGATGCAGTAGCTGCAGCGCTTGTTGCAACCGCGCTGGATGGAGACGAACGTGCTGACGTTGTTGCTCAGCTTGGCGTATTCGCCGAGGTAGTTCTCGTCGCGGTCTTCGTCGATGAACATCTTGTGGTGCGTCTTGTGCAGCGGACTGTTCGCGTCACCGAGCAAAAGCTCTGGAATTTTTCGGTACTGGTCCGGGCCTACGATGTAGTTCACGTTCTTTAGACGTTTCATCAGTTCCGGCCCACGATTCTTGGCCATGCAACCGCACACGACAACCTTGACATCGGGATTCTTTTTGCGCAAGTACTTGAGCTTGCTGATGTTCACGATTGCCGTTTCCTCAGCCTTTTCTCGCACGCTGCACGTATTCACGATGATGAAGTCGGCATCCTCTTGATTGCTTGTCTCGACGCAACCGCACAAGTCAAGCTGCTGGGCTATCATTGCGGAGTCGTATTCGTTCATCTGGCAGCCGTACGTGGCCAAGTGGTATTTTTTCATGCGGGTAAAGATAGAATTTTTAGACTTCTAGCCCTGCCTGCGTCATGTATTTTTGCGCGAATGCGTTTGCCTCGTCGTCCTTCTGCTGGTTCTTGTTGCCGTAATAGACGTTCTTGATGAAGATGTCCTTCTTGCCGTGGAGCACGATGTGGCCGAGCTCGTGGAAGAACGTGAACCAGAACGCATTGCGGTCCTTGAAACGGTCGTGCAGCTGGATGACGGGGATGTCCTTGTACCAGCGGGCCATTCCATGAATGGGTGCGGTCTTGAAGTTCTGCGCGTAGAGCACCTTGATTCCGAACTTTGCACCCAGATCCTGCAATTTGTGCATGCCGTCGTCAATGAAGTCTTCGCCCACCTTCGGCTTGGGCAAGGCCTTCTTGCGGCGTAAATCTTCCCACGCGGCAACGTCGTTTTTGGCCAGTTCCACAAATTGCGGCATCGCCTTCTTGATGGCGGAACGCACCTTCTTGTCATTCTGCTTTTCCATCTTGATTTCGTCGGCGAGGATTTCGCCGCGGCGCATCCACACGGAGGCCGCGTACGGGTCTTCGGTTTCGGCCAGCGAGATGCGGAAGGCCACCTTCAGGCGGTTCTTGTAGTAGTAATTTTCCCACGCTTTGGGGCTAGCCACTCCGAAAAACTTGAGGATGGGCGACACGCCGTCTTCTTTGTTGTTGAAATCCTTGATCCATGTGCGCGGATTGAGTTCACCGATAGGGAAGAACTTGCGCCAACCGGCCTGGTTCTTGACGGCTTCTTTGACTTGAAGTCTCATAAGTTCTTCTTCGTACCCTTTTTGGGCGTTAAGCCAGAAACTGACTGGGATTCCGGTGGCGTAATCCAGGGAATGCGCGACTTCGATTGTTATGCAGCACTTGCCTTTCAAGATTTCATTCACCGTTTTGGGTGTGTAGCCGATACGAGCTGCAAAATCATTGACGTCGATACCCATTTCTTGAATCTTTTCTTCAAGAAATGCACCCGGCGGGGTAATTCCCCAAACGATAGCTTCCTTATTCTTCTGCATGTTTACCTCTGCTAATGATAATCTACGATTTCCATAATTTCGGCATTGTGCCGTTCTGCCCAGATGACAATTTCGTTCGGTTCTGCGCCTTTGATTATAAGGCGGTATGGTTGGTCAAGACTGCATGCCCATTGGCCCTTGCGGTTACCTACGAGTTCGTGGAAATTTCCGGGCACAGTTTTCAGAATTTCAAAGTTCTCGGCATATTTGATTGCCTTTATTCGCAAATTGTAGCACGCCGCCCGTTTTTTACCCATACGTCGTAAGGCGAATGCTTCGTCTAGCGCGCATAAT
>JAGCPZ010000017.1 GCA_017965445.1 Fibrobacter sp. | reverse complement strand
TTCGGCGAGCACGAGGATGCTGTGGCCGTCGGGGAAAATCCATTCGTCGTACTGCGGCTTGATTTCGTTACGCTTGATGCCCGGAATCTTCTTGAGGCCGGCCATGTCGATTTCGTTGTCGAAGTGACCGATGTTACCGACGATGGCGCGGTGCTTCATCTTGCTCATCTGTGCTGCGCTGATGATGCCGGTGTTGCCGGTGGTGGTCACGAAGATGTCGGCGTAGCTAACGACTTCGTCGAGGGTCTTGACTTCGTAGCCTTCCATGGCGGCTTGGAGTGCGCAAATCGGGTCGATTTCGGTGATGATAACGCGAGCGCCCTGACCGCGGAGGGACTGGGCGCAACCCTTACCCACGTCGCCGTAGCCGCACACGACTGCAATCTTGCCGGCCATCATCACGTCGGTGGCGCGGTTGATGCCGTCGATGAGCGAGTGGCGGCAGCCGTAGAGGTTGTCGAACTTGGACTTGGTCACGGAATCGTTCACGTTGATTGCCGGGAACTTGAGACGGCCGGCCTGGGCCATCTGGTACAAACGATGCACGCCGGTAGTGGTTTCTTCGGAAACGCCCTTCAGTGCTTCGCGGGCGCGGGTCCACTGCTTCGGATCCTTTTCGAAAATCTTTTTGCAGGTGGCGAGGAACACGCCCCATTCTTCGCTGTCGGTTGCGGGGTTGAATTCGGGCACCTTGCCGGCGTCTTCGAATTCGGCGCCACAGGTTACGAGCATGGTGGCGTCGCCGCCGTCATCCACGATGAGGTCCGGAGTCTTGCCGTCGGGCCATACGAGGGCGCGGGCGGTGTTTTCCCAGTATTCTTCCAAGGATTCACCCTTCCAGGCGAATACAGGCACGCCCTGCGGATTTTCCACGGTGCCCTTCTTGCCAACAACGACTGCTGCTGCGGCGTTGTCCTGCGTACTGAAGATGTTGCAGGAGACCCAGCGCACGTCGGCACCGAGGTCCACGAGCGTTTCGATGAGGATGGCGGTCTGCACGGTCATGTGGAGGCTACCCATGATGCGGGCGCCAGCGAGCGGCTTCTTGCCGGCGTATTCCTTGCGGAGAGCCATGAGGCCCGGCATTTCGGTTTCGGCGAGGTCGAGTTCCTTGCGACCTTCGATCGCAAGGTTGATATCCTTAATTTTGTATTCCATAGTTTATTCCTTTTGGCGCGGTTTTGCGGCCGTTTAGATGGCGATGAGAATCCGCGCACCCTTATTTATGCGTAAATATAGTTATATGCATAAATATGGTCAAGCCCCAAATGTAATATGGGATGTATGGATCCTTCGCTCCCTAGGGTCGCTCAGGATGACGGTGTGATAGAGAACGTTACTGGATCCCCTCCCGTTGGTCGAGGATGACTTCACTCCATGAAAAGCATGCCGCGGAGACGCAGCCCCCTTTCTCGTTCGTGTTTTTCGTTTTCCCATTGGCCGAACTTGATGAATTCTACTTCGAATCTGGCGCCTTCGGTTTCGAGGACTTTTATGTCTTTGTCAATCCAGCGTTGCTTGAACACATGGAAACTGAAAACCTTGCTGCTTGTCGAATCGGTGTCCTTGAGCGGATAATCGAAAAACAACGTATCGTTCCGGGTTACGAATTCTTCGTCTTTGAACGTGTAATTCACGAAAGCTACTTTGCTGAAACTTTCGGGCATTGTGTGGATTTTGCCATTTTTAACAGTTCTGCTAATTGTGCGGTATTTTTTGACGATGTTCGCTAGGTCGCTTTCTTTGGGAAAGTACTGATAAAGTCTTTCGTCGTGTCTGGAATGGAGTTCCTTCACTTGGTAGGCGGCGATACTCGCTTTTTTCCCGTCCTTTTCCCAGAGGTTAGAGAAGAATTCTTTTGCGTCTTTTTCGCTGAGCGGGAATGTGCTGTAGCCTTCGGTGGCGAGGGTTTCCTTGATATTCTTTAGCCATGCGTTGCGGGTGATGGTGGGGCCGATAGCGAGAGACACTAGCATCAAGCATGAAATGATGATAACATATTTAGATGGAATGATTTTAGGGATGCAATCAAGTATAGCGCAAATGCAAATGATAATGCATAACGTTAATGCAGTAATTCGATTTTCCGTAACGCCGTATTCAGAAAATTTTTGGATGATTGCGATGGTTGCCGTAACGATAGGGATAAAGTAAGTGCATGAGAGAATTCTGGCGATTTTCTTTTCGGAAGAAGGTTCGGAATTTATCAGTGCAGGATAATATTCGTTTTTGATTATGTGCGCCAAGACTAAGGAAATTATTGCTAGAAAAAAAATTGTTCTTGTTGAAAATGACCATTGCAGCAAGGTCGCGATATCGTAAAAGTGAACGGTGAGGGCGTAAATGGCGTAAAGTGGTAAAATTATGAACTTGAAGTAGTCGAATGAAATATTAAACCACTTTGATTTTATGGTTATCACAAAATTTTTTAAAGTAGGAGTTTCTTCGATGCATTTGTCGATGGACGGAATGCCTGTCATGAAGAGAATGGGGAATACTGTGAAAATGTAAAATATGATTATTAAAATTATTGCTTTAATGCAGAGATCTTTATTGCTTTCAGATATTGCTCCAATTATAGCTAGGAGTATGATTGGTACCAAGAACGAGAAGGTTGTGTTAATTGTGGGGATAATTGCCTGCTTGCCCATTTTTTTGCAGTAAACCCAAAAGGCGTTGTCATTCTTTTGGTTCCAGAACGGGCCGATGAGTATGGCTAGAATGCTAATGGTGAAAATACTGGTTATTACAACGTTTATGAAATCTTTTTCATAATAATTGTCTGTGGTGAATTTGCAAATAACGAGTGTTGCTGATATGAGGAGCCAACCCACGCTTGTGATAATTTGCGGCATCTTGCGAGTGCTTTTTCGTGATTCTTGGATGAGTGAAGTCGCGAGGGCGATGAGCATTGCCGCTATGGGATAAATGCATAGCCAAAAATCAAGGCTTTGGCTGAATGTTGTTTTTTTGGGGAATATTTTGGATAATTCTACAAAATCGAATATGATTGCAATTGATGATAAAATTGCGAACGCGATGGCGAGCGGGAACCGCTTAAACGCGGCCAAAATCAAGGTCGGGTATTCTTTGAGTGATTTAAACATTTGTTTTAAATATAAGATATATTTGAGGGAATTGCAAAAAGAAGATCCCGCAACAAGTGCGGGATGACAGAGAGTGCAGAGGCCGGGATGACAGATGCAAAGGCGACCCCGGCACAGAGGCCGGGGTGACAGTGAATGTGGAGGCCGGGGTGACAATGTAATGAAGAATGTTACTGGATTCTTCGCTCCCTGTGGTCGCTCAGAATGACGATGCAATAAAGGACTATTACTAGATCCCTCGCGACTTTCGCCGCTCAGAATGACGATGCTAATCAATTTACTTCTTTATGCAGCGGATTGTTCGGTACGAATCGCTGCTGTCATCGCTGTATTGTAATCTTTTGGTTCCTGTACTGTCTTGAATAAACGTTGGTTGCTGGTACCAGCCGATATTTATGTTTTCGGTGGTTATTGTCGCAAAGCGGCGGTTGCCATCGCTGTCCGTTTCGTTTAGCCATAGACGTGTAGCGTATTCTTGGACGAAATTATTGAAATTGTCGGTTTCACAGATTCGTCCAATCTCCATGAAGCTCATGCCGTAGGTGTCAGGTGCGGTGTTTATGGTGTTGATTCCGATGCCCTGGAGTTGGGAGTATAGTTTTTCAAGATCCTCCTGTTTTGTTCCGAGCGAGGCGATGTCGGATGAATCGGGCAGTCGCCAGCCTTCGGGACAGATTTCTCCAGCGATTTCGGCCGTGTAGAATCGCCCGACGTTTTGGCAGCTGTCGGCAAGGCAGGCGGTGTTCTCTTCTTTTACGGGAAAACCGTTGTACTTTATGTTTTCGGCCATCCACGTTTGGCCTTTGAATTCTGTGGTTCTGTAGGTTTGTCCGTCGCGAACGTCTTTGAATTCTCCATATTCAAAATTCGGGTTGAAATAATATTCTTTGGGATAATTCATGTCCATTTTGTATGTGCGTCGCCAAGTCTTGTTGAAACAAATGTACTCTGCGAAATTTGTCTTGAGGCTGTCGTTGATGATTTTAACTCGCATGTTGTCTGTATCGCATGGCATGTTGTAGAATTCTGTCCACTTTCCGTCGTGACATACGTAGTAGAGATTTGTGTCCGATGGGCTTTGATATGTATTGCCTTCGGAATCGCATTTGATGTTTGCTGTTTCGACATCTACTAGCTTAGCGATTTCCCAATCTTCTTTCTGGCAACGGGCGTATGGGCGGTATGGGTCTGGATTTTTGGGATAAACGTAGCATTCGGTGATAATAGGGAAATTATGTTTATTTGCGTTTTTGCATACATAGGTGACGTTTGGTCTGTTGGGGCTTGCGTAGAGCTTACCCGCGGAATCGCACGGAATATCAGCAGTTTCTGCATCAATAGTGCGGACGCCAAACCAACCGGAGTCAAGGGTGCACATATACGAATATTCTGGTTGTTTGGAATGTACGATGTACTTGCCTTCTTTGTCGCAGGGAATACCGTAAGTTTCGGCTTCCTTATCCGTTGCCGCATCCCAGCCGGATTCTCTGCAAATAAAAGCTCTTTCTCCAATGCCGTTGAAACTTGTTCTGATAATAGTGTCCTTGATGGAGTTGTTACAGTAAGGGAGATTTAGACATTTGCGTTCAACGTTGCTTGTAATGTTAATGGGTATTACAAGCAAAGGACCTCCGGCACATCCTTTTGGCATGTAATCTCCTTGATCGTAAAGAATGTGGCTAGCGAATAGGCTGTTGGAATAATATAATGATTTTACTTCGTACACCGATGAATATGTCCTTATATGGGACATGTTGAAATTGCAGTAGTGCTTTTGCTCGAGGGTTCCCGTCTCGGTAAAAGCTTCCTTGACTTCCTTGTAGAAATCGGATTTTGTTGTTCCCCCAAAAATATAGTTGATGGCGCTGTTTATATCTATGGGCTTTATTTGGGTGCTTTCTAGGAGGATGGTATCGATGCCGATGGCTCTAAAGAGTTCCCATTTGGCAGTGCTGTCAGCATCGCTTTCGGAAAGTCCGCTTGCGACAAGTTTTGTGACGCGGCCTTCGATAATGCTGTCGAGCGTGATGATATGAGGTTCGCTTGTATCTTCGGGCATGATGTATCGAACGACGGGAGAAATTACACCATTGGAAGATGAATGGGTTTCGCTCTCACTGTCGAGAGCGAGAGGATTCTTGCTGTATGTTACGACTCCGCCTTTGCTCCCACATCCATAGTAAACTTTCGTTTCTATGGAATCAATCCAATAAACTTCTATTTCGGATGGTTCTGTGACAATATCGCTCGATGAACTTTCGGCGGAACTTTCTGCAACGCTCGAAGAACTTTGCTGTGCGACGGTGTTCTCGTCTTCCCAAGTCCCTGCAACATCATTGGTGCAGGCAAAAAATGCGATGGAGCAAACGAGAAATAAATATCTCAACTGGCTCATTGTTGTCCTCCTTTTTTGCAATCCCTTTTGCTTATTTTGTCCGTTAGCGGAAAAAGTTGTAAGTTCAGTCGATAGACCTGGTTGATGTTCTGGCATTCGCGGGCGATGTCGATAACTTTTTTGCGGCAGTCGTTGATAACGTCAACGATGCGAGCGTAGGCGGATTCGTCGATGCCCATGGTGACTCCCGAAAAATTGCGTTCTTCGACGGGGTCCTTTTCGATGGAACGTGTGGCGAGAGCTGCCATCTTCTTGTTCATGGTGCGGATGGCGAGCGGGATGGCTTCCTTGGAGCCCTTGATGGATTTTTCAGTTTGTTCGTAAGTTCCGTCGCCCGTTTTGACGAGGAGTCCGGATTTTACCAGGAATTGCAAAATTTCGCGGACGTTGAGCGCCGATGTCTTTTCACGGATTTTATCGGCGATTTCGCAGGGGTTCGCGTTTGGCATGAGCGGGGCGAGTTCACGCACGATGGGGCAGGTGGGCATCTCGTAGTAGCGGAATGCGTCCGCATCGAGGATGCGGATCTTGTTCATGTTCGCTTCGCGCCCGAGTTCGCGAAGTGCCTCCTCCTTTTCTGCGGCACTTTTCGCATTCCCGAATTTGACGAGCAGCCCGAAATAGGTGTAGTCGAACCCTTCTAGCCCCATGGCCCGCGCGACTTTTGCTATTCCAGGTTTGCTCAGGCGCGTATTCCCGTCGCAGACCAGCTTGAGGTAGGTCGGGGAAACAAAACCGGCAAGGCTTGCAAATTCTCGCCAAGTAAAGTAGGAGACTCTCTTACGTTCTTCGTAGAAGTCCCGCATGTAAAGGCGATAATCGTTGTATTCGGTTATTGGTTTCATGAAATTAAAAATATTACAAAATTTGCGTTTTTATAATAAAAAATGGCGGTTTTTTACAAAAATTTTTGAAATTTTTAAAATATGATACAAGCGTGTGTCATTTGTTAGGTTGTAGGTTTTAGGCGTTAGGGCGATAGACCTGTAATGCTATATCTTGGCTAAATCCCTACTTTTTTGCACGATTTAGCCGTAAAATGATGTTATATCTTGGCTAAATCTCTACTTTTTTATGCGATTTAGCCAAAGTATAATACTATATCTTGGCTAAATCTCGTTTTTGTCGCAATGTTGTTTTTGGAGTGTTTTTTTAGCATGAGTATTTCTTTACTTTATAAACAGTATCCCTTCGATGCGGAGCGAACGACCTTTTTCGGACCATTGTTCAGCGTGCAGTTTGTTGATGCTGAGCGTGACCCTGTCGTTTACGATGGTCTTTAGCGTGTCCTGCATCAGTTCCTGCTTCGTGATTCTGAAAGTGTAAGTCTTGTACTTTGAATCTTTCTCGTTGGCATCTTTATCGGATTTTGTGGAATCTGCTTTGCTTGTTTTGTTTGCGGTGGCGCTTTTCCCTGTTTGGGTGGTGTCGGCCTTTTTGTCGCCTGATTTTTCTTCGTCAGATTTCTCGTTATCGAATAGCGATAGCCAGAAGACGAGGGTGTCTCCTTCGAACTTGAAATCGTCCCTATCGAAATCGAGGTCGAGGTTGATGGCTTCCTTTGCTCCCTTGGGAATATCGACGCCTTCGTTCTTGGGGTGTCTTATGTCGGCTTCGAAAGATTCGAATTTTTTGGTGGTGTCTTCGTCGCAGCAATTGCTCTTTTCGAATGCTTCACGGTGCAAGCGTTTGAGGTCGTTCAGGGACATTTTGCTTGTGGAAAAATGCGTGATGACGAATATGTTGTTCGATTCTTCGAGCGAAATCAATCGTGCAAGCGACCTTTGCGATTCGGGGTCTTTGCTTTCCTTGAGCTTGAAAATAAAATTCTTAGTGTCTTCTTCGTTTAGCGGGAACTTGCTGTAGCCCTGTTCGGCAAGAGCGTTCTCGATACTGCATTTCCAGATGCGTTCGTTTATGTTGGGCGCGCTAAACGGTGTCTGCGTGAGGACGAAAAACATGGCGCAGAAAACGATGGCGATGTATCGCATTTTGCGGCTGATTTTTTCGATGAGCAATATGGCGATGATGGCGTAAAAATAAATGTTGAGTGCGATGGCGTAGATGTATTCGGTGTCGATGCCGAGTTTGCTTATCATGTTGCTTATGTCGATGGACATCAAGATGACAAGGGGGATGCAAGCGGCAGGGATTATTTTGATGAAGCGTTTTTCAAAGGACTGCTCGGCTGCAAGGCGGACCGGGTACATGACGGTCACGAGCACGAGCATGTAAATCATGAAGCCAATAACAAAGTAAGACGGTGTTTCTCCGGGTATGTTCCACAATGCAATAAACTTGAGAATGTAGGCGTAAAAGAGGAGCGTACCGATGGCGATGACCGGGATGAACAAGAAGCGGATGGTGCTCGATGCGAACTTGCTCAAAGTCGGGGTCTCTTCATAGCATTCTTCAATGGAGGGGATTTTGGTGAAGAAAAGTATGGGAGCGACTACGCTTGCGCAGAAATAGAATATGTTGAGATAGGTGAAATCGCTGTCAAAATCGGCGTCGAATAGTTGTTCGAAACCAAAGACAAAACCCTCGATGGCACCGAGCAAAATGGCCGAGACGAGTATGGCGACGACAGCCGCCTTGAAGCTCTTCTGTAGAAAGTTCCAGACTCCGTTTTCGTTACGTTCCTTCCAGAATGGCGCGAAGAAAAATCCCATGGATGCGGTTATATAGACGAGTGCGATGGCGCTTCCGAAATAGATGAGATAATCGCCGCTTTTGTCGAATAGTGCAAATACTAGCGTTAAGGAAAGCACGAACCATGAGCCGCTCGCGATGGCTTGGGGCCGCCAGTCCGTGCTTTTCCGGGATTCCTGGACGAGCGATGTCGTGAGGGAGATGATTAATGCCGCAATGGGGTAAATGGCGAGCCATGTAAAGAACTTGATGGCGTTATCGCCAAAGACCTTATCAAATAGCGAAAACAAGTTCGTTTCGATGACGAGCGTGATGAAAATGAGGAACGTAAACGCCGATGCGGTTGGAAAACGTTTGAACGCGCTCGTGATTTGGCTCGGGTATTTCTTGATTGCTGTTAAAACCATAATTTACTCCAGGAAAAGGAAACCTCGGATGTAGAGATAGTTCTCTTTTTTGACATCTTTTATGTCGACTTCCAATTTTTCAACTCCGATTTTAGCCCCTTCGGTTTCAAGGAGCCGCAAGTTTTTTTGCTCCAAAACTTCTTTTGGGACAAAAAACTTGAATGTCTTGTCGAGTTTTTCGGGCTTGAGTTGGAAAAAGAGCGTGTCGTTGCGAAATTCATAATCCTTTTGACGGAAAGTCTTGTAAAAGTAAGAGACTTTGGATACGTTTTGAGGAATGTCGAAATAGTTGTTTTCGGGCTCACGAATATATGCTTTGAAGATGGAAACGCGTTCGTTGTTAGATGCTTGGTCGATATAATCGCGGTTTTTGAAGGTAGTGAATTGGGCGAAATCCTTATTATTGAGTTCTCGTAATCGCGAGAGGACTATTTTCGTTTGGGGAGTATTCTTGGTCTTCAATCGGTCAATAAACTCTTTGGAGTCCTCGAAGTTTAGCGGAAATTTGTTATAGCCTTCTTCGGCAAGTGCTGTCTTGATACTCCCCATCCAGACACGGTGCGTGACGTTGATGGCGCTTAGGGGGCCGTTCGTGAGGATGAAGAACATGCTGCAAAAAACGATGGCGATGTATTTGGATTTGCGCTTGATTTTGTCTATGAGTAAAATGGCGATAATGATGTAATAGAAGATGTTGACAGCTGCAATGTAATAGCGGTCTTCTGAAATCCCGTAATCGGAGATTCTGCGTAAGATGCCGACGGACATCAGGATGACGAGGGGGATGCAGGCGGTGGGGAGAATTTTCAGGAGTTTCTTTTCGAAAGATGGCTTGGGATCGATGCGTTCGGGGTGCATCAGCGTGACCCGCAAAAGCAAGAGCAGCATGGATACCGAAACGAGGTAAGAAACCATTCCTTTGGGCATTTCCCACTGGATGATGATTTTTGCGATGTAGGCATAAAGAAGGATGATGTAGAGCGAAAGTATCGGCAAGAATAGAAACTTATTTGTGCTGACTTGGAATTTGTTCAAAGCAGGAGCTTCTTGCAGGCATTCATCAATGGAGGGAATGCCAGAGAAAAACAGGATGGGGAATATGGTGCATGAACAGATAATCGCCGAGTAGGTATAAGGTCTGTTTGAAACCTCGATGTCGAACAGGTTGGAGAATCCGAATAGGAGACCGTTAATGGCAATGAGCAGGAATACAGAAATTGCGCCAGCGATAACAGCGGCTTTGGCGTTCTTCATCAAGAATACCCAGAATCCGTTTTCGTCTTTTTGCTTGAAAAACGGAGCGACGAAAATGCTCAAGAACGATGTCGTGTAAATAAATAGCCATGTTGCGAAGACATAAGTGCGTTCGGTATAGTTGTTGGTTGAAACAAAGTAAAAGGCTAGTGCGATGGAAATGGCAAGCCATACGGCCCCGGCGACGATATGGGGAATGATGCTGAATTTTTTTCGGGATTCTTGGACCAGCGAAATCGTGAGTGCTATCATCGTGGCCGTAATCGGATAAATGAACAGCCAATAAGTTAATTTGCTATAATTTATCGAACCGTAGCTTTCAAAAACGTAGATAAATGCGATGGTCGTAAAAATGGCAAACGCCGCTGCAAGCGGAAACCGCTTGAACGCCGTCGAGATTTGACTCGGGTATTTTTTGATTGCTGTGAAGTCCATTTTATCCCTCCAAGTTCTTTGTGTTGTCCGCGACTCCCACACACCGTCAATGACTGGATCCATTCGGCTTCGCCTCAGGATGACGTTTCTTTCTTTCTTCTTCCGCAGTCATCCTCGACCAACGGGAGGGAATCTAGTGCAATCTAAAAATGACTGGATCCTTCACATTCGTTCAGGATGACGTTTCCTTCTTCCTTCCTTCCTACTTCCTACTTCCTACTGTCTACTTCTTTTCCATCCGTTCCTTTTTAATTTGCTTCAGTTGGGCGAGGCGTTCGCCGAGAGCTTTTTCGCGCCCGTAGGGCTTGGGTTCGTAAATCGTCGTGCCGACAAGTTGCGTAGGCAAGTGCTCCTGCGCGGAATATCCGCCCGGGCTGTCGTGGTCGTACTCGTAGCCGTTCCCGTAGCCGAGTTGCTTCCCGACGCGGGTGACGGAATTGCGGTAGGCTCGTGGCACGGGGAGCGTTCCCGTCTGCTTCACGATGGCGTCTGCCTTCATGCCTGCGAGTTCGAGGCTGTTGCTCTTGGGCGCGAGCGCCAAATAAACGGCGAGCTCGTCGAGTGCGATCAAGCCTTCGGGGATTCCCATGAAGTCGTACGCTTCGCGGGCAGATGTCGCAAGCAGTAATGCGTTCGGGTCGGCTAGGCCAATGTCTTCCATTGACATTCGCATGAGTCGGCGCAAAATGAACCGCGGGTCTTCGCCGCCTTGCAGCATGCGGTGCATCCAGTAAAGGGCCGCGTCCGGGTCCGATCCGCGGACGGACTTGTGCAATGCCGAAATCAGATTGTAATGCTCTTCGCCGCTCTTGTCGTAACGCAGCGGCTTTTTGTACTGGAATTCTTCGAGAAGCTTTTCGTCGATAACTTTGTTTTCGCCGAGGTTCTTGCCAATCCATTCGAGCTGGTTCAGCAAGAATCTTGCGTCGCCTTCGGATTGCGCGATGAGTTTATCGACAACGGCGTCTTCGACTTCGACATCCTTGAGCTGGAGTCCGCGTGGATGGTCTCGCAATGCGCTGAAAATGAGCGTCCGCAAGTCTTCTTTGCTGAGCGGTGCGAACAAAATTAGCTGGCAGCGGCTGAGCAAAGCGCCGTTCACTTCGAATCCAGGATTCTCCGTGGTCGCGCCGATGAGCGTCACCGTGCCGTCTTCCACAGCCCCGAGGAGCGCGTCTTGCTGCCCCTTGTTAAAGCGGTGGATTTCGTCGATGAAAAGTATCGTGTCCATGAACGCTTTTTTCATTTGGCGAGCGTCCGCGAGAACTTCCTTGACTTCTTTCACGCCGCTTGCCACAGCCGAGAGCGCGACGAAACGCTTCTTGGTGTGCTGGCGGATCACGTGGGCGAGGCTTGTCTTGCCGCAGCCCGGAGGCCCCCAGAAAATCATGCTGGGGACGGAGTCGTTTTCGAGACTCTTGCGCAACAAACTTTGCTCTCCGAGAATCTTGTTCTGTCCAAGAAACTCGTCGAGGTTTTGCGGGCGGAGGCGTTCTGCTAAGGGGGCGTCCATGGTCGAGCCTAAAAAGTTACACTATATAATCAGTCGCTGAAAAGCTTGTCTTCGACTTTCTTGATGCATTCGGGCTTGTCGCGGGTCGGGACGCCGTTTTTCGTGAACACATGGATAGAGTAACCGGTTGTGCAGATTTCGCCGTTCAGGGTGACCTGGTAGAGGAACTTGTATTTGCAACGGCCTTCGTGGACGAGTCTGGTTTCGACATCGACAAAATCGCCAAAGCGGCACGGACGCTTGTATTGTACGTTCAGCTCAAGGACGGGGCTTGCAAATCCCTCGCGTTCGACTTCGTCATAGGGGGCGCCTACAGCACGGAAAAAATCAACACGGGCCTGTTCAAACCAGATGGGATAGGTGGCGTGGTGGACGACGCCCATGGCGTCAGTTTCGGCATAGCGGACTTGAATGCGGGTCTTGAAAGAAAAATTGTTATCCATACATTATAAGGTAGTAAAGGTGTTCTAATTTATTAGCTGCTAGAGGTGTTTTTATAGCAAATTTTAATTATTAGTTAGTAGCTAAAAAATATAGCAATTTCAAAAAGAAATAGTGAACATTTTTGCACTTTGCAACTTATCAACAGTTAATGAACAGTCTTTTCTCTAATCTGTTTACCCCTTTTTTTGAAAAAAACAATTTTTTTCCCATAAAATAGCGTTTTTTGTTGACAAAACCCCATAAAACTTGTTAAATTTGCCACGCTTTAGTTCCTAATCAGTTTTAAAGCGCAGCGCCAAAGTAGCTCAGCTGGTAGAGCAGCTGATTTGTAATCAGCCGGTCGTAGGTTCGATTCCTATCTTTGGCTTAACATAATGGGTCGTTGCCCGAGTGGTTAAAGGGGACGGACTGTAAATCCGTTGGCTTACGCCTACCGTGGTTCGAAACCACGACGGCCCACGACAATCAAGCCCTACGGTGTCTAAGGCATCGTAGGGCTTATGCCCAGGTAGCTCAGTGGTAGAGCACTTCCTTGGTAAGGAAGAGGTCTCGGGTCCGACTCCCGATCTGGGCTCTCACTAAAATGGAGAT
>JAGCPZ010000016.1 GCA_017965445.1 Fibrobacter sp. | reverse complement strand
TTTTACCTGGTCGGGGCATTTGAAAACAATTTCTCACTGGATTGCAGACGAAACCGGAGCGGACTACATTCGCGTCTTGGCAAAAGACCCGTATCCGTTGACTTACAACGAAACGGTGGATCGGGCTAAAGTCGAAAAGGATAAAGGCATCCGCCCTGCAATCAACGTGGATTTTTCCGCACATGATTATTCACAGTACGAGACGATTTTCGTCGGTTTCCCGGTTTGGTGGTACGATTTGCCCATGCCCATGTGGACATTCCTTGAAAACATGAAGCTGGAAGGCAAGACGGTTATCCCGTTCTTTAGCCACGAGGGAACTTCCGATGGCTCCGCCGCGGTTCCTACGGTGGTGAAACTTTCCAAGGGCGCAAACGTCAAGGCTGACGACGCCCTTTCCATTCGCGGAAGCAAGACCGCCAAATCCGAAGAAGAAGTCCGCGCCTGGGTGAAAAAGCTGGGGCTCAGCAAAAAATAAAGTTTGCCGTCGCGGAGCATCTTTTTATTGTACGAAAAAAATCTCCCGGATAATAAGAGGATGTTTATTTTTTAGAGTTGCATCATCTTGACAAGCAACTGTTCATTCCCTGATAACAGATACTGCTCTACAAATTTTCCATGTTCCATGCGAATCACGGATTGGCAACTGTTCAAAATAAATTCTGGGTCATGGGTAATCACGAGCAAAGTTCTTCCATCTGCAGCAAGTTTTTTTAGCGTTGCAGAAACAGCAAGCATTTGCCTGTAATCCAGACCGCTTGTCGGTTCGTCAAACACGACAACATCGCACCCACTTGAAATTCCGCTTGCTATAGCGACACGCTGTTTTTGCCCACCCGAAAGAGACATGGGATGTTCACTAGCAAATGGTTTCAAATTTAAATCATCCAAAATTTCGAGCGCAACTTCTTTGTTTTGCGGATTCATGCCAAGCAAGACTTCATCCAGAACACTTTCAGTGAAAAGCTGGTGATTCACGTCTTGCATAATCAGGTAAGTGCCGCGTTTGCGGGCAACACGTTTTTGACGCCACGACCCCTGCAAGCCGCACAATACTTGGGCAAGTGTCGATTTGCCAGCACCGTTATGGCCAATCAGTGCTGTAATTTGTCCACATTGGAGTTCAAGACGGTCTATATCGAGAATCGGATGCTTTTTGTGATACGCAAATGTCAGGTTCGTAAAGACAATGGATTTCGCTATGGATTGCTTCGCGAGATCCAGCACCTTCGAACCTTGCGGCCCTTCGACAAGCTCAGGGACCTTACAAGGTTGGTGAGCCTGCCGAACCACACCTTCGCGTAATTGCTCTAAATTCAAACAACGGAGTCCAAGATTCGTTGCATATTCCGGGCCTTTCGCCTCGAGTTCCGCTGGAGTCCATTCGTGTGAGATTTGTCCGTCCTTCACATAGCAAATTCTGTCGGCGACATCACGCAAATAGTAAAGACGATGTTCCACAATGATGACGGTCTTTCCCGCCTTTTTCCACCGTAAAACAATTTCCTTCAAATCCGCAATCGTCTTGAGATCCAAATTTGCAGAAGGTTCGTCCAGTACAAAAATTTCAGGCCCCGTTGCCGAAACAGACGCACATGCAATTTTCTGTTTTTCACCACCAGAAAGATTAAAAATACTGCGGCCCAGCAAATGCTCTAAATGAAATTCCCGAACAACATTTTCCACGCGCAGCTTGATATCTTCGGGATCTATCCCCAAATTTTCGCAACCAAAAGCAAGTTCACAATCCGTGTCAATGTTGAAAAACTGCGAACGTGGATTCTGGAAAACGGAACCCACAACTCTTGAAATTTCGGCAAGCGTCATATCGGCGGTATTCTTGTCACCGAGCAACACATCGCCATCCATCGTTCCCGAATGGTAATGCGGAATCAAGCCGTTAATAAGCTTTGAAATCGTCGTCTTTCCGCAGCCCGACTCCCCCGCCAGCACAACACACTCACCCGAACGCACCTCCAGATTCAAGTTCTTGAGAATCGCATCGTCAAGGGAATCGAAGTAAGAGAAGGAGATGTTTTTTAAAGAAATGTTCATAGGTTGGGAAAGACAATTAAGATGGATTGCTTCGCTACGCTCGCAATGACGTAACAGCACTAATTACGGAGCAAAAACATTACAACTACAGCAATACAATAAGCCCATACAACAAAATCCACCCAGCGAAATCCAATCGTTGCAACACAGGTGCGTTTCGTTTCTGCCGAGAGTCCACGCGTCACCGCCGCAATCGAAAGTTCATCACCGATTTTCGTAATAGAAACCAAAAGCGGTACTAGCCTATATTCAAGGAATGCCACTGGACTTTTTAAAGTCCGCAAGCTAAACAAGCGAATTCCACGCATTCTCATGGCATTGCCAATCGCACGGGATTCGTCAAATACTGTCGGAAAAAATCGAATCATCACAATCAAGGGAATCGTAACCTTGTTCGAAATACGCATCCGCGACATGCACGCCAAAAATTCATTGACTTTGGTAGTTGTTATAACATAATAAAGTACAGCGCAAGCAGGCATAATGCGGTACATCAAGAACAACGATGCAAGAACAATCGTACCCGAAGTACCAATATCCAAATTTTTCGCCAAATCAAAGAAAAAGGCTGCTCCAAGATAAACAAAAAAGAAAGTGCAAACAAATTTCCACTTTCCCTCAAGCAAAAGCAAAATAGACGTTACAACAACCATCAACAAACTATAGACTAGTGGAGCGGTAAAAATCATCCCATTCGCCACCACCGCTAAAAACAACTTTGTCCGCGGATCCAGTTTCACTGCGCAAGTCCGATGCGTTCAAAATGCTTTTTCATCACGCGACGAGCTATGAAGCCACCAACTACGGCACCTGCGGCACCAAATCCAAAAAGACCAATCAAAGGCCAATAGCTGCTAGAAAGTTCCGCCAAATGAGCGATATAGGCACTATCACAAACGGAACTGCAATACGCCAAATACTCTTCGGTCGAAGACCAAAGCGGGATCATCATCGAAGAAGGGACAAAGCTTATCATCACATTAGCAAGCAGACATCCAATAAAATTCTTGTGGAAAAGGTTTAAGCAAAGACCCGCCAAAACGCCATACACCACGCAAAGCAAGCCAAACGAAATCCCATGACCAGAGATTATCATGACAACACCGAAAAGCAAACAAAGCAAAATGCAGCAAAGTAAAGGTCTTTCGACTTTCGAAAAGAAAAGGAATAGCGGAACGCTCGTCACCAAGCTCACCATACATGTAGAAACCACAATAAAAGCAGGAATAAAACCGATGCTCGCTCCAAGTCCAGAAAGAACAAGGTAAAGGGCACCAAAAATGCCCACATTCACGAGATCGCGCACTAACGTATTCGAAGATTTTTTTCCAGTAGTTCTCATAGCTGCCAAAACTTGAAAATTTCCGCGGCAAATTCTACTCCATTTAGACGCAATTTAACCCCACCTAACTTTTCACATACATACTATATCCACACATGTTCTTAATGCGTCCGATTGGAGTAGAAAAGCGAAATCTGTTATGTTATTTTCGGGCAAATTTTTTGGGGAGGAAACATGCAGGTTTCTCGAGTTAATAAAGTTTTCGCCCGTCTGGGGCGTTTTCAAGTCAAATTCCGTTGGCTGATTTTACTCGCTACAATTCTTGTGACTCTCGCCGCATGCCTCGGGCTTCCGCAACTGCAAATGACTAGCAGCGAAGAAGAATGGTTCGACGACTGGGACAAAGTCAAAATTGATCAGGCACATTTCAATGACGTTTTTGGCAGCGAAGATTCTTACATGGTTCTCGTCCGCGCTAACGATGTTTTCGCCCCCGAAGTTTTAAGCGCCATTGACCATCTTTCCAAGCGCCTCGAAAATGAGGTTCCTTACGCCGACCGCGTCGTTTCACTCACGCACAACTTATCCATCCCTATAGCAAACAACGAAGGCTTCGAAGTCATCGACCCGTTTGAAGATGGCATCCCGACAGATTCAGCACAGCTCGCCGCCAAGAAATCGCTCATCATGAGCCGAGAATCATTGGTAAACAACATCGTCTCTGACGACGCCAAAGAAACATGGATCATCCTCTCGTTGAAATCGTACGAAGGCGGCATCGATTTCGGCAAAGACAGCATCGCGCCTTTCGCCCGCAATGTCATTCTCTCTGATGAATTCAAAAGCGACAAGTTCGAGATGCTCCCAACCGGCATGAGCTACACCGAAATGGAAGAAAACGAAGTCATCTCGCGTGAATGCGCCATGCGCATTATCATCGGTTTCGCCGTTATGCTCGCATGCCTTATTTTATTCGTACGATCCTTGCGCGGAGTCATCGTCCCCGCCATCGCCACCGTTGGAGGAATCGCATCTGTTCTAGGCGTAAACGCTTGGCTCGGTATCATCGGCGACGAAAGCATGGTCGCACTCCCCGTCCTTTTGGGCATGGCACTTTCGGTGGGCTACTCCATCCATTACATCAATTCATTCCGCATGCACTTTAGACGCTCGGGCAACCGCCGCGAATCCGTGATAAACGCCGTCGAAGAAACCGGTTGGCCCATCCTCTTCACCGTTATCACCACCGTTGCCTCGCTGATTTCGTTCCTGTTCGCAGGCATCCGTCCCATCCGCTGGATTGGCGGCATTTCGGCAGGCATCGTGTTCATGGTCTATTTGTACGTCATCATATTGATTCCGATTCTCATGAGCTTCGGCAAGAACGCAAAACCCGACTCGACGCAAGTGAAAATGGCAGGCGCAACCAAGGCAGACATTCTCTTTGAATTTTTCGGACGCAAAGTTTGCAGGCACAGCGGTATCGTAGCCGCCATTTCTGCCGCCATAATGTTGTCGCAAATTCCAGGCGTAATGAACATTGACGTAAACATGGACTACACAAAAACCATGGGCGAAAAAATCCCGTTCGTCACAAGACTTATGGACATGCTCAGTGGCAAGCTCGGAAGCCTCTACGATTTCAACGTGATGGTCGAATTCAACGAAAGCGACGCGCTGAAAAATCCCGCCAACATGAAACGCATCGAAGCCCTCGAACAAAAACTCGGCACGCTCCAGCTCACAAAAATTTCAGGGAACAAGCCCCGTGTGCAATCCGTAACGCGACTCGTGAAAGAAATGAACCGCACGCTAAACGCCGACAGCACGGAATACTACAAAATCCCCGACGCGCAGGATATGCTCACGCAACTGCTGTTCCTCTACGAAATTTCAGATGCCGATGCGCTCTTTGAACGCATGGACGAAGATTACAAAACGACATTTATCCACATAGAACTCTCCGGGTACGATGCCAAGAAAATCGTTGAGGATCTCGATTCTGCAAAATCGTACGCCGCCCAAATTTTCCCGGACGCTAAAACTTCAATCGTCGGCGAAGTCGTAAACTACGCTGAAATGAACGGCAAACTGGTGAACGGATTATTGCGTTCGTTCGGAGGTTCATTCGTGATTATCGCCATCATGATGATTCTCGCATTCGGAAGCATCAAGGCAGGCCTCATCGGCATGATTCCAAACGTTGCCCCCGTGCTTTTAATCGGCGGCGTCATGGGCTATTCAGGAATGCCGCTTGACATGATAACGATGATCGTGATGCCGATGATTTTGGGCATCGCCGTTGACGATACCATCCACATGAACAACCACATCAAATACGGTTACGAGCGCACGGGCAGTTACAAAAAAGCGCTGTTGCTTTCTTACCGCGAAATCGGAAAGACGATGGGCATGACGACATTCATTCTGTGTGCGATGTTCTTCGCGTTCATCTTCAGCCCCATGGGCGCACTGCACAACGTCGGATTGCTTTCCATCATTGGCCTTGCCGCCGCCCTCATTGCTGATTACACGCTTACCACCGCACTCGTGTATGTCACCAAACCCTACGGAAAAGAGAAACGAAATAAACAAGTCCGCTAATGCAATGTCATCCCCGACGTCATTCTCGACCGAAGGGAGGGAATCCATTATTTCTCATTAAAAAAGTATTCCCTAAAGCAAAGGGAATACTCAAAAGGAGATTCCCTCCCCATTCGCGGATCATGCTCACATAAGTGCTAGTTGCATTCAAGGCGAGTGTCGCGACAGGCTGCTTGCAGACTGTCATGATTGAGCCGAAGATGCTGACGCAAAGCGTCAAAGCACTAAGTGATCAAAGAGCTCGGAGGCGGGAATGACAGTTTTTTTCGGGCATGACAAAAATTTGTGACGATTACGTCACTTTCAACTTGGTCATGCTTTTTGCACAGATGCCCATGGTCGATACGTTGTGCAAGAATGCTGACGTTGTCGGCGAGAGGAGCCCGAGAAAACCGCCTACAAGCAAGCTTGTATTGAAAACAACTATAAAGCGGTAATTTTCAGAGATGCGTTTCATCAGCTTCTGGCTCAAAAGGCGCAATTCCACAAGGTCTTCGAGATTTTCGCGACGGAGCGTCACATCGGCAGTTTCGCAGGCAATGTCACTGGCATCGCTCATAGCGACAGAGACATTCGCTGCCGCAAGAGCAGGCGCATCGTTGATGCCGTCTCCCACCATTATCACGCGTTTGCCTTCGGACTTCATTTGTTCCACATAACGATGTTTGTCTTCGGGCAAGACTTGCGCATAGAACGTATCAATGCCAAGATGTTCGGCAACACGTTCAGCCGCATTCTGGCTATCACCCGTGAGCATCACTACATTCCTGATTCCGCTCTCGCGCAGCCTGTGAATCGCGTCGGCAGCCTCTTCACGTGGCGGGTCGCCAATGCAAATCGCGCCCGCAAGTTCACCACCGATGCCGAGGTATATCACGGATGATGCCCCCGCTTCCTTATCAATGATGCGTTGGTCTTCTTCGGACACCGTCACTTTTTCGTCTTCAATGACAAAATGTTTGCTGCCAATGACCGCACGTTTTTCGTCAAGAGCCGTCGCAATGCCATGCGCCACAATATACTTGACATCGGCGTGTTCTTCTTCGTGAGCAATCCCCCGTTCAAGCGCAGCCTTTACAATCGCACGCGCCATGCTATGCGGGAAGTGTTCCTCGATGCACGCCGCAATTTTCAAGATTTCATCTTCGCTGCGACCGCCGAACGGAATAATCTTTTCAAGGCGCGGTTCCGCCTTCGTAAGCGTTCCCGTCTTATCGAACACAATCGTATCGGCAAGCGCAAGTTCTTCCAAGTACTTGCCGCCCTTCACCGTCATGTCCATATCCGCAGCTTCGCGCAATGCAGAAATCACAGAAATCGGAGTCGAGAGCTTTATGGCGCAAGAGTAATCTACCATCAAGATGGACACCGCACGAGAAATATTCTGCGTCAACAAAAGCGTAAGCCCAAAGCCCAAAAAGCTAAACGGCACAATGCTATCGGCAAGGTGTTCGGCACGGCTCTGCACGCTCGCCTTCAGGTCTTCGCTGCGGTCAATAAGTTCCACAATTTTCTGGATTTTCGTATTGCTGTTAACCGCCTGAACCTCAACAACAATCGAGCCTTCTTCAAGAATGGTCCCAGCAAACACCATTCTGCCAGCCGTTTTCAGCACCGCCTTGGATTCGCCCGTCATCGTCGATTCGTTCACAAACGCTTCGCCTTCCATGACGCGACCATCCACAGGAATCATGCTCCCGGAACGCACGCGCACCAAATCGCCTACCTGGACACTCTTGAGTTCGACCAAAGTATCTACGCCATCTTTCACGACCCAGACTTTATCGACTTTTACGGCGAGGCTCCCTGTAAGCGCCGTACGCGTACGCGCCTTGGTATAATCCTCCAGCAAGCTCGAAACGCCCAAAAGGAACATGACCGTTCCGGCGGATTCGTAATTGCGGCGCAACAGTGAAGTTCCAATTGCAGCACCGTCGAGTACATCGACCGTGAGTTTTCCACTCGCAAGCGTCGAAACGCCACGCGCCACATAACGCAACCCGCGAACCACTGTAATCGCCGTACGAATCGGGAGCGGAACAAACCAGCGCAGCAAATAGCGCCTAGCAATCATCATCGCAAGGTTGTTTTTAAACCCGTCGTCCAAAGCTTGCAACTGGTATTCCGTTTCGCCATCGCATTCCGGCAGCGCTTTGGGATTCAGCGATTTTGCAAATTCAAGAATTTGGCTACGACTTGCACCGTAATCGCCGTTCAGCGGCTCATATTCAAGCAGCAGCCCGCCATTCTCGCTGTGCACCACGGCTCTTTTTACGCAAGGTACGCCAACACACGCCTTGTGAACACGCGCTTCGTAAGAACGTTCAAAAGCATACGCACCGGCACGCAAACGAAGGCGCCCAGGCTTATCATAGACGATTTTGAATTTCATAGCGATTAAAAACCTGCAAAAATAAACTGTAGGCTATGGGGTATGGGCTCGTTCGCCTTCGGCTCACTTTGGGCTATGAGCTTAATGTAATGGAATAGCCCAAGCGTAGCGACCTCAAAGCGAAGCGTGCTGAGAGGAGCTTTAGCTCCGACCCCATCGCTCAAAGCCTACTTAATCCCTGCTTCAGCTTTGGCGTCATTGCAGATATCAGCGGCTTCGTCCTTCATGTCCTGGAAAGCGGCCTTGGCGTCAGCAGTAAACTTCATGCCATGAGCAAGTCCCTGCACAGCGAGTTCGCGAGTTTTTTTGGCCTTCAGCACTTTCTTAGCGACGGCGGAGCCCACAGCACCAGCAACAACGAGCCAAAATTTTTCGTTTTTGAACATCGACATATCATTCTCCTTAATAAAGAAAAATCAGCGGAGCACTTGCCCGCCTTAATAAAATAGATACTCTCCCCTCCAATTGCAAATTACAAATAAACTAAATACACAACTCTTGCAACCCCGCTCCGCAGTTGAGTTTCACGCGACTGACGCTAACATTGTTAGTTGATTTCTAACAATGTTAGACTCTCTAATTTTGTTAGACTCACTAACATTTTTAGAGAGTCTAAGTTTGCACAAGGAGATTCCCGCCTTCGCGGGAATGACAAAGGTCACGGGAATGACAACATCGCAATTTTTACGACAGCGCAAGAACTTTGCCGAGTTCACGGCACTTTGCCTTGCCAGCGCCATCCGGAGCACCTTCAATGGCAAGCGGATCATCAGCAAGAACGAGGCCCGCATTAGCAGCATCTTCTTTCCATGTATTCATCCATTCGCCACCGCCCCAGCCGTATGAACCGAAAAGCACAACCTTTTTGCCTGAAATTTGCGTTTTCAACTGGTCATAAAGCGGCTGGAATTCGCTATCTTCAAGCTCTTCGGCACCCATTGCCGGGCAACCCAAAGCAAACTTGTCAAATTCCTGAGCTTTATCAGCAGAAAAAGCAGACGTATTGAAAAGCGTCACTTCGGCACCCGCTTCTTTAGCGCCTGCGACAACTTCATTCGCCATAATTTCGGTATTACCAGTACCTGTCCAGAAAATAACAGCAATTTTATTCATTTTTGTTCCTTTTTGTTTTTCGGTCGCCTCTAAAAACTCATTTTCAAAAATTTGGCTGCGACACATCGTGCAGTTTCGTCACTCAAAGTGGTAAAGACCTCCAGTATTCACCACTTTTCGTTCCTGCCTGCACTCGGTCTCGCTCAAATTTTATTAACCAAAGCATTTTTTAGAGGCTCCCTTTAGATTTTTAACTAAATTAACATGCCACAGTTAAATTCGTTAAAGAATCGCCCTGTTCAAAGCGTTCATTGAATATTTTGCGGCACTTTTTATAAACTTCAAAAATATGCATGCAATTCGGCACGTCATTATAAACCTTCCAACATCCGATCAACTTGTAATTTTTTCCACCATACGCAATAAAATCTTTCACATCTTGTAACGGATAACCTAAAAACACGCCTACTTCATGAGGGAAGCAAACGGAATGCGTCATACGTTTTTGGAAAAAATTCAACAAGGAATCTACATCGAAACCCATGTAACCAAAGCCCTTCAAAAAATCTCTGACTTCGCAACAATTCCCCAAATTTTGTAAAGCGTTATTACGATAGACGTAAATAAAATAACGTCCATGACGTTCCGCAATAACACGCGCTAAAACCCCCTTCGGGTTCAGAACCTGATTCCAGTGTGCTAGAATATCGCAAAGCACAACGCCCTCGCACAAATCAAGACAAAATAAGTTTCCCGCTTTTAGTCCAGCAAGCGTTGGAGCGCAATGCCGCACCAAGCACATATCAAGTTTCCGAGTCATCAAAATCCTTTGCAGATTTACAACAATTAAAAACAAAAAACCCGCCTACGATTTCTGCCGTAGGCGGGGTAACCTATCCAGCATATACGAAGTAACGATTCCTATACGCCAGTGGAGGTTCTATGGCAAATTCTCTAATAACACTTTAGAAAAAAATTATAAGCAAATCTACTCCAAATAGACTTAAACCAATCCAAAAGTTAGCCAAATCTAATTATTTAAAATCCCGCATACAACATAAGTCGTAGCGGGATTTGTCTCTATGGGTAATTTCTAGAACGCGAACACTGTTTCAAGACCGAATCTGAGGGCCGTATCGTCGCCAGCGTCGTCTCCGACAGGAATGTCGAACATCGCAAAGCCAGTGATTTCAAGGCCATCCACCGGAGTTGCATAAGCACGGAGGCCTACGTCGAACGTAGAGACATCATCGTCCTTCTGCAATGTCCTGGCGTGGTATTCCAGCGGGAGACCCAAAGCAAAGGCATCAGAAATGCGTACGCCCGGTTCGCCATACACAAAGAAGTATTCCGGAATTTCTTCGCCGTGAACTGTCGGGTCCTTCTTGTCAATTGCGGCATAGAACACAGACGCCTTGACATTAAACGTGCCCAAATCTAGGGACGGTTCCGCAAGAATCGCGTGTGTCGCCTTCGGGGAATCTTCGCTGAGGTTGTCCGCATGCAAGCCATACACAAAGTGGAATGCGAAAGCGTCGAACTTCAAGTTTGCATCGAATCCCACGTGCATTTCGTTATGTTTCGGTTCCTGATAAGACTTGTAATCAAAGAACGGGCGCAAGGTGCTTTCGCCAAAGCCAAACTCGTACGCGAGATGGAGGTCATAGGCAACGCCTACGCACGTTTCTTCACCATCTTCATCAACGCACACCTGATTGTCGTTGTCACCGCGACCAAAGCCAATCCCAAAAACAAGCCCACTATAGTCAAGTTCAACCCCTCGGATATCGTGTTCTGCCATACCGGCGGCGTTATCTGCCGGATCATCGTAGTCGTAATAGTTGAGGAACGCGCCTTCCGAGAAGGTCAAGTCACCGAACTTTACAACAAACTTATCACTATGGGTGTACTGCACGAAGGCGCCATTGTAAATCGCAGTCGGATCCGTCGTTTCGCCATCGGCTTCAAGCTGCACGGACGCAGACCACTTTTCATTAAATTTCACATCCACATTCAAGTCAAATGTCGATGCATAGCTATGGCTCTTGATATCTTCGTTGATGACATCACCCGTGTAGGCGTCAAATTCAACTTCGCCGGAGAACTTGACTTCCGGGCCAGCCGGAGCAGCGGCAGGTTCATCGGCAATCGCCGGAGCAGCAAGGAAAGCAGCGGCAGCAATGCCAAACAAAAGATTAGAGGTAAAACGAGTCTTCATAATTCACTCCCATGACGAGTTTTTATTCGCTTTTGTAACACATCGTCATGACTTTTACAATTTGTGTTACAAAACCCTAGGCTTTTGCCTTTTTACTCTTCTTAGAGCAAAGAGCGTGCCAATTATTTTTAAGTTCAGTCCATTCTTGTTCTTCATCCGATTCAATCACTTTAGCCTCCTCTATCTTTGTTAGCTTAATCTAAGTTTAAAGGTTTAATTAAGGGCCGAAGGCTTTTGGACCGTCGGCCCTTAATGGTTCTTGACTCAAATGAAAACTGGACTTGGGATTATCTATCCGAACACATGCTTTTTCTTCTGGTCGCGGCCGATAAAGACAAGAGCGACAACCACACCGACAAGCAACGCGGCGGCAACGCTAATCCACAGTGCAGAACCACCCACAGTCAGCTGGAAGAACAGCACCGAAAGGCTCCAGCCAATAACCGTCTGGAATACGGTCATCAGCATCCCGTAAAACTTACCCAATTCGCGGAAAGCCGTTCCGAGAGCCGCAAGGCAAGGCACATAGAGCAAGATGAACAACAAGTAAGCGAAAACCTGGAACTTGCCAAGCCTGAAGTGAGCCCGCATTCCGCTCAAAGCCGAAGCGACATCCTCATTTTCGGCGTCCCCGCTTTCTTCAATCGCGTCTTCTACGCCAAGCGGATTCGCAAGCTTGCCAAAAATTCCAGCCAAATTTGTCGGAATGGAGACGAGTGCGTCCTTCGCGGTTGCCTTCAGGCTGAAGCCTTCATTCTCTTCTTCAACCTTTTCAGCACCAGATTGGTCTTCGATACTGTAAAGCGAGTTCAGCGTACCGACAATCGCTTCCTTCGCAAAGAGCCCCGTAAAGAGCGCCACGGAGGCAGGCCAGTTGTCCTTCTCGACACCGAAAGGTTCGAACACCGGCGTAACCGCGGTTCCTACGGCGCTCAGTACCGACTTGTCGTTATTTTCGTTTCCGAAACTTCCGTCTGTGCCGATGGAGCCCAGGAATCCGAGCAACGTCACCATGATGAGCACAATCTTGCCAGCGCGGAAAATGAATTCCTTGAGGCGGAGCCATGCGTGGCGGAAAAGGTTGCGCGCCTTGGGCAAGTGGTATGGCGGCAATTCCATGATGAACGTCGATTCCTTGCCTTTGAAAAGCGTATGGCGTAGCAGGAGCCCGTATATCAGGGCGATTACGATGCCAGTCAGGTAAATTCCGAATACCAGCGTCCCGGCGCTTTTTCCAAAGAATGCCGCACCGAACAGCGCATACACCGGAAGGCGCGCGCCACAGCTCATAAACGGCACTAGGAACAAAGTAAGAAACCGTTCACGCTTGTTTTCGAGAGTACGCGTACCCATGAGCGCCGGCACCGAGCAACCAAAGCCCACAATCATCGGCACGAATGCCTTGCCCGGGAGCCCGAGGAACCGCATAAAGCGATCCGCCACAAAAGCCGCACGCGACATGTAGCCGGAATCCTCCAGGAACGATAGGCAGAGGAACATGAAGAAGATTACCGGAATGAATGTCGAAACGGTTTGGATACCTGCACCGAGGCCATTCGCCAAGAGTGCCACGACAACGCCCGGCGCGCCAATCTTCGTCAGGAGTTCAGTCATTCCGTCCACGAAAATTCCGCCGAACAGGATATCGAAGAAATCGATAAATGCATTGCCTACCGTCACGGCAAAACAAAACACCAGATACATCGCCAGCAAGAACAGCGGAATCCCAAGAACGCGATTCAAGAAAATCTTGTCCAACTTGTCCGTACGCGTTCTCTTGTTCGTGCTGTCGCGAACCACCTGCATCACGATGTTGCGCGCATACGAGTAACGCGAATCTGCCAATGCAAATTCCACTTCTTCGCCAAGATCTTCTTCAATCTTGTCGTGGGGGATAGTAACACCCAGACGGTCCGCAACTTCCAAAACGCGGGCGCTGTGTTCCAGGTACTGCACCGCAGTCCAGCGGGGAGTGGCCCCGAGTTCCTTTGCCACGGGCTCGAGCGTCCCGGAGATATCTGCAATCAACTTCTCGAGGACTTCGGAATGCTTCACCGCCTTCGGGAGCGGAAGCTCGTTACTGGAGTGGAGCAACTTGTGCAAGTCGTTCACGAAGCCTTCGCAGCTCTTCGGAGAAACCGCCGTAAGCCCAATAGCCGTCACACCCAGAATTTCTTCAAGTTTCTTGAGGTCTATATGTACACCACGTTGCGCCGCAATATCCATCATGTTCACGGCGAGCACCATCGGCACGCCTTTTTCCATGAGCTGGCTCGTCAAGAACAAATTGCGTTCCAAGTTCGTCGCATCCAGAATGTTCACCACCAAGTCGGCTTCGCCCTTGAGCAAATAATCAAGAGCGGCGCGCTCGTCTTCGGAGTTTGCGAACAAAGCGTAAATACCCGGCAAGTCCACCACGCGAATCGTATGGTTGTCGAGCTTGAACGAACCTTCCTTCTTTTCTACAGTCACGCCGGGCCAGTTGCCCACAATCTGATTCGAACCCGTCAGGGCATTAAAAAGCGCCGTCTTTCCGCAGTTCGGATTACCGGCAATAGCGATAGTAAAAACTTCTTTATCGATAGCCATATCAAATTCTCTCCAGCATCAGCACATTTGCTTCTTCCTTGCGAAGCGAAAGCCTGTAAGAAAGCACCGCCACTTCAACCGGATCGCCAAGAGGCGCCACCTGCAACACGCGAAGTTCCACACCCCGCACAAGCCCCATCGACAAAAGCTTGGACTTGTACTGAGAATCGCCCGTACGGTAGCCAACTATTTTCACCTTGTCGCCACGTTTCAAGTCCGAAAACTTCGGAGTCGTACTCCACTCTTTCGTTTTCGACTTTCCGCCACAACCACAATTACAACCCATTTTATTTTCCTTTTTTTGCCTTTAAAGCATTCGCCTTTTTCGCAACGATGCCTTCATTACCCTTTTTCATGAAGTCTTCGATAGTCGAAAGAGTTTCAGCAGAGAGAATATGTTCCATGCAGCAAGCGTCCTTGTCCGCAATCGCTTCGGAAACTCCCAGACGAATCAAAAAGCCCTTGAGGAGAATGTGGCGGTTCAGCACATCGGCAGCCGCCTTACGCCCTTCTTCGGTGAGTTCCACGCCGCTATAGGGTTCCTGAGTCACAAGGCCCAGCTTTTTAAGTTCGAGAATCGCCTTTGCCACAGAAGGCATCTTTACAGAAAGGGCGGCGGCAATATCCTTGACACGGGCAATCCCGTTCGCGAGGCGAAGCATGTGCACCATCTCAAGGTAGTCTTCGAGACTCTGGCTGAGTTTCAAGTGATTGTTTTCCATATGATGATCCTTTAACGTTAACGTTGTCTAATTTTATTAGACGGAGCTAAATTTAATAAGCCTTGGCTAATTAGTCAAGGCTAAATTCCCAGATTTAGGGAAAAATATGAAAAAAATGAGGAAAATCAGCGAAAAAGGCTAATTACTATCCAAGATGCACCAGACACCCATATACTGGTTCGCTACACCATAAGGGCGGCAAAGCCTCGGGAAGACATCCGAAGAGACGCCCATATTGCGCTGGATGCACTTGATGGCATCGTTACGATACTTTCCAGCAGCCATGCACGATTCTTCCGGCGTTATGCCAGGAGCCGCCTTGTATCCCAGAGTGGTACAGGTCTCGTTTTCAAAAATCCATGTGTTCTGGACGTTAGTTATTTTCACATTGTATTTCTCGATGAAAATAGTATCGACAAAAGCCGAACTGGAATCGTCACCGACAAACGTCACCAGCGAATCATTTTCGAACAAGCTCTTTTTCCATCCACTGTGCCTATTTGTATCTATCTGGGCCTGAGGCACAACGTAACTAGGATTCTTTTTATACCACACAGAAACCGTCGAATCCGTCAACTGGACCAGCATCAGATTTTTTTCAAACTCGCCATAATAAAAGACGTCTTCGCCGACCGAAATCTTTTGCGTATAGGCATATTCATCTTTGCGGCAATCGCCCCAAACATACGTGGAACAATTCTGCACATCCGACATCAAGAGAGAATCCCCATGGGCAATGAGCAACCAATCCATCGGGGAACCCGTCGCCATATAGGTGACACCCACTTCCCCGTTAGGGACTTCTTTCACATAGCACGACGAAAAGTTTTTCTGTTCGACCATTACGACATTCTTTGAATTCTCGCCATACTCGTGCATGTTTTCGTCATAACGTTCGTAGCCATAAATTTCAAATGTGGCGCCGACAGTATCAAAAGGAAGCTGTCCTTCCGACGAGGAACTGCCCAGCGTTTCTGCCGAAGACGAACTCACCGCCTGCACTTCTGACGAAGAGCTTTCACCAACGGCTCCTTGATCATCGACAACGGTCTGCGACGTATCGGAATCTCCACAAGCACCAAACAAACTAACGACAGCAGCAATCAACAAAAACTTTTTCAGCATAAACACCTTTTTGCGTTACAGGCAAAAATTAGAAAAATATTGCTGCTACTTCACCACGGCGCAAACCAACTTGCATTTTACGGGCGTTCCCCACTGGCGTGGGTCGGGCTATATTTTAGGGACGGTCGTCATCGCTCCGCTCGCCGCCCGCCACCTAAAACGGAGCCTCGCTATCAAGAAACGCAACACAAGACTGCCGCGAGTCTCCGCCCCAAGGGGTCACTATCCCTAACATGAAGATTCTATATGCAGGACATCTATGACAATTCTATAAAATCAAAAATAAAATTATCATTATTTGCAGCAAGCCTTCTAACATAGCAAGAGTGATGCGCAAGTTTTTCTTATAAAGCTCAAATATGTCAATGCCATTGTTATATTTAAACGTCTGGAATAAAAAGTTTTTATAGTATTGATTGTTGACTATAATCATATCGACGGATTAAGGGATACCATTCCTTTTGTCCGCTATAATCACCCCACCAAAATACAAGTGGCAACGCATTAGATGCATTTCTATACGAAAAAATTGTGGCTCCAAAACCCAAATATCCTGCTTGGTTGCATTTTCCTCCCATTGGTGACCAGTAACTTCGATTAAACGGACATCCCTTCAGAAAAAACAATTCTTCGCATTTAGTTCTGATATCAACATTACAAAATAAGTTCGTTGTATTTGTTAGCGGGCCCCTAAAATTTGACTGAAAAATGGCATTCAATTTAGCTGTATTATATTTATTATAAACATCTATTGTTGGCCAAAGAACTTCTGATTCCTTTGATTCGGAAAAAGTATTTTTTAAAATCCGGCTATAACGTATTTCAACGTCTATTTGGAATTCTGCCTTTATTCTTTTTTTGAGAAAGTCATTTCTAATATTTTTTGTGTGAACAGCAAAAAAATAGCAATAGACTTTTTTTGTTTTATCTATCAGATTCTTTGTGTAGCAATCCCACATATCATTATATAAACGTTCTCCAGTAAAAGAAAAATCATCTAAATAGAGATATCTTTTACAATTAGAAGGATCCTTGCATGTTTCCATACCATACGCACTCAAAATTGCTTCCAGTTTTTCTTTGATTTCTAATTGGCTTTTCCCTTTTGTGTCAGGACATAACAAGCAGGTTTCAGCCCATCCTGTTTTTGTTTTCGGGTCGATAGGATTCATCAATTGAACAAGTTTATTTATTTCATCGCCATATCTTTGTTCGCTATAGTAATTTATTGACAGAATGTGATTTAGGACTTCAGTTATTGCATCATGGTCGATAGAACTAAATTGATTAAGCCATTTTTGATAGTGATCTTCTGCCGATATTCCTGTTGGTTTATAGCGATACTCATTTAACATCCGAATAATATTATCTTTCGACGGCATTCCTTCATCCTTCCAATATTTTATCAATCATTTTTTCAACGCTTTGGCTATTATCTAGCGTATAGACGTTCTTTGCCTCGTATTCTGCTTGGCTTACAGCCCAGCGTTCCTTTAGGTCAGCCGCTTTAGTGCTAGACATAATAAAGGAATTTAAGACAACAGGTTTATCTCCTGCGCTTACCGTGAGGCGTTTTTCCAAATCCTTGATTGTCTTATGGAATTCTATTTTTGGATCTTCCTTGGGAATATTCAGCAAGCCTTTCGGGTCAATAAATGAGACATACTGAGACTTGGGTGCATCAATCCACAGAATAAAATCGGGATAGAAATCGCCGGCTTCAAAAAAGCCCATGCCCACCTTGCTTTTATTACGGAGCAAGAACAGTGATTTGTCATCAAATTTGTCCTTTTTCGCTTCCGCATAATCAATGAGCATGTTGACAAAGTCTTTTTCGCCATCATTCAAACAAACAGGAGACACTTTAATGCCGAGATTAGAAGACTTTAGATAAATCAGCGGAGCATACAAGTGGTTCTTAAAATCAAAGAAGACCATCTTGTCGCCGTATAGCGATTTCTGACGGACATCCATACCGTCAAATTTTGGAAGTTTTTCCTTCAATTCAGCGATAAGAGATTCAAGTTCCTTGTATCCCTGATTTTGCGGATTCTCTACAGTATATGTAATGGAATAATCGGAAACGAAATTATTGTCGTCAATTTCTAATTCACCATATTCCAGATACTGCGATTCCCAGCGTTCCCGTTCAAACTTGAAGAACTTATCAATATAGGACTTTAGCACCATCACAGCAAAATCTGTCATGGTTTCTAGTTTTCGGAAAGAATCCAGTTCAAGTTGCTTGCGAGGAATCAAAAGCCCATACCAATCAGGCACAGCAAGGATATCTTTTAATTTTGACTCCACAAGGCAAATGTTGAAGTAGTTCTTTTCGTTCTTGAACATTTCCAGTTCTTCAAACATTCTCCCATAATTGAGCAATTCCAGAACAGCTTCGGGCAAGACATGTTCCGAGCCCATAGCATCAACATTTCCTACTGATCCAAACGAATCTACGCTTTCGATTTTACTACGGCAATCAACAACAATCTTATTTCTCAATAAGTAGCGTTTGAAATCATCCGACGGAACATCTAGAATCAGGCGTTTTGCCTGTTTCTTGAAATTCTTGTCTTTTTGCAGGCGAATTGTTTTCAGTTTCTTCGTTTTGGCCTTGTTGTATCTCGACAAAACAGGCATATGGAATTCTATAATCAAATCATTCGGCTTTACGCCTTCCTGTTCCAGATATTTACGGAAATCATCCATGTAATTCGCCTTCACGCCGAATATCGTAAGCATTTCAAGGCAACCGATATACTTGGGTGGATTACTTTCCTTCACCATAGAAGAACGCTTTAGGCACCCTTCATAGCCTTTCAGACGAACGCCACGACCAAATAGTTGGATAGCTTGCGAGCCTTCACTTTTGGCAAAATTGATAAGTCCCATTGTAGAAACGCGCCAACTATTCCAGCCTTCGGTAAATTTGCGCGATCCAATTAGGACATTTACCGGAGATTCTTTCTCTTTGATTGTTTGGAAAAGGGACTCCATCGGCATTTCAATCGAGCCAACAACCATTCCTTTTACAGAACACGCATTGCAAAGTCCAGCCGCATCACCAACATTTATAACACCAAAATATTTGTCCGAATTGCCAATCTTGAGCCCAATTTCGCCAAGATTCTGCTTCAAGTTTTCAAGATGTAATCGAGGTTCGTCCGATACAGAATCCGCATTAAACATCAATTTGAGGATATCTGGAATCAATTCCTTTTCAATTCTTTCCTGATCAATAGAATGCCCCCAGATATCTTTCAGATTATTAAATGTTTGAGTAAAAAGTTCATTTCCGTATTTATCCATTAATCCAGTGCTTGAATTTAGTATTGCGTAAATCCACCCTGCAGCACGAGCAGGATTGCGAACGAAGGAGTCAATAAATTCAAGAACTTTTTGGATATCCGTCAGGTCTTCTTTTGAATTTGTCGAAACAACACGGTTTCCGACAAAGACAAGAAGCGGCTTTTCTATAGAAAATTTCTTCAAATCATTTTGATTTAGGTCATATACTTTTAGCTGTTGATAGAACGAAAACAAACAACCGGCAAGATACAGATTCTCCTGTTCAGGATTGAGGACTTTCCCCTGTTCATCTGTTTTTAGGTTGAAAATACGATAATCTTTACCATAACCATCGTTGTAGAAATATTTATAGCTATAGTCCATGATAATAGACTTGCCATAATCTTCCATCAACTGGCGTTCTTCTTTCTTTTTAGAAGACGCCTTTAAAGCCTGCTTGAATGTGGCGGAATACTCAAACGAGAACCCATCCGACGACAGCCTTGTTCTAAAATCGTACCAAATATCGCCAGCAAGGCCACGGTGACCTTCATCGACAAGGACAAGATTGTTTGATTCAAAACTACCGACAGATACCGTTTTTACCTTGCCCTCTTCTTCAAGTTTATTGATGTCTATAATCAAGACATCTTCGCTTTGCGGGGCAGTCCCTCCATCTTTCTGAAAAATAGCAGCAGAAATCGAAGACTGTTTAAGTTCATCCAAATGCTGACGGCTAAGTCCTTCATTAGGAGTCAAGACAATAATCTTGTTAATATTAAGTTTTGAATTTACGCGCCTTGCAGCTCTAAAATAATGCACAAACTGCAAAACATGAACATGCATCAACAGCGTTTTTCCACTACCCGTTGCGCACATGAATGCAAGTTTATTCAGTTTTTCAGCCGAGAAGTCCGAAAAGTCCAAATCCTTGCACTCTAGCATTCGGTCCGCTTTCTGCTCAGCAAGGAACTTGTTAAGTTTTTCGCAAAGTGAATCCTTGTCTGAAAAATAAGCATCCAAGTACATTTCCGTAAACAGTAACGAGACATACTGGAAATATTTCCATACTATTCCGCCGCGTTTTTCGCCAATACGTTTGGTATGACGCTGGACATTTTCGTCATAAAGGAAAAGTTTGTCCTTAGACAACTTTATCCCACCCCGATTGACGATATCCAGAAGAAACTTTGTATGGCCATCGTCAGAAATCCCTTCGTATTCCTTAGAATTCAGGTGCTTGAGTGAAGAAATATCTGCAAGTCCTAATTGATCTAAAAAGAACTTAAACAATACCAATTGTTCATCAAACGAAAGCTCTTTTTTGGGTGTTTTTGCCATAACTAGTTTTCCTCGAACATGCGGTTATTGAATTCCGTTTCGATGAGTTGGACTTTCCAGGATTCAGAATCCGTCTTGAGGTTTTCGAGGTTATTATCGCCATTCACGTAAATGACATCGTATTCGCGGTCTTGCGGGTTGATGCGGTATTTACTGAAATAGGCATCAAGAGCGGCATTATTTTCTAAAACGTTTTCACCGATGTTTCTCCAAATAATCAACGCACGTCGTCCATCTGGTAAAGTTCCTTCAATTTGACGGAATGCATAATCTCCATTAGGATTATTTATTAAGTCGACTGCGCCTTCGTAATCTGAAGTTTTGGGATTTGTAACGGAATAGTACTTGGTAGCCCCTTGACGTACGACAGTCAAACCGACTAGATAATTGAAGGTCTCAACCACATCAACTTTGTGCAATTTGCTTTCGTTTTTCTCGGTGATTTTCATCTGATATTCAAACGGGGATTTGAAAGCGCCCGTATTCAATAGGCTTCCCTTGCTTTCTATATCCAGCATATAATTAATCAGATATTCGTCCCCAAACAGACTGGAAACAGTAGAATCCGGTTTGTTAAGGGAAATATTAGATAAAGCATCTTCGTAGGATTCAACCTTCATGTACTTAATAATCTGCGAAATGCCTGTATTACGATTTAAAGGTTTGCCATTTTTCCATTCTGATGAATAAGCAACCTTTTGAATACGAGGCTTAGTCACTGTAGAAAAATAGGTTCCCATTTCAACTAGAATATATTTTCTATTCCCTCCAAATTCTCTATTTATATTTATAACAGCATGACCGGTTGTTCCTGAACCCGCAAAAAAATCAAAAACACAATCTTTATCATTTACTCTACAAACACGAATACAATCCATTTCTGCATAAACTGATTTAGGGAATAAAAATTTTCTATTTTGACCAAATATTGCTGTAAGAAGATTTGTTCCATGTGATCCCGCAGCATACTTCGCATTGTCCCACCATGTATTTGGCAGTGAACCTTCGTCGTTATAAAAATTCATGCGATATAATTGCATTTCCCCATTTGTGATTTCAACCTTTATTTGATTAGGGTTTTCTCTCAATCTGTCAATTCCCCATTTCCATACTTTTTCTTCACCAGTATTTGTTACAGGCCAAAGAACAACTTCATCATCTGCAGCATTATCCCGAATAATCCATTGATTCGTGGCGTCGTTCCATTCTAAATTAGGCACTCTAAATGTTGAACCGTCAGCACGAACAAAAATAGGATAGAACTGCTTCGGTCGATCCTCATGATTTGAGTCCGTTCCTGTTTTTCTGAAATTCTCCCACAAAAAAGCGCGACCATTTTCATCAATCTCGGAATACCGATTTTTCTGATTTTGAGAATGATCCAATCTTCCAACCCCTTTCACAGCATCCGATTTGGCGCTAAAAAGAGCGTATTCGTGGTTAATCGCAAAGCCCTTAACCGTTGATCTTCCTTGAGGGTTATTACGGATTGGAACCGTACCCTTGAAAAAATCATTTCCAAAAACATCTTTTAATAAAATCGTTGCATTATCTTTTTCATAATCATCTATTGTTAAACAAATCATGCCATCTGCTGACATAAGTTCCTTTGCGGCTGAAAGTCGACTATTCATCATGCATAGCCACGAGGAATGTTTAAAACCATTTTTATATAATATTTCAGACGCATCTGCATTATAAGGAGGGTCAATATATATGCAACGTATCTTTTCTTTATAAAGACATTGCAGCAAATCAATTACATGATAATTATCCCCATTAAACATCACTCCATTACACACTTCGTCCAAATCATCAACCATAGCTATTAATTTTTCTTTGAAATTTTCTGAAAAATTCTTCGTGTCAATCAATAAATTTTGATTCTGTTTCAAGAATTCAACACTCGGCGGATTTGTCCATGGCTCCTGATGTTCCACATCATTGACAATTTCGTCAATGGCGTACATTTCAATCCATTCCTGGATTTGTTCCTTGTTGTTGCGAATCTCTTCGTAAAACGATTCGTCTATCTTATCCAAGGTAATGCACCAATTCGTCTCAACCACAAACTTTTTCTTGAGCCACAACTTCTTTTGGAAATTTTCAATTTGGGCAAGAAAGTCAATAATGATTTTTCCAACCTTCTTAATTGCCTTTACCTTGGCAAGATAAGTTTCTACACGAACTTCGTTCGATGTATCCAGATCATCTAAATGCATCACTTCATTCTTGATGTAGAAATCAAGTTCCCTGGTAAGGAATCCGCCCAAATCCTTGTGGATGAAGTAGTCAAAGGTGTTCTTAGCAATGTATCCTTTTAAATGTTTTTGAATTAATGTTAAGGGATTCTTCTTATCCGCAGAAACATTACTCAAAAGAACATTTATTAGTTCCTTTTGGTCCTTGACAATGTAATCACAAATTCGTGTATAATTCTCTTCTTCGTATTTTTTCTTCTTGTCTGCGGGAATATCAAATACAAAACGAACGATTAGTTCTTTCTTGTCAGAATCGCATTCAAAAGTCTTTACGCCGGGATAATTTTCTTCATTCTCATTAAACAGCATAAAGGTGCGTTTGCTATCATCAGTTTCCTTATTGTTGTTTTGTTCAGTAGTTGCATCAACAAGATTAAAATGAACAGTCCAGCCATCAGCATTAAACACGTAGTCTTTGAAGTTTTCGCTGGTCTTGATGTAATACTGGTCCTGATTCGCCCAATACAACTTGACTTCTTCACCTTCATAAGGTATGGCATACACGCCTTCCTTATAACGGCGCTTGCTAATAAAATCGCCATCATCGTAATAGCGATTGAAGAACGAATATAGCGCAGAATAAACATCCGTTTCCAACGCCGATAGATCCGTCCCGCTTGCCAGTTCTCGTTTGACAGCTTCGTACTCTTCAGCCAATTTTGGACTTGCAGAAATTTCTATACCCAAGTCCAAAGCCTTCTGCTCAATCTCAGCTTTTTTTGCCAAAAGTGCGTCTTTTCCACGTCCAGCAAAAGGCGCCAAGGTTTCTTCCACCTTTTTCGGCAGGTCTTCGTTCAGAAACTTCTCAATTTCATTCTTGCGGATGTTCATAATCCGGTAAATACCGAAATCAAGGTCAGACTTGTCCAGCTCAAAGATTCCCTTGAGCAAATCAACAAAGCGGTTTAGTCTTTCAGAGGCCTGTTCGTTCATATTCTTTCCTATTTGGTTTGCCATGCAATGGCGAAAATTTCTTGTGTGGATACGTTCTTGTTCCGTTTGGAATCCAAATCATCAATCATGCGATTGCGTTTTTCTTCAATTTCATCCTCGCGGTCTTCCATCTCGTGGCGCTTTCTGCGCTTTTGAGATTCAAGCTCAGCTATCTTTGCCGTGATTTCACGTTTTTCATCTAGGTTTGTCGCCAAACGTGATTGCCGTTGCTGCTCGCGGATACTGTTTTTAATAGTGTCCAATTCTTTTTCAATTGCGCTTATGGCATCATCCGCCCAAGCATCAATCTTTCGCTCTTCATCGGCAAAGTAGTTTAGGTTCCTCTCATCAATTTCGCGAAGCTTGCTTTTTGAATGCTGCTCTGCGTTAGCGTTCAATTTGTCTTTGACGTTTTGCGGAAGTTCCGTGCTAGGCATCTCAATTCCTGCGCACAGGAATAATTTTTCACATTCTTCCTGTGACAGAAATTTTCCATCATCAGTGAACGCCGTAAACAAGCAGAATTCTTCTTCATCGACACTTTCAATTTTCATTTTTGAAAGCGTTATATGGCCGGATTTACGCTTGAGGTGTTCCGGCAACATAACCTTAATTCCAGCAGTCTGCTCATCAAAACAGATTCCGCCAGGAGCTAACTTAATATTCAATGCTTCATTCAGCACATATTGCGCTAACGGGTGATTCAACCTATAGGGATAACCCCCGCTTTGCCTAGAGAACAGGTCGTATTTTCCAAGAGGGACGTTATAAAGCAGTTGTCTGTTCAAGTGGAACGAATATTTTTCATCATCAAAAACAGCTGCATCGCCGAGAACGAATTTTGTCAGTTCCCAGAAAATGTATTCATAACGATTCAAGAACGCCCCAGTATCATTCTTGGCAATCTTCAACCGTTCCTGCACATTGATATCAAAATTATCCAACACCTTGCTCTTGGTATCTTGCAATTTTTCGTTAATCTGCTCTTTGAAATCGTCCTGCAATTTCTCAAAAGCCGCTTGTATCTGCGTATCAGTTCGGCATTCTTGATAAATCTGCCAAATGCGACGTTCAAAATCCAACGCATCAGCCTGCCCTAGAACATCGTCCGAAGCGCCGAACACATCGTCAAATAGATGGAACTTATTTTCAAGCAAGTCAAAAACACGAACATCCGCAAAGTTTTTCTCATTAACGAAGTTCACGACTACAACATCGCATTTTTGCCCGTAACGATGGCAACGTCCAATGCGTTGTTCAATACGCTGCGGGTTCCAAGGCAAATCATAATTAACCACAAGAGAGCAGAACTGTAAATTCAAACCTTCGGCAGCGGCTTCTGTCGCAATCATAAGTTCAGCCTTGTTCTTAAAATAATCAACAAGAGCCGCACGCATATCCGCAGAACGCACGCCGCTGATTCTGCCCGTAAAAGTGTTATCCTTTAGCCATTGTTCATAAATAACACTCGCCTCAGGGCCTCCGTTGGAACCATTGAACAGAACAATCTTACCCGCATAGCCATGATTTTCAAGATATTCCTTGAGGTATTTTTGCGTTCGCGTAGATTCTGTAAAAATCAGAGCCTTCTTTGAAGCGCCAAGACCTGGCAATTGTTCAAAAGACTGATGAAGAGCCTTCATCAAAGCCCCCGTCTTGGAATCAACAGTAATCTGCTCCGCAGTCCGTATAAAGCCAGAAATCGTCTCAATTTCTTCGGTCAACCTTTTTGCATCCGGCTTGCTTTCGTCAAACGCTTCGGCTTCTTCGCTGTAATCATCGGAATCTTCCAAATCTTCGTTGGTAGAATCCAACAAATCTTCATCCGCAAAATCATTCAGATCCAATTCGTTCGCGGTTGCAGATTCAAGCATATTTTCAAGGCGTTTTTTTATCGTCTTTAAAGTTTCTATCAATGCGAAAGTGGATGAAGCAAGGATCTTGCGTATAATCATGGTCGTGAGCATACGCTGCTGCCTAGGCACCGAATAGATATCTTCTCGCCTCAAAAATTCTGAAATTTCATCGTATAGTTTGGTCTCTATTTCTGTCGCCACAAACTTTTGCGTCATTGGCAGACGCTTCGTGTAATTAATGTACTCCTTAACATCATTGCGAAGCGTTCGCACATAATAAGGCTTCAGCCTTTCGTGCAGCATGTTCAAATCGCCTGCACTTTGATATTGCGCACGAAACGCTTTTGCGTCGCCAAAAATATTTTCGTCAATAATACTCGTGAGACCGTACAATTCCATCAGGGAATTCTGAAACGGGGTTGCTGTCAGCAAAAGTTTCTTTGAATTATTTAGTGCCGCAGCAATAGCCTGAGCGACCTTGCTGTTTTTCTTATACACATTGCGAAGTTTATGAGCTTCATCTACAACAGCTAGGTCAAACATCCGTTCGCGGATAGAATCGGCATGGCGAGCCGCGAAGGAATAAGATGTTATTAGAATCTTTTTCTGCGCAAACGGGGCAATTCCCTTATTCAAATACTCATTGTAATTCTTGCCATCGATGATTTCGTTTTCAAGTCCAAATTTTTCGAACAATTCTGCCGACCATTGCTTGCGTAACGAAGCAGGACAAATCACCAGCAGTTTGCGTTTACCAATTGCCCAATACTGAGAAACAATTAAGCCCGCTTCAATCGTCTTCCCCAAGCCGACTTCATCTGCCAGAATCACGCCCTTGGAGAACGGGGACTTGAACGCAAATAGGGCCGCTTCAATTTGATGCGGATTAATATCAACTGATGCAGTCAGGAGCGATTGTGACAAACAGTCCAAACCGCCACCGATAGATTTCAACGTCAGGAGATTGGCAAAGTATTTTGCCTGGTATTTGGTGATGCGGCAATTGTGCCGGTTATCATCAAGCAACGTTTCCATACCTATCTAATCTCCATTAGGGTTCTATTGGAGATCGGCTCTTGGCGCTACGACCTAGCCTGATTGATATGGAAAAAACAAAAAAAGGCGTGGTGTCGCAATGCTTATCTGCTATCGCGGCTCGGCAAAGCCTAATGTGTAAATAAGCACAAAACGACCCACGCCCGATTGGGGCGTGAGCGTTCGTCTTACTCTCTACACATTTGAAATTTTGCCGATTTCGATAGCGAGAATAAGAGACGAATCTCAAAATTTTCCGGTCGCCCTATGCCGTGAAGCAAAGGGCTATGTCAATGGGAATAGTAGTAAAAAAGAGGATGTTTGCTTTTATGAAATAACCATATGTTCCGTTTTGGAACTCATGGGTATTCCAACTATCTCTGATTTTGCGACAGTTGAGTCGGGTGGATGCGATAAGCCAGGCGTTGCGGGGCGGCGTATGAGCCCCGCAGTGGGAGTGCGCGGAAGACCCGGTGGCCCCAAGGCCGGGGCTGGAGCCAGGGGGAAACCTCCCCCTCCAAAAACATAGACGGTTTTACTCCCAATTTGGTACATTGACAGCAGCTGCACATTTGTTTATCTTTTCTTGTATGAAAGAGACGGAGCAGACAAAAGCGTATTACTTCTTTGATGAAGCGGGAGACACGACAATCCTTGGGCGCAAGGGGGTAAACCTCGTTGATAGCGGCTTAGCAAGCAAAGTGTTCATGGTCGGATATTTGGAAACAAAGGAACCCCAGAAACTTACAAAGGCGATTACAGCCTTACACAAAGAGATATGCGAAGACGATTTCTACTCAGGGGTTCCGTCCATGGAGAAAACCCGCATTGCATTCCATGCCGCAAAAGACTGTGCCGAAATTCGAGATAGAGTTTTTCATCTTCTGAAAACATTGGATTTCACCTACTACTGCATTGTACTCCGTAAAAAAGAGCCTTTCTTTAGAAGTCGCTTTGACTTCAAGGATACCGCCATATACAAGTATGCAGTCGAGCATCTTTTGGAAAACAGGTTACATCTGTATTCCGACATTGATTGCTATTTTTCTTCTCTTGGAAATGTTGTCCGTAAAGACACAATGCAAAGCGCCATCAAATCCGCAATAGGACGCTTCAAGGCAAAGTGGAACAAGGAAAACTCAAGTTCCATCAGGATTTTCATTCAGCAATCCAAGGAACGCCCTCTCCTGCAAGCGTCGGATTATGTCTTGTGGACAATCCAACGCGCTTACGAAAAGGGCGATTTTCGATATTACAACTACCTGAAAGACAAAATAAATCTTGTCCACGACATTCTAGATACAAGGCGACATTCAAGCAACTACTACACGCCGAAAAATCCGCTAGATAAAAAAATAGATCCCGTATAAGGCTAGGTTTCTATCGAAACGCATGGCATGAAGCCCGCTTTCACCTTAATGGGACCTGTTTTCTATAAAATACATAAATAAAGACATAAAGTCAAGTGCAATGGATTTAAATTGATATATTAACCTATACTGGGCAGGTCGAAAGACCCAGGTTCATCTACTGATGACGAGGAAGTTCCTCGCTTTTTTGTATAACGCTTCTAATTTTCCTGTTCACTGTGCGTGGTAACATACTTACAGTTCGGATTATGAGAAGCTGTGGTAGTCGGGCGAAGCATCCCCATCATAACCAATTTGGTAGTATATTGCTGACGAGTCTTACTTTGATTTTTTACGCCTAGCATGTTCAAAATTTCTTGTGCCGTTCGTGGCATTTCATTGCAAAATTCCAGTACCTTTTGCTACTTGGCTATAAGAAGCACACTATTACTTTTTCCACCATGCTTGGTTACTTTTTCGCCAAGGTTGGTTACCTTTTCATCTAGGTTGGCTACTTTTTCGTCTAGGTTGGTTACTTTTTATCGGAGTCTGACACGTCACTGGATCCTTCACATTCGTTCAGGATGACGTTTGGAGAAAATGGCGTCAGGATGACGTTATCAACCGTTCATGATATATTCGGCGTTTTCGAGGATGTAGGAATTTTTTGTTCGGTTTTCTTCGGAGAGGCGGTCGAAGGGGACAATATCCTCACGCGTGAAGGTTCTTTCGTCGGTGGGGCCGGAGCGGTACCCCATCAGGAGCATGGACATCATCCAGCGGCGATGTTCCGCCTCGCGCAACAGGGGTTCATCCGAAATGTCAAAGCAACGCTTGCGGAGCGGCAAAGCGTTCGCGCAGTAAATGGCGGCGGTCTTGTCGGCTTCGCTCAGGCGGTACCACATTTTCTCTTCGGTGTCGCGAGTGTCGGGTTTCAAATTTCGTTCGCGGACATAATTCGCCCGCTGCCCGCGTTCCACGCGTTTGGAATGCACAAACTCTTTCATCTCGTCGATGTCGCCCATGATGCGCACGTAGCCATACATCCCGCCTTCGTTGATGCTCTTGATGATTTCGTCATTCGCTTCTCGCCAATAGACGGCAATGTCTGCGTTCTCATAGACGGCACGCGGCAAATGCACTAGCGTCGATATAGCCTTGGACGCGTCTTCCTTACAGATGCACACGACGAGGCGCTCCTTGGGGCTTGCGGCAATTCCTGCGATATAGTTTCGCGCCAAATCCGCTTCGCAGTACGCATCGACAAAGTTCCATTCCACATCGAGATAGTCTCCGCGATTTGTCTCTGGTTCGTGCGTGACTTTGTTCCCATTGGCATCGACGTAAGTGTATTTCGAGAGTCTAAAGAGCCCCATACGGGAAACGACTAGACGATCTACCCACTTTTCGCAATCTTCTTCAACAAATGTAATGCATGTCTTTAAATTCGTTCGTCTGTAATTCGGGTAATGGCAAATATTCGCCACCGCAAACGCCACCGCCTGCGCAATGGGACCCGTGCCAATGAGTACCACATGCAAACGCTGATTGTCCGATTCGCGAATCGTCGGCAAAAAGTCCGTGCCCACAAGCAGCTGTTCCGACATGAACTCGTACTCGTTAAAGACATCGACAAGCAGATGTCCCTTCTTCTGCTCAGGCGCCTTCAAGAACCACAGAACTTCGGATGTAGAGGGTTCGCTCAACAATAAATGGCAATGGATATCGCGCATCGCCTTTTCGCTCAAGTTGCGCAAGACCTCAACACAATGCAAGTTACGAGAATCGCGTTCTGGGCCGTCCTCTCCGATTACGAGAATCTGGCTTGCCAAAAGCGCCCCAGCAAAAAGCAAATCTTCTTCGCTTTCGTAATCTTTTTTGTAATGGATAAAGGGGCCGTCAATATCGCGACAGCTCATCACAACTACCGGTCGCTTGTCGCCCTTGAGTGCACGCAAGATACTTTTAAGCTGATGTCCCGCACCAAGCACAAGCACATGTCCGCGGACATCGACATGCTTTTTGCCTTCGCGCATGGATTCCGACGTGCTCTTGAAAACGTTAATCATCGCACTGATGAACAGTACCGCAAAAACGACGTATCCCGAAAGGAAGCCCTTCCAGCCAAGAGTCTTTTCGCCAAGCACCCAGGAGCCGAGAAAAACACCGATAATAAAGATTACCAGGGACACGCCCAGCAAAATCAAGATTTTTTTAGCAAGTCCGTTCGACCACGCGCCTTTAATGATGCCTTTAACGTTCATGACACGCCCCTGATAAATACAATAATATTATAGTTAATTTTTCAGGAATTATCTCGCTAGGCACTTCTTCTGATAATACGCTCCTCGAGCCTTGTGATCACTGTCAACGACGCGACCCATGGCATTATACGATTTCTTCAAAGTGACGCCGATGATTTTTTCACCGGGCAAGCGGACCAGGCTATTGTCATGTCCGATACTAACACGTCCAGAATCCGCATTCACGGTATCCTTATAACCGCGGCCATAGTAAATAAACGGTTTTTCTGTACGGTAGTCCCATTCTTCGCCATCGATGATAAGCTTACCTAACGTGCTGCCATAAGAAGCTGTCCCCACGCTATAAGGACTATCATCAGCTTTTTCCACATCAACATACACCTTGACAACGTCAGGTGTAATTATAATGTTCCCACCATGGCTATAGACTCCAGCACCAAGTCCCGAAGAATACATGCCACCCGTAGATTTTACCTCTCCACCAGAGATGATGATATCGCCAAAAGTTCTATATTCGCTAGCTGTTTCGCCTGCAGCACCAATACCCGGAGCATCCCGACCACCGACAGCCGTGACAACGCCACCCGAGATCACTACAGAATCCATACTGCCAATTCCTGCGACCTGATAGGTTCCTATCGCAGTAACGTCACCTCCACTTATTACAACACCACCTCTATCACCGCCAATAGCAGCCCAGGCCCTGATCCCGCCCTCGGAAACAACAGTTCCTCCACTAATCGTAACAGAAGCACAGGTAGTACCATAGCCATAATAAGACGACGGGAGTCCACAGCCAATCCCGGCAGCAAAATAGCCACCTGTAGCCGTAACATTTCCGCCACTAATTGTGATAACATTGTTGTCACTGAGCGAGCCGCCTCCAATAGCAGGAGCTTCTTTTCCGCCCTCGGCAACAACGGTTCCTCCACTAATCGTAATAGCCCCAATTCTGCCACCATAGCCACCATAGCAACCACCGATACCAGCAGCATAATCACCAAGACTTTTCGCCGTAACCGAGCCGCCCTTAATCGTTATACCACCGGCTGGGGATTCCCTGCTGCAGCCTCCAATTCCAGGTGCACCATCGGCCACAATTTTTCCGTCAAGAATCACTATATTGCCATTTCTACTATCGTCTCCACTCCCTCCAATACCCGCAACACCCGAACCACCAGCAGTTGCTTTTAAGGACCCCTTGCCATCAATCGTGAGCGTATGACCTTGCGATATATAAATACCCGCCCCCATCCAACAATAACCCTTCACAATATTCTCACCTTCTAGAATAATCGTGCAGTTTCCTTCGCAGGTGAGTCCGGACCAGCTAGGTTTATCCCAGCCACACTTGAGCACTCCTTGAGATTGGTAGCGTTCTTCATCGACACTATCGATTACCGCATCCTTGATTTTTATCGTTGCATCAGCAGCAATCGAAACCTTGCAAGAGTCCGCAAGCTTGCCCGTAAGGATATCGCCTTTTTTCGCAACATAGTCGCCCGTCAGCGATGCTAGATTGACAACATTTCCCGAGGTCACCGTAAACTCGAAAGACTGCGAGCCCTTATAACCGCCAACACCTTTAACCGTAAAAACATAATCGCCGGCAGAACTCACTGCGTCCACTCCAAATTCTTTTTGACCATTCGTAACAACGACCTTGTAGTCGGAACCTTCCTTCAGGATTCTGCCATCTAGCGATGTTACGACATAGTCAAATGAAACAGGATTTTTCCCGTCAAGAAAATAGTACGGCCTGACACCGTCAATGGTCGCCCACGAAAGTTCAGCATTCTCTTTCCATTGAGCATAAAGCGTCATTATAGAGTCAAGTTTATCTGCAGTATTTTTTATTTCTGCATGGTCGGCGTAAAAAACGCCTTTGCCATCGGCCGCTGTATTCCACCCAACAAACGTCCAACCGTTACGTACAAAGGCATTCTTCGAAAGTAACGAGGTTGCACGATAAACGACCTTTTGATTCTCCATCGTTCCCACGACATCTTTGTGATTCTTGTCGAACTTGATTGAGAGATATTTACCAGGAACAAAGGTGAACACGCTGTCCGTCACTTTTTCTGTTTCCATCCCATCAATAACAATCTTGCCGCGAATGCCGACACTTCCCAACCCAATACTACTTACGGTTCCAGAATCTTTTTCCAAAACAATCTTTTTCACCCCGGAAGTAATCGTAACATTGCCACACTTTCCAAGTTTACCGCATCCAATGGCGGCTGCACCATTATTCCCTTTAGCATAAATAGTTCCACCACTAATCAGGATATTGCCACATTTGCCGCCGTCAACACCGCCGATACTCGCTGAAGCAGTCCCTCCGTTAACAGTAATTACGCCACCACGAATTTCAATATCGCCACAGGGATGAAATCTGTCACTGCCACCAATACCCGCAGAAAAGCCGTCGGAATTGACATCAAGGGAACCCGAGCCATCAATAACAAGCGTGTGACCTTCCGGTATATAAATACCGGGATCATTCTGGCCAAAAGGCTTTACAAAATTCGAGTCTTCTAGGATAATCGTGCAGGAGCCTTTACAAGTTATCCCCGCTCCACCATGTGCATACTCATCCCCGACAACAACCACATTCTTAATTGTCACCACAGCACTGTCGGCAATCGACAGCCTAAAAGCTCCACTCAAAGTATCCGTAAGGGTATCGCCGGACTGAGCGATATAATCATCTTTTAGCTCTGCAAGATTTACTTGTCCAGCAAAAACGCAGGACGTTGCAAACAAAATCATCCATAACAAGGTACGCATACTCTACATTCCTTTTTCAGCAAACTATATAGACTTTGCATCAATTATAGCAAAAATACGCACACTAATGACAACGCTCCACTCCCGCTCCGCTAAGGACGCTGTGCCCACCATTCGGCGTAACCTCGATATGCGTGGGGAGTTCGCTCTTGACCAAGTCCACATGCGTAATCACTCCGAGAAGCTTGCCTTTTTCCTGCTGCATTTTTTGAAGCACGACAACCGTTTCCTGAAGAATCTTGGTATCGAGCGTTCCAAAGCCTTCGTCGAGGAACATGGAATCAATGCGTACATTGCGGCTTGCAAGCGTCGAAATCCCGAGCGCCAAGGAGAGACTCACAAGGAAGCCTTCGCCGCCGGAGATGTTGTCTATCGGGCGCACAGCATCGCTGTTGTCGTGATCCACAAGCTGGATGTTGAGCGTATTCGGCTCGGTCACCATCTCGTAACGCGGGAACATGTCGCGTAAATAGCCGTTCGCAATTTTCAACAAATTGCGGAGCGTAATCGTCTGGATGAACTTGACAAACACATCGCCGTTGCCCGTTTCGAGCCTGTTGCCGTTGAACCAGCGTTGCATTTGTTCCCAATCGGCACGCTTCGCTTTCAGCGTTGAAAGTTCTGCCTGCAAGTTGTTGAACTTTTGACGGAGTTGTGCATCGTTCTTCTTTTGTTCCGTCCAAGTCGCGAGATTCACTGTACACTCGTTCAGTTTTACTTTCGCTGCGTCGCGATTTTGCTTTGCCACATCTTCGGTTTCTGGGAAGTCCCGCTTTTGCTGGTGTTCCGCCAACTGGTCGTTAAAATTCTTGACCGACGTTTGCGCCGCTGTCAATTTTTCTTCCACGCATTTTTGCGATTGCTGGAGCGACTTGCGTTCCGCTTCGGGGAGTTTCGCCGCCAGGAATTCCGGTTCATCCGCAAAATTCTTTGACGAAAGATTCTCGATAAACTGCGATTGGAGAATCACGCACTTCGGTTCCGTTTCTGTAATATGAGTGCTCAAGTCCGCAATCGACTTGTCCAACGCCACCTTCGTTTCGCGCTTCTGCTGTTCTACAAGACGAGCTTCATTGGCAAAACGTTCCGCATTATCGCGCAACGCTCTCGCCTTGTTGCGTTCGTCATCTACAGACTTTTCGCCAAAAAGTTCCTTACGCTTTGCGTCAAGGGCAGAAAGTTTTTTCCTAGTTTCTTCGACCTTGCTATTTGCATCATCGAGTCTAGATTGCGCCTGTTCAAGACGTTCCTGAAGTTGGCCTTGGTTAGAGCGATCCGTATCCAAATTTTTCTCAACTTCATTTTTTCTCTCCTGCGCCTTTTTCCAGTAGAGATTTTTCTTTTCCAGTTCCGCAAGCAACGCATCCACTTCTTCCATGCGGATATTCGAGAACCACGGTTCAAGCGATTCCTCGATTCTCTGCGAAAGCACCTGCAACTTTTCCTGCGCCTTTTTAATCGATTCGGCAGTAATGTTCAATTCGCCATCAAGTTTCGCATGGTCAATAGCAGCATTGTTGACCTTGTTCTGCAATGCATCCGCGCTTTCTTTTTTCTGCAAATATGTTGTTTTCAAGGTCTGCAGGTCCTGCAAAATAGAACGGGCAGAATCCAATGTCGCCGTAAATTTCCAAGGTTCTAATTTCGCATTCAAAAGTCCAAGCGAAGCAGCCTCATTTTTCGTTTCATCTTTCAACTTCAGCTCGCTCTCGCAAAGAACTTCTTGCAAGTTCCGTTCTTGCGTAGCAAAGCTATCCAACTGGCGTTGGACCTTTTCCATTTCACCATTAATCTTGCGCAACTTGGCAGCAAAATCATTCAGTCGATCAGCGCCGTTTTCAATCTTCGCCGATTCTTCACAAGAGAGATGTTCCAAAGAACCGCAAACAGGGCAAGGTTCACCCGGTTTCAAGTTATGGCGAAGTTCCGCGACAATAACAGGAATATCTTCCTGGATAATGGCTTCTTTCTCGTTCTGCAAAGTTTTCAAGCTTTCGGAAACACGACCACGTTCAGCAATCATATCGTCAAGCTGTTTGCCCTTGGAGGCGATTTCCCCCTGCAAACGCTCAGCCTCCCTATGGTACTGATCGGCATCCTTCGCGTAGCCATTCATTTCGGGCAAAAGATTCACAAGGTCCGCATCGGCCTGATGTTCAGCTAAATAATCCAGCAAGCCACGCAAATTCTGCTTTTGCTGCTCAGAAGCCGCATTGAATTCCTGCAATTTTTTCTTCTGTTCATCAAGCGTTACCGAACTCTGGACAACATTCGCATTTTCCGCCTTCCATTCCGAAGCCTGCGATTTCAAAAGCGAAAGCATTCCATCAATCGCATCATCTTTTTCGTTTTCGGAAAGGTATTTATCAACTTTTTCCAGCGCTTTTTCGTTTTCAGAAATACGATTGCCAGTTTCCTCGATTTTCTTTTGCGTTGTTCCAATTTCCGTTACAATCTTTGATGCATCCGATTCCGCATTTTTCAACTGCGTACCTGCATTACGGATATCGCCATCCAAGGAAGAGACCTGCTGCCACAAGGATTCATTTGCAGAATATTCAGTCTTGCTCTTTTCAAAAACATCCTGTTTTTCGCGACAATCCTTCGAAGCCTTTTCCAGCTCCGATAAAGCATCTGGAAGTGTCTTTTGGCATTCACCAAGTTGCGTCTTCATGTGCGCCAAACGTTCTCGAACGGAATTAAACTCCACATACGAGGATTCCACTTCCTGTGCACGGAGCGCACGCTCCAGCTTTTCACGATTCGGCTCGAATTCAGCCTTTTCGCGTTCGGCATTTCCCAGTTCGTCTTGCGCCGTTTTTAGGCGAGACTCAATCCCATGCAAGTTCTCGAACCAAGCGCAAATAAACAATAGCCGCTCGACATTCTCGCTCAAGGACTTCTTTTGCAAAGTCGCATCGTCAATTTTCGCATTCAAGTTCGCAAGTTCTTCTTCGGTAAGCAAAGTCACCGCGCCAATCTTATTTTCAACATCCTCGACGGCCTTATTTGCACTCGCATACAAATCATGTACGGCAACGGCAATTTTTCGATAAATACTGTCTCCCGTCAACTTTTCAAGAATCGCCGCCCGCTCGTTTTCCTTGCACTTCAAGAACTTGTTGAATTCGCCCTGCGCAAGCATCATCGACTTGGTAAACTGATCAAAGTCAAGGCCAATGATGCGCGTCATCGTCGCTTCAATTTCGGACTGTTTCGAAAAGGAGGCCTCTGTTGAGCCCGTAGTTTCGTTTAGCAGCACCCAGGAATATTTTTGGAGTTTATTCGTCCTTGCGGCTCGATGCTGATCCCAACACGCGGAATACAAATTACCACGGCATTCAAAGGTCACTTTCGCATAACAGTTCTTGGAACCGTAAGTCATCACCTCGTTGGAATCGCCGACAATGGCTTTCAATCGAGGCGTAGCACCGTAAAGTCCAAGGCAAATCGCATCGAGAATCGATGTTTTCCCGGAACCCGTCGGGCCCGAAATGCAGAACATGCCGCTATTTGCAAAGTCGGGACTTTCAAAATCAATCGTCCATTCACCCGCCAAGGAATTGATATTGCAGAATTCAATCTTCTTAATCTTCATCGTTCCCTCTTATGCGTTCTCGTGCGCCTTGGCGACAGCTTCGTTAAACAAACTAATAAATTTGTCGTACTGATTCTTGACGACTTCGGAATCTTCGTTTTTTTGGGCGTTCGACGCGATGAGCATTCTGAAATAATCTTCTTTCGTATATTGCTTTGTAGATTCCACGCAATCGTCAAAGCTATTCACACCACGTAAAATGTCACGGGAAATGCGGTGGCGTTTGACCACAAAATGCTTGCCCGTTTCTTCGGCTGCAAGCGCTTCGTTCAGGCTCACGAAATTACCCAAAGTCAACAACAAATCCACATACGTTTCCATCGGATTTAAAAGCAGTTCCGTTTCGAGATTTCGCAAGTTCCGCTTGAGCATTTCCAAGTCGCCTTTGAACTGTTCAAACCGCATCGCCCTGGGGACTTCAATTTTATCAACCTCCGGGACCGCATTCGGTTTCACATCGACAGACAACACATAGCGTTTGCATTTCGCCTCGTCAAAACCCATCACGAAAGGCGAACCGGAATACCGCACTTTCGGATTTTTCGCAACCATGGACGTGTAATGGATATGTCCAAGCGCCACATAATCCAATTCGCTCGGGAACGCCGTAACATCCACATTGCCAAGCGTCCCGATAACTTCGCGAACGCCATCATCCACGACATTTGCAGGTTGTACAGTATTTTCAGCGTTTGCGAAATTTTCGGCGGTTTCAGGCGCAACACTTTCGCTATCGCGGCCCGAAAGGTTCGCTGCGAACAGATGCCCCGTCGCCACAATCGGAATATTACGTTCGCCACGCAGCTCAACCGCACGGCGATACACATCTGCATAAAGGCGTTTCAATAAATCCTTATCATTCGTTCCATCTTCATCGCTGTTTTCGCTGCCAGAACGGCCTCCGGCGCAGGACTTGTAAAACTGTTCCAGTTCCATATCCCGCATGAACGGTACCGCACAGCAAATGCCAATCGCCCGGCCATCGCCATTTTTCAATTCAACAACTAAGTCGTCTATACAGCGGTTATTGATAGAGCCCACCACCTTGATATTCAACGCTTCAAGGATTTCGGCAGGAGCGTCAAGAAGCGAACCCGAATCGTGGTTCCCGCCAATGACGACAACATTCGAACATTTCGTCTGGAGCAGCGAGGCCAAAAAACGGTAATACTGTTTCTTTGCAATATTCGACGGGTTCACCACATCAAAAACATCGCCCGCAATGACAAGTGCCTCGGCACCGACGGTCGCAATTTCAGTTTTCAGCCACTCCAAAAACGACTCCGTTTCACGAGTGCGGTCAATATCGTGCATCGTATTGCCAAGATGCCAGTCCGCGGTATGGATAAATCTCATTATATAAAAGCCCTTATTTTCGTTCTACTTACGCCTTATTATTTATCGTTTTAAATATATAAAATGTAAATGTCTATTTATGACAGAGAGCGTATTATGTAAAAGACGAGAGATAAACCGTCTCCATTCGGCTACGCGAATTCCTAAAACCGAGCCCCTAAAACTTATAACCTGATTTTCAATAACTATATTATCAACTGATGGATTACGAATACAGTGTCATTGGTTCTATTTTCTGCAATGGGGAAACTCTCGCCGAGTTTTCTGCAATATCCAATTCGCTATTTACGCACAAAAAATATTCCTTTGCATTGCGTAAATGCGGCGACCGCCTAAGTGTAAGTCTCTACGATGAAAGCGATAACGGTCAGGAGGACTGCAAGAACATTTCCGAAGATGATGTCACCGAGGTTTGCAAAATCCTCTCCGAAAAATTCGCCTGCTTGGTTTCCATGCGCAAGGGCTACGAAGTCTATGGCAACGCCAACGTATTCAACGGCGGTTCCGACTACGAGGTCATCGAGGAAAAATGGTTTTCTGTCGAATTTGACAACGGATGCCAAAAAATGACAGAAACAAAAGATATATTATAACCATGCTATACTTGAAATTTGCGCTGAACATCGAAAACCTCGCCGAAGAGATGATTGACGAGATTTCTAGAGCTTGGAAAAATCCCTTCGAAGCTCCGGTCGTCCTTTTCCCCGATCCGAAACTAGAACAGTGGTTCCGGTTAAAATGGATTCAAAGAAAGGCGTCTCTTGCCGGGTTCAATTCCATGATGATTGACCGTTTTCTCATGGAAATCCTCATCGGCGACGACCTGCACAAGAAAAAGCTGAACGCGGACATGCTCCGGAACGTGATTCTCGCCTACCTCGTCAAAGAAACAGACGGTGTTCCGAATTACATGAAAATGGATGAAGAAGTCCAGCGCTATCTAGTCATTGACGGTAATCTCGACGAAACGCACCTTTTTGATTTTGCAGGCAAGATGGCTTCGCTTTTTTTGGAATACGAAACAAGCAGGCCGCACGGGTTTATTCGCAGCGCCAATGGAAGCCCGACTCCGGGCATTCTTGACAAGTGGAAACAAGGCCATCTCGACACATTTTTCGCCAAATCGAACAATGAAATTTCAAATCGCGAAATTTGGCAGCGAGACCTCTACTCCGCTATTTTCCACGCCCATGACGGTAAGCAATCCCTATTGTCCGAAGTTTTCGAAAACGAGGCCAAGCGCAAGAACGGCGAGCGCACGGAATACATGACCATCCCGTACCTGTATTTCGCCTGCCACGACAAAGAAGGGAACGTACACTTCCACACAGAACGCATCGGCAACACGCCGCTCTTTATTTTCGGGCTTGGCGGCATGGGGCAATTCTATCGCGTCATCTTGCAAAAGTACGCCGAGACGCACGATGTCCACGCTTACATCCAGAATCCGTGCATGGAATTTTGGGAAGACACGTCAACAATCCACGCCAAAAATGCACCTATTCACAGAAAGTGGATTTCCCGGAATAGCGCCTGGAGCGATGCGAGCGGAGACCTCGAAAATATTCGCCAAAAGATGTCCGTCAATATCAAAAACGACAATGCGGAAAACGATATCGACGACATCGCGGAATACACGGCAGAAGAGGCGCTAGCCGAAAACACACTGCTTTGCAACTGGGGACGGTCCGGACGCGACAACATCAAGCTCTGGTGCCAAGCCGTGAACTACGATTTTGATTTCAGGACAAGCAACAATATTAGCGACGCCAGCGAACTCCCGCACGATACGCTTTTGCACAAAGTCCAATATGCCATCGCAAACCGCAGCAATATACTGCCGGACTACACTGCAAGCGACTGCAAGCAACAGGATTCCAGCCTAGATATTACCGCTACGCCCACCAAGATTCGAGAAATCGAAGCGTTACACACGTCCATCTGCAAGTTGATGCAGAACGGTGTACGCGTAAGCGATATTCTCGTCGTCTCTCCAAACTTGGATGGTTACCGCACCGCCATCAAGACGATTTTCGACCAATCTCCCGAAAAAAAGAAATACGCCGGCGACAATGCAAAGGAAGGATTCTTGCATATTCCTTTCGCCATCGTCGATTCGCCCGCCAGAAGTTCGCAAACCGAGAACGCCCTGGAGAACCTATTCGCAATTCTCGAACAGGGCACCATCACACGCCCGGACTTTTTCTCGCTCATTCGCAATCCCGTGGTGCAGCAGACGCGTCACATCAGCGAAGATGACGTGAGCAAATGGGAGAGCTGGATTGAAGGGACAAACGTCTATCGCGACCGCAAGCACAAAAAAGAAGACTGGCTCGATGGCGTCAGGCGCCTGCTCCTTGCCAAGATGACGAAAAATCCGCTTCAAATATCGGACAACATCATCATGCCATACTCCGACATGGCAACAAGCGACACGCATTCGCTTTGCAAGTTCGTAGAATGCATCGATTCCCTTGAAAAATGGATGGAATTCGGAAACGGGTACCGCGTTGCGGACATCGACAAATTAAATGATTTTATCAACGAATGGATTTCGATGTCCAATCCCCTTGAAGATTTTGCAAGCGAATCCATCATCATCAACAACGTGACACAGGCGATTGAAGGGCTCCGTAATCAAATGGATGCCGGCCTCACGAGCATCTCGTGGAAAGTTATCAAGCAAACGCTCCTCACGGCAGCGCAGTCTTCCGCATACAGCTGCGGCAGTCTATTCATCAACGGCATCACGTTCATGAATTTCATTCCGAACCGAATCATCCCGGTAAAGCATCTGTTCTTCATCGGTGGCGATTCCATGAACTTCCCTGGAGCCAAGCAACACAATACACTTGACCTTCGCAAATTCTGTACGCCGTGGCCAGGCGACGATTCGCCCATAGCCAAACGCCGCTACGCTTTCCTCTGCCAGCTCATGAGCACTAGCGAAAGTTTCCACATCAGCTACGTGAATCAAGACATCCGAAAAGACGCAGAACTTTACCCGACCTCGGTCGTAAACGACATCCGGAGATTTCTCGTCAATTCCATCCAAAGCAATTGCGGAAATGAGGCCATCAGCCAAGCCGAGGTATGGCCCGAAAGAAAGGTTTCCTTGGACGAGACCCGCGATTTCGACGAGCTCTACACGCAAAAAAGTCTCCGTAGCAAACGCGCATTCCTCAACATGATGCAAGACGGCTTTGCCCACGTGAGTCCACAAAATGTAGCGCCGAAAAACGTAAGTATCAACACCACGACAAAATGCCCGGAGCGCGTCCCGTTATATACACTGAGCAATTTCTTGAAAGATCCATTCATGTTCCGCGTAAGCCAAATGCTGGCCGAAAGCGACACGGACGATCCCGAAAAAGAGCTGTTTGAACCCATCCATTTTGACGCCCTGCAAAAAAGTTCGCTACTCAAGATGATGGTTGCCGCAGAGCTCTCGCATGAAGACGAGGAACTGGAAAAATTCAAAAGAGAATCGCTGTACAAGGGCAACATGCCCGACGGCATTTTCGGAAAGAAGTTCCTTGCCGAAGTAGAAAGCAGCAAGAACGCCATTTTAGCACAAATGGGCGAATCGTTTATCAGTCAAATCAAAGATTCATGGAGCTACAAATCAAAAATTCAGGATATGCAATTCAGCCGCAACAACAGCGAAAAATGGACTCTGTCCGGAACGCTCGATTGGTGCGACAGCGATAATCTTGAAAAGATTACCCACATGGTCGCCGTGTCCTCTTCGACCAAAGCCCCGTCCAGAGAAAAATTTCTATCGCCTTACGTCAAATCGCTTGCCGTCATTGCAGCACGTGCTAATGGAGCAAGCGCCAACAAAACGCAAACCATCCAAATCTCGATTTACAACGGCGACATTTCCAGCGAAGTAACTACGGCAACCGTATCCATGACGCCCGTCAAGGCCCAAGAGCTTCTGCAAGATATCTATACTGCCGCATTTGGCGATGAAACGAACCGCCCTTTTTCCAAAGCAGTTCCAGCATCGCTTCTGGACTCCACACAAATCAAGGATATCCGCTCCTTCAAGGACCAGTTGCTGAAAGGGCCTTGGGAATACTTCGACAAGAAATCCCTTTTTGACCCAATTACCGATGTCGGATTCGATGCAAACGATTTTGCAAATCAATGGAAAGAAGCTTCCGAAAAAATGAAATCACTCATGCAAATGACAATGAGCGAACAAACAAAAGCCAAGACCAGCGAAACAATCAAGGCCGCAAAGAAAAGGAAGGCTTAACCATGGAAAACTTTAGTCTTCGTAATTTTGACCCATCCAGAAGCCTTTTCATTGAAGCCTCGGCAGGCACCGGCAAGACCTACACCATCCAACTGATGGTCGCAAAGCTCATTAGCCTCGGAACGCCTCTCAAAAAGATTCTAATCGTCACCTACACCGAGAAAGCGGCGGGCGAACTGAAAGACCGTATCCGCAAAAAAATCGGTGAAGTCCTCGACTGCAAAAAAATCGACAAGACCGATGACACAGAAAAGGAACTCGACGAAACTACGCTAGCACTGTTTTCCAAAGCGTATCAGGATGTCGATAACGCGGCCATATTCACCATCCACTCTTTCTGCCAAAAGGCGCTAAAGGAATACGCTTACGATGCAGGCAGGCCTTTCGACATGTCGATGATAGACGATTCAAAAGTCAGAGATTTAATCGAGCAATACATTCGCGACAAGTGGAGTGACGATTCTTATTTTCAATTCTTGCTCAAAAACGAATCCGCAAAATCTATCGCAAATAAAGTCATCGATGGGCTCGTCAGCATCACCAATTCATATAAGGGCCGGGAAAGCGACCATGAGATTATTCCGCTCGACAAGTCCGAATCCATCGATATTTGCGGAACGCTTTTGGAAAGAACAGACAAATTCGCTTTGGCAGGAGCAAACACATTCGAAGACATTCTCGCCATTCCCGCATTTAACAAGGCGTATTCAATCCTCCAAGATAATCCCTACGAGAAATTTGCAGAAAAATCGAAAAATACAATTGAAGATTTTTTAAACGTCCTTAAAAAATGGGAAAAAGGCAAAGCCCTTTTTTCAGGAGTATCCTTCAAAGACAGCGAATACATTCAAATCAACTGGGCATCTGATGTTTACGATGCGTTCATGGCTTTCAAGACATTGAAGGAGTTACTAGGATCAATTAACAAGATCCTGCTCAACGAATTTTTAGTGATGCAGGCGCCTATCATTTTTGAAGATTGGCAGAAAAAGAAAATCGAAATGAAGTGCCAGTCATTCAACGACATGATTCTCTCGGTGCATCAGGCAGTTCTTGGTAAAAACAGTGAAGACTCTTCGCTCAAGAACAGGCTCCGCGCACAATACACTTACGCCATCATCGATGAATTTCAAGATACCAACCAGTTGCAATGGGATATTTTCAGCAACGTCTTCGATAAAATTTTTGTCGTAGGAGACCCAAAACAATCCATTTACAGTTTCCAAGGTGCCGATGTAAATGTCTATCAGAAAGCGATTCGCGAAATAAGCAACGGCGTATCATTACAGATAAATTTCCGTTCTACTACAGGACTTATCGAAGGTTGCAATGAACTTTTCAAAGGGGACTTTTTCACCCCCAACGAAAATGTCCCTTCCCTCATTGATTTCGAAAATTCTCTCCCCCCGCAAAATCCAAAGCTAGTCAAAGCCCCCCCTAAAATCAACGGCAAAGAAGTCGCCCCAATTTGGATTAGCCAAGAAGATGTATCCGAAGTCGATTTTGCGCGAACCGCTGTCAAAAAAATCGTAGAATGGAGTTCCTTTGTCGATAACCAAAAAACAGTTTTACAGGTATTCGATAAAAAAGATTGTACGCAATACAGGAATGTCACATTTAAGGATTTCGCCATACTCGCCCGTAGCCGAAGCGAAATGGAATCCATCGAAGATGCCATGCGTTCCGCTGGTGTTCCGTTCAGCCGCTACAAAGACAGCAACCTTTTCAGCAGCCGCGAATGTGCCGAATGGATTGCCATTTTCAAGGCCATTGATGCACCTGATTATTCTGCTTGGAATAGGCGACTTTTAAGCGAAGCCCTTATCACGAACTTTTTCAGAACGGCTCGTCAAGACATTCACTACGTCGAAAGCGAATCGTTTGACGACCCAAACAATCTTGAACGGCAAAAACTGAATACCTGGCGTGACCTCGCCCAAAAGCGCCGCTATGCCGAAATGCTCGAACGCATTTACAGCGATACGCAAATCGAAGAACGGTTGATGGAAATTTCCAAATTGCAAAACTTGGCAAAGCTCCGTCAAATCGGCAATTACTGTATAGAATACCTCTACAATCACAACTGTTCCATCGAAGACCTTGTTCGACATTTGGAAGCCCTCGCCCGCTACAACGAAAGTGCCGATGACGAAGACGGCAACCTTGTCGAAAAAAGCACGGATTATGACGCCGTTCAAGTCATGACGATTCACGCCTCTAAAGGTCTCGAATTTCCGGTCGTGATTTCTGTTGCCGGACTCGCAGGCAAAAATCCGCACATAACGGGTCCATATTTCTATCACGAAAACGACGGGTTGCGGCTTGGATTCAGTGACTACGCCAAATCCGCACGCGAACGCGAAGAACTCGAAGAATGGAAGCGGCTTTTTTATGTCGATTTTACACGAGCTTCATCCATTTTAATTTTGCCCCGCTACGCGAAATGGAAAAGTACCAAAGGCGTCAAAAAAGAATTCCAGTTCCTCGAAAGTTCCATCCGTAATTTAGTCATTTCTAAATGTCCATTTACGACAATATTACCGACTAGCAATGAATGGAATCCAAAACAATTGAGCAAAAAAGTTCGCACGGATATTCTAAAGCCGCTCAACGCGCTCTCGGGAATCGGCAACGTAATGACTGCAGACGAGATTAAGGACAAAATCATCCTGCAAAAAAACGCCATGGCCGGTTTGCAGCAAAAACTTGCCGATGCAAGCATCATGCAATATTCTTATAGTTCCCTCTCCGGCAAGGCCGATTCTCTTGTCGATTCAGATGATGGAGATAGGCTTAACCCTGATGGCAGCGATTTTGCAACAGCACGTACGCCGACAGTTCTCATTCGCGACATCGATACAGCGGCAATCGATTGTTCTGTCGCCATGGACAGTTCGCTAGATTACCAAACCCACCTCAACGAGACCGCAAATCGTTTCCCGCGCGGTTCACATGCTGGTAACGCGCTCCACCGCATTTTCGAACGAACAAAGTTCCATCAGTTCGGCATGGAGCTCAAAACGCTCGACGACGCCCTCAACGATTCGCAGACCAAGAACGTCATCGAAGAAGAATTCAAGCGCGAATCGCTCCCCATCTGGAATCATAAAGACGCATGGACGACGATTGCAACGCACTACGTCTGGAACACGCTGAATGCGAGACTGCCGGAAATTGCAGGTTCTTCTGTTGAAAACACGCCACAATCCAATGTAAAAACGCCGCAGACATTCGCACTCGTCGATATCCCGCTAAGCGACCACAAGCCCGAAGTACAGTTCAATCTGAACGCAAGCGATGAAATAAATACGACAGTCGAGTCAAACGAAAGTCGCAAAAACAGTGGCGAAAGTCCCGACAAAAGCGACCTAGACGAAAGCCAAAGACACGCATCCAAAGACATTCTCAAACGATTCTGCAAAGGCTTTATCGACTTGATGTTCGTCCGTACCGTAAACGGTCAAAAGCGCTATTCGATTCTCGACTGGAAATCGGACATGCTCGAAAACAACACCTACACGCCCGAAGCCATTAAAGATAAAGTTGATAACGATTATTCCATACAGCGAGTCCTTTACAGTTATTGCCTAGTGCAATGGCTCAAGCAGTTCTACGACGAAGGAACCGCAGAAAACCTGAACGAAGCCGAGATTTTCGAGCGTCACTTCGGTGGAATCTATTACGCATTCATTCGCGGAACCGAAGCAGGTACATCCAAGGGTATTTACGCACAAACTTGGAATAGTTTTGCAGACCTCGAAAGCGCCTACCAAAAAATAAAGAAGCTCATGACGATGCCCTCCAGCAAAAAGGAGGAAAACTAAAATGGATAAAAAAATATTGGCCACCGAATCTTTGGATGAATTCATCGATGCGCTCATTGAAATGCATGGGCTGAATCCGCTCAACAGATATTTGTTGAATCTGTTGTTTGAAATCAAAAAAGATATTCCGCTCCAGACGAAAAAATTCTTGGCGCTCTGCTTGTCGCTCCTCGATGACGGCAACACACGCATATCGCTAGACAAAGCGCAGTTCACCGCCGTATGGACAAAAAAATGGAACGGTCTTGTCACGCTCCGCATCAGCAGTACCGATGAAGAGATGAGCGAAAGCAATTTTGCCACCGCAAGCGACTTTGACGAAATCATCAGCGACGGTATTCAAGATATTTTAACGGACGATTTTTCGGCCATCATGGAAAGCCGCGATTCAGACGAGATTTCGGTAGAAGACGAATTCGGAAAACCCTTCGTCCTTGCCAAGCGCCCAAGCGGAAAGCACCTTTACTTTACCAAGCATTTCGATGCCAAATGCGTTATCGAAAAATCAGCGAAAAAATTATTCAAAAATGGCCACAAGCCCGCAGGTGACGAAATCGAGAATTGCATAAATAAAATCGCCAGCATCTGCAAGCCTTTCGCAAACGGAAGCTCGTTCACCATCAAGAATCGCCAAGCCGAAGCCATCATCCGCGGGCAAACAGAAAACCTCGTCATCACCGGCGGCCCAGGCACCGGCAAGACAACCGTCGTCCTTTACATCCTGTGGAATTTACTTGAAAGCCATAGTGAAATGCTGGATTGGAACATCTACCTTGCGGCCCCGAGCGGCAAGGCTGCCGACCGCATGCGCGAAAGCCTCATCGACGGCCTATCACGTATCCGCGACGAAAAGAAGACCGGCGAAAACGCACGCATATTCCGCAAGCTGAATGAACTTGAAAGCAGCACCATTCACCGGCTTTTGCGCTTTTCCAAGAGCAAAGGCGGATTCACGTTCAACCGGGACGAACAATTCCCGCAAAAATCCATTTTCGTCATTGACGAAGCGAGTATGATCGATATCGAAATGTTCGCAGCCCTTTTGGAAGCTATCCCAGAAGGCGCCCGACTGTTCATTCTCGGCGATCCGTTCCAGCTACCCTCCGTCGAATCAGGCGCAGTCCTTGGCGAAATCCTCAAAGTCAAATCCGGCACAGATTTTTCCGTCAAGCTGAACGAGTCCAACCGCTTTGACGACAAATCGAATATCGGCAAGCTTGCGGGCGAAATCAAGCTCGTCGCCGAAACCAAGGACAGCGCAAACTTTATTCCGCACAAGTTTACAGGTTCCGGCGCATTAGCCAACGAACTCGACGGAAACATTTCCTCAAGCCCCGACACAACAAAATTCAAAGACCAAGTCTTTTTCAGGCGACTCGAAACAGACAACGCGACCCTCTCCAAAAAAGAAGAAGACAAACGCATTGACTTATTCATCGCAGAATGGGCCCGCGATTTCGCCAAGCTACCTGAACTCGCCGAAGACATCCACCCAGATCGCACCGGCACCGAAGCAGATGATCCCGACCACCGAGAAACAGCCCGCAGAAATGAAATTTGGCAGCTATCATTGACCAAGCGAATCCTTTGCGCCGAACGCCGAGGCCTCCGGGGAATCGAGAACATCAACAAGAAGGTTTGCAGCAAAATCAAGAGCCTCTGGAAAGCGCACCAAAAAAGCCAAGGCGAAGCTGTAGAATGGAGCGATACCGGCTATTTTCCAGGACAACTTCTCATCATCACGAAGAACCAAGAAATGTTCAAGCTCTACAACGGCGACACGGGAATCGTCATTTTCGACGGGAATACCCCTTACATCATGCTGAAAAAAACGCCCTCCCGCATTAACGATGAAGGGACCCAGCGTCGCGACGATTTCATCTTTTATCCGCTTTCGGTACTCCCCGAAGACGCCATCACGACCGCATTTGCCATCACCATCCACAAATCGCAAGGGTCCGAATACAATCACGTCACCATGTTCCTGCCGACAAGAATCGGCCACCCGCTCCTCACAAACCAAATTCTCTACACGGGAGTCACCCGCGCCAAGAAAAGTGTCACCATTATCGCAAACGACGAGACTTTTAAAGCCGCAGTCACGACCATTAGCGAACGAGATACGGGAATTTCGCTATAGTTTTCAACTTCATTGTTCCCAAAGCCTCTTTTCTGTATATATTTAAATGAGAAAAAAGATAAAGGGAGAAATATGGCAACAATTAAAGAACTCAAATCCAATGGCGCCCCCCGTTTCAAAGTTCCGGGCAAAGAAGCAATCTACGACGCCTTTGATCAGTACATCGCAGAAAACTTCCTCGGAGAGACAGTAGAAGCTATTCCCCCGGCACCGAACGACGAAAATGCCGAATTTGCGCCGCAAGTCGTCAAGCTTTATGAACTGGCCAACACCACCAAAGCGAATGCCGGACTCTGGAAAGCCGGCACAGGCACATCTTCCAAAAAATGGGATTTGAGCTTTTTGCAAGGGATTCTGAACCAGTTCTCGACACTTCCGGCAGCCACACGCGGCAAGACTGTTTCGGACATCAAGCTCCAACTGGAAGACTTCGCCTCCAAGAAGTTTGCCAAGAACCCGGCCAACGCCCGCAACGGTCTTCTCCACCTTTGCAACCCGAATGAATACGCCCCCATCTACTCATTTGCGGACAAACTTGCCATCTGCAAGGAGCACTCCCGCCTGCTCGAAGATTTTAGACTTTCGAACCGCTGGGATAGCGGCCTCCTGAAATTGAAGGTTTTCCGCAAGGACGGTTACATCGCCATCCATACGGACGAGCAACTCTGCTGGATTTTCGATAAACTTGCTACCATGCACAAAATCGAGGATGAAGAGTTCGACGTATTCATGAAAAACTACTTCACGGCCCCGAAAAAGACAGCACCGAAAAAGAAGTAATCCTATCACGTCGCCCCATCGGGCGACTTTTTTTTAACCTGTCATCCCAGACACATTTCAATTTGTCATCCCGAACCCGGGATTTCCTTCTTCAACTCTTCTTTAAGCTGATGAGCGCAAAAACAAGCGAGACGGCAACACCGATAAGCGGAATGTAGCTTGGAGTTTGCATTTTGACAGTTGACGCGAGAATCGCGGGAACAAGCCCGAAAAGGCCGCCAATGCAAACGCCTGCATACCACAGAGATTTCTTGATGGCGAACTTTTTGTAGGAGACAATCGCCACGGCAAGCGGAGCCACAATTCCAGGCGTATAGACGGAATATGCCATCGTCAAAAGCCCGATGATGTCCTTGCCCTGAAGCGCGAGAAATGTCGCAATGACGCCGATAGCGACGACAAGCAAACGCACGATAGAAATGCGGCGCGTATTCAAGATATCACTCCCGAAAATGGCGGCAGAGTTGATGAGGCACGTATCCGCCGACGAGAGCAACGCAGACAAAAGCCCAACCGACAAGAGAGCCGCAAGCGGGAGCGGGAGCACATCTGACGCGAGTCTGAATAGCGGGTTCGTCGCAGGCCCCACGCCATGTGCAGTTTCGGGAGCATAAGTTGCGGTCCACATACCAAGCAAGACGATGACAACACTAAAAACGAGGATAGCAAAACTTCCGGCAACAACGGCTTTGCGGGCAGACGACGCATCCTTAGCGACAAGGTTACGCGAAATCACGTCAGGCCCAAGGAAGTACGCACCGCCAACAGTGAACAACATCACGACCAAATCCGCAAAGCCAAACTTCTCGTTCAAAAGAGCGAGGTTGCCGAATGTGGCGAGGCCAGCGGATGTTGATTCTACTACGGAGTGCGCAGCGGTTCCAACGGCAGTCCCATTGGCAAATCCTCCGAACAGATAAACCGCGGCAGCAAAAAATCCAAGCGTCAAAATTCCAAATTGCAGAGCGTCAGTACGGACAACAGAAAGCTGGCCGCCCAAAAGCGTATAGACAATGACGATTCCCGCCGTAATCAAAACAGATTGCGTTCCCGCATCGTGCCCCAGCACAAGCCCAATGAACCCAGCGACAGCAGCGAACTGCGCAGCGATAATTCCAATCCACGAAACAGCGATAATCAAAGCGACAAGCTTTCGCCCTGTTTTTCCGACCGTCTTTTCAGCGATTTCGGGAAGCGTGCGCACATCGAGATCGTGAACCGGTTTGCTCAAGAAAGCCGCTTGAAACCAGAATCCAATCGCGCCAACAGCCAGCCACCAGAAGGCGGCAAAGCCGATGCTCTCTGCACGGGCTGCTATGCCCACCGTTGCAGAAGCTCCAAGGACAGTCGCCATGAGGCTCATGAAAACAAACGGGGCCGTTTGCTTGCGGCCTGCAACAACATAATCGTCAAAATTCTTGACCTTGAATAAATCGCGAATACAGATGAACCCAAGGACAAGAAAATAGATGATAAGAAGTTTCATGACCCAAAGTTAGAATTTTACAAGTTGCCGTATTCGCCGACATCAGGGATGAGCGCGCCCGATTTCATGTGGTAAACGCGGTTGCTGTAACCGAATGCGTTTTTGTCATGCGTGGCGATAATGACAGAAACACCCGTCCTCGCCAGCCGTGCAAAAAGGCGATAAACCTTATGGCTGTTTTCTTCGTCGAGATTACTTGTCGGTTCGTCGGCAATAATCAAATCCGGTTTATTCGCCAAAGCCCTCGCGATGGAAACGCGACGCAACTCCCCTCCAGATAGATTTTGCGGATATTCGTTGGCCAAGTGCGATATTCCAAGCTTATTCAACAACGCTCCGATATGCGCCTTATCCACCTTCTTATTATACAAGGACGAGGACAAAGTTATATTCTCGGCAACGGTAAACGCCGGGAGCGTCGCCGTATTTTGCGGAATGTAACCAATGCGTTCATTTCGCAGAAGGGCTCGTTCTTCGTCCTTGAGCGCAAAGATGGGCTGTCCGTCAATTTCGATACTTCCCGACGTGGGCTCGGTGACACCGGCAAGCGTATTCAGGAGCGTACTCTTTCCACTTCCAGATTCCCCGAAAATGACGGTGAAGTCTCCAGACCATGCGAAGAAATCGGCATTGTTGACCGCATTAAACTTTTCGCCACGTCGTGTATATTGCTTTGTTATGTTGTTTCCATTAAGTATCATTAAGCGTCCTCCTTTAATGCGGTGTAAACGTCAATCTTTCCAACTTTTCTGGCAATGCGGTACGAGGCCAGCGTCCCGAAAATAGCAGGGACGAACAACGCTCCGACAATCGCAAGAAAGATGGCGAATACGTTCGGGAGTACAAAAGGAATGTTTATGTTTTCTTGAATCAAGAACCGGAAAGAAATGATGGCCACAGTTCCCAAAAGCGTTCCGGCAATGGCTCCGCTCCCGCTGATAAGCAGGGATTCACCAAGGACGATGTTCGAGAGTTTTTTGCGAGCCGCACCGATGATGAGGAGCGTCGCAAACTCCTTCTTGCGTTCATTCGTCGAAATGGAAAAAGCAATAGTCACAGCGGCAATCGCGATGAGCAAGAAAATTCCCGCAATTGCCCAAACCGCAATCTTGAACGAAGCTGCAGTTGCGATAACGCTATCGAACATGTTCTTACGCGGAACGACCTGCAAGTTGTCGAACCTCCCGTACAGTTTTTGCGAAATCTTTTCGAAGTCGGCATTTTCTTCGAGATTCGCAAGAATTGCGGAAGGTTCATTTACGGATATGAAATTGTACCCCTTGCTTGCGGCAGCCTTGCGGAAAATTTCGATGGTCTCGATGTCTGCAAAAATCGCCTGGTCAAGCTTGTTTCCTAGCGGTTCAAGGCTTCCGACAACAGTGAATTCCTGATCGAAAAATTTGATTTTCCCAGACTTGTCGATGTTTATATCGCTACCGGCAATAACTGAACCAGGAAGGAAATCTTTTTTATAAGTCTTGCGAATCCACGGCTTGATGGTAAAATCGGTCTTGGAATCAAAACCTATAATGTTGACTTTTTCATCGCAGCAGCTTGCACTAAGTGTCGTAAAGTAAAATTGCGGTGACGCAATGCGGATTCCCGGAATGTTCCGGGTAAATTCCAAAACTTCGTGAGGAAGTGAACTGTGGCTCAATCCACCCTGCAATAGTACGGGCTGGTCACTGACTTCCGTTTCGCCTGGGACAATGAGCAAGTCCGCTCCCATGCGTGAAGAAAGTTGTTCAAAACCGGTATCGAGGCTCTTGGAAAAAAGAACACTCGTAAGTAACGATGCCGAGGCTATTGCCGTCAGGATAACTAATCCCAAACTACGGACAGGATGACTCCAAAAATTGGTATATATAATTTTAAACGTTGTGTTTTTCATTAGTAAAATCCTCCGGTTCAAAGTTGCGGCTCTCCAAAAAGGCAATATTAGCCACACCAAATAGAGCAATGATAATCCCGACTAGTTGAAGAACTGGGGACGAAATCGAATGGCAGTGCATGAACGGATGCTTACAGACGCCAACAATTACCGTGGGAACAAGCGATGTCAAGACGCCAGCAACAATCACGACATAGGTCAAAGCTTTGTGAATCCTGGGCAACAACAAGTATGCAATACCGATTAACGCAATTGCAATGCCGACAAATCCATCAACGACAGAAGTATAATGGCAACGCATCACCATATGACCAGGATTGCAAAATGGAAGCAGGACGAATGAAAGTAACGATACAATTGTGCCGAAAGCAACCGTTATAGATCCAAAAAATAATCCGTTTGTCATAATCGCCTCCTTATGATTTGTTCGAAGCCAAATATAGAAGGCAAAAATGAGTTTGTCCAATACTTTGTTTTTAGAGTAAATTATAGAGAAAAGTTATAACAAAGATTTCTGATAAATGTCCTGCATGACAAGCCCTGCAATCATGAAACCGAAAATAGCTGTGGCATGTGCCATGGTTCCGTTGATTTGAGCCTTGCTGCTGCACCATTCGTGATCGACAAGTTCTGCGTTTTTCAGTTCCGCCTCGCTTCGTTCTTGACGAATCTTGGGACACATGCATGCCGCCGTACCGCACGATGAATTCTTGCCACGGTTTTTCAGGAGCTCGTCGCTATAGACGCACATGATTTTTTTCTTGGGCCAAAGCTTTTTGCGTTTAATCTTGTCGCGGAGGGCGCGCCCGAGTGGGCAGCCAGTGACCTTCCAGAATTCAGCGACCTTGATTCGCGTAGGGTCCATTTTTAATGCCGCGCCCATTGACGAAAATACGGTAGCCTTGGTTTGCGAAGCGTGATACAGCAACTGCATTTTGTTTTCGAGGCTGTCAATAGCATCGATGATGTAGTCAAACGTATCAAGTTGGAATTTATCCGTATTGGCTTCTTCGTAGATGTCTTGCAAGGCAACGATGTTTGCATGCGGATTGATTTCGAGCAAGCGGTTCTTGAGAACTTCGACTTTGACCTGCCCTACTGTTTTTGTGGTGGCCATCAGTTGCCTGTTCACGTTGGTAACGCACACGCGATCCGAATCGACAAGGACCAGTTCCTGAATTCCCGAGCGTACGAGACTTTCGGCGCACCAACTGCCGACTCCGCCGAGCCCGAAGATGATGACTCGTTTCTTGTAAATACTTTCCATAATGTCGTCTCCAAGCAGGAGCGACGTGCGATTGAAAATACTGGAACTGAGAGACATGGAACCAATTATAGAAAATCCCGGCGTTTCACCGGGACAGTGCTATGCATCGTTTATGTGGTCGGCCGTGTAAGCCTTCAAATATTCTTCCATCTCGCGGATGTAAATGCGGCAGATGGTGCTTAACATAAAGTTTTTCTTGGTAATATAACCGATTTCCATCTTGCGGTCATTTTCACCATTTGCGTTCTTGAACGGGACAGCGACGTAATCGGAACCGTTGATTTCTTCGCTGATGATGCCGGAGCAGAGCGTGTAACCATTGAGGCCCACCATCAAATTCAGCATCGTGGCACGGTCATTCGCCTTGATTGTCTTGTGGTATTCGTTCGTACTTAAAATTTCTTCGGCGAAGTAGTAGTTACCGCTTTCACCCTGTTCAAAAGAAAGGCACGGATATTCCGAAAGGTCTTCGAGATTCACGTAAGGCTTGTTTGCAAGCGGATTATTTTTCCACATGTACGCATACGCATTGCAGTCAATCAGTTTCTGGAAAACGAGTTCGTGTTCCTTCAACAAGTACGTGATATACTTGCGGTTGAAATCGCTAAGATAAATAATTCCTATTTCGCTACGGAGACTCGTCACATCGTCGATGACTTCCTTCGTCTTTGTTTCGCGGAGAGCGAATTCGTAGTCGTCGATGTTGAACTTTTTGACCATGTTCACGAAGGACTTGACAGCGAAGGAATAGTGCTGTGTCGAGACAGCAAATCTCTTTTTCTTCTGTTCTTCCTTGCTATAGCGTTCCAGAACCGATTCGTAGTGATTGTAGAGTTCATTTGCGCGAGCAATGAATTCTTCGCCTTCGGGCGTAAGCGTTACACCGCGACTCGTTCGGTTGAAAATCGTAATGCCGATTTCGTCTTCGAGATCGTGGATTGCAGTCGTCAATGACGGCTGGGATATGAACAACGTTTCGGCAGCCTTGTTGAAGGAGCCTACTTTGGCAATGCCGATTGCGTAGCGTAATTGTTGTAATGTCATTTTTAAGGCTCGGTTAAAGGGTTGAATGGTTGACGTTTCGTTATTTTCCTGCACAAATATAGGAAAAAGTATTTCAAAATCCTATATATAAGGTAGGAATATTTAAAAAAGAAGAAGCCTCCAGGTGGATTCTAAGCATCCTGAAGGCCTCTGTTGCACTAGGCGTTCAACCTAGGGCAACTTTTAATCTGTTTAGCGCTTCGACGAGAATGCTTCGCGGGCATGCGAGATTTAGCCTTTGGAATCCGTCTCCCGCTGCGCCAAAAAGAGTCCCGTCGTTAAGCCAAAGGTGCGCTTTGTTGCGAATCAAATCGTGGATTTCACTTGAAGAGAGTCCCGTCCCGTTAAAGTCCAACCATGCCAAATAGGTGGCTTCCATGGGCACAAGCTTTACACCCTTCAAATTATCGCGGGTAAATTTTTCGATGTATTCAATGTTTCCTCTGAGGTATTTCAAGAGAGCGTCTAGCCAGACATCGCCATTGGCGTACGCCGCCTGAGCCGACACGATTCCAAAAACGTTGACTAGGCCATAACCTGTTGCATAGGCTTGCTTGCGGAACGACCGGCGAAGAGCCTGATTTTTTATGAACGCGTGCGCTATCTGGACACCCGCCAAATTGAACGTTTTTGTCGGAGCGGTAACGATAACGGAAATATCCGCCAAAGCTTCGCTCAAGGATCCGAATACAGTGTGCGAACCTTCGAATACAAAATCGCTATGAATTTCATCGCTCACGACAATGACGTTGTACTTTAAACAGATTTCTCCAAGACGCAAGAGTTCATCGCGGGTCCAAGCTCGACAAACGGGATTGTGCGGATTGCAAAGCAAGAAAAGCTTTACGTTGTTCTCCACAATCTTTTTTTCAAAATCGTCAAAGTCAATATGATAGCGTCCGTCTTCGCCGTAAACGAGGTCACTACTCACAAGTTTACGATTGTTGAGGTGAATCACGTCAGCAAAATGCATATAGACCGGCTCTTGGATGAGTACGGAATCGCCCTCGTTCGTGTACGCCTTTATAGCCGCTCCAAGCCCAAACATGACCCCCGGAATTTTAATGACCCATCTTGAACTTTCGATTTCGTAATTGTGACGACGGCGAAAAAAATGGCGAAGCACCTGGAAGTAATCTTCCTTCGTATCGCTATAGCCGAATACACCATGCTCTGCAACGCGAACCAGTGCGTCCTCCACAAACGAAGTTGTCTTGAAATCCATATCCGCAACCCATAGCGGAAGGATACTGGCCGGATCATCGCCCGGCTTTAAGACACCATGTTCTATTGCAAAATCATACTTAAGGGAATTCGTATGATGGCGTTCAATAACTGTATCAAAATCGATGTTTCGTTCTTTAATTTCTGACATTGCACGCCTTCCTTGCTAGCTTTCGCAGTTACAATTCCCTTGCTAGAGTTTACAATATAGAAGGAATTTATAGCTTTGTCCAATACTATATTTTTAGGGCTTCTTATAGCTTCAATCTATAAGAAGTATCCGTTTCGCCATTTCAAGATTTTTCGCCCAGCCTCAAGGCACGTTGTGCAATTTTATTCCGATATAAGTTTATTTTCGCAATCGCTTCGCCAATAGGAAGCGCGATATCGAATGCACGTACATTGTAACGGGCCAGGGCACGGATTGCCTGCGGGCCAATCTGCTCGCAAAGAACGTAATCCAAATCGGAGAGATTTTTTGCGGCAGAGAGCATCGACAAATGCTCTTCGTCACGGCTTCCGCAAGATCCGTCACAATGTTCCGGCTTTACACGAACTTCAATCTTCTCGAATTTTCCGCTAGCATCATCGACTTCATAAATGTCGAATGCCGCCGCATGCCCAAAATGAACGTTGACGTTCACCTCATCGTTTGTCGCCACCGCGACCTTATATTTAGCCATGTGAAAAAGTCTCCTTTACACGGATTCGGTCCATGTATATTTGTGCGCCAATGTCATACACGCCCGGGACGCCGACAGCATCAGCACGGCAGTGCGCGCAATGTTTAAAGACGTTGATAAATACTCCGGCATCTTCCTGTGCAATTGCAAGCGCCTTTGCACTCGGAGCGGGCAGGTCCTTGAATCCGTTCTGAGGAATGAGCGGAATGATGTTGTAAATAATCGCACCCGCTTCGCGAACCGTCGCTGCCGTTTCTTCGATATGCTTGTCGTTGATGCCTGGGCAAAGCACGGTATTCACCTTCACCAACGTCCCGCTGGCGGCAACCTTGCGAATGCCTTCCAACTGGTTGTGAATAAGGATTTTCGCAGCTTCGACGCCTGTGTAGGTTTTGCCGCGATAAAAAATTCTGGCGTTAATCATCGCTTCTATTTCGGGATCCACAGCGTTTACGGTCACTGTAAGCGTATCGATACCGACATCAATAACTTCTTCCGCCCTGTCGTTCAGCAAAAGCCCATTGGTGCTCATGCAACGGAGTAAATGTGGGAACTCTTTTTTGACAAGTCGGAACGTGTCCAAAGCAAAAGGCGTCGCCAACGTGTCGCCAGGTCCAGCAATTCCCACGGTGGTAAGTTCTGGTACGTATTCCAGAGCCTTGCGGATGTACCCGCACGCTTCTTCCGGTTTGATTACTTTACTTGTATTTCCAGGAACCTGAGCATCTTCATTGATGCGACGGTCACAGAAGCGACATTCGATATTACAACCCGGCGAAACAGGCAAGTGGATGCGCCCTTTTCGTTTCTTACACGCGCCAAAACAGGGATGTTCTCTAAAAACAGTATCTTGATCTATTGCCATAAAACTCTCAGGTAAAATGTCACTAACGTACGAAACCTCAAATGTTTCGCAGACAAACTACCGTAAATCCGGTAAAGTTTATACAGATAATTATTGAACTATTGCCTAGCGTTCTGTAATTTATCAGCTCTTCCGTAAAAGAAGTGGTGGAGAATTTAAAAAGTAGAATGGAGGGTTTCAAGATTAAACTAATCGTAAAAAGACAAAAAAATTTTTTTTCATGTCTGTTATAGATTAGCGATGAACCCGTCTATAGAAAGAATTTATAGACAAAGGATTTTTTCAAATTTTTATAAAAAAAAAGCGTGAGAAAATATTGGAAAACAAAAGCGACAATTCTAAAATTTCGCTCACCTAGCGTTTCTGTAGGCAACCAATAACCTAAGGAGACATATCATCATGGCAAAACGTTTACGTCAAATCGCTATTTATGGAAAAGGCGGCATCGGCAAATCTACTACAACCCAGAACTTGACCGCAGGCCTTGTTGAACAAGGTAAACACGTTCTCGTTGTTGGCTGCGACCCTAAGGCAGACTCTACTCGTCTTTTGCTCGGCGGCCTTCATCAAAAAACCGTACTCGACACTATTCGCGACAACAAAACCGAGATTCAACTTTCTGACCTCGAAAAGGTCGGCTTCAAGGGCGTTCGTTGCGTGGAATCCGGTGGCCCGGAACCGGGCGTGGGTTGCGCAGGCCGCGGCATCATCACTTCTATTAGCATGCTTGAACAGCTGGGCGCTTACACCGAAGATCTCGATTACGTGTTCTACGATGTGTTGGGTGACGTGGTGTGCGGCGGCTTTGCTATGCCGATTCGTGAAGGAAAGGCCAAGGAAATTTACATCGTAGCCTCCGGCGAAATGATGGCCCTCTACGCTGCAAACAACATTTGTAAGGGTATCGCAAAGTATGCCGAACGTGGCGAAGTTCGCCTCGGCGGTATCATCTGCAATAGCCGTAACGTTGATAACGAACTCGATTTGCTCCGCGCGTTTACCAAGGAACTCAACACTCAGCTGATTCAATATGTGCCACGCAACAACATTGTGCAGCAGGCCGAAATCCGCAAGAAAACCGTGATCGATTTCGAACCGAATTGCAGCCAGGCAAATGTCTATCGCGAACTCGCAAAGAACATCGACAACAACGAACTCTTTACTATTCCGACTCCGATGACCCAGGATAGATTGGAACAAATTCTCATCGACTACGGTATGATGGAAAAGGACTACTCCATTTAACGCTGATTGGCAGGAGGTAAAATTCTATGGCATCAACTAATATTAATTTGAACATGACCTCAGTCGAAAACCGTGAATATCGACTGGGTACAATTATCGGCTGGGATGGTAAAGCCAGCGACCTGATCAAGGAATCGGCTTACGACGAGCGCAGTGCGAAAAAGCACGGTAGCTGCGCTAGCAAGGGAGCCGGCTGTAAACTTTGCGAACTCGCTTCTCCGCTCAACCAAGAAACCATGTGCTCCAATGCCATTGTTCAGTGTCAGGTGGGAAACCTCACGGACTGCGCCTTGATTGACCACTCTCCTATCGGTTGTAGCGGCGAAAACTCTAAATTCAACCTCTCTATGCACGTAGGCCTTAAGCGCCGCGGCAAGCCCTTGCAAAATACGTTGAACATCAGCACCAACCTTAAAGAACAGGACATGGTGTTTGGCGCTTCCGAAAAGCTCCGCCAAACGATTCGCGATGCGAAGGAACGCTACAATCCCAAGGCGATTTTCATTGGCATGGCTTGCGCTACCGCTATTATCGGTGAAGATATTGACTCCGTCGCCGAAGAAATGGAACCGGAAGTTGGCGTGCCTATAATTCCGCTGCACTGCGAAGGTTTCCGTTCCAAGCACTGGTCCACAGGTTTCGATATCGCGTTCCACGGCGTTCTTCGTCAGATTGTGGAACGTCACCCGAAAAAGAAGCAGAATGACTTGTTGAACATCGTCGCCCTTTGGGGAACGGACTACTTCTCTGAAATGCTTGCTCCGCTTGGGCTCCGCGTAAACTACCTCTTGGATACCGCATCTTTCGAAGAAATTCGCCAGGCTTCTGAAGCTGTCGCGACCGCGACCTTCTGCGATACTTTGGGCGGCTACATGGCGACAGCACTTGAAGAATCCTTCGGTGTTCCGCAAATCGACGCTCCGCAGCCATACGGCATCAAGGGTACCGACGAATGGCTCCGCGCTATTGCAAAAGTGGTGAGCAAGGAAAAAGAAGTCGAAGAATACATCGAAAGCGAACACAAGCGTATCGCTCCGAAGCTCGCTGAACTCCGCGAATTTTTCAAGGGCAAAAACGGCATCGTGATGACGGGTTCTGCTTATGCCCACGGCCTTATCAGCGTTCTTTCGGAACTTGGAATTGGCCACGACGCCGCTCTCGTATTCCACCATGACCCCATTTACGACGGTGCCGGAAAGCATCAAGACACCTTGAAGGAACTTGTGGAAACTTACGGCGATATTCCTCACTATACTGTAAGTAAGACTCGCGCCTTCCAGCTTCCGCAACTTTTGAAGCGTGCCAAGACGGACTTCTTGCTTATTCGCCATCCGGGTCTTGCTTCTGTTGCTGGCCACCTTGGATTCCCGACTCTCACCATGGGCGACGAACATATTCCGGTGGGCTATCAAGGTATCCTCCGCATTGGCGAAATGCTCAAGGGCGTTCTTTCACGTACAAAGTTTAACCAAGTTCTCAAACGTAATGTGAAACTCCCGTATTCTGATTGGTGGCTTGCCCAGGACGATCCGTTCTACCTGACACATCACCCGGAAGCACTTAACGACCTTCCTGAACCGAGAAATCTCAAGTTCAGCAAAGACAAAGAATCTAATTCAGAAAACGCATAATAAGGGAGATTTCGAAAATGTCA
>JAGCPZ010000015.1 GCA_017965445.1 Fibrobacter sp. | reverse complement strand
TTGGCCTGTGCGAACATGTAGAGTTCCACGTCGGTCGGATTGCGCTTGAGTTCGGTGAAGTTCTTGACCAAGTAATCGATTTCGTCGGAGGAAAGAGCGAGGCCCATTTCCTTGTCGGCCTTCACGAGGGCGTCGCGGCCTTCGGTAAGCACCGGAATCACGTTGAGCGGGCGCGGTTCTTCCTTGCTGAAGAGAACTTCCAAGGAGGCGGTGTCGGCGAAAACGGCCTGGGTCATGCGGTCGTGAATCTTGGCCGAAATCTTTTCGCGGGCACCGGCGGGAACGGCACCTTCAAACTTCACATAATAAGCAATAGCGCGTTCGATGCGCTTGATAGCCGGGAGGCCGCAGATGTGAGCGATATCAGTAGCCTTGGAACTCCACGGGCTGATGGTACCCGGACGCGGGCATACCACAAAAAGTTCGCCTTCGAGAGCCTTGGGTTCGCGGGCCGGACCGTAATGCAGCACCTTCTTCAAAGTTTCGGTTTCTGCATCGGTCAGGTCGGCGGACAAATCCACCACATGCAGGAATTCAGCGTAAACGGTAGCGACAGAAAGGCCTGCGCTCTTGAAATCGGAAGAAAGTTTCTGGAGACGGAAATCCGACAGAGCCGGCGTACCACGAAGAATAAGCATTTTGACCTCTTTTAGCCTATATATTTACCGTCCCAAATATAGCAATTTGGCAGATTTTTTAAACGGAAAAAGCTCCGCAAAATGCGGAGCCGTTTCATAAAATGTAAATAGAACTGTGTAAGGTGATTCCGGCTTACTTCGACTGCGCTCAGCACAGGCTCCGGCCGGAATGACATCACTGCCGGGAGATGCCCGCTTACTTCGACTGCGCTCAGCACAGGCTCCGGCGGGCATGACATCGCGACCGAAGAGGCCGGGATGACAACCCTTCGACAGGCTCAGGGACCTTTCACAATTACAGTCTCTTGAGGACTGCAGCGGCGTGGTGGATAAAGCCTTCTTCATTAGCCACGACAGCGATTGCCTTTGCGTTCTTCTTGATAGCCTTTTCGCTATACTTGATGATGCTCATGCGCTTGAGGAAGTCATAGACGCCAAGCGGGCTGAAGAAGCGACCCGTGCCGTTCGTGGGGAGCACGTGATTCGGACCAGCAAAGTAGTCACCCACCGGTTCAGAAGACCATGGACCGATAAACACGGCCCCCGCATTTTCAATCTGGGCAGCCATGGATTCAGCTTCGTCGGTCATGATTTCCATGTGTTCCGGAGCAATGGCGTTTGCAATCGCCACACCGTCGAACCAGTCCTTCACCACGAGGATGCGGCCGAAGTTGTCGAGCACCTTTTGGAGCAATTCGCGTTTGGGAGAATTTTCCACCTGGATATCCACGCATTCGCTAATCATCTGTGCGGTTTCCATGTTGTCCGTAATGCAGATGGCGGCTTCGAAACCGGAACCGTGTTCCGCCTGGCTCAAGAGGTCGGCGGCGACAAAGTCCGGGTCGCATGTGTTGTCCGCAAGCACGAGCACTTCGGAAGGGCCTGCCACCATGTCGATATCCACAATGCCAAAGACTTCCTTCTTCGCAACTGCGGCAAAGACGTTACCCGGGCCCACAATCTTATCGACGCGTTCCACGACAACCTTGCCCTTGCCATCCTTGGCACCATAAGCCAGCATGCCAATTGCCTGAGCGCCACCGATGTGGTAAACTTCGGTAATGCCGAGTTCGCAAAGCACAAAAGCCACCGCGCGGTTGATTTCGCCCTTAATCGGAGTCACGACGACGATGTCCTTGACGCCTGCGACAATGGCGGGAACCGCATTCATAATCACCGTGCTCGGATAAATGCCAGCACCACCTGGAACGTAAAGGCCCACGCGCTTCATCGGGCGAATACGCTGACCGAGAACCACGCCGTCCTTCCCTTCCATGAGCCAAGAATCTTCCATCTGGTTCACGTGGAAATCGCGAACGTTCTTAATCGCCTGCTTGAGCGCACGCTGCATTTCGGGCGGGCACTTGGCGGCAGACTTCTTGATTTCGGCTTCGGACACGCGGAGGTTCTTGCCTTTGAGGCCATCGAACTTCTGGGCGTATTCCACAGCCTTTGCATAACCGCCGTTCTTGATGTCGGCGAGGATGTCCATGACCTTGTCGTGAATTTCCTTGCTCGGGGCGACTTCACGACCACAAATTCTTTCAATCTCTTGAGACTTTGGATTAACCTTAAGAATTTTCATAATGAATCTCCCAACGTTGTCATTCTGAGCGAAGTTCGCTGAGCCTGTCGAAGTGAACGAAGTCGAAGAATCTTAATCTAACGAGATCCTTTACTTCGGCAAAGCTCAGCACAGGCTTACGCTTCGCTTGCTCAGGATGACACACTCATGTTAAACTCCTACGGATAAGTAATATTGACATTTGTATAAAATATTTAATCCGTCATATTTATAAAACTCTATTTTGCATCAGACACGGAAGCCACATCGATATGCTTGTAGGCATTCGCGATGACTTTTTCGTCCATCAAAATCTTGTACGTAAGACCATCGACAAACGCAGTCCAGCTCGCTTCAATGATGTTACTCGAAACGCCGACCATGTTCCAATAGCCGTGTTCATCACCAAACGTCGTCCATACGCGAACCGTTGCATCGGATGCCACATTGGAACCGAGCACGCGCACCTTGAAGTCGTCCAAGCGCACCTTCGCCATATTCGGGAAGAACGGCAAAAGAGCCTTGCGGAGTGCGGCGTCGAGAGCGTTCACCGGGCCGTCACCTTCGCTCACCTGATGGCTAATCTGGTCACCCACCTGGAGCTTGACCGTCGCCTGCGACACAGAAACGCCCTGCGGCGTCTTGTCTTCAATCACGCGGTAGTTGAGCACCTTGAACGGTTCCTTGACCATTCCCAAGTGGCGGTACACGAGCAACTTAAAGCTCGCTTCGGCACTGTCGAAATGCCAGCCGGCATTTTCGCGTTCCTTGATTTCCTTGAGGAGGCTTGCCACCAGCGGATCTTTCTTGTCGATTCCCGGCTTGATGGCCTTGAGTTTTTCCACAACGAGAGAACCGCCCGCCTGGTCGCTCGTGACGAACACGCGGTCGTTGCCCACGGTATGCGGATCGATATGTTCAAAGCTACGGCTGACCTTCATGACGCCATCGATGTGGGCACCACCCTTATGGGCAAATGCGGCATCGCCCACGTATGGAGCATGCACGTCGCTGGGCAAATTCACAATCTGGTCAATGTTACTGCTCAGCTGGCGCAAGTGGCTCAACTTTTTAGCAGCCATAAAATCACAATCCATCTTGAACTTCAAATCGGCGGCAATCGTCGTCAGGTTCGCATTCCCGCAACGTTCGCCGTAACCGTTCACCACGCCCTGCACCATCACGCAACCTGCCTTCACGGCGTAAAGCGAATTCGCGACCGCAAGCCCGCTGTCGTTGTGGACATGAATACCAAGCGGTGTAGAAATGTGCTTTTTCACATCCGCAAGAATCTTTTCGATTTCCCACGGCATCGTTCCGCCGTTCGTATCGCAAAGTACGATGCAATCGGCTTCGCCTTTTTCTGCAGCGCGGAGCGTTTCGATGGCATATTCCGGGTTCGCCTTGTAACCATCAAAGAAATGTTCGGCATCGTAAATGACCTCTTCGGAATTTTCCTTGAGGTACGCGACCGAAGACTCGATCATGTCGAGGTTTTCCGTGAGCGTCGTGCGAATAACATCCGTTACATGCAAATCCCAGCTCTTGCCAAAAATCGTCTTGACCGGAGCTTCGGACTTGATCAAAGCCTGCAAAAGCGGATCGTTTTCCGGCAAAATTTTTGGACGACGCGTAGAACCAAAAGCGGCAATCTTCGCGTGCTTGAGCTTTACATCTTTAATAAGCTTGAAAAATTCTTCGTCAGTGGGATTGCTGGGGTTCGGCCAACCGCCCTCGATATAATCAAATCCAAAATGGTCCAAAATTCGTGCAATCTGCACCTTGTCGGCTAAAGAGAGACTTATTTTACGGTCTTGGTTACCGTCACGGAGAGTTGTATCGTATAAAAGGACTTTTTTAGAAGAATTCATGGTGCCAAAGATAGAAAAAAGTGTGCAAGGCGAGAGACTCAATCAACAAAGTTGGGCATGGCCGAGCAAAACAGTTTGTATTTGAACTAGGCGAAAGCGCAATGGCGCGTCTATATGAAACATGTGTAGCATATAGAGAAATTTTATAAAATATTTTATAAAAAAGTGTATTTTTAATCAATTTTCCAATATTTTGTTGCATAAATGTATTGACTTTACGAAAAATCGGTTGTATATTTGAAACAGATAAAGGTCTTTACAGAGAAGGAACAACGACAATGAAACAGAATATTATTAAAGTAACTTGTGGCTTTGCCACTGCGGCCCTTGCCTCTTTTGCACTCGTCGCCTGCGACAATAATTCTACTACTGCGCCATCTTTTGACGGAACAAAATCATCCGCCATCGAAGTTCCACCTACAAGCAGCGAGGCAACGCCGACAAGCAGCGCCAACAAACCAAGTTCTTCTTCGCAGAATTCAGCCCCGGAAAGTTCGGCCGCAATAGTTTCCAGTTCGGCCGCAACGGTTTCTAGTTCGTCAGCAATCGCCCCCGGTTCTTCTACAACCGTGTCCAGTTCTTCAACTGTAATCGTCTCTAGTTCCGCGACAATACAGTCTTCCAGTTCCGCACAAAAGGAACAGTGCATCGACATGGCACGTATGTGTCCGCCTTGCGAAGGCGAACTATGCCCTATCCCCGTAAATCCCTGCAACCAATGTATCAACGCAAATGAAGGAGACGTGGCCACAGAATGCAATACCGGCGAACGATATGTCTGCGGCCAAAACAATACTTGGAATCTCATTTGCACACACTTAATCGATAGCAACGGAAAAGCGAAGAAAAACGTTCAATGCAATTACGGACCAGACCTCATCCAGGACTGCGGAACGAACAAAATATTCATCTGTCAAGATAGGTATTGGCACGAACCAACCGAAGATGTAGATTCACTCACAAAGCCCTGCAGCAACAACGGACGAATCAAGGATTTCAACTTGAAATACTATACCGAAGCAGGCTTATTAATAAATGTTCAAACTACATTCTACTGCAACAACGGAAAATGGACAAAGGTCAAAAGAAGCGAGCCCACGGACTCCACGCTCGAAGGATCCCGCTGCGAAGAGAGGTTCGACAAGGTTAAAGTTCTGGATAAGAACTATCGCTGCTCCAAAAACAAAATTTGGATAAAAGATGTATGCGAGCATATCAGCGATGTGGATGGAATGACCGCCAACGGGAACTGCGTCGGCAGGGACGATGAAATTGTAACCGACTGCGCGACTGCTGCGGAATACAGGTGCGTCATGAACTACTGGCAAAGAATGGACGTCTGCCAACCGGGCGGTGACTGCGACAACGACGGCATTCCTGACGGAATCGACAGACCAGACCTCGCCCCCTGCGACACAGAAGGCGACACGCTCGAATTCTACGGACGGCATTACAAATGCCATGAAGGCAAATGGACTCAAGTCTCCGTCAAGATGTAATCAAGTGATTACGTCATAAAAAGGGGACCCAGTCCCCATATGCGGATTATGACCACATAAGCACAAATGTGGCTAAGTGGTCAAAGAAATCGGTGTCTGGGGTGACAGTGCAAACGCTACTCTCGGTCGTCGAAAGCTTCCGCGTCTTCGGGTTCTTCGACCGTCCATTCGCGGATATGCTTCGCGAGCTCCTTTTCGCCTATGCGTTCCAGCTCATCCGAAACCGCGTTCAGCTCGGCTGCATCGAGGCCCGGCAATTCCTTTTCAAAATGATTGACGTACTGTCCTAGCAATTCGAACTTCTTGAGGTTCACGAGGAGCATCATGTAGCTCGTGTCGCAAGAGTTGCTGCGGTACTTCACATGGTCAATCAAAAGCTTATCGAGTTCCGAACCGCTCTTGAGCATGCAGAGTCTCGAAAGGTTCATGACCTTCGGATAGCATTCATACAAACGCGTGGCGTACTTGAGGCAATCCGTCTTGCGGCCTTCGCGGTCGGCAATCGCCGCCTGCAAATCGAGGAACGCTTCTTCGTCTTCGGCACCGGGGTCCTTCACGTCACCAAGCCACTGCTTCGCCATCGGAATATCGCCTGCGACAAAGTAAGAGTTGGCAATGTCAATCAGCGTCGCGTTGCTCTTGTCCGGATCCTTGTAAAGCGAGGCCTTCGCGAAATTTTCGGTATCCTTGATGGCATCGGCCATGTCGCAAATGGCATCGAGGACGTCTTCGCGGTTTTCAAGTTCCGTTGCATCAATCACGCCAAGGAGTTCCACAATCAAGGCCTTGGCGCGTTCCACCGGCATCAATTCTTCGAGCGAGAGGAACACGACCTCGCGACCTTCCCCGCCCACGTGGCGCACCGCCAAATCGTGAATCAAGTCTGCAATGTAGTCCTTGTCGTCATACGTCTTCGCGACTTCCACAAAAAACGTTCCGGCATCGTAGAACAAGTCGTTCCACGTATCCATATCTTCGTCGTCGGCCTTGAACGCCAAGAAATCCGTGCGCAGCGTCCAGGCGAGCAATTCAAGCTGGAGCTTCACATCCTTGATTTTTTCGATATCATCAAGACCGTTCGCAATCGCCTCGTACAGTTCATCCGGGCGGTGCAACAAACGGCTTTGTCCGTTCACAATTTCGCAAAGAGTCTTGCGAAGACGGTCTTCTTTACCACGAAAAGCCGCCTCTGCAGAAGGCGACTTCCAAAATTTTTTCTTTTTAGCCATGTTCTAAATGTAGAAATTACTTTGCCCAGCTAAAGGACGGATAACCACCAAACTTGGCCGGATCAATAGTCCAAGCAGTGCCAGCCCCATTCAATGTAGCCACAAATGTTGCAGCCTTCATTTCTTCGGTGGCAAAACCCGTCGGGAGTTCCATACCCATCTGGTTTGCAACCACAAGGCATGAACCGCCAACAGTCTTGTCAAAATAAACATTCTTTACCGTCGCAGCAGCGGTGACCTTACCCGCAACCGTTCCCGAAAGGTTGCTATCGGGAACCTTACCTGCATTGTAAGCAGACTCCAAATTGGCGGTTCCATCGACAATCCCTACAAGCCCACCAATATTGGACGCCTGGCCAGAAACCTCACCCAGATTGAACAAATTCGTAGCCGTGACAGCTTTCAAGCTACCAATGACACCACCAGCAGCCATGACTTTCGCTACCGTAACAGAACCCGTGTTAAAGACTTCGTTTACGGAAGACTTGTTCGAGGCCACAGCGATAACACCACCGACATTGCCCAATTGACTTTCATCGGCAGACACCGCACCGGTATTTCCTGACTTTTCAAATTTGGTGTTGGAAAGCGTCGCGATAACACCGCCAACATCTTTCGTTCCCGACACAGTTCCTTTGTTCATAGCCGATGAAATAGAGCCAGCGTCGCCCACTGCCGAAGAACCTCCAACAACACCGCCAACCGTTGACTTACCAGCCACAGTAGCCGTATTTGTCAAATTCGTGAGCGCACCATTCTGCACAGAGCCCAAAATGCCACCAATATTGTTAGAACCACTTACAGAACCCGACACAGAAACATCGGTCACCGTAACGTACTTTGCTTCGCCCAACAAGCCGCCAACGCGGTCTGCGCCCTTGATTTCTGCATTGTCAATCGTGCAGTTTTCCACAGTCACAGAATCGGCCAATCCCACAAGCACGCCAGCAATAGAACCGACATTCATCTTGGCGCCCTTGATGGTAACGTTACTCACCTTTGCACCACGGGCCAGGCCGAACAGACCGCTATAGCTAGCCGTATCGTTGATAGTGATGCCAGAAATCGTCTTGGAGTTACCATCAAATGTTCCGCTAAAGGGGCGGTTCCCGTATCCAAGAGAGTTCTTGCCAAAAATACCAATCGGTTTCCACGCCCCAGTAAGCGCAATGTCAGCCGTCTGCTTAAAGAACTTGTCCCTAAAAGCCATCGAGGAATCGTTCACGTAGAAGGCGAGCTTTTTCAGTTCCTCTTCATTCGAAATCTGGTATGGATTTGCTGCGGTTCCTTCGCCTTGCCAAATCAAAGAGAAATCCCTGGTAATCGGTTTCAACAAGCTATCTGGAATATTTGGGGGAATTGAATCCTTTGGCTGGTCAACCGGATTTTCAGATTGCCCGGGATTGGACGGAAACCCCGAATTATCATCGCCACAAGCGAGAAGAAACATTGGCACCACAGCCAAGGACATGATTTGAGCAAAACGCATATAAGCACCCTCTAGTGAAATTTTCCACACTCCTCGACTTAAATTATATAAAAAAAGCTAGGACGTGCAAAAGTCCTAGTCATTTTTACAATTTTTTGAGCCGTTCGAGGTTAATGCGAACTACTTACCATGGTGTTCGCAGCCGCAGCCGCCATTACCGTCGCAATTTTCCTTATTGCCATGGCCACCGCATTCGCATTCGTGGTCCTCGCCATCGTGGCCACCGCAGCAGCAGTGGTGTCCAAACGGCTTGAGGTCCTCGTCGGTCGCTTCACGCACAGAGACGACCTCGATAGCAAAATTGAGGTTTTTGCCAGCCAATTCGTGGTTGGCATCGATAACGGCAGTCTTTTCGCCAACGGACTTGATGCGAATGGGCATCGGACCCGCCGGAGTCTGGGCATAAAACGTCATGCCGGCTTCGACTTTATCAACACCCTGGAAAACGTTCAGCGGAACTTCTTGTGTCATTTTTTCGTCGTATTCACCGTAACCTTCAGACGGGATGACGACGACATCAAACTTGTCGCCCACTTCATGACCGACCATTGCCTTTTCGAGACCGGCAACGATCATGTGCATGCCCTGGATGTACTGGAGCGGTTCACGGCCCTCGGAAGAATCGATAACGGCACCTTCGTCGGACTTCAGGGTGTAGTGCATCTGGACGACTGTTTTTTCAGCAATTTTCATAAATATCCTTTAGAATCGCGAGGCAGAACCCGCGGTTGAACCATGAGCCGTAAATGTAGCAATTTAGTTACTAGTTATGTGTTATGAGTTACTAGTTATGAGTTACTAGTTACTAGAGAGGCGGCGTCGCTGTCTTGAGTTTGAAGTTACTAGAACGCAGTTGGCAGAACACCGTGGACTGAACGAACGGTGTCAGTTGCTTCTCAGGATTCTCGATGTCACACCCCGGCGAATTTCGCCGGCAGCACGCCCCAGAGCGTCAAACAAGCGCTCTGGCACAGAAACATCCGAAATCTTATTAGGAATTCTTCGTTTGGCAATAGAAACCGGCCCATCCTTTGAAGAGGTGTCCTGCCCCGCTTCCACAATTTGCCAAATGAAATCCAACTGCGGTTCCGAACTTGCAGACGACACTCGCTTATTCTGAACCACATTCTTCCCAACAGCCTGCAGATAAAGTCCGCTCTTGGCATTCTTGAAGAAATAGACATTCGACATGTTGGCCCTAGGCGCACCGGCCTTTTCAAACACGTACCGCTGGTGAGCGCCGCCGTTGTAGCCGTAAGTCGATGCGGTCACGCCCGCCGCCGTCGATTCGTTGGGGATATCGACAACACGGTTCCCGAGCTGGATGCGGTAAGTCACAGGATTATCGCCTATCGAATAAATTTTCACAAAAGTCGCCGTATCAGCACAGCTCATCAATTCAAGCGCATTGGACGACGTAATCCCCATGCACGTTTTTTCATCGAGGAGAGACACGACCCTCCCCTGCATATAGAACGCTTCCTTGAAGATGTCCTGGTACATTGCGTTCACGACCTTCACGTGATTAATCAAATCCTGCTCGGACTTGACTTCGCTTTTGTAATTAAGCCCATAAGGCCAAAAATGCTGGCTGTCACCTTTGAGAACGGCATCCGGGCCATCAATTTCCTTGAGAACCTTTTGAGCCTTTTCCCCCTGAAAAACTCCGTCCTTGAACATTTTCTGATATTCCGAAGTCGTCCCCATGCCCATGGTATGCGCCATTTCATGCATGGCAGTGCCCACGAACATGTAATTGCGGTCCTTGCCAAAACGGAGGTCGCCGTTGCTGCTGGCCTCCGCAGTCGGCACGCCCGTGCTATAGTAAACTTCTATATGTTTCGAGAGGTCCGAATACTTGTTGTACAGGAAAACAGCCGAGTCCATTGCTGCCGTAATAAGTTTGTATGCTTCCTGTTCATCCTGCGTCGGGTTCGCGGATTTGTTCAAATGGTACTCAACATTGCCGGCAAAAGCGCTCGACAATAAAAAAAACAGAGAAATAATTCCAATTACACCTGTTTTACGAAAAGAGAGACTCATAAAACTCCTTTCCTATACACGTAATTCAATCTATACAATTCTCTATATATATGCAAGTAAAAAAAGTTTTTTTAAATGAAAGAACTTTATAATAAACCAATTTGTAATTTTAGCGCGTAAAATTCAATCATAGGAGACAGCCCCCATGAAGGCTAAATTATTAGCATGTAGTATCGCCCTGGCTCTCGTCGCCCTTACCGGGTGCTCCAGCAGCCAAAACGCCGTAAACCGTTCCCTTGGAAAAGCCGAAGCCACACAGGCTTTTGCCGTAGAGAACAATATTGACGCAAGCGTCACCTCGAACGCATCTTCAAAACTTGAATCCGCAAAAGCCTTGAAAAACGACGGTAAAGAAGAAGAAGCCGAAGCTCTCGCCGAACAGAGCGAACTCGACTTGCGCCTCGCCATAGCAAAATCCGAGAACGAAGTCGCCAAGAACGAAGACCAGAAACTCGAAGAAGCTCTCCGCGCCGACGAAGAACGCAAGGTCTTGTACCAGAGCATCCTCAACAAGGAAACCCAGAAGTAAGGAGCAGCAAAGATGAAAAAGATTTTGACACTCGGGACACTCGCCCTCGCCGCCACAATGACCTTTGCTGAAGAAGCCCCCTCCATTTCTCCCGTTGACCAGTGCAAGCTCGCATTAGACAACGCCAAGGCCTCTTTGCCCGCCAACGCCTACTCTGCAAAGTTGACAATCGCCGAAGGTTATGGTGCACTCAACGCTCTCGAAACCGTCTATAAGGACGACAATGAATCCAAGCTGATTCCGACACTCTCCGAAAACTGCGCCAAATACGCAGAAATCGCCAAGGTCCAAGGCGAAACCCAGGCTGTTCGCAACCACATCGCCGAAAACTGGGAAAAACGCAACGCCACGAACCGCACCATCGAAGCCATCCAGGAACAGATCGGCACGGCCCGCAGCGGCAAAGTCTCTGACCTCGAAGCCGAAAAGCAGGCCATCAAGGCCCAGAAGGACAAGCTCGAAGCGAGCAAGAACGAGGCCATGGACAAGCTGAATGCGCTCCAATCCCAGATGATTCAGGTGACCAAAGACGCCCGCGGCATCATCCTCTCGATGTCCGACATCTTGTTCGACGTGGGTAAAGCGACGCTGAAAACCGACCTCATGACTAGCCTTGCAAAGATTGCCGGCATTCTCTCGGTCTATCAGCAGTTCGACGTGTCCATCGAAGGCAACACGGACAACACCGGTTCCGAAGAATTCAACATGACGCTTTCGCAACAGCGTGCCGAAAACGTGATGAACTTCCTCGTGGAGCAGGGCATTGCCGCGAACCGCCTCTCAGCGAAGGGCCTTGGCATGACCATGCCGATTGCCGACAACGACACCAAGGAAGGCCGCCAGAAGAACCGCCGCGTCGATCTCATCATCACCGACCGTACGCAGAAGGTGAAGTAATTCGGAATTTGGATTTCGGAATTATTTTTGTTGTCATCCCCGCCTTGTGCGGGACAACCATCAAGGTGAATGTCGCAAAATCAAGTTAATTGATTTTATGACTGAACCGCAGAGGGTGGGGCTTTGCCCCATCTCCTTTTTATACAGGAAAAATCATCAACTTTTTGATAGAAACGCCTTTTAATCAAGTCTATTTTTTCTAAATTGTAGCCCGTAACTTTAAACCGGCGACGCAAGTCGCCAAAGAATCAAGAGGTAAATCAAATGGCAGTTTCTTACAAGGAACTCGGCCTGGTGAACACCAGGGAAATGTTTGCAAAGGCTGTTAAGGGTGGCTATGCTATCCCGGCTTTCAACTTCAACACCATGGAACAGATGCAGGCTATCGTGCAGGCTGCTGTGAAGCAGAAGTCTCCGGTGATCATGCAGGTCTCTAAGGGTGCTCGTAACTACGCAAACGGCACCATCCTCCGCTACATG
>JAGCPZ010000014.1 GCA_017965445.1 Fibrobacter sp. | reverse complement strand
AGGACCTTGATACCATGCAATGTTTTTCGATTTGATGGTAACGTTGTCGCCTTCTGTTGCCGAAAGCGGAATAACTTGTATGTTGCTCAGGGAATGAGTCTGTGCAAGTTCTGCGATTTGTACCTTGATTTTGTTGAATACATCTTCGCTGTAGCCCACAAGATCCATCTTGTTCACGGCAAAGACAAAGTGGCGAATACCCATCAGCTTGCAGATGCGGGCATGCCTGCGGGTCTGCACCAACACGCCCTGCGAAGCATCCACCAGAATAATCGAGAGGTCGGCAAACGAAGCACCCACCGCCATGTTGCGGGTATATTCCTCGTGCCCCGGCGTATCGGCCACGATAAAGCTTCTCTTGTCCGTCGTAAAGTAACGGTAAGCGACGTCGATGGTGATGCCCTGCTCGCGTTCGGCCATCAGGCCGTCCAGCAAAAGGGAATAGTCGATTTTTCCGCTACGGCTGCCAACTTTACTGTCCAATTCCAGAGCCTTTTCCTGGTCGGCGTAAAGCAGCTTGGAATCGTAAAGAATGTGCCCGATGAGTGTGGATTTTCCGTCGTCCACCGAGCCGCATGTAATAAACTTCAACAAACCTTTCATTAGAAATATCCCTCCCTCTTGCGGCGTTCCATGCTGCCCGCGGCTTCGTTATCAATCACGCGGGAAGTGCGTTCCGAGGATACTGCGCTCAGTGTTTCGTCGATGATTTCGTCAAGCGTGGTGGCGGTCGATTCGATGCCACCCGTAAGCGGGTAGCAACCCAACGTACGGAAACGTACCGACTTGATTTCGGGTGTTTCGCCTTCCCGCAGCGGGAAACGTTCGTCGTCCACCATGATGATGTTGCCATCACGCACCACAACCGGACGCGGAGCCGCAAAGTACAGCGGAACGATATCAATGTTTTCGCGCTTGATGTACTGCCAGATGTCTTTTTCGGTCCAGTTCGAAATCGGAAACACGCGGATGCTTTCGCCCTTGTTGATCTTGGTGTTGTAAAGTTTCCACATTTCAGGGCGCTGGTTCTTGGGATCCCAAGCGTGTGCGGAGTTGCGGAACGAAAAGATTCTCTCCTTCGCGCGGGACTTTTCTTCGTCGCGGCGACCGCCGCCAAATGCAGCAGTAAAGCCGTACTTATTCAAGGCCTGCTTCAACGCCTGCGTCTTCATGATGTCGGTGTATGCCGCGCCATGGTCAAACGGGTTGATGCCCTGCTTGACGCCGTCCTGGTTGATGTATTCCAGCATCTCGATGCCGAGCTTTTTGGCGGTCTCGTCGCGGAACTTGATCATTTCCTTGAATTTCCAGGTGGTGTTCACATGCAAGAACGGGAAAGGCGGCTTTTCGGGATAAAAGGCCTTCATGGACAAATGCAACATGACGGAACTGTCCTTGCCGATAGAGTAAAGCATCACCGGTTTTTCGCATTCTGCGGCAACTTCGCGGATAATGTAGATGGCTTCGGCTTCCAGCTCGTCGAGGTGTGATAATTCGCTCAAATTAAATCTCCTATGAGATTCCGGGCCAAACCCGGAATGACATTTTGGGGTGAAACTCCTAGTATTTGTTAGATTCTTTTGGGTCTATATCGATTGATTTTACACGCCCGTCGGGAAACTCGACAATCCAGCGGACAAGACCGTTTACTTTTTCGGTGTGCACCTTGCTTCCTTTGCCGCCAATGTCTTCACCGAGAAAGAACCGAATGGCGTGAACAGGGCATTCCTTAATGCACGATGTACAACCCCAGCAATCCTTGGGGTACTTGATAAACGCCTTTTTATTTTCGTTTATCTTGATTAACGTGCCTGGGCAAACATCGTGACATTTCCCACAACCGATGCATACATTTTGATCAATGCTGATGCTCATAAGTCCTTTGCCCTTCTGCGGTGAGTTCGCGCAAGATGATTTTGATTTTGCCGTTTTCAAGGCGAGAATTCACGTACTTGCGGAAATGTTCGTTGTCTTTTTCGGGATAGTCCGAGTTTTCAGCGAAGCTATGCCAACGAGTTTCCTTTCGGGCCGCAAGATGCGCAATGACGCTCTTGCAAACCGTGAGGCGTTCCTTGAGCTCGTAGATGTACATGAGCTCTTGGAAATCGTCGGCATGCAAAGAATTCGTGCGGGCCTCGATTCCCTCGATTTTTTCAAGTGCGACCGCTAACTGATTCTCGCTATAACGATAGCTTGTCTGGATGCCTCCTGCATAAGCGTCCATAGCAGCCTGCATTTCTTCTTCAAGGCGCTCGGCAGTGTCGCCGTCTTCGTCGCCTCGGGGGTCAAGAAATTTCTTGATTTCTGCGACATGTTCTGCAACCTCCCCTTCTTTAATGGTTGCTTCGGCAGGCTCAGCAACCTTAAATTGCACGTCAGGTCCCTGAGCAGGTTGATGAGCTTGTCGAATTAGCCGAAGGGCCGACAAACCCTCTATATACGACACGGCACTCTTCGCCGCGATTTCACCTTCGGCAAGTGCTCCCGTCACATACTTTTGCGGGGCACCTCCGGCAACGTCGCCCGCGGCATAAAGCCCTTCGATTGTCGTGGCTCGCTTGGTATCGACCCAGTAGCCGCTTGCGGTATGCCCGCCCACAATGTAAGGCTCCGTTCCTTCAATTTCGACATTCGCCTTCGACGGCGTTTCGTTTTCGAGCCAGCGAATCGTCTGCGACGGCGCCATATTCAGGTACGCCTTCAGGAGCGATTCTTCTTGCTCAGCCGAAATTCCTACCGTGCGCAAATAGCACGGCCCGCGACCCTCCAGATTCTCGGCGACGGTTCCGTAAACGCGTTCCGAAGTGGAAATCCCGTATTTTGTTTCATAAACGTCGCCAAGCGCATTCACCTGCTTCGCGCCCACGCCTTGCGCAAGCGTTCCCGTTGGAGCAATGGTGTCTTTGCAACGCAAAGCGATAAAGCGCATCTCGAACGTGGTCATCTCGGCGCCGTGACGGATGCCCATGGCGTAGCCTGCGCCCGTATTGAACGGCGGGTACCACATTTTATGTCTAGAGAATCCCGGATTGTTCGGCCTGTAAAGTCCGGCGGCACCACCCGTCGCGATAATGACTGCGCCCGCTTCGATGGCGTAGAACGTATCGTTCTCGATCCCGAAACCAAATGCACCGTTGATTTTGTTGTTATGTACCGAGAAATCAAAAATATTGACATGGTTCAGAACCGTCACATTGTCGAGTTTCTTGACGGCATCGGCTAGAATCGGCTTGATATTTTCACCGTTGATTTTGATGTTGCGATTGCCGCGCGTTACATATTTTCCATCCTTGTCTTTCAATATTACAAGGCCCAACTTTTCTAAATGCGCAGTCACCTCGTTAAATTTTTCGGAAATAGAATACAGCAGGTCTTCGCGGACGATTCCGTCGGCGTCTTTCTTGGCATATTCCACGTAGTCCTTGGGCGTGCGGCCTTCGGTAATGTAAGCGTTCAAGGCGTTCACGCCAGCGGCGAGGCATCCGCTGCGCTTGATATTCGCTTTTTCGACGATGAGAATTTTAAGGTCCGCGGCATTATTTGCGGCATTATTTGTGGCATTTGCTTTCGCTGCCGTGATTGCCGCATAACAGCCGGCCGTCCCGCCGCCAATAATCAGTAAGTCTGTCTTGAGCCGTTCTATTTTCACAGAACCTCCGCTTTATGCGATTACAAAATAGGAGGGCATAAGCCCCCCCCCTATTTCATTCCATTAACCGTTATACACATCCTTGATTTTCTGAGCAAAGACGTCGTGACCGATACGATCAATGGTGTATTTAAAACGTTCACCAGGTTTTGCATTTTCAGCAAAGAATGAAATTGCAGCATCGCAAACATCGAGCAACTTTTGCTTATCCTCGATAAACGGGATAATGGTTTCGCCCTTGTTGATGTTGTTGCCGAAAAGTCCACCAAAAGAGACTATGAAGCCGTGCGTATCTTCCCAAGCATCCGTAGGGCAAGATTTGAAACAACGTCCACAATAGTTGCACTTAGAATCATCAAAAATGACCTTCTTATTTTCAATGCGGATAGCATCTCTTCGGCAAGCCTTGGCACAAACGCCACAACCGACGCACTTGTCTTCAATCCATTTGACCTTGATGGCGCCCTTGATGCCCACGTCGTTTTCTTCGGCTTTAAGGCAGTTGTTTTGGCAACCGGTCACACCGAACTTAAACTTGTGCGGAAGTTCACGGGCAAAATAACGGTCATCAAGTTCCTTGGCAATTGCATAAGTATCAATACAGCCACTCGGGCAAACGGCTTCGCCCTGACACGCCGTAATGGTACGCACACGCGGTCCGCAAACGCCCGGTTCTACGCCACCTTCAGCCAATGCATTCTTTACGTCATCGACATTTTCAAGCTTGATGAAAGGAATTTCGACACTTTGTCTCGAAGTCAAGTGAGCATAGCCTTCGCCATACTTTTCAGCAACTTCGGCAATTTTTGCAAGTTGTGTAGCGGTCAAGTTTCCGCCAACGACACGTACGCGCAAAGAGAAGTTGTTCTTCTGCTTTTGGCGCATCCAGCCACCCTTTTTAAGTGTAGAATAATCTGTTGCCATGTTAGACTCCCTTTATAGCAATTGCTAATATTTTTTAATTTATTCAAACCATTAAATAACAACGACCGGCTCGCGCGTAGACTTGTTCTCAAGCAAATAGGCGTTGTCCCCCACCGTCACAAAAATGCGATAGACGAACACATCGACCTTTTCACCCACAGAAACGCTAGCCTCGTCAAAACTTCTTCTTGCTGTAAGCACAACATCGTTAACCAAAACAGACAACTCAATTCCACTTCCGCGGAAAGCCACATCCGTTATTATTCCCTCTTGTGCCGACTTTCCGAATTTTTGATGTTCGTTTTTCTTGGTGACTTTCACAAATTCAGGACGCACAATCGCCTGATTTGCACCCTCGATAGCATCGAACTGATTAAACTTGCTATAATCACTAAAAATAGAAGGCTGGCCAAAAAACGATGCCACAAAAGATGTTTTCGGAGAACTATACACATCAAGGGGTTTTCCGATTTGATCAATGCGTCCCTTGTTCATGATGATAATTTCATCGGCAACTTCGATTGCTTCATCTTGGTCATGAGTCACGAAAATACTAGTCACGCCAAGCTTTGCAATCATTTCCTTAAGCCAGTGGCGAAGTTCCTGACGCACTTTCGCATCAATTGCCGCAAAAGGTTCATCGAGCAAAAGTAATTGCGGGTTCGGTGCAAGCGCTCTTGCAAAAGCGACACGCTGGCGCTGGCCACCCGAAAGCTGGCTTGGATATCTTTTTTCAAGCCCTTCGAGGCCAATCAACTTGACAAGTTCAGCAACGCGTTCCTGAATTTCATTTTCAGATTTTTTCAGCACACGAAGTCCAAACGCGATGTTTTCGAAAACGGTCATGTAACGGAACAACGCATAGCTCTGGAACACAAAGCCAATGCCGCGCTTGCTTGCCGGAACGTTGTTGATGACTTTCCCGTCAATAACGATATCGCCACTATCGGGAGTTTCAAGACCAGCAATCATGCGAAGAATCGTTGTCTTGCCGCTACCGCTCGGACCCAAAAGACCAATTAGTTTACCTTTTTCAATGCCAAAGGATACATCGTCCGAAGCCTTGAAATTTCCAAAATGTTTGTTGATGTGTTTCAGTTCTACGTACATAAAATCTCCTGTTTTACCATTGTCATGCCCGATTTAATCGGGCATCTCCTTTCTTCTTAACCATTTATTTTTGCGGGATAGGAGATTCCCGCTTTCGCGGGAATGACAAAAGACGAGTCCTATTCCTTTATTCTTTTTTTACCTCGGTATTCTATTAAACTTCTTGCTATCAAGATGATGATGGCTAGCATCACGAGAATCGACGCCACAGCAAATGCAGGCACGTACTGGAATTCGTTAAATAGAATTTCCACATGCAACGGGAGCGTATTCGTTTTACCGCGCAAATGTCCCGAAATCACGGAAACAGCGCCGAATTCACCCATCGCACGGGCAGCACAAAGCACTACGCCGTACAAAAAAGCCCATTTGATATGCGGGAATGTGATTTTGCGGAAAATAGTCCAGCCCTTTGCTCCCATCAGCGCAGCAGCCTCTTCTTCGTCGTTTCCGCGGGCTTCCAAAACGGGAATCAATTCGCGAGAAATGAATGGGAATGTTACAAAGATTGTCGCAAGGACAATGCCCGGAACGGCGAAAACAATTTTCAAATTCCAATCTTGCAGCAGCGGGAAAAGCGGGCTCTGGCGTCCGAACGTGAGCAAGAAAATAAGACCCGCAATAATCGGCGAAACGGTCACAGGCAAGTCAATAAGCGTAGTTAAAATTTTCTTTCCTTTGAATTGGAACTTGGTAATCGACCATGCCGCACAAAGACCAAAAACCGTATTGATGAGCACAGCGAGCAGCGTCGCTTCTAGCGTGAGCCAAATCGCCTTAACCGTATAATCATCAGCAACCGCCTTCGCATACACTGCAGTTCCCTGCTTGAACGCTTCAGTAATGACCGTAATCAATGGCAGTAAAAGCATCAGTATTACAAACGCAATGCTTATCCCAATCAAGAACCATTTAACCACTTTTGAAGAAGTCGTCTCTTTATACATTAAGCGCCTCCTTTTAAAATCCTCGTATTTCTTGTCTGAATCAAGTTGACAAGGAACAATGTCACGAACGAGGCAACAAGCATCACGAGCGCAATCGTTGTAGCGCTGGAGTAATCGTATTCCTGCAATTCCGACATGATAATGAGCGGAACGATTTCTGTTTCGAATGGCTTGTTGCCTGCGATAAACACGACGCTTCCGTATTCACCGAGGCAACGCCCGAATGCAAGCCCAAAGCCCGTCAATGCGGCAGGCACGATTTCTGGGAAAATCACTTTCCAAAAAATGCGGTTTCGTGAAGCTCCCAGGACGCCTGCAGCTTCTTCGTAAGCGGGGTCTAGTTTTTCAAGCACGGGTTGAACTGCGCGAACGACAAACGGGATGCCGATAAACACGAGCGCGACCGTAATGCCGATTTGCGTAAATGCAATCTTGATGCCAAACTTGGCGAAAAATCCTCCAATAAGTCCCGTATCTGCGGTAAGTGCCGTCAATGCGATGCCCGCCACGGCTGTCGGCAAGGCAAAAGGAAGTTCAATCATCCCGTCAATCAAACGCTTGAGCGGGAACGTGTATTTTACAAGCACCCATGCCAGCACAACGCCCATCACAGCGTTAATGAGCGATGCGATAAATGCAGTCAGAAAACTCACCTTAAAGCTGGAAAGCACTCTATCACGCGTAATAGTTTCTATGATTTCGCTAAAGCTCATTTGCGCCGAAAATACCACCAGCGACGCAAGCGGAATCAGCACCACGACGCTTAAGATTGCGAGCGTGATGCCGGTTGTAAGGCCGAAACCAGGAATGACACTTCTATTTGTTCTCTTCATAATTGAGGTCAAATATAGAACGCGTCATTCGTTATGTCCAATACAAAATAAGTATCGCGTTTTATAAAATTTTTATATTAGAATAAAATAATTATCAATGGTGGTGGTGATGATGATGCATTTCTACTGATGTTGCCGCCTTCGGGGAGTACCCGGCAATGCCAGGATCCACCATGCCAAAGATCATCGCGATGTGCGAGAGAACGAGGAATGCGGCGAGCAAAAGAATAGCGCAATTCGAGCGCTTATCTTCGCTTGCTTTACGGAGTAAAAGTTTCACGTTCAACAAGGCAAGCAAAATCATCGGAATGCCTGCAAGGATATAAGAACCTATCGCCACAACATCAATCCATGTTCTGAATTCTCCTGCAGAAGCAAGCGGAATAACGACATTCGGAATGAAGTAGGCTATAATCCCGACGAATGAAAGTCCTGCAAGGATTCCGGCGATGCGGTTGATTTTTGAAAGTGTCGGATGCTTGTTTGGGGAGCGCAACAGGAATAAATCCGTAATGGCAATCGTTTCGGCAAGAATGACAGGAATTGCCATAAAGATAATGAGGTTCCAAGGAGAGTTTTGCATTAGCAAATCCATGTAATGGGTAGAGTACATACAGTATCCTTTTATTGTTGTGTTTGACGGACTCTTCTTTTTGATAATGAATCTACAAAAATGATTCAGCAAAACAGTTATTGAAAATTTTGATAGCGTACGATTAGAAAAATGTATTGGACGCTATTGAAAAGCGGTTTTATATTTGTAACAAATCATTTTTAAAACTTAAAAAGATTGGTGATTTAATGTCTGATGTCAAGAGCTTTTCAGCAAAAGATTTTCACAAGATTGACATAAATAATTCAACACTTCTTGATGTACGCGAACCTGGCGAAGCAATCGTTCATCCTGTGAACGGAGCAATTCAAATTCCATTTTTTGAACTTTCAAAAAAGATAGATTCTATTCCCAAAGACAAACCTGTTTATGTTTTTTGCACAACAGGAGATCGCTCGGAACAAGTCGCAGAAATTCTTGCAGATAGGGAATTTGAAGTGTACAACATTGAAGGAGGCCTTGATGATGTTCCTAAGGCGCACTTTGTCGATGCCAAGGGCTTGAAATGCCCAGGTCCAATCGTAAAAGTTGATGAAATCGTTAAAAAAGCTCTGATTGGTGACGAAATTCAAGTCGAAGCGGATGAAAAAGCGTTCCTCTCGGATGTTGAGGTTTGGTGCCAACGCACCGGAAACGAATTGAAATCACTCGTCGAAAAAGACGGAATCATTCATGCGTCCATCGTGAAAAAAGATGCCCCCGCCCCCGAAAAAAGAGAATTCGAACACGGCAAAACATTTGTCGTATTCAGCGGTGATTTGGACAAGGCTATTGCTTCGTTCATTATGGCCAATGGCGCTGCAGCTATGGGACGCCCTGTTACAATGTTCTTCACGTTCTGGGGAGTCAGCATTTTACGCAAGCCCGAAAAAGTCCGCATCAAAAAATCGCTCATCGGAAAAATGTTCAGTTTGATGTTGCCACGAGGTTCCAAAAAGCTAGGGCTTTCGCGCATGAATTTCGGTGGCATTGGAGCCAAGATGATTCGAGCCGTCATGAAGCAAAACGGAGTTTCATCGCTCGAAGAACTGATCCAGAGCGCGCAGCAAAAAGGCGTAAAGTTTGTCGCTTGCCAAATGTCCATGGAACTCATGGGCATCAAGGCCGAAGAATTAATCGACGGCGTTGAACTCGGCGGAGTCGCAACAATGCTCGGTTCCACCGAAAAATCCGATTTGACGTATTTTATTTAAGCGCTTTCCACTTGCCACGTAAATCCAGCTTCTTCAATCGTGCGGAAAGTTTTTTCAAGGCTTTCCCCGCCTTCAGTCAAATAGCCCGAGGCAAAGATTGAATCGACGACTTTGAACAAAGTCTTTTCGTAACCTTTGAAATACACTTCGCGTCCTGCGGCACAACGGATATCCGATTTCGGCAACATCAAACGAGCAAGGCAAAGAACCTTGATGCAATATTCCGGAGTCAGTGCCGAAATGTCACGTTCGGCAAGTCGCGTTCCATTTACAGGAAGCAGAAAGTTTATAGGAACGGATTCAGGATTGAGTTCTTTCAACTCAAACATCATATCCACGACATCTTCCTT
>JAGCPZ010000003.1 GCA_017965445.1 Fibrobacter sp. | reverse complement strand
TACTGCATGCCCATCAAGCAGATTCTGAACCTCATTCCCGGAACGATGAAGAAGTAACGGTATTCTATCTATGATCTCTCCGAAGTTTTTTATCGACACGCTCGGCTCCTACGGCATTGATTTTTTTGCCGGAGTCCCCGATTCTTTGCTTAAGAACATCTGTGCCTACATCGCCGACAGCAAGGATGCCAAGCATAACGTGATTGCCGCGAACGAAGGTGCCGCCGTGGGCCTTGCCGCAGGTTACCACCTCGCTACAGGAAAGATTGGCGTTGTCTATATGCAGAATTCCGGCGAAGGCAACATCATCAATCCGCTTGCCTCCCTTACGGACAAGGAAGTCTACAACATTCCGGTGCTGCTCCTCATTGGCTGGCGCGGTCGCCCCGGCGTTCACGACGAGCCGCAGCACGTGAAGCAGGGCAAGGTGACGACCGGCATCCTCAACACGATGGGCGTGAATTACGACGTACTCTGCAAAGAAGAGGACAAGGCGGCAAAGCAGATTGCGAAGGCCGTCAAGACGATGAAGGAAACGGGCGAGGTCTATGCGCTTGTCATCGAGAAGGACACCTTCGAGGATTACAAGCTCCAGAGCGTCGAGAAAAACGACCTCACGATGAGCCGCGAAGAAGCTATCCAGACTGTGGCTGCTGCGCTCGGTGAAAAGGACGTGATAGTCTCTACCACGGGCATGATCAGTCGTGAGCTTTTTGAATACCGCGCCCAGAAGGGTGAAGGTCACGAGCGCGACTTTTTGACGGTGGGCTCCATGGGACACGCCTCGCAGATTGCGCTTGGCATCGCGATGGAAAAGGAGGACCGCAAGGTATGGTGCTTTGACGGCGACGGCGCGACCATCATGCACATGGGTTCCATGGCGATTGTCGCGAGCAAGTCTCCTGCAAACTACGTGCACGTAGTGTTCAACAACGGTGCACACGACTCCGTGGGGGGCCAGCCGACGGTGGGCCTGAAGATTGACTTGCCCGCTGTCGCGAAGGCCGTGGGTTATCGCGATGCTCTGACGGCCGACAGCAAGGAATCGCTTGCTGATGCTCTCGAAAAGCTCAAAGGTATGGAAGGCCCCGTGCTCCTCGAAGTCAAGGTGAAGAAGGGCAATCGCAAGGATTTGGGCCGCCCGACGACGACACCTATCGAGAACAAGAACGCCTTGATGGAGTTCCTGAGGAAATAAAAATGCGTCTCGCGCTGTTGTCTGATATCCATGCGAACGTGACGGCATTGAATGCCGTTCTCGAAGAAATCGCCCACCGCCATGTCGACAAGTTCGTGTTGCTGGGAGATCTTGTCAATTACGGCATGCGCCCGAACGAAATTGTAGATATGATTCGCTACATGGACGACAAGTTTGTTGCGAAGATTTGGGGAAATCACGAAAAGGCGGTCATGGACAACGACACGACCCGTTTTGCGACAGACCGCGGGCGTGCTATCCTCCATTACACACAAAAGCGCCTCTCGCAGGAGTCCATCGACTTTATCAACAACAGGATGAACCGCGACGGCTCTTGTTCCCTGGAAATCGACGGCAAGAAATTCCTGCTGGTGCACGGAATCCTGGGCGACCCGTACTGGGGAAAATTTACGCCGGCAGAACTTTCCCGCGAGGAATATGCGGAATTCGATTTTGTGCTGACGGCGCATTCCCATGTGTGCCATTACTTCGAGGTGCTTTTCAAGGCGGATTCCCCGAGCACGAGGAACAAGAAGAAAACCGTCTTTATCAATCCCGGCTCCGTAGGGCAGCCGCGAAATATCAATCCCTGTGCTCAGTTTGGGATTCTCGATACCGCGACGACGGAATACGAGCATGTTTGCGTTCCGTACGACATCGGTGCGGAACAGGAACTTTATACGGACGAGGTAGATGTGTTCTACAAGGATCGTCTGACTTTAGGAATTTAAACAGAGGCTTAACATGAAGAAAAATCTGTATGTCATAAGTGGTGCCACCGGCATGACCGGCAGTGAACTTTCGCATCAGCTGTTGAAAGACGAAAACATCGTTGTCGGTTTCGACAACTTCTTTGCCAGTTCCATCGACACGGTGAAGGACTTGGTCGGTCGCGATGACTTTATCTTTTTTGAATACGACATCAACAATGCCGAACACATGGCCGCTGTCGCCGACAAGGTAAAGAACCTCAAGGGTTCGTACTCTGGCCGCCTGATATTTATCAACTGCGCTGCAGTAGTCCACACGAAGCATTTCTACGAAGTGGAACATACCTTCCAGACGAACGTCATCTCGATGAAGACTTTCCTCGAAATGGCGATTTCCCTTGGTGCCGACACCTACATCAACTGCTCCACCTCTGAAGTGTATTCCATGCAATCGTGGAACGCGAACGGCGGCGTCCGCGAATCGGACTTCCTGGTTATGGCTACAGCAGAACACAGCCAGCGCACGAGCTATGCTGTCGGCAAGCTCCTTACGGAATTCTTCATGAAGGATGCTGTCGATAAGGGCAAAATCAAGGGCTGCTCCATTCGCTTTGCGAATGTCTATAGCAAGCATGAACGCTTTGCCGACCACATTATCCCGCACATCATTAACAACCTTCTCGAAAAACCAGAAGTTACGTTGCTCGAGAATTCGAAGGTCAACAAGCGCACGTTCCTCCACAATATCGATAGCTGCCGCGCCGTGATGGAACTCATGGAATCGCCCGAGGCTCTTGACGGTACCGTCTATAACGTCGCGACCAATGAGGAAATATCCATTGTGGATTTGACCAAGCTTATCGCGAAGAAGATGGGCATGGATGACGTGAAAATCAGGTTTGAAGGTTTCCGCAAGTCCGACCCGGAACGTCGCTTACTCAATACCGACAAGATTCATACGCGTACGCGCTGGAAACCGATTGTTACGCTTGACGAAGGCCTCGAAATGTGCGTGAAGAGTATTGAAAGATGAAGTACCTGATTATTACTGTTGCCGGGACGGCGACCCGCTTTAACAGGGACACGGAAAAGGAAACCCTGAAGTGCCTTTACTATAAGGATTCCCCGAAGTTTGCTCTTTTGCCGCAACTCTTGAAAAACTGCGGTGAATACGACAAGTACATCATCGTGGGCGGCTACCTCTATTCCGCACTTGAAGCCTACGTGAAGGAAAATCTCCAGGCCTACGGCGACAAGATTGAACTTGTCTATAACGAGCACTTCAAGGACTACGGTTCGGGCTACAGCTTGTACAAGGGCATTGAGGCCGTGAAGGATTCGGGCGACGTCACCTTCGTAGAAGGCGACCTGTTCTTCTTGAAGGAAAATTTCAAGAAGGTCTACGATAGCGGAAAGAGCGTGCTCACGATAAACCGCGAGCCCATCTATTCGAACAAGGCCGTGGCGCTTTACGTATCGACGGATGGCCGTCCGCATTACCTGTACGACACGAACCATTCTTCGCTTACGATTCCGGAGCCGTTCCTTGCGGTATTCAATTCTGCGCAGATGTGGAAGTTCCAGTCGGCAGAAAAGCTGCACGAGGCCGTCGCTTCCCTGACCGAGAAACAGCTTCAGGGGACGAACCTCGAGATCATCCAGGCGTATTTCAACAAGCTTTCCCGCGAAGAGTACGACGTAGTCACATTCGACGCTTGGTTCAACTGCAACACCGTTGCGGACTACAACATTGTCCGCGAACTTATGGAGTAAGATATGGAAATCCTGAACAAGAAAATTGCCTTGCTCAAGTCCAAGGTCGAAAAGAACGAAACGATCACGATTATGATTATCGGGCTCGGGAGCGTCGGTACGTTCCTGCTCGACTTTTTGGTGAGCCTCCGTGACCCGCAGCTGAAAATTGTGGTTGCGGGCCGCAATGCTGCCAAGATGCAGATGGACGTGAACATCGTCCGCACGGCAGCGACAATCCGTCGCGAGCTGCGCAGCCAGATTGAAATTCTCGGTGACTGCGACCTGAACGATGTCGACAGCATCGCCGCGACCATCAAGAAGGCAAACCCCGACTTTATTGTGAACAGCAGCCGCGTGTATTCGGGCCTCAAGTACGGGAGCATCTCTTGGAGCAACCTGCGCGCTTACGGCATCTGGTCTCCGCTCTCCATCCGTTACGCGAAGAACATCATGGCCGCTTACGAGAAGGCTGGCTCCAATGCGGTGACCATCAATACCTCGTATTCCGACGCGGTGATTCCCTGGCTCAAGTCCGCTGGCAAGACATACTTCGATTTCGGTAGCGGTAACCTGAACCACCTCATTCCGCGCATGAAGTTCTTCATGGCCGAAAAGTACAACATCGACAACCTGAACGATATCGACGTGACACTTGCGGTGAGCCACTTCCACGATGTGGTGATATCGAAGGAAGGCCACGCCGAAGGCCAGACGCTTCTCCTGAACTTCAAGAAGGATGGCAAGGATTTGCCGTTCGACCAGGCCGAAGTGCTGGCGGCATGCTCCATCCCGATGCCGGTGGACCAGAAGCGCAACATGATGAACGCCTCGAGCAACTTCAATATCATCGATTCTATTCTGACGGCTCTCCGCGAAAAGACGGTGACCAAGGTGCATGCGCCCGGTGTCGATGGCGAAATCGGCGGCTACCCGGTACTCATTGACGGTGCGAAGGCGGAGGTCTCGTTCGATACTTCGCTCTTCGGCATGGAAGACATGCGTGCGGCAAACCGCAAGTCCATCTATTGCGATGGTATCGAGAATGTGGAAAACGGCACGCTCGTCTATACCGACGAACTCGTCGCGAAGGTCAAGAAGGCTTTCAACGTCGACTTGCCGAAGCGCGTTGCGTTTGAGGATATCGAGAAGACGGCCGACTTTATCATCAAGAACATCATCGAGCCGTTCGCACCGAAAAAGTAATTGTTATGGAGAGAAAATCCTGTTAGTGCGGCTTGAACGTGCGCAGGAATTCCGCATAAGGCGTATCGGGGTCCAGCACGTATTGACTGTGCTGGGCTCCTCTTTTTTCTACAGGCGGGAATTCCATGTAGTTCCCGAACAACTGCGTGAGAATGTTGCGATATCCTGCGGGTGCCGGGAAACGATACCCTTCGAACTCAACATCCACCGATTCGTCAAAGTCCTTTGCGTCCCACACATTTTGTTCGAGCGGTTCTGCTGTCCATGTGAGGATTGCGAGTTTGTCTGTTTCTTGATTATTGAACTTGCTCGCAATTTCATGGATTTTCTTGTAGTCCGCGATATGGTCCCTGTGGTAGTTTTTTACGCGTTCGCGGTTTTTCTCGTTCAGCTCCGGGTTGGTCAACCGCATGAACGTTCCGTTCTCGATGTTCAGCTGGTTTATTTCGGCAAAGCGATCTTCGGCTCCTTCCGGTACAAAATGGTCCAGCGCGAAAACGTCGATGAAAAGCCCGTGGTTCATTTTTTGGAACCGGATGATAGGGCTGATGGCGCTTGTATTCGTGTTGCGGATACAAGTGTGTGAACCTGCGAATTCTTTGTCGGTGAGCGGCGTCTGCAAGAAAAACGGGTGCTTGAATTCATCTTGCAGCGTGTTCAGCTTATTGAAATCGTCTCGTGGCATTGCGACATCGATATCGTCGTCCCACGGGATGAACCCTTTGTGGCGAATGGCTCCGAGAAGCGTTCCGCACATCAGGAAATATTTCAGGCCGTGTTTCTTGCATATACGGTCGAATTCAATCAATATGTCGAGTTCAATGGCCCATACCTTTTTGCGGGTGGAATCTACAAAAAAATCACATATCGTTTCTTCTTGCAAAAACGAGGAGGGAACGATTCCTTTCGCAACAATTCTTTCAGGTTCGGTCATATTTTAAAATTCTTTGTAGTCAATCAAGGGTTCGCCAATTAATTTAAAATAATTGTTCCGGTCAAGTAGTGTCTGCGGGAATCCGATGTCTTTAGGATAGTCTCGCCAACTTTTACTGTATTCCCTGTCCAGGATGACTTCGGCCTTGTTCGGGCAGGGGAGTTCCTTGCCTTCGAATACAATGGTCGTTGTGGGATAAACGTCATCGTGGTGCCTAAATCCGTGATAGCCGTATTCTGTCAAATCCCAGTTGCCAAGGCCCGGAACGATTCGAGAGGTCGGCTCCATGGAATAGATGCCGCTCGCTTTCCAATTTTCTTCGTAGAAGTCGAAGAGTTCTTTCCATGCGTGCGGTACACGTATGAATGCGATTACTTTGTCACGGAAAGCAAGATATTGCTCTTCGGTCACATCTTCTTTCAAGAAATCGTCCGGGAAAAATTCAAGGTTTTTTGCATCTCTCAAACAGGTTCCACTGAATATGTGCAAACAAGTCGGAGTCATGAGGACAACGTTCTTATTTGCGTTCGCGCGAATGTTCTTGTCGAAATATTCGGCGTAGTAACCGGATTTCTGCGTTGTGTCTATCCACACGAAATTAGGATCGGTCTGTAGAACGTGAAGGAGCTTGTTGAAATCTGCTCGAGACATGGCTATGTCCATATCGTCATCCCACGGAATGAAACCTTTGTGGCGCTTTGCTCCGAGCAGGGCGCCGCCTTCAAGGTACATCTGGATGTCGTAAGGCTTAAGCAGGTCCAAAATGTATCTTGCATATTCGACTTCGGCAAGCTGGAATTCACGAAGATATCCGGACGCAGGTTTCATTTGCCCGATATCAAAGTGATGCTTCAAGTAGTTGACTTGATAAGTAAGCTCGTTGATCTGACTTTCCAGCTCCTTTTTCTCTTTAGCAAGGCGACGGTTTTCGATTCTCGTCTTAAAAAGAATTTTATAGAGAGGACCCATGCACTTGATGATAAATGCTTTAAGCTTTTTCATTTATAAGTCTCTCTCTAAAAATATTTAATGGATGTATAATGAGGCTTTCTATCCTCTTCGGGTGGGAGAGACATATAGTCATGATATTCAGAAGCGAGCAATGGGTCATAATTGCTCGGTCCCAAAAATTCTGTATCCTCGAATTTGTATTTTTTCAGCGGGAAAACATCGTCAATTTCTTGCTTGCCGTATGTAAACGGGTAGGCTAGAATTTCCTTTTCAGACGTGTTTCCATCCGGCTTGAATGAATTTAAGAAAGATTCCTTTTTATTCTTGTATTCTTCTTCTGTCATGAGCCCTTGCTTGAGGCGGCGATCAATGTAGGTAAGAGCTTCGTCAAGTCGGTATTGAATGTAATCTTTTTCCTTGATTTTTGTGAGCTTGTACAAATCTACACTTAAACCATGGTGTGCGTAGGCCGCATCTTGTGGGAAAAGAGCACAGTCGCATTCACTTTTCAAATCTTTGACATGTGCCCAGCCATGGAAATACTTGGGCTCGGTCTTTTCGTTTTCGAGGAGCATGTCGGTGGGGAGTTCTTTCAGCAATACTTCCGTTGCCTTGTCGTAAGAATCGTTGAAAAGTAAAAAGTCAAAATCGTCATCCCACGGAATGAACCCTCCGTGCCTTACGGCTCCAAGTAACGTGCCGAATGCAATTTGATAGGGAATATCGTGCTTTTCAAGAATGGCTGCTGTTGCTTTTGCCATTTCTAAAAGGCGCGCCTGCGCGCGTTTGATGTCGAAGGGCGTTTCCATTAAAGGGCCTCAATCATGTCTAGACTAAAAACAGGTATGTTAAATTTGTCTGCAACGGCTTTGCGTTCTGCAAAAGAGTCATCGATGAAAATGGAATCCGTATTGTCGATGAAATCAATTTTTTTCTGGATCGGATTAAGATGAATGATGCGGTCGAATACCTGACGGATACGCAATTTGTCCAAAAGTTCGTCCAACTTGCCCAGTTTTTCGTCGTCATGACGGGAAAGCAAAGTAACTTTGATTCCTTTGTTTACGCATCGGTAAAGGAACGCCATCAAGGCGTCATTTACGAATTTCTTTTCGAGATAAATACAGTCGTCAAAATCGACAAAGACCTCGCTGTATTTCAAGTCGAGTTTGTACTTGTTGTCAAGCGCGCGGTCCATGACGACGTCATAGCCATTGCGGAGAATGGATACGGGAATATCGAATGCGTCGAATAGCGACATCAACGCAAAGTTGATACCCTGTGCGCGGAACAACGAAGAAGACCCGCCGAAACGGCTTGCAACTTCGAGAAGCGTAAGGTTGCCGTTTGCATCGCGTTTGACTTGGTAAAACCAAGCTCCTTGGAATTTTATGGTTTCGTTTATCTTTTGTGCGAAATCCATGAACTCTTCGGCATTTTCCTTGACGGGCTTCGTATTGACGCTGATGCCGTTCATGATGCGGCAACGTTCGCGTGCCGCCGCAAAAAGGAGATTTCCGTTATTCGAAGAGAAACAATCGACCGTGTATTCTTTACCCGGCAAAAATTCCGAAAGGATACATGACGGATAAAGGGCCAAGTGGGCCTTGAGGTCTTCGATACTTGAGATTTTCTTTGCACCGCGGGAACCATATCCGATATCGGGTTTTGCAAAGACTGGAAACATTCCGCCTGCTTTGACAAGCTCATCGGCTGTGTAAGTTCTAGGGACTTTTACGACATCCTCAAGAACTTTGTATGTCTTGGATTTCGAGAGGCAAATTTGCGTAGTCTCGATTGGGGAGGAGACTACTTTGCAGCCAAAAAAATCTTCGTTACTTTTTAAAAGTTCAATAACGGTATCCATCGCTGGATAGATGGCGTCGATGTTGTTTTCGCGAATGATCTGCCTGAATTTTTCAAGAAAATCTGGGGCTGTAATGAAGGGTAAGCCGCCGATGTAGTTTTCGAATACAAATTGCCCGTGATCTTCTATCGAATTTGCACCAATCAAGTTGAAATGTGTCGAGTGATTGACTGCGCGATACACTTCGAGTGCAATTTCAGAACCGCAGGGGAATACAAGAATATTCTTCTTCATAGATGCTCGAATTTATTTTCGATTGACGACAACATTTATGACTCGGTTGATGCCTTCGTCGTCTAAGTCGGCGAACATGGGCAGACAAAGTACCTGATTGGCAAGCTTGTGGGCCACAGGTAGGTTCGCCGGACTTGCCGATTCCAAACCCTTGTAAGCGCTGAACGTGCTGATGAGTGGGTAGAAGTAACGACGTCCGTAGATATTGTATTCCTTGAGTTTTTCATAGAGCGAGTCACGGCTGATTCCGTAAACGGATTCATCAATGAAAATGGGAAAGTAGGCGTAATTATGGTGAACGCCTTCGATGTCTTTAAGCATGCGGATGCCGGGAACATTCTTTAAGGCTTTGCGGTATTTTTCGGCAATGAACTTGCGGTTTGCAATAGCGTTATCGACTTGCTTTAAGTTCAAGAGACCGTATGCAGCACGAATCTCGTCCATCTTACTGTTGATGCCGGGGGCGACAACGGTTGTTTCGCCGGCAAAACCGAAATTCTTTAGATAGTCAATTCGTTTTTTCGTTGCTGCGTCGTGACAAATTAACGCACCGCCCTCAATGGTGTTATAGACTTTGGTGGCATGGAAACTGAGCGTGCTCATGTCGCCGGCTTTGAGTACGGATTCACCGTTGATTTTTACGCCGAATGCGTGTGCCGCATCGTAAATGATTTTGAGACCGTAAATGTCGGCAATTTCCTGGATGCGCTTTGTGTTGCAGGGAGTTCCATACACATGGACAGGCATGATGGCCGTCGTATGCGGAGTGATGGCTGCTTCGATTTTTTCAGGATTGATGTTTCCCGTTTCTTCGTCAACATCGACAAAAACGGGCTTGAGTCCGTTCCACCAAATGGAATGAGTCGTTGCGACAAAGCTGTACGGCGTTGTGATGACTTCGCCGGTAATGCGCATGGCCTGGAGTGCCGTAATGAGAGGCAAAGTCCCGTTTGTAAATAAACTTAGGTATTCTACGCCCAAATATTCGGCGAGAGCCTTTTCGAGTTCTTTGTGGTAGTGCCCGTTGTTCGTGAGCCATTTGCGGTCCCAGATGTCCTTGAGCATCGGGATAAAGTCGTCTAACGATGGAAATAGCGGCGATGTAACGGTAATTTCTTTATTTTGCATGTATTCTCCTGAAATCGGCGATTGTCTTTATCAGGTATTCTAAACTTTCAAAATGTAGTAATTTAGCAAGTCCGAAGTAGAATAATGCTCCGGTTAAAATCTGCAAAAATAGAGTCAAATAAATATTCAATTGCAGTTGGTTCACTGTAATAATGACAAGGGCCATGGCGCAGGCTAAAATGGCCGATGGCGCGATATCGCTGATTTGTTCAAGGTAACTGTAATGGAGCAGTTTCTTGTTCGGGCTGGCATTGATGAATGAGGCGATGATTGTATTTACGGCGACACCGTAGGCGATACCGATAGGCGACCTGAAATAGAGAATGCTTGCGACAAGAATGGATATCCCGAAAATTTTTTTGATGATTTCGAGTTTCAGAAAAATGTCGCTGCGTCCCAAGGCGTTTATTGCGGATAAATTAGATGTATGGATGGGGTAAAAGGCGTAGATGAAACAGAATATCTGGACGAAGGGAACGCAGGGGAGCCATTTATCTCCTAATAGGATTTTTACAATGGGCTCTGCCGTGGCGGCAAGGCCTGCCATCATCGGGATAATCAAGAAAGAGCTAGTCACAATAGCTCGTCGCACCATCTTCTTCACTTGGGGCTTGTCATCTTGGAATGCGGAAAGCGAGGGCAGCATGACTGCTTGGATCGAATTGTTGATGTTGTTTACGACAATGTAGGGAAAGTGGCTTCCGCGGTCGAAAAAAGCGAGGCTTGCGGGCGAGAACATCTTTCCGATAATGATGCTCTGTATTTGTGAATAGACCGTGTCAATCACCGACGAAAAGAGAAGTTTCCATCCAAATGAAAAAAGTTTGTTCAGTCTTTCAAAAGAGAATTTTAATTGCGGACGCCACGGAACGACGAACCACATGATGACTACGGCAAGAAACGTATTCGAAAGCTGCTGTGCGACAAGGGCCCATACGCCAAATCCTGTGAATGCCATCACGATGCCGATAATGCTCGAAGGTATCATCGATCCGATGCTCCTGAAAAAGAGCTTCTTGAACATCATTTGGCGTGCGACAAAGGCGTACTGTATGGAATTGAAAACGCCGATGAATAACGATAGCGTCAAAACGCGGATGACGGGGATGAGTGCCGATTTGTCGTAGAAATCGGCAATTAGCGGTGCCGTGAAGAAAATGATTGCATAGACGATTGTGGCAAGCAGGAGGCTTGCATAAAATACAGATGAAAAATCCGTTTCGTCAGCGTCTTTTTTTTGAATTAAGGCTGTGCCGAGTCCGCTTTGTACAAAAACGTTCGCAATGGCAATTACCGCCATCACAAGTGCGATTAGTCCGAAATCATCCGGGGCGAGAAGCCGCGCGAGAACTATGGAGACAACAAACTGTGTCCCCTGAATTCCCATACGCTCCATGAATTTCCATATCAGCGACGAGATTATGGATGCTTTGGATGGCATATTGCTAACAAGGCTGTTTAGTACTTCCCGTATTTATAACCATAGCCATCGCTGTGGCTGTGCACATACTTATTAATGACGACGCTTGCATGTGCGGTAGTGTTGCCCTTCAAAAGCTGTGTCATTCCGTCCTTGATGGCGTCGATGCTGTGCTTGTTGTATTCGATGACCATGACAATTTGGGAGGCAACGCGGCAGGCGAGAGCAGCGTCTGTCACGAGCATGATTGGCGGTGTATCGACGATGATAAGGTCGTATGATTTTTCCAGCTCGCTAATCATTGCTGCGTAGTGTTTGGAACCGAGCAGTTCGGACGGGTTCGGCGGCACCATTCCGCATTGCATGATGAACAAGTTCTCGACTTCGGTCGATTTGATTACGTCTTCTACGGATACTTCGTTCAAGAGAACTTGCGAAAGGCCCTTACCGCGCTTGATGCCGAATTCCTTGTGCAGACGGCCCTTGCGGAGGTCGGCGTCGATAAGCAATACCTTTTTGCCGAGGCCGGCGTAAAGGGCGGCGAGGTTTACGGAGATAAAGCTCTTGCCCACACCAGGGATGAGACCGCTGATGCCGATTGTCGGATTCGAACCTTCTTCCATGCTGAATTCCAGCGAACTGCGCAAGGCGCGGAGCGATTCGACGGCGACATCGTCGGGTTCGACCACTGCAAGGGGGCGGGTGCCTTTGGTGCCGTTGGGGTTGCCTTTCGGGACTTTGGCATAGACGCTGAATCCTGTTTCGCGTTCGATGAAACTGGCGTCGCGAACGCCGTTGCTGAACTTGCTACGGAGCGTTATGATTGTTGAGCCGATAAGGAAACCTATGAATAGCGCCGCAAAGACAATGAGCATCTTTTTCGGCTTAACCGGCTGGGTTGTTTCTTCGGCAAAGTCAATGATGCGCACGGAGCCCACTTCGCCAGCGGATACGAGTTTCAGCTGCTGGATGTTGTTGAGCATCGTCGTGTACATGTGCTTGCTCATATCCACTTCATTTGTCAGCTTCAGCACTTCCTGTTGCGTGTTCGGGAGCTTCTTTGTCGCTGCCGTATTGTTTGCGAGTTCGCGCTTCAGGTTGTTTTCCTGTTCTTCGAGAGTCTTGATAGTCGGGTGTTCCGGCTGGAACAAACGGATTGCGCTTTGTTTCTTTTGTTGCAAATCAAGCAATTTTTGCTGCAAGACGTTGCGCTTTTCCAAGATGATTTGAGTTTCTGCTCCGATATCGACAGAACCGACCTTGTTACGGTAGGTGTTGAACTTGAGGAGGGAACTGTCCATCTGCGCTTTGACGTCGGGTAGCTGCTTTTCTAGGAATTCCAAAGTCTTCTGTGCTTCGGCGTTACGTTGCTCCACGTTCTGGCGTAAATACGTCGTGGCAATTTCGTTGAGAATCAGCGTTGCGCGATCCGGGTAGATGTCCTTGTAGCTGAATTCCAGGATGCCAGTCTTTTTCCCTTTTTCCTTGATGTTGAATGCATTCTTGAATGCAGAGATAGCGTCAAGGCGGTTCAACTTAAGGAGTTCGAATTTCTGTCCGGGAGTAGCATCCATGCGGTGGACGCAGAAAACGGCGGTGTCGCCCGCATACGGGAAATGGTATGTTGTGCCGACACTTCCCGAGAGGACAACTTTTTTGTTGTGGTCATAAAGGTTGAACGAAGTGCTATCTACAGCTTCGGCAATCCAAGGGACGATTTTTTCGGTTGCGGGTATGCTCTCCCACGGCACTTCGTATAGGCTGAGTTCCATACGGCCTTCGCGATGCAGCAGACGGTCAATCCCATTTACAGGAGTGGCCCTGTACTGCAAGTGCATCTTCTCGACGGCTTCACCGATGATGTGTCTGCTCTTGATAAGCTCGATTTCTGTTTCGGCAGGGCTTGACGTGGCAAATAGGCTAGGAAGCCCGCCCATCATGCCTACGCTCTTGTTGCTCTTGGATTCAATCTGGAGCAACGCATCTACCTGGTATATGGGACGAATCCAAAGGGCGACGAATACGCCGATGATTCCTGCAATGAAAATGCAAGGAAGCATGATTCGCCAGTTCTTGACGAGATCCTTTAATAAGTCGAAAAGGTCTGTTTCTTCTTTTTTCTTGGACGCTGCCATGTAATAATACCTTAAATATCCGGATTGCCTATATTAAGTTAGAAAAATAAAGGCCTCAGAGATGAAGAGTTTTTCTGCATTGGGTTCTTATTGACGCTTTTTCCTCGTGCGGATTGTATTTGGCTTATTCTTTTTCTTCGACTTTGCATTTTTCCGAGCCTATTAATTCGGGCGTGCAGGCAAATTCTGCGTCTATTTCTTCTTGGGTGGCGATACTAAGTTTTTCACGGGTTCCTCCTATTGGTAAATTTAACTCTTGCTAAAGTCATAGGAGATTCCACGCGTCTATTTCCTCTTGGGTGGCTAATCTAAACTTGCCGTGGTCGCAAACGTATTTCGTTCCCGATTTTCCTGAAATGGTATAATTTCCACCCTTCGAAGTACATATGGCCGGAGCGACGTCGATGTCTATATCTGTGGCGACATTCCATCCATAGTGTAAATCCCCTAAGCCATAGTAGAAACTTTGGCAGATGTATTTTGTTTTTTTTGTACTGTCTATTGAAATAGGGTATGATAAGTAATATAAATAGTCATCATTAAATTCGTTTACTTCAAATATGGTATCGGAGGCTAGTTCCATGGAGGGGCCTTCTTTTATTGTACCGTAAAGGTCATTGTCACATCCGAAACCCAATACACATGCGGACGCATGGGCTATTTTTCCTGACACGTAGCAACGTTTTTTGCATTGATCTTCAAAATGATCAATATTTTCTTGATTGCAATTTAAGCATTTTTCCTTTACGGGGGTAAAATTGCCCCAGTAAGGATTGACTTTTTTGCTGTCGGCGTCATCACTTGGATTGTTGCAAATGCTGGTATATTCTCGATATCTTATGTGCTCCCAATCCCAGGAAAAAATTGTTTCATATATATTTTGGGGGCTTCCACGTCTATTTTTTTTGCAAATGTAATAGCCTGGGTTATAAACGATACTAAAACAATCACTATCTTCGGGGGATTCGGGATAGAGTATACATTCAAATTTAGATAAAGCCTGCTTTATGCGGCTTTCTGCGTATCCAAAATTTCCTTCATTTTTTTCGTTACATGCTCCAAGAGATGCTTCAGGGATTGTTGCCACTCGCCATTTTTGGTTGTCGAAAATATAGACAACATCCGTTACGTTGCCTTTGCGGATGGCACCTTCTGTCGTATCTTTCCAATCTAAAGTATCTAATTCGTATTCGATGGGGTAGGAATCTGTGAATCCGAGCGATAGCCACATCTTATTTTTGCAAATATAATACCTATCACCTTTTTTTACTTTCGTATTTTCACGTTTATGTGTGCAACCTCCAAAACCGTATTCGCATTCAGAGTATTCCCCTATGCGCCAAGTTGTGTACGTGTCATCGTAAACTTCGCATTTTCGCTTTTCAGAATCTAGCCAGCGGATGTCACTATCTTTTGCAATTTTGCTGTTTAATGTATCTATATTTGGATAGTCGTCTATTTCTTTCGACGTGGCTATTTCCCATTTGCTGGATCGGCAAATGAAATATTCTTCCCTAAAAGAACTTAATTTATTTCTATTTTCTTTAATTGTGTTTTCGCGTTTGTCGGTGCATTCTCCAAGATCGTAGTTTTGTTGCCAAAAGTTATCCATGTATTTTTTTAATATTGATAAATCAACGGTTTGGTTCTATTTTTTTATATAACCCTTGATTTTCTCGAATGCAGTGTTCTGGCTTAAGTAGCTTGCCCAATCGGCAATTTCTGTTTTAGTCTCTTCGTTGTTCCAGGTTCCATATGTTTCAATGTATGATGTAAAGTCTGTCAAGCGGTTATTTAAGTTTTCATCAAGGAGGTGGCTTTGCAAGAGTACTGACATGGCAAGCAGGGCTGCACTTTGTTTGTCTTTCCCAAAGATGTCAATGTTTTCGGCATCATCGAATCCGTCGTCTTTAATATCGAATGCTCTTAAAATTTCAGTTTCTGCTTGTTTTTTCGCGCTTGTCACCGGAATATCTTTTTCATTAGTCAAATACAATATGCGTTTGTACGATAAATGGGTAAGGAAGTTTATGTTAACTTTGTCGTGATTGTCTAAATCCGTGAAGGCGTACAATGTGATACTGTAGGCTGATTTTGCACCAGTAATGTTGTCGATGTAGCGACCATTCACTTTAAACAATGCATATTGTGATTTGAAATCTTCCAATTTGATGGAGTAACTTCCTGAATCATTCTTAATTTTTGTTTCGTAACTGATTCCCGTCTGCTGAAAGTTTGTGTCAAGTTCATAAACAGAAACTGTCGCCCCTTTTTCAAAAGGCCCTTGCGCCATGCCCGAGATTGTTTTGTTGATGACAGAAAGTTTTTCGGCTTTTTCACTAGAGCTACTGGAAGACTTGGAATCCTTGTTTGCTTTTTCGCTGGAGCTGCTAGACGATTTGGAATCCCTGTTAGCTTTTTCGCTAGAACTGCTAGAAATTTCGGCTTCTTCGTTGGAATCACTTGCGGAACTGCCGGAATCATCCCCGCAGGAAACGAGTAAAAATGAAAGGATAAATACAAGAAGGGCTGTGTTTTTCATGGTTTATTCTTTTTCTTCGATACCGCATTTCTTTTGGTAACGCAAGTACGATGTGCAGGCAAATCCTGCGTCTATTTCTTCTTGGGTGGCGATTCTAAGTTTTTCGTCGTCGCAAACATACTTGTTTTTCTTTCCCGAAATGATTTGGCCTTCGAGATCAAAAGTACATTCCGCGGGAAATATGTCGTAGTAGAAATTATTTTCGAGATCTACAGCTTCATGCCATTGCAAACCATCATAATCATAATTATACCAACAGACGTATGTTCCTTTTTGTGTGCTGTCTATTGAAAATCCATTTGTATGTGATTTGATGATGGCGGGTCCTTCTTTTATTGTGCCGATACGGGACTCTGTACATCCGCCTAAGCCCAATGCGCATTCTGAAAAATCTCCTTCGCGCCATCCATTATTTCTTTTCTGTTCCTTTTGATAAAATGGATTTGCTCCATCAAGTACATAGCAGCGTTTTTTGCAGATTTTTTCCCAATAATCGAAGTTTTCTTGTTTGCAGTTTATACAATTTTTTTGAACTATGTTACCCCAATGGGCATCGCCTGCTTTGCTGTTGGCGTAATAGCTGGAGTCATTGCATATATAATCGTAGTAAATGGAGTCCACATAATCTTCAAAGTAACGAACCCTTATACGCTCCCAATAGAACTTGTTGTTGCTTTTAAGGCAAATGTAATAGCCCGAGCTATCCTGTCCTTGTCGTTCTTCTGCGTATCCAAAAAAGCTTACAGATTTTTCGTTACACCCACCAAGAGATGCTTCAGGGAGTGTTGCTACGCGCCAGTTCTTGTTGTCGAAAATATAGATGGTGTCCGTTGTATTACTTTTGCGGATGGTGCCCTCAGTTGTGTCCTTCCAATTTTGAATGTCTTCTGTGAGCGTTTCGGCTTTTTTGCTGGAACTGCTTGAGGACTTGTTTTTTACATTAGAACTACTAGAGGATTTGGAATCCTTGTTGGCTTTGCTGCTGGAACTGCTGAAGATTTCGGCTTCTTCGTTGGAATCGTTGACGGAACTGCCGGAATCATCCCCGCAGGAAACGAACAGAAAAGAAAGGATAAAAACAAGAATGGCTGTGTTTTTCATGGTTTATTCCTTTCCCAAATTCCACCTTCTTTTAAATTTACTAAAATATTTACGATGAAGATAAATTTTTTTGCATTTCCTGCGTTAGCTGTTGCGCTTACAGCATTGTCCGCGCTGTCCTACGCTTACCTTCCTGGCGAATCGGGTTTTGTATCGCTCGAAGGGGCGCATGGCGTTTTCGGGAACCCGGCGGGGCTCTCGGCTTTGGATTCCAAGGGGGCTCTTGCCTCGTACTATTTCGATGACGGCATTACCGAATTCCGTGTAGGCGGCAATTTGGACCGCATCGGGGCGGGTTTCGAGTACCGCTTTGATGGCGAGGGCATGGACGAGTCGCGTTGGAACTTGACGCACGGATTCCCGCTTTTTGACCGCAGCGCTTTTTGGGGTGGCCGCATTACGGCGTTCCGCAGCGCGGATTTCAAGGGGACGGAGTGGACGTATTCTCCTGGTATCTTGATTCGTCCGTTCCGTGCGATTTCGTTGGGCTACTCTTGCGATAATTTGCTTTATTTAGGCCCGCAGTCTATGGAGCGTGTCCACAATGCGGGTGCGACGCTTCGCTTTGGCGATTTTTTCAGTGCCAGTTACGATGTTGAAGATTGGAAGGAACACCGATTGCTTTTTGAGCTGGGTCTTTACGGGCTTCGTTTTGGTTTCAAGATGCCGATTCATGGCGATGATGACGAATATACGTTGACGGTTTCTAGTTCGTTCGGTGGCCATCTTGATGCCTCCCTCAAGGTGTATGACGACTTCTTGCCGAAGGGCGGAAGTATCGGCTTCCATGCTTCCCGTAATCCGCGTGCATCGCGTTCGGCGCAAATTATCCGTGTGCCTTTGAACATGTCCGTGACTGAAGTAGAAAAGAAAATGCCGTTTTTTGCCCCCACGTCCATTGGGCTCATGAAGGTTCGCAATTTGTTCGAACACCTGCTTCGCGACCCGGCGGCTGGGCTTGTGGTGCTTGATTTCTCGGGATATCAGGGAAACATTGCCATCTCGGAAGAAATCAACCGTTACGTACAAAAGCTGAAAAGACGAGGCGGGCTTGTAATCGCCTACATGGACGATGTTCGTCCATCGTTGCTTTTGGCTGCATCGAATGTAGATCGTATTGTAGTCGAACCGTCGGCGCATTTTACGTGGCTTGGGCTTGGTGGCGGAATCACGTTCTACAAGGGCCTTTTGGACAAACTAGGCGTCAAGGTGGAATTTCTGAAGCATGGAGAGTACAAGTCGGCGGTGGAACCTTACACGGCGGATTCCATGTCGGTAAATGCGCGTAGCAACATAGAGACTCTTTACAAGGATATTTGGGAAATTGTCCGTATGCATGTGGCCCCCCGCATGAAGCATGGAACGGCTGCTGACAACATGCAATCGCTTGATTCGTTGGCGCAAAAGCCTGTCATTACGGCGATTGGGGCGAAAAAGGCAGGGCTTGTCGATACGCTCCTTTATATTGACCAGGTCCCGTCTTATGCGTTAAAGACATTTTTCGATATCGATGCTCCCAAGGCGTTTTTCAGGACATGGTCTCCGTCGAATACCAGGATTTTTGACGAAAGCTGGAGCCACCGTACAAAGGTTGCTCTCCTGAACATCAACGGAACCATTGATTCCCGCATGGAGGAATCGGTGGTTGAAAATTTGCGGAAGCTCCCTTCGGTGGGCGCGAAAGCTCTGTTGTTGCGGATTTCTTCGCCGGGCGGAAGCGCTATTGCATCGGATAAAATCTGGGCTGCACTCAAGAACCTGAAAAAATATGATATACCCATTGTGGCTAGCATCGGAAGTAGCGGAACATCGGGAGCATATTATATTGCTTGCGGTGCTGACAAGATTATCGCGGAACCGTTCTCCATTGTCGGAAGCATCGGCATTTATGGCGGAAAAATTGACGCATCCGGCTTGATGCAGAAAGTTGGACTGCGTAATGAGCCGGTGAAGACAAACGATTATGCGGATGCCCGTTCTTTTGCACGCCCGTGGACGGATACCGAAAAGGCGGCGTTACAAGAGTATATGGACGACTTCTATGAACGATTTACTGGAGTTGTTTCGCAAGCGACGGGAATCCCGCAGGCGGTTGTGGATACTGCGTATGGCGGCGGTCGTGTGATGGTCGGCTGGAAGGCGAAAGAGGCTGGGCTTGTGCAAGGCTTGGGAGGCTTTGACGATGCGCTTGAAGAAGTTCGCAAGATGGCAAAAATTTCGAAATCTACTGAAATTGAGCTTGTGCAAATGAATACGGATGATTCCTTTGTGGTGCCGCTATTGAATGCGAAATCGCTCGACGAATTTATACGTGATGCGGAACGCACCCAGTTCTGGGCCATAGAACCGATGCTTTTGGATATGAGCGGTGAGCGATGAAACGCAAGCGGAAATGTAAACGTGGATTGTCATGCCCGACATTGATCGGGCATCTCCTGATTGTTAACGGAGATTCCCCGTCGGAGCGGGGAATGACAAATTCATGATTCCTAACCACTAACCATCAACCCCTAAATTATGTTTGAAATTGCTTTAACAGTTTTTTGTTGCCTTGCTGCTTCGGCGTTCTGCTCAGTGACGGAAGCCTCGTTTTATAGTGTGCCGCCTTCGACGGTGGAAATGCTGGAAAAACAGAAAAAATTTACAGCACGTTATCTGAAACATGTGAAGGATAACATCGACCGCTACATTGCTTCGGTGCTTGTGGTGAATACCGTCGCGAATACCGTGGGCGCGTCGCTGGCGACCGCCTTGGCCGTGAAACGTTTATCCCCCTCGGCGGCGATGATGCTCCCGGTTGTGCTCACGATTCTCATTTTGCTTTTTGGCGAGATTACCCCGAAAACGCTTGGTGTAAAACAGGCGAAAGTTTGCGCACCGCTTGTTGCCGTGCCGTTCTACTACATCACGAAAATCCTCGGCTGGACAGGCATCATCTGGCTTTGCCTTACTCTGACCAAGCACTGGACCCGCGAAGACAAAGAAAAGAAGGACGTGAGCATCGAGGACATCAATAGCCTCGTGAGTCTCGGTCTCCGCGAAGACGTGATTGACAACCAGCAGGCCCTTGTCATCAAGAATATCCTTTCGCTCAAGTCGCTCCCGGTACGTCGCGTGATGACGCCTCGGCAAGTTGTGTTTTCGCTTGATGCGGACTGTACCATTGGCGAGACTCTGGACGAGCGTGGCAACTGGCCGTTTTCGCGTGTTCCGCTATATGACGCTAAAAAGGACAACTGGATTGGCATCGTATTGCGTCGCGATGCCTATAATAAACTTGCTGAAGGCAAGCGTGATGTGAAACTCCGCCAGCTTATGCGCCCGATACAGCTCGTGCCTGACAGCCTCATGACGGACAAGCTCCTGTTGCGGTTCCTCAAACAGCGCGGTCACATGGTCGGTGTGGTTGACGAGTTCGGTGCGATTGCCGGCATCGTGAGCCTCGAAGACGTGCTCGAAGAAATTCTCGGCCGCGAAATTGTCGATGAGTTCGACGTTGCCGTGAACCTCCAGGAAACCGCCCGCCGTCGCTCGAAAGCGCTCGCGAGCATGAGGAAGAATAGTAGACAGTGAACGTCATCCTGAGGGTGGAACGCCCTGGATTCTTCCCCTGCGGGTCAGAATGACGGGACTTACACTTGCTTTCGTAATGTCATGCCCGACTTGATCGGGCATCGCCATCTCGTTAAAAAATGAAAATCTAAGTTCTAAGCTCTGAGTTCTATCAGCTAAAAGCCAAATTTTGCTATACTAATTACTACAATTCTATCAATTAATAGAATGCTTAACCCGCAAAAACACTACTTTTTTCAAAAAATACACATTTTTACCCTTGAACCCTTGCGAAAAATCATCTAAATTTACCTTGCTTTTCTCGGGGCGCCTTTGCCCTGGAATTTCACTCACTAGAGGATTTACATGAAAACCATTACGGTAAACCCGAAGACTGTCTCCCGCAAGTGGAAGCTTGTGGACGCAGCTGACAAGCCGATGGGACGCGTTGCAAGCGAAGTTGCTCGTCTCCTCATGGGCAAGCATAAGGCCATCTATTCCCCGAACGTCGATACTGGCGACTTCGTGGTTGTCATTAACGCTGAAAAGGTTGCGGTTTCCGGCAACAAGGCTCTCCAGAAGCAGTATTTCCACCACACTGGCCACATCGCCGGTGAACGTTGGATCAACTTTGCCGACCTTTTGGCAAAGCACCCGACTGCTCCGCTCGAAGCTGCCATCTGGGGCATGCTCCCGCACAGCGCTCTTGGCCACAAGATGATCAAGAAACTCAAGATTTTTGCAGGTGCCGAACATCCGTTCGCTGCCCAGAAACCCGAAGTCGTAGAACTTTAATTTAGAACGGAGAAAACTATGGCTACAGCAAAGAATAAGAAGATCTACCGCGGCACTGGCCGTCGCAAGAACGCC
>JAGCPZ010000002.1 GCA_017965445.1 Fibrobacter sp. | reverse complement strand
GGAAAGGCGAAAAATGCTGATTGAGAAACTTTTTTCTGCGCACAAGCCAGACAGATAAAAGCTTGCGGACGATTTCAGGTACCCAAATGTCATATAATCAAAAAGTACCTGTTTTTCAGGTACCTTTTTGTCATATAGACCAAAAAAAGTTATGCTATAGCGATCTAGAAGATTATCCTCACGCTGTTTGAAATATTCATACCCTAACAGCACTTTTTCTTTTTTGAAATTCAACTTTTTACCGACTGCCAAATTAATTCTTTGCGAACGTTTAGAATCCGGTAGATACACATCAATGGATTCATTCCCTATATGCGACGGGGCCTGGAATACAAGGCAAGAATCATTATGAATATTTGAGTTCAGCGAAGTTTCCCACGCGATAATTGTGCCATCAATACAGATTTGGACAAACTCTTTTTTTGACACTTCGAGCCCCCAAAGTTCTCGTAAGGAATCGAGGCTCATATTAAATGTTCTTTGAATCTTGTTTTGCAGAATCTTTTCCAAATTCTTTCTTGGTTTGACTCCTTCAACAGGCGGTCTCACTAAAATCGGGCCACGGAATCTTTGCGAAAGCTCGACAAGCCTTGAATACACCAAACTATCTTTATACGCACCGCGACTTTCGCCAAACTTGTCGTAAAAGAGTTGAGCATCCGCAAACGCAGCAAAAGCGAAGACCAGAAATAGAATATTCTTCATATAAAGTTAATATACAAAAAGGCGATTCCGGCATCCTTCGACTTCGCTCAGGACAGGCTCGGCCGGAATGACAAAAAAAAAGCCTATTCCATCCAAATATCGTTGGGGAGTTTTCCGATGTCGCGGAAGTCGAGTTTGCCGTTCACTGCAGAATTCATGCTCACAAGGCGAGCCAAAGGCTTACCAGCGCGTTCAATGACAATTTCTTCGTCCTTGAGGGCGACCTGGTTCAACAGCGTCCCAAAATTCTGACGCATATCCATTGCAGAAACAACTTTCGACACGGTGAGTCCTTTTTTTAATTAATTTAGTTATTATTATTTTAAAAGTCAAAGGCGGCAGTCTCGTAATATGGATCAAGAAGTTCGCACATTTTCGGTCACGCAGTATATGCGTTCGCTCAAGAACACCGTAGAAACTACGCCTGCGGTTTGGGTTCATGGCGTAATTTCGCAAATTGCCGAAAAGCCGTCGGGAGTTTACCTCAGCATCGCGGACTTTGCCGATGGTGACGTAAAGCCAAAAGCAACGCTCGCTCTTTATTGTTATACAGCCAAGTACGCCGCGATTCTTGCAAAGATTTCCAGTTTATCGCAGCCGTTTACGCTCAAGCACGACTTGAAGGTAAACTTTCTCGTTCGCGCAGAACTTTACATTCCGTACGGGAAGTTACAGGCGCAAATTTTAGATATCGATCCGGTTTACACGATTGGCGAGCTTGCCCTCACCAAGAGCGCCATCTTAAAGCGCCTTGCAATGGAAGGATTGCTCGAAAAGAACAAGCAACTTGAGCTTGCCGATGTTCCACTCCGCGTGGGGCTCATCACCGGAGAAAATACCGCAGCGTACAAGGATTTTACCACACGACTGGAAGCTTCGCCGTTCGCATTCGAAGTCACGACTGTTTACGCAAGAATGCAAGGAAACGAGACCGAAGAAAGCATCATCGCGGCACTGGAGCAGTTGCAAGTGTTCTCAGACCTTGATGTTGTCTGTATCGTGCGCGGTGGCGGCGCCAAGACGGACTTGAATTTTTTCGACAGCGAAGCACTTTGCCGTGCAGTCGCAAACTACCCCATCCCCGTCTTTACGGGAATCGGCCACGAAATCGACCGTTGCCTATTAGACGAAGTCGCTTACCTCTCTTGCATCACGCCGACGGACTGTGCAAAGCGCCTCGTGGAGCGCGTCACGGATAGCTGGAACCGCATGACCGAAGCAATGACAGGCATCGCAGACGGCGCCCGCGAACTCCTAAACGAAAGCAACAAATTGCTCGGTACGATAGGCAACCAACTGAATCAAAAAGTCACCGGACTCATCCAAAGCGAAAAGTCCAAGCACACGCTTATCGCCGCATCAATCAAAAAAGATTCCGCGTTTTATATAAAGTCCGAGCACGAACGGCTCAACCGCAACCAAGAAGGTTTAAAGCAAGGTTCACGCAAAATTCTCGATCTTGCGAAATCGCAGTTCGAACTCGTCAGTGAAAAAGTAAAAAGCGCGGACCCCAAGACGACGCTTGCCAAAGGCTACTCGCTTACACTCGACGCAAACGGAAAGTTCATCCGCAAGGCAAGCCAGCTCAAAAGCGGCGACACCATCAAAACGCGGCTCGCCGATGGAGACATTTTGTCAGTGGTGAAATAAATGCATTGTGAGAGCAAGGCTCACATTTTGAATTTTTCGAGTCTTTTTCAACACCTTTACATACTAAACACACTTTTACCAGCATTAAGTATGTAATTTTTTATGTTGTCTGCACAGTTTTTTGTTTAAAAAGGCCCATTTTTCCGCAGATTTTAACTTACTTTATATGCAATTTAGGACAAATACGCCCAATTTAGCCAAACGCCGGCAGCTTCTCGATTTTCTTGAACCGCTTCGACGCCGCATCCAGCTCAAAATAGCGTACGCAATCCCCTAACGCAAGCATCACGTAGTTTGGCGTCAAAATCTGCAAATACTTATTCAGTTGCTGTTGCAACACAGGCCATGTGTATTCGCCGGGGGCCTTGCATTCCACCAAGAGCCACGGCTTGCTGAGCGGCGCCCCATCGCGGAAATTATGCACCACGATATCGACGCGATCATCCGTTTTTGCATCCACTAGCGAAAGCGGGAATTCCACCGCAATCAAATGTGCCGGCACCTTCACCGCATCCAGCAAATAGCGCACCGTTTCCTGGCGCACATGTTCTTCGGGTGTCGCAGGCACATCCTTTTTGCGAATCGGGTCATATAAAGTATCATGCATCATCGCATTCGAATATAAAAAAATTTTCGGTTTTTGGAGGCATCTTGACATCCTGCCTGGCATAAACTATATTTCGACGCGTGAACATCTTTGGACAGAACATCATCGCAGCAAATGCAAGAATTGCAGCTCATGCAGCAGCTGCAAAGGCAGCAAGCCCGGCAGCAGCCCGAGCTATTGTGGGGCTGTCCAGAGAAACCAAAATCTGTAAAACATAAAGCGAAAGAACAGATAAAAAGTTTCAAGGGCAGCCCCGTAAAAGGCTGCTTTATTTTTTTTAAACTTTAACCATAAAACAAGGAAACAGAAGTTCTTATTTAGTAGTGCACTGGATCCTTCGCCCTTTACAGGGCTCAGGATGACGTAGAATCAATATTGCAGAAATAACATAGCTAAATATTATTCTATAATTGCATTGTAAAAATTTGAATTTTCGATACCTATACAGGAGCATAAAATGCGCAGAAGACTATTGAGCGAAGGTGCCAAGGAACTCTCTTACGAAATCCGCGAGATCGTGAAGAAGGCAAACCAGCTCAAGGCCTTGGGCCTCCCCATCCACTGGGAAAACATCGGCGACCCGATTGAAAAGAAGTGCCAAATTCCCGACTGGATTAAAGACATTGTTGTGGACTTGGTCAAGACAAACAGAAGTTACGGCTACTGCCCCTCCAAGGGCATGCTTGAAACCCGCGAATTCCTGGTCAAGGAAAACAACAAGCTCGGCGGTGCACAGATTAACGTCGATGATATTTTGTTCTTCAACGGCCTCGGTGACGCCATCGCCACCATCTACGGCCTCTTGTCGATGACCACCCGCATTATCGGACCGGCTCCGGCTTATTCGACACACAGTTCTGCCGAAGCGGCCCACGCCCATACCTCGCCTATCACCTACAGCCTCCAGCCCGAAAACCATTGGTACCCGGACCTGGAAGAACTGGAAAACAAGGTGAAGTACAACCCGAGCATCGCGGGCATCTTGATTTTGAACCCGGACAACCCGACTGGCATGGTCTATCCGCTGGAAATTCTCCAGAAAATGGTAGATATTGCCAAGCGCTACAACTTGTTCATCATCTGCGACGAAATCTACAACAAGATTACTTACAATGGCGCCCACGCCTACGCGCTTGCCGAATACATCGGTGACGTTCCGGGCATCGCCTTGAAGGGCATTTCCAAGGAATACCCGTGGCCGGGCGCTCGTTGCGGCTGGGCCGAATACTACAACCGCGACAAGGACGAACAGTTCGACGCCTTCTGCCGCGCCATCGACAACGCGAAGATGGTGGAAGTCTGCTCGACCACGCTCCCGCAGATGACGATTCCGCGTGTGCTGGGCGATCCGCGTTTTATCGAACACCGTACTGCACTGAACGAGAAGATTGGCCGCCGTAGCGCCATCATCAACGAAATCCTCTCCGACATCCCGGAACTGTATTTCAACCCGACATACGGTGCGTTCTACAACACCATCATCTTCCGCGAAGGCGTGCTCAACAGCCACCAGACGCTCAAAATCGACAATCCGATTATCAAGAAGAAGGTCGAAGAATGGTGCAGCAAAACGACGAATCTCGACTACCGCTTTGTGTATTACCTCTTGGGCGCCAAGGGCGTTTGCGTTGTACCGAGCACCAGCTTCTGCACGGACCTGAAGGGATTCCGCGTCACGCTCCTCGAAGAAGACGAAAACGAACTGCGCAGCGTGTTCACAACAATTCACGACGCGATTATCGAATATCTGCATTCGTAATGCATTGAGATTAGAACTGAGAGCTTATCTAAGTTCTACCAACCTTCTCCCCGACATACAAAGTCGGGGATTTTTATTTTATATATTACTCTAATAAATAAACGAGAGAAAAAAATGTTTAAAAAAACAATCGCCACTTTTGCCCTATTGACCGCAATGTCTTACGCTTCTTGGGACAACCTTCCTATTCTCCCACAAGGAGAAGGACAGATAGCAGGACAAATCGGCTACATGTCCATGGACCCCGTCTCTGGACCTTTACTCGCCGTTGGAGTTCGCTATTCTCCATTGAGTTGGCTCGAAATTTCTGCAAAAGCCCCGTTCGGTTTTTTCAGCATAGAAGGAATTAAGGGATATGGTGATTCCAACTCATACGGAATCATGAATGTCCAGTTCGGATTGAAGTTCCAGCTTTCGACGGGTTTCAGCCTCTACGCAGATGGATACCTGCCTGGTAGCAATGACTTTGCACAAGACAACTTCGCTGGCGATTTTGGTTTACAACATTCAAGTATTTTCACAAGCGTAATATGGGCCAAGTACATCGGTTATATGCTGGGGGATCCCTGGACAAACCAATACCTCCACTTTGGAACCGAAATCGATATCCTGTTTAGCAGTTTTTCTATTTACGCAGGTTTCGACATCATCATAGGAGAAGAAGCACAGCGTTACAACTGCAGCATGAGTGGAATTTGTTCTCATGATGATGGGGGTAGCGACAACGGCATTATCGTTGATTTGGGATTCAAAATCCCGCTAACAGACGAACTGACCTTAGACGCGGCAGTAGAAATTACCGGAGGAAGCCGTTTTAACATAGATGGCGTAGATGAACCGATGATATTCAGCGCTGCCTTATTCTATAATTTCTAGTATAATTCGGAACTGTATGGATTCCCTACGCTTCGCATCGAGGGTGACAAAATACGATGAAACGTCCTGTCAAAATCTTGCTGATAACTGTTCTTGTTTGCATAGCGGTGTTCTTCTGCACCGTCGTAAGCATGATGATTATCAACAAGTTTGACTTGTTCGGGACTTCGCGAAAAGACATTACGAGCGAATTCATCGAGCATCAAATCCATGAAATATCGGAGCTAGGCACGCTCCACCACCAGTACCGCAAAATGGCGTCGTACCAGGATGTCGCAAAGCTGGTGGAATCGCTCCCCGCCTGGAGATTCAACAAGTCCGTCAAGGAATTCGTCCTTATCTACAAAGGCGACGTCAAGCTCGGGTACGACATGAAGGACATCCAAATCTTTGTCGATAAGATGACGAAGACCATCACCATCACTTTGCCCGACCCCAAGATTTTGAGTCACAGCATCGATTTTGAAAGTATCGATGTCGTCATGGAAAAAGCGGGATGGTTTAACAGTATAAAGTTCGAAGACTTCAAAAAGTTTTTCGTGTACGAGCAAAAGAAATACGAGCAGGAAAATTACGACGAGCTCAAGAAACGCGCCAGGGAGCAAGCCCAGAGAATCATATACCTCTATCTCAGCGCTGTTCTTGAAATAGAAGAGCCGGCTCAAACCGAAGAAAAATCATTCCTGCAAAAGCTTATTTCTCCTGAAAAATTCAAGATGGAATTAAAATAAAACAGGCCCCGGCCCTTCGACGGGCTCAGGGACCTTAGGCCGGGGTGACAGTTTGCGTGTTGTCATGCCGTGCACCGTCACGGCATCGGTTGTTCCGTATAAAATTAGAACCAGTAGAGTATACCGGCTTGCATACGGAGGTGCTTCATGCTTATTGAATAGCCTTCATCACTGTCGTCCATGTAGCTGTTCAAGCCAAGAACCAAGCGGAAATCGACATCCACCTTGTCCAGAAGAGAAACACCGGCACCAACAATCAAACCAATATCCATGGTATTGACGAACTTCGAATAACTCATGTCATCAGAAGTTTTTACAGTTTCGCCATTTGGTTTGGTTTCAGTATCTTCATAATCCATTGTGGCAGACAAATTAAAGCTAAAGGCGACACCGCCCTCAAGATAGACCATCGGAATGAGCTTGACTCTCGCCAAAACCGGGATGTCCAAGTACCACATGCCCAAGGTTTCATCCGTAGAAATTTCACTAAAACCATCCGAATAATCTGTTTCTCCGCCCATACGACGATAGTCCACTTCCAATCCAGGGATAATCGTTATCACCGGGAGAATATCGATTTTCAAGGCGACACCCGCGTTAAAACCGACACCCCAAGTTGCATCGTCTGCATCATCGCCCCAGGCCGTACCGAAGTTAGCCGCCGCACGGGCACCAACGTTAAAGAAATCGGCAAAGGCCGCACTGGTCACTAAGAGAGCTGCCAGAAGAACTTTCTTAAACATATTTATATCTCCTTGTTATATGTTTTTGCTGAATATAGCATAAATCAACTTTTTTCACAAGTTTTCCAATTAAGAAAAGTAAGTTTTTCATAAAAAAAGAACCCGGCACTGAGCGTGTCGGGCCATTTTCGTTAAATCTATTTTTTACGACTAGAAGGTCCAGTAAGTCAAACCGGCCTGCAAGCGCAAGTGCTTAATGTCGTCAACGTTCTTAGACAAGCTTGTCATGCCGAATAGAGCGCGGAAATTCAATTCAAGATCCGTAACGACTTCAAATCCAAGACCGCACGCAAGAGCATATTCAAAAGTTTTCACCGAAGCTGAAACATCGTCGCTTATAGACTCGTCATCGTATTCCAAAACGTTGTTTGCACTCAAGTTAAAATCAAAATTCATTCCCGCTTCGACGTAGAAGAAGGAAACCGGTTTGATGCGCAACAGCAACGGAATATCCAGATACATAAAGGAAGTCGTTTCCGTAACGTCATAGTTTTTAAGGTCCGGATCAAGGAAGCGGTCATAATCTACATGATATTCATAGGAGACTCTGCGATAATCCAGTTCCAGGCCAGATATGATAGAAATCATCGGGTTAATGTTATACCTGACTTCGGGACCGATAATAAAACCGGCACCCCAGTCCATTTCGTCCGTATTTTCACCCCAAACATTTCCATAGTTAAAGGCAACACGACCACTAACGTTAATTTGAGCGAAAACAGCACTGGCAGCGACCAAGGCCACAAGAACCAATTTTTTCAACATACGCACTCCTTGTTTGTTAAAAACTCATAAAGAATATAATATAAAACACGTTGTGATACAAGCAATTTCAATAAGATTCTCAATCAAAAAGCCCAGCACTTGGTGCCAGGCTTCTTGCGTTTTAAAATTTGCTATTCAAGCTAGATTACATGAACCAGTAGGCCACGCCAGCCTGGAAGCGCAGATTCTTGAAGTTATCAACTTCCTTGGCCATGCTGGTCATGCCAAAAGCCACACGGAAGTTCAGTTCAAGATTCGGAATGATAACGAATCCTAAACCGCCGACAAGGCCAAATTCGAAGGATTCCACTTCAGAAGAGATATCTTGACTTTTGGAAGCGCCCTTAACTTCACGCGTCTGGTTCGCACTCAAGTTAAAGCCAAGCGTGAGACCAGCATCCAAGAAGAATGTAGGCGAAGCATTAATGCGCAACAGAACCGGCACATCTAAATACATAAAAGTAACGGCATTCTCGACATTATAGTAGCCGTTATCGTATTCATCGGACATTCTGCGATAATCCAGTTCCAAGCCAGAAATCAAGGACAGCACCGGGCTGACATTGTACTTGACATCGACACCGGCATTAAAGCCTGCACCCCAGTTGGCGTTGTCCGTATTTTCGCCCCAAATGGTACCAAAGTTAAAGGCAGCACGACCGCCAACATTGACTTGAGCAAACACGGCACTCGTCACGACAAGGGCTGCGAGAAGAATTTTTTTAAACATATTAAGTCTCCTTTTTTTGTTTGTATTGTAAATATAGAAAAAATTCCATACAACATCAATTTAACGAAAAAGCCCGGCACTTGGTGCCAGGCTTCTTGCGTTTTAAAATTCGCTATTCAAGCTAGATTACATGAACCAGTAAGATATACCGGCCTGCAAGCGGAGGTCCTTAGAACCGACTTCACTTACATCCATCATGTTGGTTAAGCCGAGATGCATACGGAGGTTGATGTCGAGGTTCGGAATGACAGCAAAGCCCACACCGGCAATAAGACCCACTCCGATAGTATTCATGTTGTCGATATCAACGGATTCTTCATGACCGCCAGCCTTCGCAGTTGCCTTTGCAGCAACATTGATACCAATATTCAAGCCGGCATCCACAAAGAACTGGGGATTGACGGCAAAACGGGCCAAGAGCGGCAAATCAATGTACCAGAAGGAATAAGAATAATCCACGCCAAATTCCTCAGTGGCAATTCTACGAAGATCCACTTCAACACCCGGAACAAAGGCGATTGTCGGAGTCACATCAATACGGGCAAGAGCACCGGCATTGAAACCTGCACCCCAGTTGGCGTCGTCCGTATGATCACCCCAAACGGTTCCGAAGTTGAACGCGGCACGGGCACCAACGTGAACCTGGGCAAACACGGCACTCGTCACGACAAGAGCTGCGAGAAGAATTTTTTTAAACATATTTTTATCTCCTTGTTATATGTTGTGATTAATATAGCATAAAACCTTTTGGCAAGACAAGTTTTTTTACAAAAAAGCCTTTTTTCCGTTGACAACCTTTATTTTTTCTTTTTTTCGCCAGTTATACGGCCATTAAAAAATCTTTTACCATAAAAAAGGAACCTATACTCTATATATTTGAGTTATTTTTGTATCGACAACGCAACGCACTATTCCCATAAGGATACAGAAATTGAACAGATTTTTCCTGATACTCTCCTTTTTTGCAGTAATTTTTTTCGCCTGTAACGAAGTGCAAGGGCAAAAGAATTCCAGGAAGACTGTTTCTGTAATGATTTACAGCGAGTATATCAATCCAAGCTTGCTGAAGGACTTCGAGAAAAAAACAGGCTATAAAGTCAATCTTGAACTTTACGAAGCTCAAGAAGAAATGCTCGTGAAACTCCAGACTGCCGGTACGAAAAAGTACGATGTCATCATCGCGTCGGATGTAGTCATCCAGCAAATGATTCAAGCCGGTTTAGTCGCCCCCCTCGATACAAGCAAAATTCCGAACCGAGTCAACGTCGCACCGCAATTTCTCGGACAGACATACGACCCGACAAACGCCTACAGTCTGCCTTACCTCTGGGGCACCACGGGGATTCTCTTCCGCGGAGAAAAAATCCATCCGGACAGCGCAAGTTACTCCATGCTCTTTGACGCCAAGAACACCAAGGGCAACTTCAGCCTTCTCAACGAAAGCCGCTCCATGCTCAGCATGGCGCTCCAGGCCATCGGCTACGACGCCAACAGTATAAAGCAAGAAGAAATCAACAAGGCCGTGGATTACATTTTGCAGGCGAAAAAAGATCCGCACTTTGTCGGCTTTGACGGTTCCGTCCCGGGCAAGAACAAAGTACTCTCCGGCGAGAACTGGGCTGCCATAGTCTTCAACGGCGAAGCTCAGGCCGCCATCAACAAGGATTCCACGTTGCAATTTGTAATTCCCAAGGAAGGTTCGTTCATGTGGGTCGATGCGATGCTCATCAGCTCCAAAGCAGCAAACGTCGAGGGAGCATACGCATTCATGAACTACATCCTGGACGCCGAAGTCGGCGCAAAACTCGCAAAATTCATCAACTACGCGACACCGAACAAGGCAAGCCTCGAAGTCATTGACGAAAAATTCAAGAGCAACCGCGTCATCAACCCGAACGAGCAAGAAATCAAACGCATGGAACTCCTGGAAGATTTAGGGGAATCCACAAAGTCCTACGACGAAGCCTGGATTATCGCAAAGACTCGGTAATTTGCACGGATTTTTACGTACAAAAACAGACCCCGGCACTCTGTGTGGCTCGGAACTTTAGTTCCGTTTACAGTTCTTCTATGATGAATCAGCCACCGATGTAACTTGCACATCCATAGAAATTTTAATTTCGTTATGGATGTAGCTGGGTGCTGAGGCCGG
>JAGCPZ010000013.1 GCA_017965445.1 Fibrobacter sp. | reverse complement strand
CGAAGGGTGGCCCCGGCATGCAGGAAATGCTCTACCCGACCTCTTACCTCAAGAGCCGTCACCTCGGCAAGTCCTGCGCCCTCCTCACCGACGGTCGTTTCTCCGGCGGTACAAGCGGCCTCTCCATCGGCCACGCTTCTCCGGAAGCCGCCAACAAGGGTAACATCGGTCTCGTGCACACGGGCGACGTCATCGAAATCGACATTCCGAACCGCAGCATCAACGTGCAGCTCACCGACGACGAACTGGCCGCCCGCCGCAAGGAAATGGAAGCCCGCGGCGCCAAGGCTTGGCAGCCGGAACACCGCGACCGCGTTGTCAGCAAGGCCTTGCAGGCATACGCCGCGATGGCTTCTTCTGCAGACAAGGGTGCCGTGAGAGACTTGAGTCTCATCGGTGTGAAGTAAAGAAGGGAGATTCCGGCTCGGAGGCCGGAATGACAATGCCCGCCGGAGCCTGTGCTGAGCACAGTCGAAGTAAGCGGGCATCTCCTTTTTACATACAAAAAACGGCACCCCGCAGGTGCCGTTTTTTATTCCATATAAACGTATAACCAGATTTTAGACAACAGTCAGAATATCAGAGAATCCCGTCACCTCGAAAATTTCCTTGATTTCTGCGCAAGCGTTCTTGATAATCATTTTGCCCTGCTTGTTCATAATCTTCTGGGCGGCAAGCAACACGCGCAATCCCGCCGAAGATATGTACGTCAGCTTGGCAAAATTAAATTCCAAGTTGGTAACTCCCGCCAATTTGCCCTGAATCTCAGACTCAAGCAAAGGAGCAGTCATTGTATCCAAACGTCCCTCTAAAGCAAGTGACATATTAGAAGCATCCACATTTTTTTCTATTTTCATTCTAAGCCTCGTTTTTATTTGTTCTTAAAATCTAAAATAAGTTAAGCCAGTTTTTTAACCACCGTCAAAACATTCTTGCGTCCATCACGTTTGTACTCAACGCCATCCATGATTTTTTTCACCAGATAAATGCCTAGTCCACCAATTGGCCGGTCCTCAGCCGCGAGAGTCACGTCCGGGTCCGATTTCTTCAACGGGTCGTACTCGACACCCTCATCAATAAAGGTAAGCTTCGCGGTCAGTACGTCCTCGTTCACGTTAAGGATTAGCTTCAAATTATCCGATCCAGAATAACGAACAACATTGCTGAACAGTTCATCAATCGCAACTCCAATCTGCATGATAGCTTTCGGAGAAGGATTGAGCGGTTCCAAAGAATTCTCAACAAATTCCGTGAGAGTCCTGACATTTTCAAACTTTGAATCTACGACGATTTCTTTAACCCAATTTTGCATATTCCCAGCCAATAATTTCGCAATTCATATAATAATTATACATTTATATCATTCCATCTGCTCATTTTTTTTTGAAAACATTTCTCAAAACAAGTCAAAAAAGAAACAATTCTATATTTTGCTTGTATGATCAACACAACCCTATGCTACATCGAGCAAAACGGCAAATACTTGCTCCTCCACCGTATCAAAAAAAAGAACGACATCAACAAGGACAAGTGGATTGGCATCGGAGGCAAGTTCGAAGAATGGGAATCCCCTGAAGACTGTATCCGCCGCGAAGCCCTTGAAGAGACGGGACTTACGCTAATCCGCCCCAAATACCGCGGTATCGTCACGTTCATCAGCGACGGCATGAACGAAACCGAATTCATGCACCTCTTTACGGCGACCGAGTTCGAAGGTTCGCTCAAGGACTGCGACGAGGGCGTTCTCGAATGGGTAGATAAACAAAAAGTCCGTGAGCTGCCACACTGGGATGGTGATTTGATATTCCTCGCGCTTCTCGAACGTGGCGAGCCCTTCTTTTCACTGAAACTGACATACAAGGGGAGCGAGCTTACCGAGGCCTTGCTCAACGAAAATCGGGTAACTTTGAACCAGTTTCTATAAAAATCCCGATTATACATGATTTTTTTTCGTAAAAAATGAAGTTGGGGCTTAACAAATCGCCTAAAATTAAGCATATTTATAATACTCCAAACCAACCCCAGACTCGGCAAAGCTAGTGATCCTCACGCATTGCCGAGTCGCTTTTTTTTAGCGCGAAAGTGCCAATCTATTCACTCGTCTAAAAACTACCACTTCGCGAGGGCGTTCGAGACAATCAAATCTTGGAGCTTTTCAATCGCACGCGTCTGACCATGGCGGTCCTCGGTCTCATTAGCTTGTACGTCATAGACGCCATCGGCCGAGAGTGACTTGCTTTCGTAGATAATCCGCTCTTTTACGTTGTCATAAAATTTGACTTCGACGCGGATTGTGACACGGTACGTTTCTACGTCGCTGTTGCTGTTGTAGTTCTCGGGCTTGTTCGTATAGCTGAGCAACGTTATATAAAAATCGGCATTGGCTTCGTCATTCACGAGGCGCACGCCACCCGCATTGCGCTTGAACATATCGACAACGGCCGTATGAATGTTGTTTGCAAGCACCGGGTCAAGAGTCTTATCTTCGACTTCGTGGATGTTGACCGTCTTGATGTGGCTCGGGAGCGTACTGGCGGTAAAGCTGTAGCAGCCGGACAAGACGCCCGCCACAAAGGCAACAGCAATAAGCCAAAGCACACGAGAAAAAGGCCAACAGAAACGCATAGCGTAAATTTATAAAAAGCCGCCCCCGGCAATGGGGCCAGGGAGACAAAAGTAAGTCGTAAAAGCTCTCTTTAACATGTCATCCCGCACACCGTTGCGGGATCAGTTGTTACTGTAAAAGAACGGCAATGAGGCCAGGGAGACAAGAACAAGTGATAAAAGGCTCTCCACAAGGGAGAGCCTTTAAAAAAGAGAGTCTTTAAAGTATGAATTCCGTTAAATCTTAGAGCGAGGTCTTGAACGTCCTAGAGCCGACCTTCACGATATACACGCCCTTGGCGCCGGTATAGACCTTCTGCGCACTTCCGAGAGCGCGAGTGGAGCTAACGACATTGCCGAGGCTGTTGAACACGGTGATGGACTTGCCCTGAGCATTGGCGACTACGATGTAGTTGTCAGAGGACCTATATACAGAGACAAAGCGCAAGCTCGGATCCATGGGCAGGGCTTCCGTGCCAGAACTCAAGCCAAAATGGTGACCGGCTGAAGAAGACCCGGCTGTAGCGCTGGAAGACGAACGATGACTTCTACTGGAAGAAGACACAGCCGGACCAATCTGGCCACCGCTGCTGGAGGACTTCGCGGCATCCGCCGAAGAGGCGACTTCGCTGGAAGAGGATTCAGGCTTGCTGGCGCCAATAGGACCATCCAAGTCATAACCCTTCACGAAATTCCAGATATCGGAAACATCGGCCTTGGAGGGGCTATGCTGACGGCCTTCGAGCTTCAAGTGCTTCACGTAGATACCATTGTCGCACGGGCCCCAAGTGTAGAGCGTAGCCTTGTTCTCGCTGTTCGGGTGGTTGTTCTCGACTTCTGCCTGAGACGGGCACTTGAACTGGTTGCGGTAGCTCTTCAGGTTGTTTTCAAGACCATCATAGCCCACCACGTTGTCGCTAGTTCCATGAGTATGGAATATAGGCACCGGACGCTGAGCCGTGCCGGCACCCATCATCAGGTAACCGGAGCAGGGAGCAAAGGCTGCAATCTTGTCGGCAATCTTGCCCATGGCATGGTAAGAGAGCATGCCGCCCATGGAGAAGCCCGACATATACACGCGCTTTTTGTCAATCTTATAGTCAGTGGCCAACTGGTCGATAATCTGCGTAATCCATTTGGTATCCTTGTCACCGTTGATATCCCAGGTGCTGTAACCCGTTGCGCCCTTAGGATAGGCTACGACAAAGCCCGCCGTATCAGCAACCGCTTCCCAGTGGGTATTGGACTGCTGGTAATTGGGGTCCTGGTCCATGCCGTGGAAAGACAT
>JAGCPZ010000001.1 GCA_017965445.1 Fibrobacter sp. | reverse complement strand
GTAGTAGATCGGGTGGTCAGACACGACCTTGAGCACGGTCTTTTCTTCGTCGGTGAGTTCTTCGCCGCGTTCCTGCTTGTCGAAGATTTCGGCAATCTTTGCATGTGCCATGTCGCGGGCCACAATCATCGTGCCCTTGAGGCTGAGGCGGGTCTTCACCGGATACTTGGTGAGGTCGGCGAGCACTTCCTTCATGGGGCGGTCGAGATCGATTTCCACAGCCGGAGCGAGGTTCACGGCGTTGCCTGCCGGGATGTAGTTTTCCGGATGGTGTTCCATCTTTTCGAGCCAGAGGCCGTTTTCGTCAATCTTAGCCTTGATGTTGCGGTCGGCAGAGCAGCTGACGCCGATAGAAACCGGGCAGCTTGCAGCATGACGCGGGGCGCGGATTACGCGCACGTCGTGCACCAGGTACTTGCCGCCGAACTGGGCGCCAATGCCCGTCTTCTGGCAAATGTGCAAGACCTTTTCTTCCATTTCGAGGTCGCGGAAAATGCGGCCGCCTTCGGAACCGCTGGTCGGAATATCGTCGTAGTAGCCGCAGCTAGCGAGTTTGACCGCATGAGTGTTCATTTCGGCAGAGGTCCCGCCAATCACGATGGCGAGGTGGTACGGAGGGCAAGCCGCAGTACCGAGGGTCTTCACCTTTTCGGCAAGGAACTTTTCCAAGGACTTCGGGTTGAGGAGCGCCTTGGTCATGGGCCAGTAGTAAGTCTTGTTGGCAGAGCCTCCACCCTTAGCCACAAAGAGGAACTTCATCTCTGCACCTTCTTCGGCGTGGATGTCAATCTGAGCCGGGAGGTTGCAAGCCGTGTTCTTTTCTTCGTACATGGTCAAAGGTGCAATCTGGCTGTAGCGCAGGTTCTTCGTGGTGTAGGCGTTGTAGATACCTTCGGAAATCGCTTCGGCATCGTCAAAGCCGGTCCACACCTGCTGGCCCTTGTGGGCAACGCAGATGGCCGTACCGGTGTCCTGGCAGAACGGGAGTACGCCCTTTGCTGCAACGCAGGCGTTCTTGAGCATGGTTAGGGCGACAAACTTGTCATTGTCCGAAGCTTCCGGATCCTGGAGAATCTTGGCGACCTTGGCCGTGTGGGCCGGGCGCAGGCAGAATTCCACTTCTTCAAAGGCAGCCTGGGCGATCTTCGTCAAAGCTTCCTTGGAAACCTTGAGAATCTTCTTGCCTTCGAATTCGGCGACGGAAACGCCTTCCTTGCCGAGGTTCACGTATTCGGTAGTGTCTTCACCGTGCTGGACGGTTGCTTCGTATTTGAATGCCATAGTTTCCTTTTTTTAGACGAGAGACGAGAGACGAAAGACGAGAGTGTTTGCACATGCGAAGCATCACTATCCATTCTTATATCTTTCGTCTGTAGGGCAGTTCTTTCGTCTAATCCTGTGGTTAGTGATTTGTGATTAGGGATTAGGCAACAGGAATTTGGCTTTAGGTTCATAAACATGCGGCTATGCCGCCTAACTCACCTAAGGCCTACAACCTACCACCTAAGACCTCATTTCGTTACTTCATGTATAAAGATAATTCTTTCACTTGTCGTCTGCAGGGCCAAAGGTTCGTTCATTCGTCTAATTTTGTGATTAGGGTGTTTTCGGCGCGGTTGGCTATAACAGTCATTTCTTAACTCAACTTTAGTAAATAATTAATCGAAACAAAGAACTCCATTTATCGCCCAATTTCTACACATTATCCCCCCTTTTTGCCAATTTTTTTGACCTTTTTTCCTTTTCACATGACAAAAATCACACAAGATGTACTATTTTTGATAACAAAACAAAAAAACTTCTTTTTCCAAGAGGATTGAATAATGAAAAAAATTCTGCTCGCCACGATGATTTCGGCATCGATGGTTTTCGCTTTTCCATCCCTTAAAAGCGCCACAGAAGCCACAAAAACAGCTACCGCCAAGGTAGAAAAAGCAGCTGAAGCTCCGGCTGCAGCAGAAGCAAAGGCCGCAGATGCCAAGGCTGCCGCAAAGACTCAGGCAACGGACGCCACAGCCGCCGCTAAGGCTCAAGCTAACGACGCAACCTCTGCAGCTAAGGCTCAAGCTAACGACGCCACTGCCGCCGCCAAGGCTCAGGCTACTGACGCCGCCGCTGCCGCAAAGACCCAGGCTACCGATGCCGCTTCTGCCGCTAAGGCTCAGGCAACACAGGCTACCGACGCCGCTGCCGCAGCAAAGGACAAGGCTGTCGATGCAGCCGCTTCCGCAAAGACACAGGCTACCGACGCCACAGCCGCTGCCAAGGGCAAGGCCACTGGCGCTGCAACCGCCGCCAAGAGCAAGGCTACCGCTGCTAAGTCCAAGGCCACTGCTGCTAAGGCAAAGGCCGTAGGCGCCGCCACCGCAGCAAAGACCCAGGCAACGAACGCAGCAACCGCCGCCAAGACCCAAGCAACGGACGCTGCTGCTAACGCTCAGGCTCAGGCAACCGGAGCAGTCGATGCAGCCAAGGCTCAGGCTTCTGACGCTGTCGCCACCGCCGATGCCGCTAAGACCCAGGCTACTGATGCTGCCGCTAACGCTCAGGCACAGGCCACCGCAACCGTCGATGGCGCCAAGGTTCAGGCCCTTCAGGCTTCTGCCACAGCAACTCAGACTGTCGAAAATGCACAGGCCCAAGCCGCTGCCGCACAGAATCAAGCAACAGCTACTGTTGACGCCGCTCAGGCTCAAGCTCAGGGCGTAGTCGATTCCGCAAAGGCCACTGTCCAGACTCAGGCAACCGAAGCCCAGGCTCAAGCTGCCGAAGCCACTGAAGTTCTCGAAGCCAAGACCGAAACCCCGGTAGATACCGCCGCTCTCGCCAAGGCCGAAGAAGAAAAGAAGGCCGCCGAAGCTGAAGCCAAGGCCAAGGCCGAAGAAGAACAGAAGAAAGTCGAAGACGAAACCACTGGCACCGCCAAGTCCGCCGTCATGGACAATCCGTGGGAATTCATCGCAGTTTCCGCAGCATTCATCGCCTCTGTTCTCGTGATTATCTTCACTGGGGACTAATAAGTTCTTTTCAAACGCTTCAAAGCAAATTTAAAGGCCGTCCATGCGACGGTCTTTTATTTTGCACAGTCCCCATGATTTAAACAAAGTAACATTAAACAAATTCGCTACGATTTTCCTTATTTACTTTACATACTAAAAGCTCTTTTGGGGCATTTTGATATGTAATCAGCAATCTGTTTTTTTGTACGTTACATATTAAAAAAATTTCTATGAAATTTAGTATGTAATTTTTTCCTAAAATTGAGGGAATTTAGGCTTTTTTTTGCCCAAAAAGGCCGACAAATAGCGATTTCAGCGTTTTTTAGATGTTTTTCTTCGTTTTTTTACATACTAAAAGTCAAAAAAAATAATTCAGTATGTATTACAACAAAGTATCCCGTTTTTTTCACACAAACAATCACAAGAGAAAAAAATTTCCATAAAACAGGGAACGACTTGAGAACAGAAATAAATTTATTCTAATGTAATTCAGCATTAAATAACTTATTTTCATCATCAAGACAATACTGTTAGAGGGCAAAACATGTTTTGCCCGTTTTTACATTAAGGAGGAATCGTGAAAATCAAGAGCTATCTGTGGGCTTTATGCGCTGCCGTAGGAATAACTGTAGCGCAACAGGAGCAGCCCACTCCGTACGATTTGATTAGACCTACATTCCCGTTAACATGGGATACGACTGTATTTAATTTCTTTGATACCTCGGTCACTAAAAAAAAGAACATGCTGCCCGAGAAGACGACTCCATTTTACGCCCCGAACGCATTTATCGTCGATACACTGAAGCAAGCTTATCTAGACGCCATCAATTACCACATGTCGCCAATCCGTTTGAACCAAGCCGGCTATCTGGAAAGCGATAAGGAACGCCAATTCTATTTTATCGGAAATGCGACGACTTTTGAAATCGTAGATGTCAATGGAAAGTCATTTACTCCGGCCATCACAGGGAATCTCAAGCCTTCTGGCCGCACGACCTCCTCCGACTGGACCATTATCGCAGGCACAAACGCCGCCACGAACGACCAGAAACGCTATAGAGTCGATATCACCGGCCAATCCGGTAAAATCATGATCGGTAACATTCCGCAAGGAGTCCCTACCGATACCCGCCTCCGCATCAAGGTAGGCAACGACATTTCAAGCACATTCATTGTATCCGACCTGGTTTATACCATGGTGAAGGACGCGGCTATCAAGTTCTACGGAATCAACCGCAGCGGCTATGGCGATTCGTGGTTCCACCCGTCCAGCCACACGAAAGATGGCGCCGGCGGAGTCGCAGTCACAGACGAAGTAGAAATTCGAAATTCCTACAACGCCGCCCTCGCAGGAACACTCCAGGGCGGATACTACGACTGCGGCGACCACCTGAAAGAATCGCAAACCCAGATGTATGCATTTATGGCGGCCGCCGTCATGGCCGCAACAAATCCGGATGCAGACGTGGACCATTACAAATTCAACCACGCGGCAGGCGGCATCGACGGTATTCCGGATGTTCTCCGCGAAGCAAAGTACGGAGCCGACTTTATCCTCCGTTCTTTCATCCGTGCAAAGGGCGTCATCGACGACATGGCCCTTTCTATCGGCACCAAGGACTCCGATCACGGTTGGTGGGGGCGCCCTGAATATCAAGACGATCTTCCTATAGATGGTTCCCCATCGGCGACAGACCGCGGAGGCCCCGCCTCTAGAATGGTTCGCCTCGGCGAAATCGGGGCGAACATCGGTGGTGAAACGGCTGCAGGCCTCGCCATTCTCAGCAAGAAGTACAGGGAATTGGGCTCCGACTTCGATGCCTTCGCCGACAGCTGCTTGATGGTCGCCGAAAAAATGTACGACATGGCGAAAGCCTTGGCGCAAGGCAAAACTACCTACGATGGCGGAAAAAATATCAAGAACAACACCAAAGCCGCGGGCTGGTCCAGCAAGGCGTACAACGGGAACAACGAATTTTACGACGACTTGGCGCTAGCTTCTGTTGCACTCCTCTACGCGACAGGCAAAAAGCAATACGCCGACGATATGATCCGTACCAGGAATTTAGTAACTGCAGGCGTAAAAATCGGCAATGAAGGGCAAACCGCCCCTCCGCAGGAATACATGGAAAACTGCGCCGGTTGTTTCCAGGGCGGTTGGTTCGTCACCAACGACAAAGGCTTTTTGAAAAACGTAAAGACAACGAGCTGGGCAAACAGCTACACGTTTGCGCTTTATGCCTTATACAAACTCATCCTTGCCGACAAGAGTAAGGCTATGAACCAATATGGCCTAACCGAAGAAGAATGGTTAAACGCCGTCGAAGACTGTATTGCAAACTTAATCTACAATGTCAGCGACATGTCGGACGGGAGCGGCAACGCAACCATCGAACTGCCCGCAGGAAGTATCATGTGGAAACCGACTACCGTCAGGTATGACGCAGACTGGTTCAACATGGGCTCCCCGCAAGGCGAATGGATTTACAACCGCTACCAGGCCGGCAACATGTTCGATGTATTGGCATACGTCGATGTCGCAAAAAGCATCGAAGCACAGGGAATTTCGCTCCCAATCATGGGAACCCCGAACTGGAAATCCGACGAAATGTACCAGCTGGCCATAAACCAAATGAACTACATGCTAGGCGTTAACCCGTGGGACATTTCGTTTATCTATGGCGTAGGCGACAAGAACGACGCCCACCCGCACCACCGAGCATCAAACCCCGAAGGCACAAACGTCGCTGGAGGCTATTATCCGTACAAAGTCCCCGCAGGTGCATTCCTTGGCGGAATAAAGCCCGGTATGGGCAACTCCCTGGTTCCCAAATCTATAAGCTGGGAAGATTACGAAAAATCCGAAGTCTGCATTGACGCTTCGGCTACATTCTTAAGCACAGTGAGCATCCTCGCCCACAAATTCGACAAGACGATTGCTCCAGAGATTAGCGTAGAAATCCGCCACAAAAGCGCGGACTCGGCAATCGTGACCGTCAACCTCACCCAGCGCGGCACGGCCGTCATCCATTTCGGCACAACCGAAGGCGAGTACAACCAGACAGCAACAGATAGCGCCCTCGGAATCCAGCACGACATAACACTCCGAGACTTAACTCCCGGCACAACCTACTACTTCTATGTCACAGGCGCAAACGCCTACAAGCCGGAAAACGTGACGACCAAATTCCGCGTCGATAGCACCCAAGCCCCTTACTTTTTCACGACAATAAGCAACGTCGAAAGCGCGGAAATCGCAAACGTCACCGTCTGTAACGTTTCTGCGGATAGCGCCGAAATCATGTGGTACACTCCGAACGGAGAATACGAATCCAAAGTCTATTGGGATACTATACCGCACTCCACCGCTACCGAATTTGCGTATAATACCGGAGCCGGCAACGCAGACATTTCCGGCATTCCCACCCAGTTCCACTACGTGAAAATTGGCGGCCTCAAGGAAAAGACAACGTACTATTTCATGGTCGAGAGCAACGGCGCGCAAACTACAGTCGATGACGAAAACAACCGTCTCAAGTTCACGACACCTGTAACGTGGTACAACTTTAGCGTAAAGACATATCAATACAACTGGTCTGACATGTCCATGCTGAACATCAACGTATTCAACAACGAAGGACGGGCATTCGACAGCCTGACCATCCGCCTCTACATGCGCGGAACCGACGAAATTGACACCGATATCGGCATGGGTACGGACATCTGCAACGCATACGACGAATCCGGTTTCAGTGGCGAATGTACAGAGGCTACGAAACAGGAACTGGAAAGAAACCTCCGCGATGCCCACCCCATCAAAATCGAAGACACCTACGACGAAGCGACGGGAACATGGCAATGGTACTTCCCGCTGAATTTGGGTTCTACAGTCATCAAGAGTTCGAGCCGCCTGCGCTTTGACGTGAGATTCGACCACCGCAGTCCATATCCACCTTACAAGGACTTGATGAACGAAGCGCCAAAGAAGAAACTTTATTGCAAAGAAGGCAACAAATGGTACTCTCCTACCAATATTGCGGGAGCCACCTCTTTGGCCGAAAATCCGGGCGACTGGAGCTGGATGCCGCATTCCCGCGCAAACGGCGAAGAACTGGATTACCCGGGCATGCCGTGCATAAGCAAGGATGAAGGGGACAGCGACTTCGATGCAGCCCCCGTGAATCCTTACGTATCTGTTTACCGCAAGGACCAATTTATCTGGGGTTACAGTCCTTCTAAAAAGGAAATGGAAACCAAGAGAGCCAACTACAAAATCAACATGGTACTCGACCCCCCGTTCAACGTTTCCAACGGTTCCCATATCGATATCGACCAGAAAAGTAGCACCGTCCACGTCACCGGCAAGGCTCACATCAGCGAAGGCGGATTCATCACGAAAATCTGGGTGAACGGCGTAAAAATCACCGGCATGGCGTTCTTTGACGGTCTCGACAAATGGATTCTGGACGCAGACGGACAGAATATCATCGCCAAGTACGACATTCCGACGGACATGTGGAATCTCGACATTCCGGTCAAGATGAGCATCGGCTCCAAGAAAGTGGATATCACGGTATTCGCAGGACCGAATCCCACCTGTGAAACCTGTGTCGAAAATGGCGGATGCGCTTTCGAAAACAGGAACTATTACGTGAACTTCTCGAAAGAAAAAGCGACAGAATCTCAACTTGTCGTCAAGGACGCCAACGGCAAACCGATTGTAAGCCCAGCCAATCCCGAAGGTACGGCGTTCTACATCGACTTGATGGATAAAGACAAAGTAGAAGGCAAAACGCAAACCCAAAGTCTCGATATTCTTGTCACGAATAAAAAGAAGAACGACGTCCTCAAAGTCACCCTGACGGCCGACCCCGCCAACCCGGGACACTTTATCGGGGGCCCAATTACAGCTATCAGCCACTCCAAGGAAACGAGGAACCAGACTTCAGAAATTTCGTTCTTTGCAGGCGATACTATCCAGATAACTTATACCGACCCGGACGACGAGGACGATATTTCCACGTACTCCTTCTACGCGGAATCCAAAATACCATCGCCGCAGACGGTACTTGCCGAAGACACCAACTGCGACAACAAAGTGGACCAGCTGAAGATAACCTTTTCGAACAAACTCTCCGACGGCTACACGCTCGACAGCATCCGTTTCTTTATCGACGGCATGAGCGATACCGTCAAGGTTCCGCTTGTCGCCTCCAAGTACGCGGACATGAACGAAGTTGTCATTCCGATTGACACAAGCCTCGTCCAAAAGAATCCGAGTCCGTCCGGAAAGATGACGACTTACGTGACCGACCACGGAGCTGCAAGCCCTGAAACGGCAAAGATTACAGACGGAATCCGCCCGACCCTCGAAAGTGTTTCGATTCTCGAAAAAAACGACGATGATGCAAGCGGACTGGACACCGTCATGATAGCCTTCTCGGAACCGGTAATTCTCTCGTCCGAAAGCGAATGGCCACTTGCCATTGCCGGCGCTGAGGGCATACCGACCGTCGTCGGAAAAGGTTCAACTACAAACAACGGAAAGAGCTGGACATTCGTCATCAGCGGCAACGACAACAATTCGCTTGTTCCGATTGGCGCTCAGGCAAGCATAAAAACCGCTAGCGGCTTTACCGTTACAGACCAGGACCTGAACCAGATTGACGGTGGCTGCAAGCCCTCTGTACCGGTAACGCTCATCAGCCGCCCAGTCCCCGTATATCATGCAGAAATGATAGACATTCAAGGCGATGGAGTTCCTGATAAAGTCTATATCATGTTCGAGCGCAAGTTGAAGACAAAGGATGTATTCGACAGCATCGCCGTCAACTGGGGCAACCCGGGCATCACGCGCACGTTCATGACCACGGCAGATACCACCGGCGGCATAATCAAGCCTAAGGAAAGTTACTGGACCATCCGCGATTCCGTTTCAGCTCCGTTCAAGGTCATGATAGACTCCATCCACACGAAGGATTCCGTCAACACCTACAGCATCATCGAAATCAACATTCCGGCTAACCTCGCCTATCCTTATGGATCCACAAGCGGCGAAAAAGACGGAAACGGAACGGTTTCCCCGCACAAGGGTGTCGTCTTCGATTCCACATTCACCCTATACGACAAGTGCGCACCGGTCATTGCCAACGCACGTATGGCTAAGGGGCTCCTCACAGTCAACATGTCCGAACCCGTTAACATGAACGACGCAGGCAAGTACATCCAGCGTGAACGCGGCGAATACATTCCGCCCGAAAAACCGCAGGGTTCCGGAAAAACGTATCTCTTCACCTATAACGAGAAAGACAACGTTGTCCATGCCGGCGACCGCATCCGTCTTGTCCCAGACGTACTCGGCGCAGCCTACATCGACAAGAACAACAACGTCCCGACCGTACAGAACCCCTACGTTCGCATCACGGGTGACGAAAATATGCGCTTTACAGTAACGCTCTCGAAACCGGTTGCATCTCCAAAGGCCGAGGCGTACACCGGCCGTCCGGAATCGTTAAAGGACAAAGCATTTGTGGCATCGGCCATTGTCAACGGCAAAAACAATTTCATCGACGAAAATGGAACCTTACTGGGTCAAGCCGACACTTCAATCTACACCGGTTCCGGTCCGAATTTCGAAATCGAAATTACTATGCCCTCTGCAAGCTTCATGACCCACGAGGGTATGCCAATGTACGATTATCACCTAAAAGTCGTCATGGACCTCTATGACAACCTCGGGCAATACGTCAACACTTATAAGCTTGACATCCCAACGGAAAATTTCGCCTCCATGCGCGGCCTTGTCGATAACGGAATTTTCAAGTTCAATCTGGAATGGACGGCCAAGGACAACGAAGCCCCTGTTGCAAAAAAAGGCAACAAGATTGGTACCGGAGCCTACATCGCTAAGTTCGATTTCGAAGCGGAAACCTTCTGCGCTACGAAATTCGACGAATCCAACAACGATTACAAGCTAAAATGCGAAAAAAAGGGAATCAAGGCCGATAAAGCTACTGGTAGCAAAACCAAGACATTTGGTTTCAAAAGGAAAATTTAGAGAAATCTCCTGAATTTTGCGGTTCAGGAGCTCTTTTGTAAACTTTCAGATACATTATTCAAACAAAAAAGAAAGCCATTTGTTTTCAATTACTTTATTTTTTCATGTTCTTTATTCATATGATACACTTTGAAGAATAAAAAAGCAATCTGAAGAATATTTTGAGAACAAAAAAGGAATATATCATAATACATTTTTGTATAAATAATCTATTTTATCTTTTGAGAGAATATAACTAGAGGGCAAGACGTGTTTTGCCCGCTTTTTACATATGTAAAAGGAGACAAAGTGAGTATCAGAAAGTACCTGTTTGCATTATGTGCCGCTGTTGGATTTTCATCAGCACAGCAGCAACAAGCAACTCCTTATGACTTGATTCGACCGACATACCCACTCACCTGGGACAGTACTGTTTTCAAGAATTTTGACACCTCGGTCACCACGAAAAAGAATATGTTGCCGAAGAACCTAACTCCGGCATCATACGCTCCGAACGCCTTGATTCCCGATACGCTGAATCAGGCCTACTTGGACGCCATTAACTACCGCATGTCTCCGATTCGCATCAACCAGGCTGGCTACCTCGAAAAAGACCTGGAACGCCAATTCTATTACGTCGGTAATGCGACCACCTTCGAAGTCGTCGATGTCGAAGGCAAATCATTAAGTCCGGCAGTCACCGGAACACTCAAGTCCTCCGGTCAAACGACAACCTCGAACTGGACGATTATTGCAGGCACAAACGCCGCCACGAACGACCAAAAGCGTTACCAAGTCGATATCAAGGGCCAATCCGGCACAATCATGATTGGTAACATTCCGCAGGGCGTTCCTACGGAAACGCGTCTCCGCATTAAAGTCGGCAACGACATTTCAAGCACCTTCATCATCTCCGACAAGGTCTATTCCATGGTGAAGGACGCCGCCCTCAAGTTCTACGGCATCAACCGCAGTGGTAATGGTGAATCCTGGTTCCACCCCGCAAGCCATACCTTGGACGGTGGTGGCCCTATCGTCACCGGAGCCGACGACGTTCGCGGTCCGTTCAACGCCTCCCTCGCCGGGACGCTCGAAGGCGGTTACTACGACTGCGGTGACCACCTGAAGGAATCGCAGACTCAGATGTACGCATTCATGGTAGCCGCCGTCATGGCAGCGACAAACCCTGAAGCCGACGAAGACCATTTTGCATTCAACCAAGGCGAAACAGTCAATACCGACGGTATGCCGGACATGCTCCGTGAAGCAAAGCATGGTGCAGATTTCGTGCTCCGCGCATACAACCGTGCCAAAGGCGTTATCGACGACATGGCTCTCTCCGTGGGTAACTTCGGTTCGGACCACGCCTGGTGGGGCCGTCCCGAAAACCAGGACAAGCTCCCTGTAGATAACTCCGCATCCGCTACTGACCGCGGCGGTCCAGCTTCCAGAACAGTCCGTCTTGGCGAAATCGGTGCAAACATCGGTGGCGAAACGGCTGCAGGCATGGCCCTCGTCGCAAAGATGTACAGCGAATATCCTGAATACAAAGCATTTGCCGACAGTTGCTTGAAAGTCGCTAAGGAAATGTACGACTTCGCAAAGTCCATGGCTCAAGGCAAGACTTACAAGAACAACACGAAAGCCGCAGGCTGGTCTAGCCCCGCTTACAACGGCAACAATGAATTCTACGACGACATGGCACTCGCCTCCGTGGCACTCCTTTACGCCACAGGCGAAAAGACTTATGCCGACGACATGCTCCGCAACAAGAATATGGTCGCAGGCCAGGAGTACGCTCAAGGTCCGGGCTTCTTCGATGGCGGTTGGTTCGTCACGAACAACAAAGGATTCTTCAAGGATGTCAAGAACACGAGCTGGGCAAACGCCTACTCCTACGCCCTTTACGCCTTGTATAAGTTGATTCTTGCCGACAAGACCAAAGCAACGACAGAATACGGCCTCTCCGAAACGGAATGGTTGAACGCCGTCGAAGACTGCGTCATCGACATGATCAGCAACTTGAACGACATGAGCGGAAACGGAAACGGTTCCATTACACTCCCGGCAACAGGCAACTGGAAATCTCGTCCCTTCCAGTATGACCCCATTTGGTTTACCATGCACACGGACCAAACTTGGATTTACAACCGTTACCAAATGGGTAACGTCTTTGAAGTGCTTGCATACGCCGATGTAGCAAAAGATATTGAAGAAAAAGGCATTACGCTCCCGAATGTAAGCAATCCCAACTGGAATGCAGATAAAATGTTCCAGCTCGGCATCAATCAGCTGAATTACATGCTGGGCGTGAACCCATGGGACGTTTCATTCATCTTGGGTGTTGGCGACAAGAACGATGCCCACCCGCACCATCGTGCAGCAAACCCCGAAGGCAAGAACATGCCGGGCGCAAGCTACAAGTACAACCCGCCGACAGGCGCTCTCTTTGGCGGCGTAACTCCCGGCATGACGAACTCCTGGGTTCCTGATAACAAGAGCTGGGAAGACTATCACCTCTCCGAAACTTGCATCGACGCAGCTGCAACCTTGGTCAGCGCAGGCATGCTCGCTTCTAACAAAGTCGATAAGACACTTGCCCCGGACATCAGCGTGGAAATCCGCCACGTGAGCATGGACTCCGCACTCGTGACCGTCAAGCTCACCCAGCGTGGCACGACAACCATCTCCTATGGCACGACCGAAGGCCAATACAATTTAACAGCAACCAGTACGGCCGCAGGGGTCCACCATGACATCACCCTCAAGGACTTGAAGCCGGGCACCACCTATTACTTCTTCGTCACAGGCGCCAACGCCTACAAGCCGGAGAACACCAAAGAAAAGTACCTTGTCGATAGCACAAAGACTCCGTTCACATTCACGACTCTCAGCACGGTCGAAAATGCGAATATCGCCAACGTGACCGTCTGTAACGTAACCGGCGACAGTGCCGAAATCATGTGGTACACCCCCAACGGTGAATACGAATCCAAAATCTATTGGGATACAAAGCCGCATTCCAATGCATCTGAATTCGCCTTCAACTCCGGTGTCGGTAACGCAGACGTCTCTGGCATTCCGACGCAGTTCCACTACGTGAAAATTGGCGGACTCAAGGAAAAGACAACCTACTACTTCATGGTCGAAAGCAACGGAGCTCAGTCCACAGTCGATGACAACGGCAACCTGCTCAAGTTCACGACCCCTGTGACATGGTACGATTTCAGCGTGAGAACATACCAGTACGAATGGGATGGAAAGCCGGCCATCAACATGAACATTTTCAACAACGAAGCAAGACCTTTCGACAGCCTCACCGTCCGCATGTACATGCGCGGCGATGACGACCTCTACGACGACGTGGCCATCCGTACCGATATTTGCCAAGCATACGACGAAGCAGGCTTCAACAAGGCTTGCGACCCGACAACGCTAGCCCAGTTGAACGAAGGTTTCCGTCACGCCCGTCCGGTCAAGATCGAAGACACTTACGACGAAAAGACAAAGACCTGGCAGTGGTACTTCCCCATCCCGCTCGGTTCGACCGTCATCAAGTCCTCCAGCCGTTTCCGTGTCGATGTGCTTTTTGTCGCACGAATCAGAGCTGTGGGCCAGGACGACCCCCTCGACACTCCGCCGCAGAACAAGAAACTCTACTGCCGTTCGGGCAACAAGTGGCACTGGGTCACGGACATCACCAGCAAAGAAAGTCTCAACGAAAATCCGGGTGACTGGAGCTGGATGCCGCACTCCCGTACAAACAACGAAGAAAAAGACTACCCCGGTATGCCGTGCGAAGAGAAGGACGCTGGCGATATCGACCTCGACCTCGCCATCGAAAACCCCTACGTATCCGTGTATCGCAAGGACGAATTTATTTGGGGTTATAGCCCGTCCAAGAGCGAAATGGACAAGAAGAGAGCGAACTACAAGATGGACATCACGCTCGATCCTCCGTTCAACGTCTCCAACGGCTCCCATATCGATATCGACCAAGCGAACAGTACCGTCCATGTCACGGGTAAAGCCCACATTACCGAAGGTGGCTACATCACGAAGGTATGGGCCAACGGCGTGAAGATTAGCGGAATGGTCCTCTTCGATGGTCTGGACAAATGGATTTTGGACGAATCCGGCACAAAGATTATCGCCAAGTACGATATTCCGACGGACATGTGGGATCTCGACATTCCAGTCAAGATGACGCTCGGCAGCAAGAAGGTTGACATCACCATCTTTGCAGGCCCCAACCCCACATGCGAAGAATGCGCCGAAAATGGAGGCTGCGCATTCGAGAACAGAACCTACTACATAAACTTCTCGAAGGGCGACGCCACCGCATCGACGCTCGTTCTCAAAGATGCCGCGGGCAATCCGATTGCAAGCCCCGCCAATCCTGATGGAACGGTATTCTTCATCGACTTGATGGACAAGGACAAGGTAAAGAAGAACACGCAGTCTGTTGAAGTCCAGATTACCAACAGCAAGAAGAACGACCTTCTCACAGTCACCTTGAATGCCGACCCTGCGAACCCCGGACACTTTGTCGGAGGTCCGTTCACGGCAGTCAACCACTCCAAGGAAACGAGAAACCAGACTTCGGAAATTTCGTTCTACGCCGGCGACACAATCCAGGTAACTTATACCGACCCGAACGACGAAGATGACATTTCCAAGCAATCCTTCTATGCCGTATCCAAGGTGCCTGTACCGCAGAAAGTGCTCGCCGAAGATACCGACTGCGACAACAAGACTGACCGTTTGAAGATTTCATTCTCGAACAAACTTGCAGACGGATACACGCTGGACAGCATCAAGTTCTTTATCGAAGGCATGGCCGATTCCATAAAGGTTCCGCTGGACGCCTCGAAATACGCGAACTTGGACGAAATCACCATTCCAATTGATACAAGCCTCATTCCGGCGACCCCAAGTCCGTCCGGAAAGATTACGACTTACGTCACCGATCATGGGGCTGCACAGATTTCAACAAATGCCGAAACAGCGAAGATTACAGACGGCATCCTCCCCACGCTCGAAAGCGTATCTATCCTCGAAAAGTCGGACAACGACAACAGCGGTTACGACACAGTCATGGTGGCTTTCTCTGAACCGGTTATTCTCTCGTCTCAGAGCGAATGGCCCCTCGCCATCACGGGTACTGTAGGCATGCCGACGGTTGTCGGAAAGGGAACCACGACGAACAACGGAAAGAGCTGGACATTTATCATCAGCGGAAACACGAACAATTCACTCGTGCCGATTGGAGCGCAGGTCACTCCAAGAACATCAAACGACTTCACCATCACCGACCAGAGTTTCAACGGAGTCAACGCCGCAGGCTGCAAGACCGTCACGGTTACTCTCATTTCGAGACCGGTTGGCATCTATCACGCCGAAATGATTGATTTGGAAGGCGATGGCGTTCCTGATAAAGTCTATATCATGTTCGAACAAAAGCTCAAGACAAAAGATATGTTCGATAGCATCGTAACAGTCTGGGGTAATCCGGGCATCACTCGTTCGTTCATCATGAACGCTGATACGACGGGCGGAACCATCAAACCTCAGGCAGGTAGCTTCTGGACCATCCGAGACTCCGTCTCTGCTCCGTTCACGGTGCAAATTGACTCCGTCACGACAAAGGATTCCGTCAATACTTACAGCATTATCGAAATCAACATTCCGGCTAACCTCGCCTATCCTTACGGTTCTACAAGCGGCGAAAAGGACGGCAACGGAACGGTTTCCCCGCACAAGGGTGTCGCAAACGGATTCTTCGAATCCACATTCACGCTGTATGACAAGTGTGCTCCGGTCATTGCCAACGCACGTATGGTTAAGGGGCTTCTCACTGTCAACGTGTCCGAACCCGTTAACATGAACGATGCAGGCAAGTACATCCAGCGCGAACGCGGCGAATACATTCCGCCCGAAAAACCGCAGGGTTCCGGAAAATCGTATCTCTTCACCTATAACGAGAAAGACAACGTTGTCCATGCCGGTGACCGCATCCGCCTTGTCCCAGACGTACTCGGCGCCGCCTACATCGACAAGAACAACAACGTCCCGACCGTCCAGAACCCCTACGTTCGCATCACGGGTGACGACAACATACGCTTTAGCGTGAACATCCCGAATTCCGTCACAACCCCACAGGCAAACGCCTACATAGGTCGTCCTGAAACCATCAAGAACGATGCATTCGTCACTTCGGCCATTATTGGCGGCAAGAATAACTTCATCGACGGAAGCGGAGTTCTCATGGGTCAAATCGATACGGCAACCTATATCGGGTCAGGTCCGAAATTCGAAATCGAAATCACGATGCCATCGGCAAGTTTCTTGACTCACGAAGGCCAGCCGATGTACGATTACCGCTTGAAAGTGGTCATGGACCTCTACGACAATCTCGGGCAGTACATCAACACGTACAAGCTAGACATTCCGAAGGAAAATTTCGCTGCGATGAGAAATCTCATCGATAACGGGATTTTCAAGCTTAATCTGGAATGGGCAGCCAAAGACAACGAAGCCCCGGTTGCAAAGAAGGGCAACAAGATTGGTACAGGCGCCTACATCGCGAAATTCGACTTCACGGCGGAATCATTCTGCGCAACGAAATTTGATGAATCGAATAACGATTACAAGTTGACTTGCGAAAATGCCGGAGTCAAGGCCGAACGCGTTACGGACAGCAAGACTAAGACATTCGGATTCAAGAGGAAAAAATAAAACAATTGTCACCTGGATTTAAACATCCAGGCGACTCTTTATTTATGGTTTGGGATTCAGGAGATGATTTAAGTATGAATAAACTGATTAGCATTATTTCGTTATTAGCCTTGCTCTGCATAGATCAAGTTGCCGCTGCAGGACGTGAAAGTCTCCCCAATATCGACAGGACTTGTACAAGCTGCAGCCGTCGATACCTGGACTCCCTCAACGTCTATGACAGACGCCCCATCCGTATAAACCAAAGCGGGTTCAGACCTCAGGATTACAAGTACGCCTACGTGGCAGACCCGAAGGAAAGAACTTTCAAGGTCATTGACGCGAACAGTGGTAAAGAAGTGCCGGGTGGCGGAAACCTGACGCTTATCAAGAAAGGCGCAACAAAGCCCAACATCTGGATTAACGGTTCGTTCAACTCCCTGGAAAGCATCTACGAATTCGGCAAACAGGACTCCATCAGCACCCAGAAAGAAGACTTGTACCGTGCCGACTTCACTTCCCTTTCAACAACAGGCGAATACTTCCTCGTCGTCGGGAACGACACCTCGGCAACTTTCCATGTTCACCCCTCCATTTACAATGCCATTCTCGAAAACTCGTTACAGTTCTTCGGTATCCAACGTTGCGGAAACACCAAATCGCACTTCCATGCGCCTTGCCACTTGAAGGACGGCTCCAAAATCGGACATGACTTGACAGGTGGCTGGCACGACTGCGGTGACCATTTCAAGGTATCCGAAACTCTCGGTTATACAGCTTATGTACTTTCAATGGTTTACCTCACCTACCCCAACAAGGCTGAAGACCGCTATGGAGAATCTTACGCCGACACAGTCTTTACAGATGGTATTCCGGACATTCTCCACGAAGCCAAAATCGGTGCAGACTTTATTCTGAAACTCTACAGGGCTTCCAAAGCAGACGGCCTGATTGCAAAAAACGATATGTACCACTCTGTGGGCGTTGACGAAAAGGACCACCAGTTCTGGGATTTGCCGGAACGTCAGGATGCGCAACCGGAATCCAAGGGCGGGCCGGATCGCGTCGTATTGACCGGTATCGGAGCAAACACCTCCGGCATGTTCGTTGCAGCACTTGCAAACGTCGCCGCAGGCTACCGCGTCTATGACGCAGCCTACGCAGACACGCTCCTTGAAGCCGCAAAGGATATTTACAAGAACGTGATGATGCCGCTATTTGACTACGGCAGCGGTAATGAATCAGGAAGGACAACATCGTTCCCCGGTTTCTATACCGGTGGAGGCCCTCGCTATGACGACGGCGCTGCAGCGGCTCTCGCCTTGTGGTACGCCACCAAGGATACCACATACCGTTACGACTTGTACAAGAACACCAAGATATTCAACAACCCCACGAACTATCAGTTCAATCTGGACTACTTCAGGGCAGGTTTCCTCGGCAACGAAAGCGGTTTTTCGCCCGGAGGCTGGGCAACGGACTACCAGAACATCCACACCTACGTTCTTTTCGCATTCCAGAACTTGATTCTGAAGAGCCAGGAAACGGCCGCAGAATACGGACTTAGCGAAATCGAACGCGACTCGCTTTCGATGCGTACCATGGCCACATTCCGCAAGATTCTGAATGATGCCACGAACCAGGGCGACTCTACGGTTCTCGTGAATCCGGGCGTAGGCACAGGCGACCCGCATGAAGGCCCCACCGACCTCAAGGTCATTACTCCATACAACCTTGTCTGGACGAGTTTTGACTGGGGCGTTATCCGCTACAACTTGGGTACCGCCGTTTCCATCTTCTTGATGTACGAACTCACAAAGGACGAACGCTACCTGAAAGTGGCTTTGGACAACATGTATTACGCTCTCGGCGCAAACCCGTGGGATATTTCACTTTTGATGGGTGCAGGCGACAAGAACCCGCAACATCCGCATAACCGTTCTGCAAACCCTGACGGCTACAACGCAGGCGGCATGCCATACAAGTACAAATGCCCGAAAGGCGCCCTCATGGGTGGACGCGACCCCGAAAAGACGCTTATTGAAGACTGGAGCAAATACACCTCCACCGAAACTTGCATCGACTTCTCCGCACAGTTCCTCTTCCCGGCACAGAGCCTCGCCGAAACGCTCCCGCCCGATAACGAAGGCCCGATTTTCAGCAACATCGTCGGAACTCCTATTTCGGATTCCACCGCCATCGTGAGCTGGGACGCCAACGAAGTCGCCATCGTGACCGTATTCTACGACGTTACCACAAATGCCAATACGGCCAAATCCGTACAGCAGGAAAAGGCATCCAAAGGCGGTTCCGTAACGCTTACCGGACTTACCCCGGGGCAAACATACTACTTCTTCCTCGAAGGCATGGACACCAAGAGGAACCTCACCACGGATGACAACCACGGTTATTGGTACAAGTTCACCATGACTCCGGTTGGCACTCAAATCAAGGGCGTTACGATTTGCCAGGTCGATCACCGCAGTGCAAAGATTTACTGGTGGTCAACCGACCGCTTGAACGGTATTGTCAATTTCGGCAAGACCAGAGGCAACTATACGCAATCAACAGCAGCAAGCGGTGGCGCCGTACTTTTCCACGAAGCCATCCTCACAGGACTTGAAGCAGGCACGGAATACTTCTTTACGGTTTCCTCCGGCACAACGACATCCGAAGAATTCTCGTTCAAGACGGAATCCCACGCGGCTTATGCGGACCTAGACATTTACATCAAGCCGAGCGCCTACCAGAACACGTCCAAGTGTTCCGGCAACAATTGGAAAAACTGCGGTGACTTTATCGTCGAAATCGACAACAACGACACGACGGATTTCCAGGATTTCGAACTCCGCCTTTACCTCGGTGCAGACGCAAGTCTTGAAACTCCTGTAAGCTACATCGGACAGGTGTTTGGCGGAACAGGCCTAGTCGTCCCCCGCGTCGATCCAAGCAAGCCCCTTGTCACCTTCGGGCCGCAAACACAAGACAAGGCCGGACAATACTATCTCCCCATAACAGTCAACGACAAGCTCTACGTTTCCGGACGAATCATCTTCCAAATCAAATGGCTCAACGCAACATATGCAAGCTTCAATGACGGCTGGTCGCTTGTTGCCCATACGGGAGACGATGCCCAGGAACAGTTCGAAGGCATCGACCTCACGCAGGCCCCATACTATACCGGCTCCGAAACCGCCCAGCTCGAAAGGAACTCTCGCGGAGAAAAAGTTGTCGCCATGGTTCGCGACCCATACGTCCCCGTCTATTACCACGGCAAGCACATATACGGCTACGCTCCGGACGACACACCGGAAACTGGCCCGCAGGTAAACCGCAACGTCGAAATCACCTTCACCAGCCCGTTCGTGACCCCATACTACTCCGTCGAAAAGGAGGACACGCTCACGACTTACTCGGCTACAAGCAAAGTTTCGCCGACAGGTCTCCTCGACGCCGTAGAAATGAATAGCAATCCTTATCCGTTCGAATACGTGAACCCCAAGCGCACCGACGCCATTACCTTCGGAAAACAAGATACGGTACTCGCCTACGGCAACAACTATATCGAATGGGTCAGCTGGCACAACAGAAACGCAAACCAGAAGAGCGAAAACAAGTATGATTGCGCATGCGCCTATGTCCGTTCTAACGTCGAAATCGACAGTATCACCATCCCGCCCGAAAAACGGTTCCTCGTATTCGACAGGAGCAACGTCGTGGGCTACAAGGACAAATTCATCGAGGTCCAGGTTTCGCTCCTCGACAGCAATTTCGAACTCCTCAAGGACGAAAAGAACTTGAACGTCGATTTAGTAAGCGAAGATCCGAACGTACTCTTCTACACCGACCCGACAGCAACAATTTCTGTAACGTCCGTAACGCTTTATAACGGTGTCGCAACGATTTACGTCAGCTCCAAGGTTGCCGTGAAGACAACCATTTCCGCAACGCACGTCAGCAACAAGGATTACGCCTACACGCCGGCCACAGCCGAGTTGAACATCGAAGATCTTCCGCCCTGGCCAATTATCGACAAGGCAAAGATTGTCGATTTGGACTGTGACCACATTCCTGACGCCATGGATATCACACTATCGTCGGAATACTTGGAAAAACAGAAGTTCACGTCGATTACGTTCACCTACGAAAACAAGGAATACACTTCGAGCGCTGTCAAATCGTTAAGTGGCAGATCCCTCATCGTGAACATCGATGTTCCAAAAGAAGTCTTGACGAACGCCACCGGTAAGATTACGCTCACCAGCGACATTCAAGGACAAATAAAAGAAGTCAACGATTCCTATACCGACGGCATACCGCCCGCACTGCTTTCGGCAACGATTCTCGAACGTCAGGACACGTCAACGACGGATCACCTTTATCTGCAATTCAGCGAACCGATTTCGGCTCCAGGTACAAGCTTCCCGCTCGTTCTCTACGGTACCGACAAGACGACCAAGGCTGCAACGCCAATCGTCACATCGGCTAAGCTCTACAACGAAGCGAAGAACATCTGGGACTTCGAAATTGCCTTTGATGCAGCGAACAATTCTCTCGTCAACGCAGGCATGTGGGGACAACTCGACCCAGCAGGCACCATCACCGACTTGAACGGGAACGGTGTCGCAGGCGTCTGCACGCCGGAAAAGGTCGAAATACTCCTCAAGATTTTACCGATACCGATGACCTATGCCGTCATTACCGACAAGAATCAGAATGGTTACGCAAGCCACGTGGATGTGACTTTCGAACGTGCTCCCGATGCAAAGCACATCCCGGAAAAACTGGAGATTATCTTTGGCTTGGCAAAGCCCGAAACGCTTACAGTCGAAAAGAACCTGCTAGCCTTTAACGGAGCAAATCTCTCCATCGACCTTGTTAAGCCATTCCAGTTCGGCAATACTGCCGGTCCATTCGACGGGATGCTTCCAGGCGGCAAGATGCTCAGCCATGCTGGCCTTGTCACTCAGTTCCTCGGCACCGGAGCCGCCACAGAGACAAGCACTGTACTCGCCGAAGATAAGGTCGGCCCGGTCTATGTTTCTGCAATCATCAGCCAGACAGCAACGGCCGATGTTTTAAACATCACCGCAAGCGAACCCCTTGTCATGGCAGATTCATCGCAGCAGTTCTACAGGCATATGCGTGCGGACAAACAATCCAGTGCATTCAGCGCCAATTTCTCGAATTGGAGCTATTCGCAGAACAATTCGGGACTTTCCATTCTCTATATGGGTGAACTTGCTGGAACAGTCATGGAAGGTGATTTTGTAAGAATGGGTTCCATGATGACCAGTACATTCAAGGATGCCAACGGCAACTACCCAGAATTTGACGTGCCATGGGTTCCTGTTGACGGAAACGGAGCGCCCAAGATTAAGTTCGAAATGGATCTCCGCAACAACATTACTGATGCAAATTCAAGCAACCGCACTAAGGTCGTTGTGCCCGAAACCATGCGTTTCTATGTCAAGAACCCGACAAGCAACAAGTTCGACCTTATACAGAACGGCAATGTGACCATGGCAGGCATTGACTCCACCGATATCAACGGCGCGATTTTCGATGTCAAGCTGACCGTTCCTCGCGGTGCCTCCTTCGGTGAAGAATGCGCTTGGGAAGATTTGCTCGTCAAGTTCGACGTTCCGATTTACTCGAACCTCGGCAGTTTCGTCAACCGATTCCACCAATCGTTCCATGTAAATCCAAAGCAATACCTCATGTCCAACAACCATGTCGAATTCGTCATCGAATGGGCCAACAAGTCGCCTTCTGGACTGCGTTCCAAAGAAGACAGAGCCGTTGGAACAGGCGCTTATATTTACAAGGCCTATATCGAAGCGGTGTTCTCGCCCAACATGAACAATCCTGGAGTCAAAAGCGATCCGAAGATTGCCAAGAACTTCTCCACGAAAACTTCATTTGAGCAAAAAAGGACATTCGGCATCAAGAGGACAAAGTAAAAAGGAAGGCCCCGAGATAGGAAAACATGCAAGAGAGTCTTTTTACAAACTCGCCTTACGTTATCGCGCTTTCTGTTATCGCGTTGATTATCGTATGCTATTTTCCTATCATGCTTGGTCAAAAGTCCTCCATCAAGCAACTTCCGCGCTCTATACACCAGTTGGTCATTATCAGCATCTACTGGCAAGCGAGCAACCTTATTGGCAATATATTCTTTAGCGGGGACAACTTTGTCGTCGGCACAAGCGCTTATACCGCAAGACAAATCATCTTCTGTGTCGCTGCGCTCAGTTGGATCCAGCTAGGGAACGCCATCCACCATACTGCAGAAATAAGCCTTAATATCAAGCGGAAAAACGGCTGGAAACTCATGAATATTTTCGGAGCTCTAGCCGTCATATCCTCGACCATCATCTTCATCAAAGACCCGTCTTACATAGCAAACTTCGATATTATAGGTTACAAGCCCTTTGCGCAAAGGCCCATCTTTTTCTTTTACACATTACTCTTCGGCATATTTGTCGTCCCCTGCCTGATTGTTACCGGATATAATCTTCTCCGCAGCATCGTGCAATCTAGCGACACGTCTCTTCCACACCAAGTCAGCACCTACATGCTGGGGTCTTTTTCATTTTTCTCATTAACGGCCATCCTCTTCGACTTTGTCATTCCTATTGCATCTAAATTCAATGAATACGACCAGTTTATGAAATGGTCTTCTTTCATTTCCATATTCCTGGCGATTCTTTGCGGTCAATATTTCACCTCCGTCTCGTTCAAGAACAAAAGCACGTCGTGGTTTATGGAAAAACTTAGAGAGAAGATGACAGACGGCATGCTCTATTTCAATTCCAAAGGAGACATTACATACGCAAACGCGGCAGCATTGAGCATTCTTCACACGACCCAAGAAAGCATTTTCAATAAGAAAGTGTCATCCATATTCTCGCAAATATCGGACCCCACGCGGGAGGCCACTTACAACAAAATAAAAGTCAACATCGACCACGAAGACCATATTTTCAACGCCACGATATTCCAAATCCGTCAATCGTTAACGACAAACTACAATGTCCTGTTTTTTAGCGATGTATCCAACACACTGCATTACCAGCAAATAATAAAAAGCCGCGACGAGCAGTTCAAGGAATACCAGTTGGATCAAATTCGATACCAAGAGCGCCTCAACATTTGGAAAAAGAAAGTCGATGAAAGCAAAAGTTTTCTGGACACGCTCATCAGTACCCTACCCTTCCGTTTTTGGTCAAAGAACGAACAAGGCGTATTCATGACGCAGAACCAGAACGACATCAAGGAACGCGGAAACCTTTTGCAGACATCGGAACCCGACGACAAAATTCTTCCGCAAGAACTTCTGGCCAGGAATACCGGCGAGCCGCAAAGCTTCATTTCTTACGAACAAATCGTCAAAGCGAGTGAAGATTCCCTAGACGAAGGGGATACCATCAAAATTTTAAAACAAGACGACTACAACAAAGCTGTCCGCGAGGGAAAAGCCAAGGACATATCCATTTTCAACAACATGTTCATCCCGATTATTGCACCGCAAAAGCCATACAAAATAATCGGCATCAAGATTGACATCACCAAAGAAATGCGCCTCGAGAAAGAGCGCGACATGTTGCAAGAACAAAAGCATATCCACTCCAGGCTCGAAGAACTGGGCACCATCTGCGGCGGCTTCGCCCACGACTACAACAACATTCTCGGTTCGCAAATCGGATTCTGCGACTTGGCTCTCGAAGTGCTCGACAAGGACAGCCAGGCATACATGTTCATCCAGGAGGCCGGCAAGGCTGCAAAACGAGGCAAGGAATCGCTCGAAGAACTTTTGAATACCATCCGCGGGAAGACTTCCGAAAACGAAGCGGCCACCGAATTTGCCCCCTACATGATTATCGACGACGTGGTGAAGAAACTCTGGATTACGCTCCCGCCGAATGTGAAGGTCAAAGCAGACAACATAGACAAGGACATCCGCATTGTCGGAAACGTGGCGGCACTAGACCGCATTATCAGCAACCTTGCAAACAACGCCATATTCGCCATGAAGGAAAACGGCGGAACCCTTACGATAACATTGAAAAGAGAAATACTCACGGAACCCCTCATCACGCCCTTCGCCCCGCAAATCGATGCCGGAGTTTATGCGAGAATCACCGTCGAGGATACGGGTACCGGGATGGACACGGCGACGCTGGAACGCATCTTTTCACCCTTCTTTACCACCAAAGCACCGGGTGAAGGCCTCGGTTTGGGCCTTTCATCAGCACTTAGACTGCTAAAAGAAGGCAAAGCAGGCTATACGGTACAGACAACTTTGGGCGAAGGTACTATTTTTAATCTATATTGGCCTATAAGAATCGAGAAAATGGAGGCTTGATGTCTACAATACTTATTATTGACGATGACGCTCAACTGAACCTCATGTTGAAGTCCGCGCTTGAATTGAAAGGTTACTCTGTCGATACCGCATGCAATGGCAAGAAAGCTAAGTCGCTCTACCAGAAGAACACGTACGATGTAATCATCACCGACATCATCATGCCGGAAGGTGATGGATTTGAAGTTATTCTTGATCTCCGCCGCATGGGTTTAAGCGACCGCATCATTGCGATTAGCGGTGGTGGACGCACCTCTGCCGAAGATTATTTGGCAACAGCACAGCATTTCGACGTGGCTGCCATTTTCAGCAAGCCGCTAGATCTCCAGCAATTGCGCAACAAAGTGGACGAGATTATCAAGAGCCATTCGTAATCAAACGCATAGATGATGAATATCCTGATCGCTGATTTTGATCGGAAATTTGTCGAGGAATTACAGCGCAACTGGTCGATTGCCGGAACGAACCTCCTAGTCTGCTCCGACGAAAAAGCCTTGATGCCGCTTGTAAAAAAGACGTCGATAGACCTCGCGTTTATCGAGGTTCCTTTTTTGATGCTCGACAACATGGACATGATCAGCTACCTCAAAGAGCGTCAGCCCAGTATCGAAATATTCGTTCTCTGCGACGACCGCAACTGGCAAGGAGCAGCCAGCGCCATCACTCGCGGTGCAAGCAGTTTTCTCAAGAAGCCTATTACGTTGTCGCTTCTCGAAAATACAGCGAGCAAGATACAAGCACAACAACAAAACAAGACCAACACACAGCTCATGGAGTCGCAAGTGTTGGACACTCTTCTCGGCGACACGCCCGAGATGCGAAAAATTTTAAAGACCGTCTATAAAGTCGCTCCGACAAACAGTTCGTTACTCATCACCGGCGAGTCCGGTTCGGGCAAGGAATTCCTCGCCAACGTCGTACATCGTTACAGCAAACGCGCGAACGAACCGTTTGTGCCAGTCAACTGCGGAGCCATCCCCGAGAACCTCGTCGAAAGCGAACTCTTCGGAAGCAAGAAGGGTTCTTACACGGGCTCGACCGCAGACAAGAAGGGCTTGTTCGAATCTGCCAATGGCGGAACGCTGTTCCTCGACGAAGTTGGCGAACTCTCACTTGCAACACAGGTCAAGCTTTTACGTTTTTTGCAAAGCCACGAAATCAGGCGCGTTGGCGAAACCGATGCTCGCTATCTGGATGTCCGCGTTATCGCCGCAACAAACCGTGATTTGCAGCAATCCATGCGCGAAGGACGGTTCCGCGAAGACCTTTACTACCGTTTGAACACGTTCCACCTGGAACTGCCACCTCTCCGCGATAGAAAGCCGGTCATTCCAAACTTAATCCGCTACTTTATTCTAAAAAACAAAGAAGCGCAGGGCAAGGAAATTCGCGACATTGAACCGGCAGCCCTTTATGCGCTCACGAAGTACCCTTACCCCGGCAACATCCGCGAACTCGAAAACATCGTAGAACATGCGATTGTTCTTTCGGAAGGCGGAGTCATCAAGCTTGAAGATCTCCCCGAAGAAGTTCAGATGGAAGCCCGCGAAAAGACGGTAGCTATTCCGCACTTGAAAGACAGTAAGGACAACGTAGTTCGTGAAGAAAACGAAGAAGCTGAGGACATGGAGAAGTCGGCCGAGAATCCTATCGGAAAGCCAATCAACTTTGTTCCTATTACGGGAAAAACGGACAGCGCAGGACTTTTGACGCACAATCCGACAAAGTACTTGACGCACGCGCAGGAACCTGCCGAAGAAGAAATTCTCTCACTCGACGAAATGGAGCGCAGACATATCCTGCACGCATTGAGCATCTGCAAAGGAAACAAGACAGAAGTCTGCAAGAGGCTTGGTATCAGCCGAGCAACGCTTTGGCGCAAGCTGAAAGAGCTGAAGATAGAAATGGACGGCGGTATTGGCGATGAGCAGTGAGCGACGAGCGGTGAGCCATGAGCGATGAGTAACAAGCAGTGTGTAATGAAAATCATCTCACACCACACACCTCACACTTCATATTACCCCTAAACTTCAACCATTGTCGCGACGAGGCAAGAATCTTTTGTCGAGCCGCTGCCGACAAAATCAATGTCTTGGGATTTTTTCCAAGACGTTTTTGCATTTGGATGGACAGAAGAAACCGCAGCAAGGACATCGCGTGCAAACGCAGACAAGTTAAATTCGCTGTAGTTGGAACTCACCATAAAGAATCCGTTTGCATTGAGGAGTTCCGCACATTCCGCAACAAGCGGCATCAAATGCTCACGAACGTTAAAGTTAAAGCCCTTGAAGCGGGCAAAGCTTGGCGGGTCGAGAACGATGCCGTCGAAGCGGAGTCCTTTCTTTTTCGCCCAGCGCACATACTCGATAGCGTTACCGCGAAAAAATTCACCCGGACGCAAATCGAGACCATTGAGTGCATAATTTTCACGACCCTTGTCGAGAATTTTTCCGCTGATGTCGGCGTTAGTTGCCACAGCAGCACCGCCCAACCGAGCATGTACAGAAAAACTGCAAGTATAGCTGAACAAGTTAAGGAAGCGCGGGCCGTTTGTATCTGCGGAGGACGGCGCAGGTTTATCGCTGGCAGGAACTGTGCCAGACATTTCACGGAACCGATTTTCTACCTCAAGGCGCACATGGCGCATATCTAGGAAAAGTCCCGGATTTATCGTATCCATCAAATCCACATGGAACATTGCACGCCCTTCGCGAACAACGCCAACGGCATCTTCACGCGAACCAATTACCACGTCCATCGGAGCATTTTCAAGCGAGCGTCCGGCACTGGAAAGGCGTTCCTTCACGACAACACAAACAGGATTGAACTGCGCCACGACAGCTTCGACAATTTCTCGTTTATTCGTGAGGAGCTCCGGCCCGAAAAACTGAATTTGGTAACGGTCACCATAACGGTCAAGCGTCAACCCCGGGAAACCGTCCGCAACCCCATTCACAATGCGGTACGCGTCCGTGACATCAAACAGCGGAGAGCGTTTGGAAAATGCGGATTGGAGAATATTTTTCATTGAAATTGACTGGATCCTTCACGTTGTTCAGGATGACGCAGCAAAAATAGAAAATTCACTGGATTCCGTCGGACGTTTCACGCCCTCCAGGATGCCAACACTTTCGTCTCTGCACAAGTGCCAAATGCTCGGCTCAGAAATAGGCTTGCAAGCAATCCTGCTTCATTCGCCGTATGCATTTGTCGTCTGTAGCGAGCATGGCGAGCGTTCTTTCGTCTAGGATTTGTCCAACGTCTTGATTTGATCGACGAACTCGCCCACTTCCTTGAATTCACGGTAAATGGAAGCGAACCGGACATAAGAAACAGCATCGAGTTTCTTAAGTTCCTGCATCACGAGATTGCCAATCTGGTCATAACTGACTTCAAAACTTTCGGACGTCTGGAGCGAATTTTCGACACGTGTCACAAGCTGTTCAATATCGTCAATGGACACCGGGCGCTTTTTGCAGGAGTTCATAATTCCGCGCAAAAGCTTTTCGCGCTGGAACGGTTCACGTTCTCCGCTGCGTTTGATAACCGTCAATGGTTGAATTTCGATATATTCACGGGTCGTAAAGCGACGACCGCACTCACAACATTCACGACGGCGACGAATCGACGAACCGCTCACGCGGCTATCGACGACCTTGTCGTTGTCTTTCTTACAAAACGGGCAAATCATGGCTTGAATATAGCTTTTTTAAACGTAATACGACAAATATCACCATAAAATTACATAGTCAGTCAATAGTTATTAGTCAATGGACTGCAGCAGTTTATGACGGTTGGCGAATGTCTTGGGAAATAAAAAACGGCACCGTCAGGCACCGTTTTTAAAACGTTTTTACTTTCGGGTCTATATGACAAAAAGGTACCTGAAAAACAGGTACTTTTTGATTATATGACATTTGGGTACCTGAAATCGTCCGCAAGCTTTTATCTGTCTGGCTTGTGCGCAGAAAAAAGTTTCTCAATCAGCATTTTTCGCCTTTC
>JAGCPZ010000012.1 GCA_017965445.1 Fibrobacter sp. | reverse complement strand
GGCCTCTGCATCACCTATAAGTCCGAAGCTGCACCGTCTCTCGAACTCGGTCTCGGCGACGAAGTTGACGCAACCATCGGTTATGCAAACCCGGCTGCCTCTCTCCCGAAAAACTCCGTCGGTACTTCCAAGGTTCTCGCTTGGTCTGACTTTAAGCAGCCTTCCTGGTACAAGGGCGACACGAAGATGGCCGGTGACGCCGCTTCCAAGCAGCTCGTCGCTGTGAAGTTCAAGCTCCAGGCCACTGCCGGTAGCTATGATTTCAACATCTGCGCTGTCGGTCCGGCTACGGGTGGTACCTGCCCGGCTGAATGTTCTCCATCATGTGCGGGTGGAACATGTGCAATCAAGGCTGTCCGTGGCGCTTCTAGTGCCAAGGCTGTCCTCACTGGCCGTACGCTCTCCTTCAAGGGGGTGAAGGCTGGTACTGTCGAAGTCCTTGATGTTCAGGGACAGGTTGTTGCCAAGGGCGACGTTTCCTCTGCTCTCAACCTTGCTTCTCTCGATGCCGGCGTCTATATGGTCCGCGTTGCAGGCAAGGTTAGCTTCACCAACAAGATTGTGTTGAAGTAGCCCTGGATTTGTTAATAACTATACGGAAGGGTCGTGCAAACGGCCCTTTTCTGTATTGCAGATCTTTTGTAAATTGATAGAAACTGTTCGTGTTTGTGCTCACAAGTAAACGTGATTTTTGCTTGCAATCTTTCCTTAAAAGCTATATTTATATATATTACTTTGGCATTTACTAGCCCCCTTTGGGGGATTTTTGAGAGGCCTTTATATGATTTGCAAAAAAATCCTGTTGCCGGTTTTGATTGGCTCCGCCTTTTATTTGGGAGCCTGCGGTGGCGATGATTCCCCGAGTTCCCCGGTTGTTAATCCGACTCCTAGTTCCGTAGTGGTCCCGCTCCCGACAAGTTCTGTAGTGGTTCCGCCTCCGCTGAGTTCTGCTGTTGTTCCGCCTCCACTGAGTTCTGCTGTGGCTCCGGTTCCGGCCAGCTCCGCTTCTGTCACGCCGCCTCCGACGCCTGTAGCAAATTATGCGCCACTTGCAACTTCGGCAAATCCTGCTGTGGCAACAACGCAATACGCACTTTGGCAAAGCTTCCATTTCGTCACCCAGGAAGCTGAAACGGCGACTTACCCCTCTATTGCCGGGGAATTTGGCGAAGTGTTCACTGCGGCTTATGTGCCGGCGGGCCGTGTCGTATGGTCTAGCCAGTCGGGGTATTACAAGAATTCGTGCTCCGTGATGGATGCCGCTATTGCCGGTATGAAGTTACGCGCATGCACCGTGTCCGAAGGCATTGGCTATGGCATGTTGTTGGCCTACTTCAACAACGATTACGATTCGTTCAATCGCATGTGGAACTACTCCCGTGCATTCAGGGCCTACAATAACGTGAAACTGATGCCGTGGATTACCAAGTCGTTCCACTGGGAACAAGTCGATAATTCCAGTGCGACTGACGCCGACGAAGATATCGCGACATCGTTGATCTTGATGTCCTTCAAGATGCTTGGTATGGGCAACACGGATGCGGCGAACCTCTATTTGGCAGACGCTCTCACGTTTGTGAACGCCATCTGGGAAAAGGAAGTGAACCCGACGACCTTGCTCATTTATTCGGGCGATCAGGATGCGTGGAAGGTCGGTAATCCGGCTTACAACTTGAGCTACTTCTCTCCGGTGGCCATCAGGCTCTTCGCTGCGGTGGATCCGAACCACAACTGGAAGGGTGTTCTCGATGCGATGTATGCCTATATGCAACTTGTGCAGTCCAAGGGAACGAGCGTGTTCCCGGATTGGAGCGATGCTACGGGTAATGCCATTGACCCGAACAACGGTTCTGCAAAGGACACTTACTGGCAGTTCAACAAGGAATCAGTACGTATTCCGTGGCGTATCGCATGGGATTACTACTGGTACCAGGATGCACGCGCAGGTGCCATCCTGAAGCAGCTGAATGACTTTATCTCAAAGAAGGCTAACGGAGATCCGAACAATATGGCCTTGGCTGTGAACTACTCCTGGAACTTGTCTGTGGGTGCCGATTACACCAAGAATACCGTTGTCTCTAGCCAGTGGTATGCAGCGTGGTGCGCAACGGGTATTGCCGGGAATGCGGCATGGCTCAACACTTGCACGACTGGCGTGAATGGCAAGACTCCTACGAATTCCTCTAGCAGCTACTTCTCTGACATCTTGCTCGCGCTGTATTCCGCCTTGCTGAACGGCTTGTACGTTCGCCCGGCCGGTGTTTAACGGCTTTTGCTGCAATGATACTTTGTGGCTAGCCGCCACATAACTATGGCAACTCTTTTTTATATGTCGCCCCGGCTATATGCCGGGGTCGGCTTTTTTTAGGCAGAATTTGTATATTCTTAACCATGAAAAAGAATACACTCTCTAAAGCTGTAAAATCAACGCTAGATAAGCAAGCCAAGGCAAAAGAAAAAAAACAGTATGTCGATTCGCTTCTTGCATCATCGAAGAACGATTCGGCGAACGCTCTCGTGGTGGAACCGAGTGCGGGCCTTGATAGCGCAGGTCTCGTTAGCGATTCGACGAGTGGAGAGGATGTTGTTGAAGCTCCGCAGTTGCCGACTCCGGAACAGCTCGGGATTTCGATTACTACAGGGCATTCGGGCGACACGTTACAGGTGGCCGTGGGCGATACGGTTGAATTCCCGGTAACAGTTTCGTGGAGCGCCAGCGGAGGCTCGATTCTTGTTTTGCCGATGAGCACGGCAAATGCGAAGGACCTTGTGCAAGTGGGCATGTCGCAGGAATCTAGCCGTATCGTAAAGGATGGCCATGAGGTAGCGCAGATTACGTTCAAGTACAAGATTGTCGCTAAAGAAGAGGGCATAACGGTTGTGCCTGCGATGCGGTTTGAAATTCCGACGCCGATGGGACAGTCGCTGTCATTGCGCACAGATCCTGTTCCGTTGTATGCGACTAGCCGTGTCGAAACGTTTACGACAGTACTGGTCATTTTCTTTGTCGTGTTCTGGATTGTTGTATTTATTTGGCGCCTGCGTCGCCGCGCTAAGGTAAAAGTGGCGCTTAATCAGGCGAAGGACACTCTGTATGCGATTCGCGAACATATGATGGTCTTGAAGCAGCGTGTGAACGTGGCAGACAGCCGTGAATGGCTATTGGAGCTCGAAGGCGTTTGCAAAGAATTCGTGGGCCTCCGTTTGGGGCGTGACGCGTCTGCGGTCAATTTGGACTACCTTGTGAAAGACGGCAAGCTCGAAGGCTGGGAGCATCTCGTCGATGAATTTGCCCATGCCCGCTACGGCGGCGGTAAACGCGACGGCTTCGAGAACAAAGAAACGTGGAAACTCGCGATGCAGCTTATGGGGCTGAAAGAGGACGATTAGGGTTTAGACGACAAATGCGTAAGGCGAGTGAAGCGTGACTGCTTGCAGGACCATTTCCGAGCCTAGCATTTGGTACTTGTACAAAGAACGGCTCTCTGAGCCTACAGACGAGAGACGAGAGAGGCGGCTTTGCCGCAGTGTTTAGTGGTTGGTGGTTAGGGAAGTGTCACCCTGAGTGGAGAGGCGAAAGCCTCGAAGTCGAATGGGTCCAGTGATTTTATTATGCATTTATTCTGAAAAATCTGATAAGCGGATAGAATCAGCAGACGAAATGCTCTTGCATTTATCAGAAATATTTTAATTTTATAAAATGATTCGGAAGTTTTGTTCGCTTGTTTTTTGCGTTGTCGCCCTGCTTCTGCTTTTAGCGGGGTGTTCCAGCCATCCGCCTTCTGCCGCACAATTTATGAATGTGAAGATGGATGAGGATAAACAAGGTGGCAGTCTTGTTGTTGGTGGTGTATTGAAAAGTGGTGACGTTTATAGGGGGCGTTATAAATTTGAACGAGATTATATAAGTGCGGAAGGTGCCGGAAATTTGGACATATCCCTTTTTTATCGTTACAGTCATTTAGTGTTTGGTACGAATATCGAAAATCTTTCTTTTAGAGGTGTTGCAGGTTGGCGAAGCAAATATATTGGAATTCAGTTTTGGGGTGGGAGCAGCATAAACCCAGTTGGTCGGGATGATGCTCCTGTTTATGGAGGCTTAATGTTGATAGAAGAATATCCAATAAATGCAAATGTTAGAATTGGTGCTAGTGAACATATTTCTCGAAATGGATATTTTGTAGATGAAAATTTAGGATGGGGTAGTACATATTCTACTGGATTTTATAATGAGTTTGGTATTGGCTCTTATTTTGGGTACAAAAACTTCTCCATTGAATTCCGCTACGGTCGCGAAATTGGCGAACCGCGAAATCGCATCTATTTTATGATGCATTACGCATTCTTTAATTAGTAAGAACTATAATTTAGCTGTATGGTTTTTGACGAAAAATCAAGTGCGAAAAAATTGAAATCAAAAAAGAAGAGAAATTATGAAAAAGAAGATGTTTAATATTATTGGATTGGTCGTCTGCAAGCCCCAATGGCTTTGTTGGATACCGAATGCCCATGAATTTGGATGAAGCGAATCGGTCTTTTTTGGCTTTTCAAATTCGTGATGAGGATGTCTGCATTCAGAAAGATGAATCGATAGAATTTGCTACAGTAAAGGACACCTCGCATATTAATGGTGATTACGCTTTTATTGGTGACACGCTTGTTGCGTTCAATAAAAAAGATATGGACAGTTATGGGAGCGTTTTTGTTGGGGGAAAGAATGGGCAGATTAAAAACAGATGGAAAATGATAAATTTATGTCGTTATATCCCAAAAACAAATACGATTAAATGTCTTGATCGTAGTGACTTAAATTCTAGAGAGAATAGCATGATTGCGTATTATGAATTTACACAAGATTCACTTTTTGTGTCGTTTACTGATTTGAATGGGAATGAGATAGATCCGTATGCAATGGTAAAGGATGAATTTGATGATTATACGAATTCCTATTATATGGAAACGAACATGTATGTTGTGCTTGCAGTGCATCAGGGAACAGTGCTGGGTGGCTTTGACCATCCTGAAGAGACTTTTTATGGTGGTGCGGATATAGAAAAATATGCTTCGACTTCAAATATTGTTATCAATAGTCGGGACAAAAATCACATTTCGTTCACGTTTAATGGACAAACTTTTGAAATGGAATTTACCAAGGCTTTTCACTCATCTTCTTTTTTTAGAGAATATGGGGAAGTTAGTGCTGTCATGAGATCAGATAACGGAACATGCACATTGGATTATGTATTTGATTCCCAAATGACTCTGGAAATCTGTAGAGATGAAAATAGAGAATTAATGGAATTTAATACGGAATACAATTTAAATGGTGATACATCGAACTTAGGTACAGATGAATATCATATGGGCAATGCCACTGAGTTTAAGGAATGTATTCAACGCCTTGTGAAAAAGTAATTTGACAAAAAGGAATATCATGCCGAGTTCTGAGAAGTTTCGCGATTGCGTTGTGGCTCAGTTCAATGGAGAACTGCTTGAAGGCGGATTCCGCGTGACCACCCGCAAGATGATGGGCGAGTACATCCTTTATGCCGACGGGAAAATCTTCGGCGGGATTTACGATGACCGTTTGCTGGTGAAGCCTGTGTCTGCTGCAAAGGCTATGCTCCCGAATGCGAAATTGCAGTTGCCCTACGACGGCGCAAAGCCCATGCTGCGTGTCACCGCAGAGCAAATTGCAGATAAAGGCTTGCTCGCACGCTTGCTCAACGCGATGCTCCCGGAACTGCCCGCTGCGAAAGCGGGAAAGAAAAAATAAATGGCGATTTGTTCCTCTTGAAAAAAAGACGATTATCATCGAGAGTGAAAAACGACGTCGCTTATTTTGTCATGCACGCCTCAAATGTCATTCCGGCCTCCGTGCCGGAATCTCCTTTTTAAAATGAAAAAGTATGACCATTTTCCCGGCGTGGGGGAAAAGGTTCTTTCCGTCTTGTCATGCCCCACTTGATGGGGCATCTCCTTCTTGTATGAATCGCCGGATGGGCTGTTGAAATTTACCGATGGGCGACATTGGAATTTCTGAAATGAAAGCTATTTTATAGGTGATGAATCGGTTGGTTTATTTTGTTGTTTTGATTGTGGCGGCAGCACTCGTTTTGTCGGGGTGTAGTGTTACGATTATTCATCCTCCTTCAGCTGCGTCTTTTATGGAAAAGAATGAAGATAAACTTGTATCAAATGCTGTCGGCTTTGTAACTTTGGGAGACCGGGTTAATTATCGTTCTGGTGATGTGTGTATAGCCGAAGGCGTGAAAGAAGTGGAGCATTCCAATGAATGGCATGAGGATTGGGCTTATAGGAGCATTGAATGGCCTGTGGGGGCTCAAGTTTCATTTCAAAAAAGTAAGGGATATTTTAAGTATGGATTTGGATTTGACTTTGCATCGCCTTTTGTGCAAGCGGGATTAGTATCGGATTACTTTGGTATTATGGGCTGGAGCAATTTATGCCTATGGCAATTTGAAAAAATTGAATATGCTTATTTTCAATGGGGTGGTGGAGTTTCTGTGATTGAACAACTGCCAATTGGAGATAATTTACGCATTGGCTTGACACAACATTTATCAAGAAATGGTCGTGAAGCGTCTATGGTAGTACGTGGTGCGGTGGTAATTGGATATGGCCGTTCTGCTCCTGTATTTTATGATGAAATCGGTGGCGGTGGCTATGTGTCTTTTGTTCCAGGGGAAAAGACTAGGGTTGGATTGGAATTCCGATATGGTAGGGATTTAAGTTATAAGCGTGTTGATCGTGTTAGTGGTCAAAAAAGTACTTTACATCGATATACAATAATGGTCGATTTTCAAGGATGGTAATTCGGAAATCCCGAATTACCATTTTGCATGGGGCTTTTGAGGGATAAAATGTCTTATGATATTGGTCTCTGCCGTATAAATGCTGGTTGATTGTCCGAAAAAATAATGTATATTGAAAAAAGTCCATGAGGTCACGATGAATCTATCGCTTGAAATTCAGAACCAGATTAGAAAGTTCGCAAAGGATTGCGTTCTTGATAAGGTTATTCTGTTTGGATCTCGTGCACGTGGGACTAATCGCGAACGGAGCGATATTGACCTTGCTGTTTCGGGTGAGAATGTCTTGCGCTTTGAGGAATTGCTTGAAGAACAGGCTGATACTCTTTTGTCTTTTGATGTTGTGAATCTGGATGAAATTGTATCGGATAAGTTAAGGACTTCTATAGATAGGGAGGGCCAGCTTCTTTATGCAAAAGTTTGATAATTTCTTAAATAGCTTTCGAGTTCTGAAGAATTCCAAAAGGGAACTTGCGCTCTCTGATGAAATTTATAGAACGGGGGTTATTGGTCAATTTAGTTTGACTTTTGAATTGTTATGGAAAACATTGCAAGAAGTGATGCGGGCTCATGCGATTGTCGAAGCTGAAAATGGTTCACCGCGTGAAATTCTTAAGGCCGGTTTTAAATACAATTTTTTGGATGACGAATCGACTTGGCTGAATATGCTTCGCGATAGAAATTCTGCTGCTCATGTATATGACGAAGAAGCTTTTAATGCAGTCCTTGCTCGAATTTATGATGTTTATCTCGCAGAACTTGAAAAATTCTCGAATGCAATGCGTGAAAAAATCCTTGAGCTTGAAGAAAATCCGTCGTAATTATTTATGCCGAGTTCTGAAAAATTTCGTGATTATGTTTTGTCGCAGTTTAAGGGTGAACTGCTTGACGGTGGGTTCCGCGTGACTACCCGCAAGATGATGGGCGAGTATATCCTTTATGCCGACGGAAAAGTTTTCGGTGGAATTTACGATGACCGTTTGCTGGTGAAGCCTGTGTCTGCTGCAAAGGCTATGCTCCCGAATGCGAAAAAGCAATTGCCTTACGATGGCGCAAAGCCCATGCTGCGAGTCGCCGCAGAGCAAATTGCCGATAAAGGTTTGCTCGCACGCTTGCTCAACGCGATGCTCCCGGAACTGCCCGCTGTGAAAGCGGGAAAGAAAAAATAAATGGCGATTTGTTCCTCTTGAAAAAAAGACGATTATCATCGAGAGTGAAAAACGACGTCGCTTATTTTGTCATGCACACCTCAAATGTCATTCCGGCCACCGTGCCGGAATCTCCTTTTTAAAATGAAAAAGTATGACCATTTTCCCGGCGTGGGGGAAAAGGTTCTTTCCGTCTTGTCATGCCCCACTTGATGGGGCATCTCCCTCTTGTATGAAACGCCTGATGGATAGTTGAAATTTGCCGATGGGCGACATTGGAATTTTTGAAATTAAAGCTATTTTGTATATGATGAATCGGTTGGCTTATTTTGTTGTTTTGCTTGTGGCGGCGATGCTGGCGGGGTGCACTTCTCACGCTCCGTCGGCAGCGCAGTTTATGAATGTGAAAAAGAATGGAAATAGTATTGCTTTAGGAGGAGCAATATGGACAGGGGATGTTCATCATGGGACTTATAGGTATGAAAGTGATTTTACTGATAAGGAAAATGCAGGCGATTTTGATTTGAATTATTTTCATCGGTTTAATTCTGTTGTAATCGGAATGTATTCGGTGAATGCTCTTTCGCTAAATTATGTTACAGGGGTTCGTTCCCAGTATTTTGCTTTACAGGGCTGGCTTGGTGGTGCAATTAATGCCGTTGACCATGTTACGCCTTTTTATGGAGGTTTGATGCTGATAGAGGAATATCCTGTGACAGATAATTTTAGAGTTGGACTTAGTGAGCACGTTTCGCGTAATGCGTATGACGTGGATGAAAATTGGGGTGGCATTTGTTGTGTGGCAGCGGGCTTTTATAATGAATTTGGTGCGGGAGCCTATTTGGCCTATAGTAATTTTTCATTTGAATTTCGTTATGGTCGTGAAATCGATGAGCCGAGAAATCGATTCTACTTTATGGCAAACTATGCGTTTACATTTGGCGGAAAATCTTCCAGGGACCAAAATTTGTTGCGAATGATATCTCCTGCGTCGAAATAATTTTTTTTCAGATTTGTCAAGCAGAACTTGCCAAATATTCTTCCATAGGAGGTATTGCCTTTAGTTTGGCGCTCAAATCGCTGTTAGCGGCTTGATTGTGTCATTTTTCCGCCGTTGGGAATATGATCGGTTTGCTTTGTTTACACTTGTCTTGCACGCCTCAAATGTCATTCCGGCCTCCGTGCCGGAATCTCCTTTTTAAAATGAAAAAAGTATGACCATTTACCCTGCGTGGGAAAATGTTTTTTTTTCGTTTTGTCATTCCCGACTTGTTCGGGGATCGCCTTCTTGTATGAAACGCCTGATGGATAGTTGAAAATTGCCGATGGGCGATATTGATTTTTTTGAAATGAAAGCTATTTTATAAGTGATGAATCGATTGGCTTATTTTGTTGTTCTGCTTGTGGCGGCGATGCTTGCGGGGTGCTCGAACCATCCGCCTTCTGCGGCGCAGTTCATGAATGCGAGGAATGGAATTAATTTTGTTGTTGGCGGAGCGGTAAGAACAGGGGATTTGGATAATAGGAAAATTCCTGGGCGGGACGATGAATCGGTATCATATGAAGAAGGGTATTGGAATACGGATTTAGCACTGTCTTTTGCCGTTCCTTATGCGGTAGTATCATTGGATTTAGAAGATTATACTTACAGAACTATTTTGGGTGGGCGGTCTCAGTATTTTGGGGTTCAGGGGTGGTACGGAATTGCAATCGATGAGCGGCGCAATGGGGCTTCGTCGAGAATGCGTCATGTGGGTGGAGTGATGCTTGTGGAACAGTATCCTGTATCTGAAAATTTCAAGGTGGGAATAAGTGAGCATATATCCCGCAATTCGTATATGGTTGTCGATGATCCGGGGTGTTGCTCTATCAATACTTTGTATCCTGAGGTATATCCAGAATTTGGTGCCGGTGCTTATGTTATGTATAAAGGTTTTTCGGCGGAATTTCGCTATGGAAGAGAAATCGGGGTACCGAACAACCGCTTTTATTTTCAGTTGAACTATGCCTTTTTCTTAAAGGAATGGAATTACAGCAAGTAGCCACGGGGAGCCTTGTAAAATGGTATTTCGCAGAATTTTATGGATTGTGATGACGGCGTACCCCCTGATGCTTGTGGGATGCAGCGTTATAACTCGTCCGCCTTCTGCAGCGGCATTTATGAATTCGTATAGAGATGAATCTGTGACCGATGTGAATTTTGCTATGTATGGTGGTGATTTGGTACTGAATGAATCAAAAAGAACAGATTATTTACCAAAGAAATATGATAAAGTGGAATCTAGTGAGTGGTTTGCGGATTTATCATTGATTCATTATATAAATAAATTTCATTTTACAGTAGGATTAGGTTTTCAAAGCTTGACTCCGATTTGGCAACCAGGTTTTGTTTCTAGAAATTTTGGGGTAATGGCATGGAGTAATTTACTTCCGTTATCAGATCGAATTGATGATAGATCTGGTAAAACAGATGGAGTGGGATTGACTGGGGGAATTTCTGCTATAGAACAGTTGGTTGTTGGTGATAAAATCAGAATAGGAATAACAGAGCATATTTCAAAAAATGGTCGAGAATCATATTGGAATGAAGATGAATGTTATGGTGCTTTTGGCCCAAGACGTTGTATTGGTGAAGCGAAATCTGTTCTTTATACAGAAATAGGCGTGGGCGTTTATTTTACATATAGAATGATATCGTTAGAATTTCGTTATGGTCGTGATGTCACAGAAAAAAGGAATCGGTTTACTTTTTCTTTTGATTATATGTTTTTTTCAAAAGAGCAATCTGAATAGACATTTTTGCTTTCGGGGGAGTTAGGGGGCTGAGTCCCACTAGGCATCGAGAAAAAGGTCCGTTTTTATTCTGTCATGCACGCCTCAAATGTCATTCCGGCCTCCGTGCCGGAATCTCCTTTTTAAAATGAAAAAGTATGACCATTTTCTCGGCGTGGGGAAAAAGGTTCTTTCCATCTTGTCATCCCCGACTTATTCGGGCATCTCCCTTTTGTATGAAACGTCTGATAGATAGTTAAAATTTGCCGATGGGCGACATTGGAATTTTTGAAATGAAAGCTATTTTATAAGTGATGAATCGGTTGGCTTATTTTATTGCTTTGTATGTGGTGGCGATGCTGGCGGGGTGTTCTTCGCATGCTCCGTCGGCAGCTCGTTTTATGAGTGCTAAACCGAATTCTATTTATATGGGTTTTGGCGGTGGAGGCTTTTGGGGCGACGACAATTCTCACCGTGAAGAAAAAGGAAAGGATGAGGCGTACCGATATAAGGAGCCGCATTTTTTACTAGATGGAGTGCTCTTTTTTAGAAATGACCATTTTTTATTTGGCTTAGGATTGGGAGAACATTCTTTCCCCCGTTTTATGCTGGGCTTTGTTAGTGATTATTTTGGTGTTCAAGGATGGGGTGATATTATTGTACTTGATAAAAGTGAAACGAATTGGAAGCGGCCTTTTGGAATTATGACGATTGAACAGTATCCTATTACGTCGAAATTAAAAGTGGGAGTGAATCAGTTTTTTGCTTACAATTCTTATTCAGGAGTTTTGGACGAATGCTGTTCAATAAATCTTGATTATTATATGAAATTTTATGGGGAATTAGGTGTTGGAGCGTATGTCAGTTATGATGACTATTCTTTAGAATTCCGTTACGGGAATGAACTTGGTTCCGAGAACCAGCGTTTTTATCTTGATTTTAGCGTAATGTTTGATACGCAATCGCATTGATTTTTTTTTTCGGGTTATTAAGGGCGGAGCCCTTAGGTGAGGGGGTGGTGGAAGACCCGACGGGGCTGAAGCCAGGGGGAGACTTCCCCCGTCTATGCCTTTACGAGAAGCTGTTCTTGACGCATGCTTCGAGGATTGCGGCGAAGGCGAGCAGGGTTATGCCGAACTTGGGGCGGAGTTTCTTGATTATGGGGTAAAACGCGTTGATGATGTACAAAGTAGATGCGACTAGGTAACCTAGCGCGATGATGTATGCGGGGAGGCCGGTGCCGTTATAGAAGAATCCGTTGTAATTGCCGCTGAAAAATATTTCCATAGAAAAGAAGAAAAAGAACGATGCGATGCTCAGGGCTATCTTGAAGTTCCTGAGCCAATAGCTTGGAGTGTCGCTGCTTGATGAACTTTCGTCCCTCCAAAAGTAAACTCTGAAAAAGGGAATGTAGGTCGAATACCAAGTGAAAATTCCGATTGCAGGGAGGTATTTGGCGAGGGACAAAAGCCACCTTATTTTAAGGTTCGCAATGAGCGAAGGGTTGCGGACGATTTCGACTATAAGGCTGCGCCCCCCATGCCCTGATCCGAAGAGAAACATGATAATGCAGTATGCAAATGTGGCGGCGATGAGCAAAAGGAAGCCGATTAGCCCGGTTTTGTCGAAAGGATTGACGATTCTTCTCTTTTCCTCTTCCCGTTCCCTGGCGTTTCTGATTCTCCTTTCGCGGTCTTCGAGGGCCTCGATGCGGGCCTTGACGATATTCTGCCGTTCGGGCGAGGGGTCGTTCTTGACGGCATCGCGCTCTCGGTAAAGCACGGGAAGGGGTTTGTATCGGATTTCCTTCTCGTATTTTTTAAGTTCTTCTTCGGTAAAACGTGCCATATTTCGTAATAAATGTAATATACAAAAGAACGGTTTGTTTTTTTCGGGGCAATTTTTGTATTTTAATGTCCGTAAAAATCATAGAGGTTAACTAAATGGATATTCAGGAACTTTCGGAAAAGGTGAAGCAGCAGAGTTCTTTTTGCATGAACTTGCTGCGTGAAGTTGAAGATACGGTGATTGGTCAGAAGGCAATGGTTGAAAGCATTCTGACGGGTATTTTGGCAGATGGCCACGTGCTTTTGGAAGGCCTTCCGGGCTTGGCCAAGACGACTGCGGTGAAGGCTTTTGCCGATGCAGTTTCGCTCGACTTCAAGCGCATCCAGTTTACTCCTGATTTGTTGCCGGCGGACTTGCTCGGTACGACGATTTACAACGCCCGCGAGGCGAAGTTCGAGACGCGCAAGGGCCCGCTTTTTACGAACCTTGTGCTTGCTGATGAAATTAACCGAGCTCCGTCGAAGGTGCAGAGCGCTTTGCTTGAAGCCATGCAGGAACGCCACATCACGATTGGCGATGAGACGTTCAAGCTGGACGAGCCGTTCCTGGTGCTTGCGACGCAGAACCCGATTGAGCAGGAAGGCACGTATCCGCTGCCGGAAGCCCAGGTGGACCGTTTCCTCTTGAAGGTGAAGGTGAGTTACCCGAACAAGGCGGACGAAATGAAGATTCTCGATGCGGTCTCGGGTGCGGGGCTGCGCCAGCCGAATGCGGTCGCGACGAAGGAAGATATTTTGAAGGCTCGCGAGCTCGTGAAGCAGGTCTATGTGGATGAACGCGTGCGCGAATACATCGTGAACCTGGTGCTTGCGACCCGCGATCCGGGTAGCATCAAGCGTAGCGACTTGGTGGGCTTTGTGGAAGTGGGCGCCTCGCCGCGTGCTTCTATCGGTCTTGCCCAGGCTTCGAAGGCCCATGCGTTTATCCAGGGCCATGCTTACGTGACGCCGGAAGACGTAAAGGCTGTTGCGATGGAAGTGCTGCGTCACCGCGTGATTTTGAGCTACGAAGCTGAAGCGGAAGAGGTCACTGCCGAAACCGTCGTGCAGAAGATTTTGGACAGCGTTGAAGTGCCGTAATAGTGAAATTAACTTGTTTGAAATTCATGGTAGAATGGAGATTTCTCGCAAGTAACTTTTTTCTTGTTTTGTGCTCCTGTGGCCATTCGTCGTCGGATCCATGCCAAAGTGCGGTGTATGACGAATGCATGCGACGAACTGAAGGTACGAGGCTTGCTGATGCCGCTTGTTCCGAAGTGGCTGTGTCGCAATGTGAAGATGATTAGAAAGTGACGCCCCAAGTCGGGGCGTTTTTTTATTCTTCGATGTCTTTGTAGGAATGCTTGCCGAGGGGGTTGCTTTGTGGCTGCGGTTCTCGGGGCTTGATTTTGTTGTTTGTATTGCATTCGATTCCTTCGGCTTTGCGGATTTCTTCTTCGTAGGCTCTTTTGCCACGCTCAAGTCCGTCTGTGGGAAGATGGAAGACTTTGAAGATGGCGATGAGTGCGACAATGCCTGCGTGCCAAATGCGCAAAGTGATAGGTCTTAATATGCTTGGTCGATGAGTCCCGCATATTGGGGTTAGAAAAAGGCTGCAAACTAGAATTGCCAAAAACGAGAGTACGCAAATGCCTATCGAAAATGCGAGGATGATTTGCACCCACCAGGGCGAGGTGGCGAAAACTTGATAAAGTGTGTTGAAAAAATTTTGCATTGAATTCCGGAAAGTCGTGGCTTGGAACATGGGAACGCTTGAGGCTTTCGTGTGATAAATTTAAATTTATTTGAAAAGTGCGTCGATGCATCCTTGCGCTTGCTTGACGGAAAGCGGGGTTGTGCCGCTTTCGAATGTGGCGATGAGGTTCTTGCCGAGAACATAGCCACTCGCTGCATAGTGCGTGATTTTCTGAACGGCGTTCTCGGCGTAGTCAGGGTCGCCCATGAGGCCGAAGTGCTCCCAGATGATTTCTTCACGGGTGCGAATGTCGAGGCAGGTGAAGTCTGGATAGAGCGTTCCCCAGCCTTTGATGCTTGTAGGGTATTCGTAGCGGTAGGGGATGTTTGCGCGTGCTAGTGCGTCTGCAATGATGACTTCGGATTTTGAGCGCACGCGCACGCCGCTTGCTGTGTAATACTCGGGGGCATTGATTTCAAATGGTTTGCCGGTGTAGGGGAGGTGCCGCCATGCGGCGATAAAATCTTCGTCAGGTTCCCGAATGGGAGTTACAAGCGCACGGCGACCTGGGTGGAGCTTTGTGTATGCGTCGTCGATTGCGTTTGGGGTGTAAATTGCGAGGAACGAGTCAATTGCTTTGATTTGTTTTTTGAGAATCGTCGCCGTGGCTTTGTTGTAATCGCGTTGCGCAATTGCCGCTGCTTTTCGGATTTGTTTGTGGGAAATGTATTTGCCCTTCGTATCGCCGCGTTCTGATACGATGTAGTATTGGAAGGAATTCCTGCATCGGTCTATTCGCAGGTTTCCGACGATGGCTTTTGACTTGGGAAACTGCGATAGCAGTTGTTGCAGTTCTGTCCTCTGAGATTGCACGAAACTTGTCAATGCGTCTAACGGAGTGTGGGTGTGTTCTTGTTTTTTCTGCATAATGATTTCCCCTTCTTGGTGAAGGCAATATACAATGAACTTGCTGTAAAAGCAAGCATTTTGGAATAGCGTGTTCATTTTGCAAACAACAGTTATCAGCTTTTCAGAAAATATGCGAGGTAATCGCGTTTGAAAAATCTCGGGAAGCCAGTTTGTTACGCTTTGAACTGTTTTAAATGCGTTTGGAGCTTGGTTTGGGCGTTCTGTTGGAGAGGTGTACCTATAAATTTTGTTGAAGTTGTTTTTTATAGGTACGAATGGTGTGTTGATGCTGAGAAAAATGATGTTGTTGAGAATAAACGTACCTATAAAAATAAGAGATTGTTGTTTTTATAGGTACGTTTTAAAGAAAAATGGTGAAACTTTAACGTTAGTTTGTTTGCTGATACGGAAAATGTACCTATAAAAAGACGTATTTGTGTGATTTATAGGTACGGTAGCCTGTATTACGATTGTGCCGTACCTATAAATAGTGGAAAATGCTCTGTTTATAGGTACGGCTCGGTGTTGCTGTTTCTGAAATTGATTAAATTCGGGTGCTAAAAAATAGCATGTGTGAAGAGGCTCTAATTTCCGCCTGTTGCGCCCCACTTCCAAGTAGAAGAGTCCTTCAATCCGTTGAAGTTGACTTTCGTTGTCCAATTATCCCCGCTCCATTTCTGCCAGAGGTGGATTACCTTTCCTTCTTTTGTCGAGATGACGTATTCTATTGCCGTACTGTTCTTGTCGGACGCTTCGTACATCTCGATGTTTGTGATGGTGACAGGAACGGTCTTGCTCATTTCGGTTGTTTCGACATCGGATGTGGCGTAGCCGGTGTTGCCTACGGCGATTTTCTTCATTTTGGGTTCATCCCAAGTGAACTTGAATTCGACTTTGCCCTTTGTTGTGACAGGAAGGAGTAGCGCAACGTTGTCTTGAACATGGATCATCAAACTTTCCCAGTTGGCTGGTTCTTTCTTGGTGTATGCTTTAGCTGTTTTGTCGGCGTTTTTGTAAATGAATCCGCAGTCGCCTTTGCTATTGGTGAATTCGTTGATGGCGTTTTTGACTTTGGTTGCTTTTTCGTTGAGTTCCTTGAATTGCGCTTCGGCGTTTTGTGCGCTTTCTTGTGTTTCGTTTGCGAGACCCTGCTGTTGCATTGCCCATGCGGCTTGCTGCATGGCATATCCGGGCTGGTTTCTGATTTTTTGTGCCATTTGTTCGACCATTTCTTCGGTCATTTCAGGATTTGCGATTCGCATTTGTTCTGCTTGTGCGTAGGCGGCGTCTCTGTTTTTGGCTCCACCGCTTTTGGTGGCGTTTGATGTAGAGGGCGCTTCTGTATTTGCTGTTTGGGGTGCGGATGCACTTGCGTTGCTTGCGCGGCCTGCATTTGTTTGATCCATTTCTTTCATCAAGTTGACGATAGCTTTTTCGTTCGTCTTTACAACCTTGCAATCTTTCTGATTGGTGTTTGCTCTTAGTTCAGCAAAGGGATCGACATTCATCTTCTTTAGCATCGCCATTGTATTCGGATCTATGCCTGAACCGGCTCCGTTTTCGGCCAGAACGAGAGTGGCACACTGGTTTATCATTGCATATTTTTCGATGCTGTTTGGCGCGGTGATGCCATATTTCTGGAGGATGGACTCTGCTTTTGCTTTCTCTTGCTTGCCAGCGTCTGCGATGTTATCGCGAGAAATACCGGCCTCATTAAGGCTCTGCTCGATTTGCTTTTGGTTTTTGATCCAACTCTGCACGTCTTCTTTGGTGACGCCGGCGGATTTTGCGTTCTGGGCGAACGCTGCAGAAGCTGTGATAAGTGCGGTGATTAGAATGAGCGGTTTTTTCATCTTTCCCTCCGTTGTAGAAATAAATATACCATAATTTTGCAAGAGCGGAACATCAAAAAAGCCCCCGTGCGGGGGCATTTTTGTAAATGGGAAACATTTTTTATTGTAAGAATCCGCTGCTTAGTGCTGTGGCGGGGATGATTTTTGTGTTATCGTCAGGATCCGTGATGATGGCGACGCCGGAGAGATAGTTTATCCAATGCTCCTGAGTGCCGTATTTGTGATAACGTAAATCACGCTTGTCAGGACCACTTATCATGCGATTGCTGGTGGAAATGACGAACGGAGCCAAGAACTGGTCGTGGGAGATTGCGATGGTTACTCCCGGTTTCATTTTTTCATAAGTGAAATGTTTCTTGATGACTTCTTGTGTTTTTTGGTCAATATCATGAAGAAACTCTTCGCAGGCATTTTTTTGATCGTTGTTGTCGTATTCTCTGTACGCAGCTCTTGAATAGGCCCCCCAACCAGAACTGACGTTGCCTTTGCAAGTTTTTTTGAGGTTGTTGTCATTTTTGTTGACATACCAACCGTCTAGCAAATCGTCGTTTGTTATCTGGAATTCAGTATCATCTTTGTTGAACCATGCGTCTTGGCTGCCTACCTCTTGATCCTTATTATCGGCGATGAGCCATGCGGTTTGTTTGGCGCGGTAAAATCTTGTGTGCATATAGGAAAAGTCGTCGAGGTTCATGTCTTTTAACTTGCTGCCGACTTCTTTACATTGTTTTTCGCCCGTCTCGCTTAGTGTCCCGCTTTCGCTGGTATCATCGGTGCGTGCTGCATGGCGGAGAATGAATGTCACTTTCTCGTTAGAGCGGAGGCAGTAAAAAATTTCGAATATGGGTACGAATTTATCTGTTGTGGAACGGAGCGTTTTACAGGCGTCGCTAAGAACTTCGACTTTGCTTATGACGTTTTCTCCGTTTTTGACGATAACCGGGGCGTCATTGCCGCAGGTAATTTGTACGCCATCCTCGACTTCTTCTGCCGTGCATCCCTCGCCTTTGAGCGAGGCGAGCCATTCGTCAACGGTGAGGTTCGGGTCTTTCTCCTTTGCGATTTCGAAAGCGCTCTTTCCATTTTCACCATTCTTGATGGTGACCGATTCTGCATCGCCGCAGGTGATTTGGACACCGTCTGTAACCTTTGTTGCGGAGCATCCCTTGCCTTTCAGCGAGGCTAGCCATTCATCAACGGTGAGGTCTGGGTCTTTCTCTTTTGCAATTTCGAATGCGCTCTTGCCGTTCGTTCCGTTTTTCACGGTGACCAATTTTCCACCACAGTTCAAGTCGTAGCCAGTCCCGTCGGTACGTTCTTTCACGGTGCAGCTGGCGCCGTCGTTTCCTTTTTCAAGGATTTCTTCGAAGTTCGAGCCGCAAGTAATCTTGATGTTTCCGTTAGAAAGTTTTTCGCCCTTGCAGTTGTCGCCCTTGAGTGCTGCGAGCCATTCGTCAACAGTGAGGTTCGGGTCTTTTTCTTTTGCAATTTCGAACGCACTCTTGCCGTCTTTTCCGTCTTCTCCGTTTTTCACGGTGACGGTATTGCCGTTGCAAGTCAGGTCGTAGCCGGTTCCGTCGGTACGTTCATTTACGGAGCAGTTTGCTCCGGCGGCACCCTTTAAAAATTCGAGCCATTCCTTTTCGGTTCCGGTGAAACCGTTGTCTTTTGCGATTTCATAAGCGGACTTGCCGGCATCGCCTTTATCTCCGTCGTTGCCTCTGTCTCCTTTGTCGCCTTTTTCACCGTTTTTCAGTTCACCGACCTTCTTGCCATCGCAAATGACATCGTAACCGTTGATTTGGGTGTTTTCTTCGACGGTGCAGACGGAATTGCTTTTTCCGTCGTCACCCTTGTCGCCTTTATCTCCCTTATCACCTTTGTCGCCCTTGTCTCCTTTTTCACCGTCTTCACCATCGGTTCCGTTTTTCCCATCTTTACCGTTCTTGATGGATCCGATTTTTTCATCGTCACAAAAAACGTCATAGCCGTTGTTGTCGGCGTTTTCCTTGACGGTGCAGGAACTGCCATCCTTGCCGTTTTTACCCGCTTTCCCGTCCTTTCCATCTTTTCCGTCTTTTCCGTTCGTGACGACGCCAACGGAATCGCCTCCGCAGATAATCTTGACGCCGCTATCGTCGTCTAGAGTCTCTGTTGTGCAGGCGAGTTCGGATAAGTCTGGTGCTTCGGTAATCTCATCAAGACAGCCTCCGAGCATGGAAAGGCTAAAAATGGATATGATAAATAGAATTTTGGTTTTCATACACTGCTCCCATCTTGTTTTTCGCCCAAATTTAAAAAATTTTTTTTATCATTGTGAACATGAAATATTTTGTGATGGGTTTTGCTTTGTTTCTTGTCGGCTGCAGTATGTTCAAGAATACGGATGCGTACAACATTAATATACTTCCTCCGATGAATACGCCTGATGGCAAGCAAATGAACAAAGATGGTCGCGATGCCGTGTCGTCCCGGATGGTAAAAATGCCGGATCCGCCTTCGGAATCGGCTGAGCCGCCTAAGCCTATCGATGTCAAGGTGGACAATCCGAATGAACCTATGGATATTGACCACGGGCTTGACTTTAGCAAAGTGAAATAGCGTTGAATTTGTACAAAAAAACCGCGACTTTTAGGAGTCGCGGTTTTTCTCTTGTCAGCGATAGTGCGCAGTTTTGTCCTGCGCCTAACCACTAATCGCTAACTACTAATCACTGCATAAATCGCAACGCAATTTATGCTTGATGAGCCTTGAACCAGCGGATGAGCCCGTTGGTGGAACTGTCGTGGTTCAGTTCGGCATCGGCCTTGGCGAGTTCCGGAAGGATCTTCTTGGCGAGCTGCTTGCCGAGTTCAACACCCCACTGGTCGTAGCTGTTGATGTTCCAGATAACGCCCTGGGTGAAGATCTTGTGTTCGTACATGGCGATGAGAGCGCCAAGGCGTTCCGGGCTCACGTAGTCCATCATGATGGAGTTCGTCGGCTTGTTGCCTTCGAATACCTTGTGCGGAGCGAGGAATGCGATTTCTTCTTCGGACTTG
>JAGCPZ010000011.1 GCA_017965445.1 Fibrobacter sp. | reverse complement strand
CGTCATGCGGAACCACCGGCGAAGAACGCACAAAGAGGTGGCCCTTGGATTCAAAGAACTTGATGAAAGATTCGCGCACCTGCGCAGAAGTCATAGTAGGCATATTGTGTCCCTTTTATTTTTCGGGCGTAAATTTAGCAAAAGGCGAACGCAGCGGCAAAACAACTTGTTGTTTTGACATTGCTGAGCCGAGCTAAATGCGCTCCGAAGGAGCGCCAAGATAGAAAAAAGTAGGAAGTAAGAAGGATTTTGAGTTTAGAAAAGGGGCAAGTATTCCCCTCGCTTCAGCCCTTACGGGCTTCCGCTACCCTTTCTAACGGGGGCACCCCGCAACGCCCCGGCACCGCAATATAAAAAGGCGACCCCCGAACAAGTCGGGGGTGACAGTGTAATAGAAAATGTTACTAGATTCCCGCCTTCGCGGGAATGACGATGATGACTTAATGGATCCTTCACCCTACGGGCTCAGGATGACGTTTGCAACTTCACTGAATTCTTCGCCCTACGGGCGAAGCATGACGATTCTAGTAACTAAGAACTAGTAACTCAAAAGCTAATAAATCTTCTTCATGTCGGTGAGTTCGCCGTTTTTCTCGTGGAACAACGTAAGCGAGCCGCCCTGGATTTGCTGGAAAATCTTGGTGAGTTTCGCAACAGCGGTTGCTTCGTCAAAGCCAGCTTCGTTATAGGCCGTTTCACCGATGACAAGTCCAAAATTCATCATGTCCGGAGCCTTACGACGCAGATAGTTCAAGAGTTCTTCGTCGCTATTGATTTCGTCTGTCGCCGTAAGTTTTTCAAACTCTGCCGGATCGCGCGTACTGACGTGCAACGGGTACATATCATCAGCAACAATCTGCTTAGAATTAAGATAAAGCACGTTGCCTACATACAAGCTAATCGAATCGTTCAGCACCTGACGCACTTCAATCAGCACATCGCACATTGACGACGTTTCCTGCATCTTGATTTTGGAAGGACCGCAAGCGATAAGCGCAAGCGAAATCGTGGCAAGGAGCAATAGGGCGAGTTTTTTCATGATATTCCTCTTTAGTAGTTGGCTTAGACTAGCGACCATCGACCAATATACAATTATTCATTTTCAAGAAAAAGTAAACAATACCTAACATAAAAAAAGCCTCCCGGATATTTCCAGGAGGCTTGCTTCTATACACCAAACTTTTTACGAAGCTTCGTAGTCCATAATAATTCTGCAAACGCCATTCTGGACTTTGATATTTTGGCTACGGTACATCACATTTTCCATTTCCCAGTCACCCACGGTCCAGCGATTCGGATCGATATCATTGCCATCGAAATCGTCCTGCCAGAGCATCTTGAAGCCCTTTGTGGCTTCATCGTAAGAGTAAACGCGGACATAGTCAATCTGCTGTTCAATCGGAAGTCCGACACCCGTGAATTTACCCGTCCAGGACGGTGTTTTGGATGCCCACAAGTTGAAGCGGAGACTTTCCTTTTCGGTGAGGAATTTCACCTGGTCGGCATCAGCGTGAGTACCGCGGCTCATGCCAAGCGTATCGCGGCGCACTTCGACGCTGTCGATTTCCCAAGCCACGTATTCCGGAGTCCAGATAATTGCGTACAAATGGAACTCCTTGGTGGCATCGAATGCGAACGGATGGATAACCTCAGAAGAAGTGTTCTTCTTGATGGACGGCTCCCCTTCGCGAGTGATGATATTGGACTGCCACTTGCTTGGATCCTTGCCGAGAATTTCGATATCGATTTCGTTCCACGGTTCATATTCCTTCATCCAGGAATTATCGTAATTGAGGAACATGGAGCTCACGGAACCAGAAATGGAAGCCATCTTCATGCGAGCTTCGAAACGGCCATACTTGAACTGTTCCACACCCGTGAGTTCAGCACCGTAGAACGAGTATTCCTTAGACGGATCGATAGCAGTCAAAGTCGGAACGCTATAAGTGAACTGCGGATCCTGTGTAGTTGCGGCAGAACTTGTCGGGGCAGCAGCTTCGGAACTGGTCGGAACGACAGCAGCGGAACTTGCCGGGAGAACGGCGTCGGAGCTGGTCGGAGCAACAACAGTTGCAGAACTAGCCGGAGGAACAACAGCGACGGAGCTAGAAGAAACAACGCCAATCTGTCCCGAAGGTGCGACAAAATTAGCATCATCATTTGAATCAGAGCATGCAGCCAAGAACGCCACAGTAACCAAGGGAAGAATAATCTTTTTCATAATGACCTCTTTTCTAAAAAAAATAGTTTTTGAACATTCCGCATGCACGCCAGATGACAGGATTTTCAATATCATCTGTATCAACCGTATTAAAAATTAGCACCAAAACCGCTTTTTTCGTGATTTTCGACACATTCAGTACTTTGTTCAAAACCTATCCTGTCACCAAGGTCACCCGTAAGAAAATTAAAAGCAACGTTACCCCTCTCCAAGCCATCCCTTCGCCACATTTTGCACCTTGCCCACCCCCTATTTAATATGTATATTGCGCTCTATAGATAATCGTTATAAAAACAAGGACAAATCGAGTTCGGTCTTTTTTTACAATAGGAAAGTTAGGTTACTTTTATAGTTGTATTAACAGTAAGCTCGGGAAAAAAAGAGGTTATATGCAGGAAGCATGGAAAGGCTTTAGAGGCGGACGCTGGCAAGAAGAAATAAACGTCCGTGATTTTATCCAAAAGAACTACACCGCTTACGACGGCGACAAATCGTTTTTACAGGGCCCGACAGAGGCTACGAACAAACTTTGGGGACAATTACAAGATCTCCAGAAGAGGGAAATTGCAAAGGGTGGCGTCCTCGACATGGACACAGATGTTGTCTCCACTCTCACGAGCCACCCCGCAGGCTACATTTCCAATGAGACCAAGGATCTCGAAAAGATTGTAGGCCTCCAGACCGACAAACCGCTCAAGCGCGCGTTCATGCCGTTTGGCGGCATCAAGATGGCCGAAGAATCTTGCAAGAACTACGGCTACACTCCGAGCGAAGAACTCCACCGCATCTTCACGGAATTCCACAAGACGCACAACCAGGGTGTTTTCGACGCTTACACGCCGGCCATGCGTTTGGCCCGCAAGGCACACATCATCACCGGACTCCCGGATACATACGGCCGCGGCCGCATTGTCGGCGACTACCGCCGTGTCGCTCTTTACGGCATCGATTACCTTATCGCCCAAAAGAAAGCCGACAAGGCATTGACCGACTCCACCGACATGCGCGAACACGTTATTCGCGAACGCGAAGAACTTGCCGAACAGATTAAGGCCCTCGAAGGCATGAAGGTGATGGCGAAAATTTACGGTTACGACATTTCGAAGCCGGCAAAGAACGCCCGCGAAGCCGTGCAGTGGCTGTATTTCGGCTACCTCGCCGCCATCAAGACCCAGAATGGCGCCGCTATGAGCGTGGGCCGCGTCTCCACATTCATCGATATTTACATAACCCGCGATTTGCAAAACGGCGTCATCACCGAAACCGACGCCCAAGAAATCATCGACCACTTTGTCATGAAGCTTCGCATGGTCAAGTTCGCTCGCATCACTAGCTACAACGAACTCTTCAGCGGCGACCCGGTGTGGGCCACGCTCGAAGTCGCTGGCATCGGCCAAGACGGCCGCCATCAGGTGACCAAGACCGACTACCGCTTCTTGCACACGCTCGTGAACATGGGCCCGTCGCCGGAACCGAACCTCACGATTCTCTACAGTCCGCGTCTTCCGCACAACTTCAAGAAATTCGCCGCCGAAATTTCTGTAAAGACCAGCGCCATCCAGTACGAAAACGACGATACGATGCGTCCGATTTGGGGCGACGACTACAGCATTTGCTGCTGCGTTTCCGCCACGCAGACCGGCAAGGAAATGCAGTTCTTCGGCGCGCGTGCGAACCTCGCCAAGACGCTCCTTTACGCTATCAACGGCGGTAAGGACGAATGCCTCGTGAAGGGAGAGCAGGTCGGTCCGGAATATCCGCCGATTACCAGCGAATACCTCAACTACGACGAAGTTGTCCACAAGTTCGAACTTTACATGGACTGGATTACGCACTTGTACGTGAATACGTTGAACTTGATTCATTACATGCACGACAAGTACTACTACGAAGCCGCCGAAATGGCACTCATCGACACCAATGTCCGCCGCACGTTCGCGACGGGTATCGCAGGCTTCAGCCACGTTGTCGATAGCCTTTCTGCCATCAAGTACGCCAAGGTGAAAGTCATCCGCGATCCGGCCACTGGCCTCGCACAAGACTTCCAAATCGAAGGCGACTTCCCGCGCTATGGAAACGACGACGACCGCGCCGACGATATCGCCGTTTGGCTCCTCAAGACGTTCATGGCCAAAATCAAGCAGACACCGACTTACCGCGATTCCGAACCGACGACCTCGATTCTCACGATTACAAGTAACGTCGTCTATGGCAAGGCTACGGGCGCCCTCCCTGACGGCCGTAAGGCTGGCGAGCCGTTCTCTCCGGGCGCAAGCCCGAGCTACGGTGCCGAAAAGCACGGTCTTCTGGCCTCGCTCAACTCTGTTGCAAAGATTCCGTACGAATACGCTTTGGACGGTATCAGCAATACGCAGACCATCAATCCGGATGCGCTCGGCCACAACGACGAAGAACGTTCCAACAAGCTCGTGCAGGTGCTCGACGGCTACTTCGGCCAGAGCAGCCACCACTTGAACGTGAACGTATTCGGTGTCGAAAAGCTGAAGGACGCCATGGAACACCCGGACAAGGAAGAATACCAGAACTTCACTATCCGCGTTTCCGGCTACGCCGTGCGTTTCATCAAGCTCACACGCGAACAGCAGCTCGACGTGATTGCCCGCCAGGCCCACGGCGTGCTGTAACCGCTCCGCGAGAAGCCACAAAGCTTAAAAAGGTTCCCGAAAGGGAACCTTTTTTGTCGGTAAGACCACAAAAATCACGCCACAATGTAATTTTCGTTCTTTTGGCGGCGAGCATAAACAGATTCTAAGAACTGAATGACAGAATCCCTGTCGCGCACTAGCCCGCGCTTATGGCTCAAGCAAAAGCGTGTTGACGTGAGCGATTTCAGCATTTTGGTTTGCTGTTCAAGAATCTGCACGTTATACACGTCCGGCGTGCCATGCCCCACCATCGGGTAAGTCGCATCGCCCAAGAAAACGTAATCGTCAACGATGAGCGCAAGCGAGCCTTTGGCATGGCTATTCGGCATCGGCAAAATCTGGACTTTCACGCCATCGTCGAACGAAATCGGCGACGTCACAGCAATCTTTTCGCGATCCGCGACCTCCCCCACAACTTTCGACGCATAGGAACCAAGATAAACCGAATCGAAATCGAGCGAAACTTCGCCCTGCACAAAGCGCACAAGATTCAGCAGATGGTCGCGATGGAAATGCGAAATGACGATGTTCTTCTTAAAACGCGCCGAGCTACCCTCGGGATTGCGCGGCAACGCATTTATAAAATTCACGGCCTCGTCACAGGCGCCCACGTCAAAAATCCACCAAGCGCTATCGCCACGAACAGCAACGACATCCGCACTCAGCGGGTCGTATGACACTTGCAAATACTGGATTCTATCGGTAAGCTTTATGATTCTTGGCACGGCGCCAAAGATAGAAAATTTTCCTTATTCCTGTTCTTTATAAACAATATCGTAAACACCCTTGAAATTTAGATATTTCACGCCAATGTACTCTACAGGAACTTTTATCCTATAATCGGCAAAACAAAGGCAATTATGCTCAGGCACTTGCGGATCTTCTGGATAATATTCGAAAAAGTCATGAACAAACAATGTATCTTCCTTGCGTTCCAGCTTGACATCTGTTACATGCCCAGATTCTCCACAAATCGAAGTTGTATTAATCGTAAAGGTCGCTGAACCGTCTTCGTTCATCACGAAATCAACGGATTCATCACCCCATTCAGCTCTTTTTGCCAAATGTCCGCCACCACAAGAGCCCACGCCCACCTCATAATCAGAGGATTTTTGTGATTCCGTGTTTAGGCTTGTAGAACCGCCTGCGCCATTATCAACACCAGAATCATCTGAACAAGCGGTAAGCATTGCAAATGCAACAACGGTCGCAATCGAAACAAATAATGATTTCTTCATAAAAATATCCTCCTCATCACTCTTTTAAATATAAGAACAGATTGCTCCAAAATTCCCTTATTTCATACAAATTTCCATCCTTTTTCACGCCGTCAACACTGTTTTTTTACGTGGCTCGTATTATATAGAACCTTTTATAAAAAACAGGCGATTCCAAATGGCGGGACCTCCGAAAAATGCGGTTCATTTTTTATTTTTACACCATGACTCTCGGAAGAATCAACAAGCTCGAAACCTTCGGCTCGGTCGATGGACCGGGAATCCGATTCGTCGTTTTTACGCAGGGTTGCCCTATGCGCTGCAAGTTCTGCCACAACCCGGAAACATGGGATTTCGGGAATAAAAGCCCGAACGGAGTAGACAACGGTTCGTTTGAAATTTCTGCCGAGGACTTACTTAAGAAAGCCATCCGCTACAAACCCTACTGGGGCAGCGACGGCGGCATCACCGTGAGCGGTGGCGAGCCCCTAGCGCAAATCGACTTCATGATTGAATTTTTCGAAGCAGCAAAAGCGGCTGGAGTCCACACCTGCGTTGATACAAGCGGAGTTACGTTCCGACGCACCGGCGAAACTTTCGCGAAAATCGAGCGCCTGATGAAAGCGACCGACCTTTTACTCGTTGATATCAAGCACATCGACCGTGACGCACACAAGGAACTCACCGGCCACAGCAACGAGAACATCATCGACTTTTTCCGTTACCTCGACAGCATCGAGATGCCCATCTGGATCCGCCACGTACTCGTCCCTGGCATCAGCGACAACGACGAAGCGCTCATGCGCACCCGCGACTTTATCCGTACACTAGGGAACGTCAAACGCGTCGAAGTTCTCCCCTACCACGCCTTTGCCCTTAGCAAGTACCAAGAACTCGGCATCGATTACGCCCTCAAGGACACGCAAACGCCCACCGCCGAACGCGTCCAAAACGCCAACGAGATTCTCGAAACCGCGAAATACACAGGCTGGATGGAGAAATAGTCGACAGTAGACGGTTGGAAGTAGGAAGGGATCGTTATACGAGAAGGTGATGCCCGAACAAGTCGGGCATGACAAAAACAAAGAAGACGAAGCATGAACTTCGTCTTTAACATTTAAATCGAGATTTTGCTTGTCAAGTATAGGTTTAAAGACGAGCAGGACAAGGCGTCGAACCCCGAAGCTATTTAGCCTTTCCAAATTTCGCTCTATAAAAAAGGAGATGCCCGCTCGAAGACGGGCATGACAAGATTGATTAAGTAAAGGTTTAAAGGCGAGTAGGACAAGGCGCAGGGCGACGTAGCGTACATATCCGTACGTGAGGAGCCCTGCAACGCCGTAATGCGAAGCCTTTTAACCTTTAATTGCGTCGCCCATGCTAAACATCGGCATATACATTGCAATCAAGAGGCCACCGACGGCGCCACCCAAGAACACAATAATAATCGGTTCAATCATACTCACGACGGCATCAACTGCGGCATCGACTTCTTCGTCGTAGAAGTCGGCGAGTTTCAAAAGCATGCCGCCCAAGTTACCGGTCTTTTCACCGACGCCGGTCATCTGAATCACCATGGGCGGGAAAATACCTACTTCTTCCATCGGCTCGGCAATAGACTTACCACCTGCAATACCAATCGATATCTTGTAAATCGCCTTTTCAACGACTTTGTTACCGGCTGTTGACGCGACGACCTTCAAGGCGTCCATCACGGACACACCCGCATTCAAAAGCGTTCCAAGCGTTCTCGAAAAACCCGCCGTTGCGGACTTAATCTGCAAATCGCCTAGCTTCGGAATTTTTAGCGTAAACTTGTCCATCGCAAATTGCGCCGCAGGTATTCGCATAATCATCTTATACGCAAATATAATGACAATCAAGCCAATAAACAGGAATGCGCCGTTATTACGTATAAAGTCAGACATGTTCATCACCACTTGCGTCGGTGCAGGGAGTTCTGCATCAAGGGCAGCGAACTGTTCAGCGAACGTCGGCACCACGAACGTCATAAGGGCAATCACCACGAAAATACCGACGATGATAACCATGACCGGGTAGGTCAATGCCTTTTTCACTTTACGTTTGAGGCGCTGGTTGTTTTCAAGCGTTTCAGCCAAACGAGCCAAAATCCCTTCAAGAATACCGCCTGCTTCACCGGCAGCCACCATGTTGCAGTACAAGGAGTCAAACACCTTCGGGTGCTGCGCCAATGCATCGGCAAGCGAAGAACCGCCGTTAATCGACTGTGTCAGCTTATGGACAACATTTTTCAGTTCCGGATTTTCGCACTGTGCTTCGAGAATGTTCAAGCACTGCAACATCGGAAGACCTGCCGAGCACATAGACGAGAACATACGCGTAAAGCGGGTAATGTCTTCGGTCTTGATACCGGAACCAATTCTAAGTTTGATTTCGGTCGGTTTTTTCTTTAAGCTCGTAATGACAAGACGACGACGGAGCAACAGAGCTTCGGCTTCGGCTTTATCCTTAGCTTCGAGAGTGCCTTCAAAGTTATTGCCTTGCGAGTTTTGCGCTTTGTACAAAAATTCTGGCATAGATTACACCCCTTCCTTTACAAACAACTGTTCCAACTGGTCCGGGCTAGACGAACGGGCAAGAGCGTCGAAGCGGTCCACCTTGTGGTTCTTGACAAGTTCGCACAAGCACATGTTCATTGTATTCATGCCGAACTTCTGACCGATTTCAATCATGGATTCAATCTGATGAACCTTGTCGTCACGAATCAGCGCACGGATACCCGGCGTCACGTTCATGACTTCGTATGCCATCACGCGGCCACCACCAATCTTTGGCAAGAGGGTCTGGCATATGACGCCCTGGAGCACGAACGAAAGCTGCGTACGCACGGTCTGCTGTTCGCCCTTCGGGAACGCATCGACCACACGGTTAATCGTCTGCACGCAGGAGTTTGTATGGAGCGTCGCAAATGTCAAGTGACCCGTTTCCGCAATCGTAAGTGCAGAACGAATCGTCTCAAGGTCACGCATTTCGCCGATAAGCACCACGTCCGGGTCCTGACGGAGAGCCATCTTGAGGGCCTGGGCAAAGCTGTGCGTATCGCTACCAACTTCGCGCTGGTTGATCATACAGCCCTGATGTTTGTGCAAAAATTCGATCGGGTCTTCAACAGTCAAGATGTGGTCGTGACGTTCCTTGTTGATTTTATCAATCATTGCGGCCAGGGTCGTCGATTTACCGGAACCGGTTGCGCCGGTCACAAGGACAAGTCCAGAGGGGCGGGTCGTAAATTCAGCCATGATCTTCGGGAGACCAAGGTCCTTGAACGTCTTGATGTCGAGCGGAATAATACGGAGCGCAAGCGCCACGCAGCCACGCTGCAAGTAGGCGTTCGCACGGAAACGCGCCAAGTTCGCAATACCGAACGAGAAGTCGCATTCCTTCTGCTGCTCGAAAGTCTTTTTCTGGACCTCATTCATCAAGCTGTAGGTCATACGCATGGTTTCGTCGGGCTTGAGCCTGTTCTCCCCGATGGGGGTCAGCTTACCGGAAAGACGAATAAGAGGGGGCGCACCTGCCGTAATATGCAAGTCGGAGGCGCCACGTTTAACCATTTCTGCTAAAAGATCTTGAATGTTATATGCCATGTACTAGAATATAATTTAAAAAGCTTGAAAATTTCATAAATTCTTTATGCAATGCGTTCTTCCACTTATAAAATACTCGCATGGGTAGGGGTAATTGTTTTTCTCGGATTCATTTTTTATGCATACGAGACCCAATCCCGCTATGCCCAGAACTTCCCGAAGACGGTCGTGAACTTCCAGGCCGACAACGTGATGGGAGGGAAAACGGACTACGCAAGCGAAAAGGGGACCGCAACGCTCATTGTACTTACCGCATCATGGTGTCCGTCCTGCAGGGCGGAACTTCCCTCGCTCATGCAATTCTACAAAGAGTTTGGCCCCAAGGGCCTCAAGATTTTAATGATTGACGAGGACGAATCCAAGAAGGTCGCCCGCAAGTTTAAGAAGAGCATGGGCATCCCATGGACAATGATGCACTGGAACTACGATGCGCTCATGGCACTTGGCAATCCGGGCGTGATTCCAGTGAGTTTCGTTGTCGATAAAGACGATAAGGTGCAGCACATCGATTTGGGAGCACTGAACGAACTCAGAGTCCGGCAAGAACTCAAGAGACTGCTGGGACGGTAGCTTCGCTAGTTATGAGTCCTGAGTTACTAGGGCGACTTCGTCGCAGTTCTAAGTTTGAAGTTACTAGTTACTAGAGATGTTCTTGTTACATCCACTAGTAACTATTAACTAGTATCTAGTAACTAATAGCGGCGAAGCCAGATTATTCACCTAACCACTAATCACTAACCACCAACCACTATTCACGCTATCGGGCTGGGGAACAGTATTACGTCCTTGATTTCTTCTTTACCGAGAGCGAGCATGAACAGGCGGTCCAGTCCAAGTGCCACGCCTGAGCAAGCAGGCATTCCCGATTCAAGAGCTGCGAGAAAGCGTTCGTCCAGCGGAGGCAGAGGCTTGTTCATCGCACGGCGAATGTCCAAGTCCGCATTGAAGCGGCGGCGTTGTTCCACCGCATCCGTGAGTTCCGTATAACCGTTGCACAGTTCCACCTGGTTCACGAACAGCTCGAAGCGGCGTGCCCACGTATAGCCGTCAGAATCCGTATAAGTTTGCGCCAAAGCAGCCTGCGATGGCGGATAGTCCAAGATGAACTCGGGGCCGTTGCTTGCCAATGCGGGTTCGACGAGGAAAACCATCATGTAGTCCCACCATTCTTCGCGGGTGAGAGTTTCGCTGCCAACAGGCACAGGAACGCCGTGCGCAGCGCAAGCGTCCGCAAAGTCCGTGAGTTTTTCGCAAAACGGATTAACACCGGCGTAGTTCCTGAACGCGTCAATCCAGCGGGTGCGGCGTGCGTTTAATTTAGTCCCAATGATTTCACTCACGAGGTTTTCGACTTCGTCCATGAGTTTGTCCTGAGGCATACCCACGCGATACCATTCCACCATCGAAAATTCGTTATTGTGGTGGCCACCGAACTCATCCTTGCGGAACGACTTTGTAATCTGAAATATGTCCCCGAAGTTCGCGGCAAGCAAACGCTTCATGTGGAATTCCGGGCTCGTCATCATGAACCGCTTGGGGTCCTCAATCTCGAAATAGTCGAGCTGCGGGTCCGTTCCGCCGTAAGCCGAAAGCACAGGCGTCTCGACTTCGAGCGCATTACGACGAACAAAGAAATCACGGACCTTGGTCATCAGCGCTTGGCGCTTGACCCAAGTTTCACGCGAGCAGGTGGGCGCAAACGCACCCGATTTGAGATTTTCCATTACTAATTAGCTCCGGCTACACAACGGACCGCAAGATAGAAACTCGGATCTACAGTGATAGAGCCAACATCCTTATCGGAAGCGAACATCGTACGTGCTTTGCCGCGAGAATCCGTATCGACATCTGCAGTCCAGAAATAGGCGCCATCGCCCATCGTCGTGCAAACGCCACTCTTGTTCGCATAGCCGCCGAACATGGCCGTAAACGCGTAGTCGTCGCTGCCATTGCTCTTGAGTTTGAGCGCCGCTTCACGGGCGCCACCGGCATACTCCTCAAGCTTTTTCCAGTCCGCATCGGTCGCAAGATGGTAGCCGTCCGGGCAAGCCGTCTTTGCAGCCTCTTGCGTGTAGAGACGGCCAAACGCCTTGCAGTTGGCATCGTCGCGGTCGTAACACATCGAACCATCCGGATCGTTGAAGTTCAAGTTTTCGACGAACCAATCTACGCCACCAATTTCCTTGACCTTGTAAACTTGTTTGTCACGTTTGTCAACAAAGTTCTTGAATACCGGGCAGCGCGTACTGAACCCTTCGGCAGAGAGAATCGGATCGACCTTGCCCTTCCATGCCGTACAGAAGCGGAACAGCTGACCGCCCGGAAGCGAAGATTTTTCGGCCTTGTGCTTTGCCGCCCATGTCTTTACATAATTCACGCCCGTCACAGCGGTATCGGGAATCGAAAGCACCTTCGCATACTTGCCTGCAAGCGCCGCATACGTCCCGGCTACAGACATCGGAGCCTTCCAGAAGCCTTCCGAAAGTCCCGTGCGGAGAGCCCCGAAAACTGGCGACGGCTTATAGACCTTAATCGTCTTATCGACCATCTGCTCAGGGTTTTTCTTGCAGTTGACATCATGGTCTATCGCCATCAAGGAATTTGCATCCACCTTGCACTGGGCTATGCACTTGGTTCGTGCGGCACCCTTTTTAGGACAAGGTTTCCAAACCGTCGTATCGACACTCACAAGAGAAGGCTTTGCAAAGGCTTTCGTCTTAGTTGCCGATTTCGCCACATCGTCAAGCGTCTTGAGGGCCTTGCCGCTCCCCTTCGCGCCATCGGCGAGCAGATAATTGATAACACCCGTACAAGCGTTCGCGGCATTTGCCATACCGCAAACTTTTGTTCCAAATCCATACGCAAACTGCGACGGACACGCAACAAAGGCTTCATCAGGCATCTGTTTGAAATGCTTGCCGTAAATATCCGTTGCGTTTTTCGCCGACATCTTGCCGCAATAAATTTCTTCGATTTCGCCCGCCTTGACCATCTTTTTCACTTTTTTCCAGTTGTTGGAATCAACAGCCTTGCGGAGCGCTTCCTGGGCAAAACCGCCCTGCGCCAAAATTGCGGAACAAATCAAACTTGCCACTAAAAACTTTTTCATTTTTTCCTCTTCTAAAACTTTACTGGATCCTTCCCCCTTCAGGGTCAGGATGACAAATCCTGAGTCGGGATTACTCTATGAATAGTTTTAATATATTACGTATTATAACCAATCCTTAATGAATTAGCAAAAAAAATGTTGCACACTAATAATATTTTACTATTGCTAGCCACCAGTTAGGTAGGTTTTCTATCTTTGGCACCATGTTTAATGCAGAACTCACACGCAATGAATTTCCGATGCTGGTCGCTGGCGACAAGGAGCAAAAGCCCCTCGCCTTTTTGGATAGCACCGCCACGACCCAAAAGCCCGCCTGCGTCATCGACGTGATGGACGACTTTTACCGTGAGCACTACAGCTCCGTAAAACGCGGGGTGTACCGTCTGAGCGCACGCACCACAGAAGCGTTCGAAAAAACGCGCAAGAGCATTGCGCAGTTCATCAACGCTAAAACCGAAGACGAAATCGTGTTCACCCGTGGCACCACCGAGAGCATCAATCTCGTTGCATGGAGCTATGGACGCAAGTTCTTTAACGAAGGCGACGAAGTTTTAATCAGCGGTTTGGAACACCATGCCAACATCGTGAGCTGGCAACTCGTTGCCGAAATGAAGGGTGCCAAAATCAAGGTCATCCCCGTTTTGGACAGCGGCGATTTGGACTTAGTGGCCCTCCCCGGACTCCTCACGCCGCGCACCAAGATGGTCGCCGTGACGCATGTGAGCAATTCCGTAGGGACGGTGAACCCCATTGCAGAAATCATCGCCACTGTTCGCAAACTCGCCCCGCAAGCAAAAATTTTGATTGACGCCGCCCAGAGCTCAAGCCACATCAAGATTGACGTGCAAAAGCTCGACTGCGATTTTCTCGCGTTCAGCGGACACAAGATGTACGGCCCGACAGGCATCGGCGTGCTTTACGGCAAGTACGAAGTGCTCGACAGCATGCCACCCTGGCACGGCGGTGGCGAAATGATCAAGAACGTCACGTTCGAAAAGACGACTTACGCCGACGTCCCTGCACGCTTTGAAGCAGGCACGCCCGCCATTGCCGAAGTCATCGGGCTTGGGAAAGCCATCGAATGGCTGAACAACGTCGGCCTCGACAACATTCGCAAGCACGAAGAACAAATCACGCAGTACGCCTTGAAGCAACTCGCCGAAATCCCGCAAGTGAAAGTCCTCGGCAACCCGAAAGAACGCGGAGCGCTCATCAGCATTACGTTGGATGGCATCGCCGTCGGTGATGCAGCCATGATTCTCGACGAAGAAAACGTTGCAGTCCGCAGCGGACACCATTGTGCGCAACCCGTCATGGACCGCTTTGGCGTCGATGCCACGCTCCGCCTGAGCTTTGGCGTTTACACGCTCGAACGCGACATCGACCGTTTTATCGCGGGCATCAAGCGCGTGGTAAGACTATTTGCATAAGAAAAAAGGTGTGCGCATATAAGCGGCACACCTTTGACGCGCAGCTGACGCTTTTCATTAATAGATGAAAAGCATCTCTCTATACTTCGGCAGAGGCCACTTTTCGTCGGGGACGATTTTTTCGAGACCATCTACAACTGCACGGAGGTTGTCGATTGCAGCGAGAATGCCCTCGTGTTCGCCTTCAAGCGCCTGTTCCATTTCAGTTATGGCATTACCCAGCTTATTGCAGCCTTCGCCCAAAGATTTCGCATAGCCGTCCAAGCCCGGGAATCCCTGGTTGAGAGCCATCTCGTTGGTCTTGAGCGCACAGGAGTACGCCTCCACCACCTTCGGGAGAATAACGTTCTTCGCGAGATCGCGAGCGACTTCACCTTCGATATGGATTCGCTTGTGGTAATCTTCCACATTGATTTCGTAACGGGAACGCATTTCGGCGCGGTTCATCACTCCGTACTTTTCGAAGAGGACGATGTTTTCTTCCTTTATCAAAGCCTTGAGCGCTTCCATGGACGTGCTGATATTCGGGAGGCCACGCTTTGCGGCTTCCTTTATCCATTCTTCGGTGTAGCCGTTGCCATTGTAAAGAATACGCTTGTGTTCTTTCACAATCTTCTGCAGAATCTTCTGGAGTCCCGTATGGAAATTCTTGTCGTCCAGCTTTTCGAGCTGTTCGGCAATCATGTCGAATGCTTCGGCGACAATCGTATTCAAAACGACGTTCGGTTCAGAGCAGCTTTGGCTGGAACCCGGTGCACGGAATTCGAACTTGTTACCGGTAAACGCAAACGGCGAAGTTCTGTTGCGGTCCGTAGCATCGCGCGGGAGTGGCGGCAGCATGTCGGAACCGAGCTTCATGGCACCGGCTTGCTTGCTGGATCTGGGCACGCCCTGTTCGAGCTGTTCAATCACGTCGGTAAGCTGGTCGCCCAAGTAAATGGAGATAATCGCCGGAGGTGCTTCGTGAGCGCCGAGACGGTGGTCGTTACCTGCACCGGCACAAGTCATACGGAGCAAATCGGCATGCGTATCAACCGCATACATGATGGCGCAAATTGCCGTGAGGAACACCGCGTTCTGGTGCGGGTCCTTGCCCGGGTTCAAGAGGTTGCCCTTGCCGTAAGAGAGGCTCCAGTTGTTGTGCTTGCCCGAGCCGTTCACGCCAGCGAAGGGCTTTTCGTGCAAGAGACAAACTAACCCGTAACGGTCAGCCACGTTGCGAAGCGTCTCCATGATAAGCATGTTGTGGTCGCAAGCGAGGTTCACTTCCTCGAAAATCGGGGCAAGCTCGAACTGTGCGGGGGCGACTTCGTTGTGGCGAGTCTTCGCAGGAATGCCGAATCTCCAGAGTTCTTTCTCCACGTCGTTCATGAAGTTGAGAATACGGCTCGGGATACTACCGAAGTAGTGGTCGTTCATCTGCTGGTGCTTCGCAGGTGTCGCACCAAAAATCGTACGGCCGGACTGGTACAAATCGGGGCGTTGCAGATAAAATCTTTTATCGATGAGGAAGTACTCCTGTTCGGCACCAAGCGTAACTGTCGTCTTCTTCGGGCCCGCCTTGAAGCAAGTCATGAGGCGGCGTGTCGATTTCGAAAGAGCCTGCAAACTGCGGAGGAGCGGAGTTTTCTTGTCGAGAGCTTCACCGGTGTAGCTACAGAACGCCGTCGGGATGCAAAGCGTAGCACCGTTGCCGTGGCGCTTGATGAAGGCCGGGCTAGTCGGGTCCCAGGCCGTGTAGCCGCGGGCTTCGAAGGTGGAACGGAGTCCGCCACTCGGGAAGCTCGATGCATCCGGTTCGCCCACAATCAAATTCTTGCCACTCAGCACCATGATGGCCTTGCTACCGCTCGGTTCGAGGAAGCTGTCGTGCTTCTCGGCGGTAGAGCCAGTAAGCGGCTGGAACCAGTGCGTAAAATGCGTGGCACCGCGGTCCATCGCCCAACGTTTCATGGCGTGAGCGACATCGCCTGCAATGCTCGGGTCAAGCGCGATGCCTTCGTCAATCGTCGCGAGAAGCTTCTCGCAAATGTCTTTCGGAAGGTAGGTGCGCATGGCATCGGCGTTGAAAACATCTTCACCATAGAAATCGACGTTCACGGGAGTGGCTGGCATCGCGGCACTTACAGGAGAAGTTGCGATGTCGTAGATGGCTTTGTTACGGCTATTGTTCATGGCTAACCAGTCTTTTCAAAAGTTATTACTCAACGTCATGCTGAGTGCAGCGAAGCATCCAGTGCTGTTTTAAACATCCTTGGATCCTGCTCCTTCGAACCAAACTCTACTAAGGGACTGAAATCCCAAGTATCGTATATCACTGCGTTCAGGATGACAAAACGGTCTTGTTATCAACCATTTTACTTAGGTACGCAAAATTAGCAACCTTAAACGCGCTTTGCACCGGAAAAAATCATGCATTTTCGTTATATTTTATTACATTTTTGTAAAAAAGATTCAAATTATTACATTTTTGTAAAACAAAACCGAAATTATTTACTATATTAAAGCCGTTCATCTCTCCTAGAGCTGCGTCGGGCCGCCAAAAACGACTCGACGCAGCAACAGAGCGTCTCAAGTCAAAATGGATATAGAAGCCCTTGAAAATACGACTTTCGCGGCCATCGTCGAGAAAATCCAAAAGGTTCGCAAGCGTAGCGAACTTCTAGAGAGCATTCAGGGGATTTTAAAAAAGAATTTCGAAACGGTCGAAGCCGCGCATCAAATCGAATGCCAAAAAATCCGCAACATCATCGAAGGCATTCCCGGCGAACTCATCGGCAACACAAGCGAAATGCGTGAAGTGAGCAAGCTTGTACGCCAAATCGCCCCCACCGCAGCAACAGTTCTTATCCGCGGCAAGGCGGGCACCGGCAAGGAATACGTCGCCCGCAGCATCCACGAACTTTCGGAACGCAAGGGCGGCCCGTTTATCGCATTGAATTGCGACGCCCTCACCGAAGGAGCGAATTCATTCGAAAGCGAGCTTTTCGGTTTTGAGCGCGGCGCATTCACGGGAGCCACAAATAGGCACATCGGCAAAGCGGAACAAGCCAACGGCGGCACCCTTTTCTTGGACGAAATCGCAGACTTGCCTCTCCCGGCGCAAGTCAAACTCTTACAGTTCATTCAAGAACAAAGTTTCAAACGCCTCGGCAGCAACATCGTCCAGCCCTCTAACGTGCGCCTCATCGCCAGCACCGGCAAGAATCTCGAAGCCATGATGCAGAACGGGAAATTCCGCGAAGACCTATATTACCGTCTGAATATTTTCCAAATTTCGCTTCCGGAACTGACGCAACGCAAAACGGACATTTTACTTTTGGCAGACCATTTCATCGAAAAGATGAACTTCAAGTACGGCAAAAAAATTTTGCGATTAAGCTCTCCCGCTATCGACATGCTCATGAGCTACCATTGGCCAGGTAACGTGCGGGAACTTGAAAACTGCATTGAGCACGCCTGCCTTGCAACAACCGACGTCTGCATCAACGCCTATGATTTGCCGCCCACGCTGCAAACCGATGTCACGTCGGGCACCTCCATACTCCCCGAAGGCAACAGCCCGCTTACAGCGCTGATGGACAGCTACGAGCGAGAAATTTTGAGCGAAGCGCTACGCCGCCACGACGGCAACATGAGTGCCGCAGGTCGCGACCTCTCTGTGAGTCCGCGCATGATGCTATACAAAATAAGGCGGCTAGGAATAGCCGCCTCGAATTAAAGCATTGCGAATGACGAAACGCATTATTTCATGATAGTAATGCTGTACGGTGGGAGGACACCATCAGCAGCTTCAAGCTTGCTCACCTTACCAGCCTTATATACATAAACCGCTTCGCTACTATAGGTACGGTCACCAATGTAAAGAGTGCTAGTTGCGGCATCAAAGGCAAGGCTACCTTCAACATCGCTCACGCCAGAAATGGACTTCACCGTCTTCGCAGAAAGATCCACTTGAACGAGCGGCACATCGCCATAGTTCTTGTAAATAGCGGCATAAGCAATGCCGTTCTTGGCATCAACAGCAAACGAGGAGATTCCGCCACCGAGTTTCGTGCCATCTACAACCGTCGTAGAAGATTTTTTGGCAAAATCGACAACTTCGATACCGCGAGCATCGTCGGCAAGAGTCGCACCCGAAGCTTCGTACTGGCCAGCAGAAGCCACATAGAGCTTGCCATTAGCAAAAGCCATTGCCGACGGGTCCACCTTTGCAAGCCTAATCGTATCGAGCAAAGAACCGTCATTGAGTTTGTACATAGCGAGGAGACCCGGATCCGGATAACCTGCCGGCCAGCCAGCCACAGCACGGCGGAACAGAGCAAACAACGTATCGCCGCTCACTTCAAGATCAACAACGTTCGCAAATTGTCCTTCAGCCTTTGCGAAGTCATCCGTCTTAATGGTCTTGGTCACCTTGCCATCCGCAACAGCAACCTTCACAATCTTGTTCGGGCCTTCCAAGCCAACCCAAACTTCGGTATCACTCGCCTTCACGACATCGCTCGGGTTGTCGTTCGTTTCAAAAGACTTCTGCCATTTAATCTTTTGATTCTTTTGGTCAATCAGCACGATGTTGTCTGCACCGTATCTTTCAAGAACAAAAAGATTTTCACCGGCACTAATGACTTTGGAATCCTGATTCAACTGAATCGATTTCGCAGAAATCTTGCCATCTACAACCCAGCGGAGTTCGCCTGTTGCATAATCGGAGCCGAAGACATACGTTGTCACCATTTCTTCGCTAGAAGATGACTTCACGACGCTAGAAGAGGATTTTGCGACGCTGGAAGAAGACTTAGCAACGCTAGAAGAGGATTTTGCGACACTAGAAGAAGACTTCGCCACGCTGGAGGAAGATTTAGCCTTGCTAGAAGAAGACTTTGCTACGCTGGAAGAGGACTTTGCCTTAACGGAAGAAGAGCTCACCTTCTTGCTGGAGGAGGACTTCGCCTTGACGGAAGAAGAGCTCACCTTCTTGCTAGAAGAAGATTTTGCCTTATTCGAGGAGCCTGCATCGTCATCGCTTGACGAGCTGACGAGATCAATTTCGTCGTCATCGGCGGATGTGGCGCTATCCGAGCACGCTTGCATATAAAATGCAAAGGACGATGCCACAAGAAGAGAGAGAAGTTTTTTCATAGTGGTTCCTTTTTATGTTTTTCGCAGACGATGTGAATTACAAGTTTTGCAAGTCCCATTCTGCGCGGGGTTTAAAACCCCTGTGTTAATGTTAATTTGTATTCTCGACCCGGAGTTGGGAATGGAATATATGGATTTCTATAAGTTTCATCCGTCAAGTTCCGTAACGCAAAAACGAGTCGTGTTTTTTCAAAGGGGGCATAACCGAGCGAAAAATGGTGCAAATCTACAGCAGGCTGCTTGATGCGATTCGCCCGGTCATCATAAATATCGGTACGGTATTCCGAAGTCCACGTAAAATCAAAATGGTACGGCAGATCAAAACGGGCTTCGGCGTAATACGAACGTGTAGGTTCATTCGGAAGTTGCTTGCCGTTATAATGCTTTTCTTTGCTACGGTCTTCGGGATCTTGGAATGTTGCTCGCAAAATCACGGAGAACCAATTTACGGGTTTGCTTTCTAGTTCTGCTTCGAGTCCACGTACATGCGATTCTCCGACATTCAGCGGTTTCACAAAGCCTCCGCTAATCATCCAATAAATGCCATTATCCAAAAATGTCTCAAAATATGTTGCACGAATTGCGGTACTGCTTTTTGGAATCATGTAGTAGCCGCCCACCTCAAGACGCAAAGCCGTTTCATCTTTCAAATCTGGATTCGAGAGCATTCCTGGATAAACGCCATAAAGTTCCATCAGTTGCGGGGCACGAACAAAACGTCCAAAGCTCAAATTTCCGCCATAGCGTGAATTCGGAGCATCATAACGCACAAATCCTCGTCCCGTCCATGAAAAATTGTTTGTTTCTTCCGTTTTCAAATCCAGCAACGAAGCCGGCTGCACAAACTTTCCACCATGAATATCGTCTATGGTAAAAGATGCCGACGATTCGCCGCCTACAGACAAGTTTTTATAGATTTCGTACGATACATCGCCAGAAACAGTTGTCGAATACCGGGTAAGATTCCATTTACCCGACGACGTACCCCGCTTTGAATAATAAGCCGCATCATACGACAAGCGTATGTTCGCTTCAAGTTGGTCGCCCGAATAATTTGCAACAACTTCTGGCGCAATGCTGTAACCAGCCGTGCCGTAAACTTGCATAGTCGAAGATGCATATCCAATATGGTCGAGCGGATAATATGAATGCGAAGTTGCCTTTTCGAACTTGCCCGTCAGCGAAAATTCCAACCAAAGCCAGCCTAGCAACTGCGGTAGTTCTGCACGATAAGTCGTTTGTACAAATTCGCCTTTGTAGCCAGCCACCTCCGTCTGCGCATCATCGCGGCCTGGGTTTCCCCCTTCGGAACGACTAAAATTCATGTTCAACGTCGAGAACACGCCATTCGCATGCAGAACACGAGCTTTGGCAAGCCCGGAATATTCCGTAAATTCTGCATTTTTACGTTTATCTGTAAAATCGTCGTCGGGATTATACGGCGTTCCGTTTTGACTCTCGAATTCGTAATCGTTGTCGCTATGGCGTGCAGACAAAGACGCACTCACCGAAACGCTATCCGTCAAACGCGAAAGCATCTGCGCCGAGGCTTCCCACGTGTTGTGGCTTCCATACCTCAAAAGTACGCGCCCCGATTTTTTCTCTTCGGGCTTGAGCACCGCCTCGGCTGGTTTCGAACCCTTCGTAACAAAGTTGATTGCCCCACCGATTCCGCGACCGCCAAACTTCGCAGGCACACGGTCCTTATAGACTTCAATCTTTTCAACCTGGTTCAAGTCAATCGAGCCGAAATCGACCGCACCGCCCGAGGCATCGTTCAGCGGGATTCCGTCCATGCAAACGACGATGTTCTTTGCCGAAACACCGCGAATGCTCACCGTCTGAAAACTCCCCACACCGCCCTGGCGCGTGTATTGTACTCCCGGCAATGAGGCCAGAACCTCCGCCGCCGAAAGAGAACGACCTTCCCACGCTTCGGGCAAAACTTCCGCATAGCTCGAAGAGGCCTGCAACGGTTTTTCTACGCTCGTAGATTCGTAAATCGACGACTCGCCTAAGTCTTGAACAAATTCTTCAGAAAAAGTAAAAACGCTCGCCAGTAGTACGCCCGCGCAAACGCGAACGCCATAACGGCTGCAATGACTGAATGCAGCCAAAAATCCATGCAAACGCATGGCTATGCAAAGCGATGTCTTTCGCACCGTTTAACAACCCGTGGCGCAATGCGCCCGCTGTGCCTTACAGTTCTTCTGACTCGGGGATCACTCTACTCCCAGCCCCTTCACACCCGCCTTTGCAGAACGGAATCCGACCTGCGACGAGCATTGGTTTATGCTGGTTTCGTCCTCCCTTACAGCGGCGAGACCGTTCCCGGCTTTCACGGGATTCTCTTATATCGCATTCTTGGCGAACGCAATACAGCGTTTTACCGCATAAGGCATTACCTACGAAAAATATAGTAAACAATTCGGGGCATTGTCACCCCATGTCATGCCCGTCACCGAACGGGCATCTCCCTTTCATGAAATCTTACTTACGCGGTTTCCATTCCGCGAGCGCCATGCCCGCAACGATAGCCGCCGCGCCAATCAATGCGACGGCTGTTATTTTTTCGTCAAGCGCAATCACCGCCGTAATAATTGTCACGAGCGGAATCGCATAAATGTAGTTGCTTGCAAGGACCGTCCCAATTTGCTTTAAAACTTTATTCCAAATCAAGTAGCCAAACAGAGACGAGAACACCGTAAGGCAAAGGAAGTTGAGCGAAACGACTGGTTCCGCGAAATTTTGCCACGGGATAGACTTGTCCGTTTCGCAAAGCATAATGATTATCGACGAGAGTGCGCCATAGAAAAACATCTTTCGCGTTATAAACAACGTAGAATATTTTTCATTAAGCGGACGCACAATCAAGGAATAAACCGTCCACATGCACGCCGAACCGAACGCAAGCAAGTCGCCCACAGGAGAAAGTTTTAGAATAAACTTTCCATTCAGCACCACAAGCACCATCCCGATAAATGTAATCACGCACCCGAGAATCTGCCGCTTGCCCAGGCGTTCGCTCTTGTAAATGAGCCCGCCAAAAATCATAATCAACAGCGGATTCGTACAAACAATCAGCGACACATTACTCGACGGCGAAAGCGAAAGCGCCGTATTTTCCGCCCAAAAGTAAAGCGTACAACCCGTAAGCCCGCACACAAGCAAAATCAATTCGTGTTTCCAGTTTTCGCAACGGAACTTTTTATGGGAGGCAGCAAGGAGCAACAGATAAGTGACCACAAACCGCAACGTGAAAATCTGCACCGCCGAAAAGTCATGGTTCAAAAGCACTTTCGTGCTCACGAAACTCGTGCCCCAAAAAGCGACTGTGGCAATGGCAAGGAGGTGCCAAAAAGCAAGACCGCGAGAGCCTTTTGCAGAAGATTCGAAAGCTTTAATCGGAGCCGGTTTCATCAACCGCAAAGATAGTTTTTTTCTAAAGCCGTCAATCTATAACGGTTGGTTCCCCATATCGCACAGGTTCCACACGATTTACATCTTTATTCGATAAAAGACAATCAATCGTTTCTCTCGTAGCTGTGCTAAGAATGACAGATCGATCCAATGCGGCATCCTCGCCTTTGCAAGTTTTCACAATTTCTTTGCAAGCATCCATTGAGACATCTTCCCAGCAGCCGACAACAATTTCAAGAGACACATCTTCAACAACCCAATGCGCCCCCGTGTAATCAAATTCCAGCTTTGTCGTATCATCGACATTGAACGTGTTATAAAAACCAACAATCAAGGAATCCATGGTAGCCTTTTGAATATCGCGAGCCCCTTTCATAAAGCAAATGCCCATGTCCAAATTTTCGGTATGGAGAGCGGAACAGCTTAGTGTTTCTACTCCGAAAGTTTCAAGAGATGCTCTTGCTTCTTTGTTCAACGAATAATCCGTAATAAGCCAAAAACGCCCTGCGGATTGCGTCATAAGGGAATCATCGCCAAATCTTTTGACCACCGTTTTCTGATCTCGGGATTCCCAGACAATGCCTTCCGCCACCGTTTCATCCGCATCAAATGAGTTGTAGAATTCGTTAATCCGTGAATCGATAGCACTCTTCTGGACATCTTTTTCCGCCTTCATAAGGCAAAGACACATGTACCCCAAATCATCTCGGGAGGGACCATTATAGTCATACAGATAATACCGATAGCCTTCATAGCAACGTTGTCTGTAAATTCCAATATTTTCAAGGGATTCTGTTTCTTTTTGGTTTAGGGGATCCCTCATCACAAGCCAAAAACGCCCCGCGGCCTGAGTTTTAACAGAATCTATGTCAGACTTTTGGACAGCTGTTTTCTTGTCACCATTTCGAAAAACAATTCCTTCAAAACGAGATACCGAAGAAGATGAAACCGCAGTACTAGACGTAGCCTCAACCTCACTACTTGAAGAAATCAATTTTTCAGACGGCAACGCATCACTAGAAGAACCCACACTGTTCCCAGACATTTCGCTAGACGATTCGTTAAACGATTCACCGCTAGAGGAAATCGCAACAAAAGCATCATTTATCGCAGCGGATTCGTCACTACATGCGACAAGACAAAGTGCCAAAACACTTGAGCAAAAAATATTTCTCGAAAAGCGCATTTTTCTTCCTTTCTTTGTTCTTAATTTACAAAAAAAAATGCGAAACACGACATCTTTCCATATAATAAACAGTATTAAAAACAAAAGAAGCTGGCCAAAACACATTTTACAGTCATAGTATTTTTCTATTACTATCTATAACTTTTGCCTAATTTTACCAATACTTTCTGTTTTTCCGCCATTTTCGAAAACCTTTTTACTAGACCGAGCTATAGAATCTAACTATATTACACAACATAAAAATTTTATAAAGGATTCTAAAAATGTCCAAAATCGAAACTCTTTGCATTCAGGGCGGTTGGCAGCCGAAAAACGGCGAACCGCGCGTTCTCCCCATCTACCAGAGCACCACTTTCAAGTACGAAACCACCAATGACATGGCGGACCTGTTCGACTTGAAGGCTTCGGGCTACTTCTACACCCGTCTGCAGAACCCGACCAACGACGCTGTCGCGAACAAGATTGCTGCTCTCGAAGGTGGTGTCGCTGCAATGCTTACGAGCTCCGGTCAGGCTGCGAACTTCTACGCCGTTTTTAACATCTGCGAATCTGGCGACCACTTCATCAGCACTTCCGCTATTTACGGCGGCACGAGCAATCTCTTCTCCGTCACGATGAAGAAACTCGGCATCGAATGCACGTTTGTCGATCAGGATGCCAGCGACGAAGAAATCGAGAAGGCCTTCCGCCCGAACACCAAATGCTTCTTCGGCGAAACGGTTGCAAACCCGGCCGGCAAGGTGCTTGACCTCAAGCGCTTCGCTGACATCGCCCACAAGCACGGCGTTCCGATGATTGTGGATAACACGTTCCCGACCCCGATTCTCTGCCGCCCGATTGAATTCGGCGTTGACATCGTGACCCACTCCACCACCAAGTACATGGACGGCCACGCCATGGCAGTCGGCGGCTGCATTGTGGATAGCGGCAACTTCGACTGGGAAGCAAACCACGACCGTTTCAAGGGCCTCACCGAACCGGATCCGAGCTACCACGGTCTCGCCTACACGAAGGCTTTCGGTAAGGGTGCCTACATCACGAAGGCGACTGCCCAGCTCATGCGCGACTTTGGTTCCATCCAGTCTCCGCAGAATGCGTTCCTCCTGAACGTGGGTCTCGAAACATTGCACCTCCGCATGCCGCGCCACTGCGAAAACGCTCTCGCTTGCGCCAAGTTCCTCAAGAACCATCCGAAGGTAGCTTGGGTCAACTACGCTGGCCTCGAAGGCGACAAGTACTATGAACTTGCACAGAAGCAGTTCAAGGGTGGCCTCCCGTGCGGCGTTCTCACGTTCGGTATCAAGGGCGGTCGTGAAAAGTCCATCCAGTTCATGGACAGCCTCAAGATGATCTGCATCGTGACCCACGTGGCCGACGCCCGCAGCTGCGTGCTGCACCCGGCAAGCCACACGCACCGTCAGCTCAGCGACGAACAGCTCATCGAAGCAGGTGTTGCTCCGGACCTGATTCGCTTCAGCGTGGGTATCGAGAACGTCGAAGATATCATCGCCGACCTCACGCAGGCTTTGGACAAAGTCTAATCCGCGATTAAAATAGCCGCATAAGCTACGACTTTACAATTCTGCACGGCGCCGCAAAACGGTGCCGTATTTTTATTGGAGCCGGCCTCGCAACGCCTAGCCACATCCCGCATATATGCCTATATTTATGGCACTTCAAAAGAAGGATTAAACCATGCTCAATATAATCAGGGCAGTTAGCCGCTTTTTATCGACATACACATCGCTTTTCGTCATCGCATGCGCAATCATCGCGTTTTTTATCCCCACACTCTTTGGCTGGGTTCATGGCAACACGAGTTCGATAATTCTCGGCATCATCATGCTCAGCATGGGCCTCACCATTACCATGGACGACGTCCGCAACTTGATGAAACGTCCCGGCGACATCTTCCTCGGTGCGGTCGCGCAATATACCATCATGCCGCTTGTCGCGTTTACACTCACGAAGGTCTTCGGGCTTGACCCGTATTTGGCCATCGGCATTATTCTCGTCGGTTGCTGCCCGGGTGGCGTTTCAAGCAACGTCATGAGTTTCTTGGCAAAAGGCGACGTGACCTACTCCGTGAGCATGACCATGGCAAGCACGCTTCTCGCCCCGCTGATGACTCCGCTTTTGGTACTTTGGCTTGCGGACACGAGCATCGAAGTGAACGCTGTTGGCATGTTCCTCAACATCCTCTACGTGACGATTTTCCCGATTCTCATCGGATTCACCTGCAACTACCTTTGGGGTAAACGTGCAGGCTTCAAGGAATTCCAATCGAACATGCCCGCCGTGAGCGTGATTGGCCTTGCGCTAATCGTGGGTGGCGTCATCGTCACCGTGCGTCCGCACCTTTTGGCAAATGGCTTTGGACTTTTGGCGCTCATGCTCGCCGTCGTGTTCTGCCACAACGGACTCGGTTATGTGCTCGGCTATAGCGTCGGTCGTTTGTTCAAGTTCAGCACCGCCAAGAAGCGCACCATTTCTATCGAAGTCGGCGTGCAGAACGCGGGCATGGCAACCGTCCTCGCGGCAGCGTTCTTTGCAAATCCAGAGAACGTGGCTCTTCACCCAGAAGCAGCCCTCAGCGTCGTGCCGTGTGCCATCAGCTGTGCCTACCATTCCATCAGCGGAACAATCCTCGCCGGTATTTTCGCACACATGGACAAGAAAAAAGAATAATCCATACACTTTAAGCCTGATACGTGGGGATCGTACAGTTCCTGATTTTCGTGGGGATTGCGGCGTCTTTGATGTTCTGTGGAGGGTAAAAGAGGTTATTTTTATTACGGTGTATTGCTATTTTACTAAAATTTATATATATTCTAGTAAAAAGGAGTACATCATGGAAACTACAATGAATACAATTAGTGCAAGAATCGACTCAAAACTCAAGACTCAGGCCGAAAACCTGTTCAACGAGCTCGGAATGAACATGAGCACGGCAATAACCGTATTCTTGAAGCAGTCCGTCAGACTCCGCAGGATTCCGTTTGAAATTGCTCTCGACACGCCAAATGCCGAGACACTTGCCGCTATGACAGAAGCTAATGAAATTGCGTCTGGCAAACGCAAGGCAAAGTCTTACAAAAATGCGAAAGCAATGATCAAGGACATCCTGGACGATTAATGGAAATCAAAACCACATCAAAATTTCGAAAAGACCTTAAGCAAGCCAAGAAGAAGGGGCTGAACATGGCCCTTTTGCAAGATGTTGTTGACAAGTTGGCCGCAGGGAAAAAACTGGAAGAAAAGCATCACGACCACGCCCTAGTAGGCGAATGGGTTACGTTCCGCGAATGCCATATTCAACCGGACTGGCTGTTGATTTACAGGATTTCGGGCGATGCGCTCATATTGACGCTGACGCGAACAGGTTCGCACAGCGATTTGTTCAAGAAATAGGAAGAAGGCGCAAGGAATGCCAGCGCCATCACCTTGCTGTTGAAAGTGCTGCCGTTTCTGATTTTCGTGGGGATTGTGGTTTCGCTTATGTTTTGTGGAGGGTGATTTTCCAAACATCAAGATAAACCGCTACGAAAAGCAAAAAAGTTGTTTCATAGCGAATTATACGAGGTCTTTATGGCGATTCTTGATCGAAAAAAGGAAATTGGTGAACTGAAGCAGCTGTATTCCAGCGACAAGGCCGACCTATTTTTTGAGAACGATTTCCCAATACCCACCCCTATCCGGGCCGACACGACGAATAACACCATTTTCACGCAAAATACGAATGCGTTTTTCAACAGCACGGGAAGAAACGCCTAGCTGAATGGCCATATCGCTCGCAGAAGCTCTATTATTATCCGAAATAAGCCCCAAAATAGCCAAATTTATATTATCGGTTTTCTCCGAACTTTTCTCCGAACTAAAGCCCGTTTTCTCCGAACTTTTCTCCGAACCTGGGCCATTTTTCTCCGAACTTGGCTCTTTCAAAGAGGAAAATCCTGTCAAACTATTGTCACATCCAGGGTGTACAGGGATATGGATTAAGAAAGCCAACCTGTCATCCGTGGTTTCAAATGTTGCTCGCGGAGACCCATTTTCTGCAAGTTTTTCCTGAATAGTGGGAATACCTGTCGAACGGCCTTCCGTGAGCTCTAGTTCCTTCAAGAAATCACCAAGACGGCGATTGCGATAGCGCCTACTTTTAAGATAATCCCCCTTTTCTATTGCAGACCCAGGAATACTGCGATCAGGTCCGGGGCAATTCAATATGCTGATTTCCTCCGGTTCAACAGATATTTCAACCGGCTCATACTGCTGATAGTCGCGATGATACAGTGCATTAACAATAGCCTCTTCCAACGCACGTATCGGATAATTGAAAAAGCGAAGGCTTTCAGGAACATTTTCCTGCTTTATGACATGTTCACGAATGAGCGTATTTTTCAAATAGGTCAGCGCTCCATTTATCTGCTGCGGGACACTTCCATAAATAGTCGTCTCGCTAAAGTTGTCCGGTCCATTGATACGACCTTCTGGGAAAACAACAATATCCGTCTGCGCATACTTGAAGAACTTTTCCGGATGTTCGCAGAACATCATTGCGGCCACATTCTTGAGAACCCTATTTTCAGATGGTCCAGTCATTAAATCCATCTGTTCAAGAGTCTGTTCCAACGGCTGAGTAAAGAGAGCCTTTTCTAATTTACTGTTTACCTTAGCGAGATAGTCACGAAGAAGCACCATCGAAATATCAGACAAGCTAATTTTTGGATTTGCCCGTTCATCAAAAGGAACACGATTGGCCAAATCCCGCAACTGGTCAAGGAATTCACCTTTCGCAACAACGGAGCTCGTTCCAGAACGAATGTAATACGCCTTTTCGCATTTACTTTTTGCGGTAACATCAGTCGGAATCGCATAAGGACGATTTACACCGCTAGGGACCCAAATGACAAGTACGTTTTTTCCATCAACGATTTCCACTGATGTACGCGGCTGGTAGTACGGATCAAACTTATTATTGTATCCAACCATGTCCTTCAGGATACCATCGATTTTTTCTATTTCAATACCAAGAACAGGGCGTTTCGCGACACCTCTTTCATCCTGTTCAACGCCTACAAGAATATACCCCCCACCAAGATTATCGAAATCATTGGCAAACGCACAAATTGAGTGATAAATAGAATCTGGATTCCAACCTTTCTTGAACTCGATTCTCTCGCTTTCAATTCTCTGCTTTTTTAGCAATGTTTCTATATCAACAGGCATTGGCATGGTAAAACCAATATACATTTTTTTGTATGCAAGGGCAATGGTTTACTTTTGGGGCGGGGAAAAGCCCGGGCGTTACGGGCGCGGCGACTGAGCGCCCGTTAGAAGGGGTAGCGGAAGACCCGACCGGGATTGGTTAAAAAAGGAGATGCCCGCACGGAGGCGGGCATGACACTAAAGGCGGGACTGGATCCTTCGGCGTTTTGCGCCTTAGGATGACGCCTGCCGATGCAAGGGCGGTTCGGCGCGCTCACCGACCTTGCGATTATTTCACCACGATGTTCACGAGCTTGCCGGGCACGACGATGGACTTCACGACGGTCTTGCCAGCCATGAACTCTTTCACTCTTTCGTTGTCCATGGCGAGCTTTTCGAGGGCAGCCTTGTCCATATCCTTCGCGACAGAGGCCTTGGCGCGGACCTTGCCGTTCACCTGGAACACGACTTCCACGGTGTTTTCCACAGCCTTGGAGTGGTCGGCTTCCGGCCAAGCGACGTTCGTGAGCGATTCGTTGTGACCGAGGATGCTCCACATTTCTTCGGCGATGTGCGGGGCAAACGGGTGCAGCAACTTCACGAAGGTTTCGCACGGTTCGCGGTAGCGCTTGTCCATCTTCATCATTTCGTTGTTGAAGATCATCAGCTGGCTAATCGCGGTGTTGAAGCTCATGTTCTCGATGTCGCTCGTGACCTTGATGACGGTCTGGTG
>JAGCPZ010000010.1 GCA_017965445.1 Fibrobacter sp. | reverse complement strand
GCCAGGGTGACAATGCGATGGAAGCCGTCATGCAGAGGCGAAGCCGAAGCATCCAGTTAAGTCTTGACGAGTTCCGTAACTGGATGGGGCTACGCCCCTCCCCTTTGGCTCGGTCATGCCCAAGTTTGCTTGGGCGCGACTTTCGCCTTTTGGGGAGTCTTCGCGTCTATTCGCCACTCAGGATGACGGAAGCAGCCGCCTATTCCCGATGTATCGTGGGGACACTCGCCAGCAATTTTTTCGTGTAGTCGTTCTGCGGGTTCGTGAGGACTTCGTCCGCAGGGCCGTGTTCGACAGCATGGCCAAAATACATCACCAAGACTTCATCGCTCAAGGCTCGCACCACCTGCATATCATGGCTGATAAAGAGAATAGAGAGCCCAAGTTCATTGCGCAAATCGTCGAGCAAGTGCAAAATCTGAGCTTGCACGGACACATCCAGAGCGCTCGTCACTTCGTCACAGAGCAGCACTTTCGGGCGCACCATCAAACTACGCGCAATGCAAAGGCGCTGACGCTGACCGCCCGAAAATTCATGCGGAAACTTGTCCATCGCCCCTGCCGGCAGCGAAACTCGGTCCAGAAGTTCCCTCGCCCGCTTGCAGGATTCGTCAAAAGAAAGCCCACGCGCAATCACGGGAGCCGTCAATATTTCGGTCACCGTCTGGCGCGGGTTCAAGCTGCTAAACGGATCCTGGAAAATCATCTGTACCAAATCCGAAACGCGCACAGCATCCTTTGCCGTCCCCGCATGCCCATTCGCCACCGGGAGTCCAAACAAATTAATTTTACCTTCTGCAACGGGAACAAGCCCGACCAGCGACTTCACCAGCGTCGATTTTCCACAGCCAGACTCCCCCACGATTGAAAGAATCTTACCCTGCGGGAGCGTAAACGACACGTTATCCACGGCCGTAAAATAATCCTTGACCTTGCTAAAAACGCCACCCCGAATCGGGAACCGGACTGTCAATCCATTCACGTCGAGAGCAGGAACCGTGCTATCAAAATTTTCGATGTTCATCAAGCGTCCAACTCGGCAAGAGCGTCCTGAACGTTCTTTTCTGTCGCCACCAAAATCTGGCGGCACTTACGCAAAAGCTGTGTAGCCTCCTGAACCTCCAGAGCAAGTTCATCAATTTCCATTTCGGAATTGTCAATTTTCGAAAGAATCTCTTCCAAACGGTTCATTGCGTTTTTATATTCAAAATTTTGCGCACTCATGTTCACGAATATAGTTAGATTTAAATCAAATGAATTTATTCTATCGCCCTATTTTCCCGTTTTTCGTGCTTGCTACTTTTTTTGCACTGTTCCTAGCCGGTTGCCTCGACGCTCCCGACTATCCGCACGCATTAGAGCCCGTTGAATCCATCAACGTCATGGTCAAGCAAAAGAAAAACCCCTATTCGACATTGCTCAAGGTAAATCCGTCCGATTCCGCCACAATCACGGCAAAAACCGTACCCGAAAAGATTCAAGACGACCTGACGTTCAAGTGGTTTTATGTCAGCGACAGCAAGGACAGTTTGCTCATTCAAGGAGCAGATTATACATTCTACCCCAACAATCTCAACGAATCCATTCCGAACAAGCTTGTCGTTCTCGATAAAGAAGGGAATCAGCAAGTTTACGAGTTCACAGTCGTAATCAACACGCCTCCCGTCCTTTCGGATTCAACAGTTCCCGCAAACGGGGACACGCTCTACGGCTCGCCATTTTCAGCATTCCTCTTTTCTTGGAGCAGCATGGACCTGGATTTATATAGCGGAGATACGCTGTTCCATATTCTGGAAATCGATGGGAACCAATACAATGTCGGGACACTCCTCGAAGTAAAGCAATCTGGCCTCAAGGCGGGCAAGCACAAGTTCCGCATTATCGTCCGCGACCTCTACGGTGATACAGACACACTTCCGTATAAAAAATTCTATGTCGTCGATACACTGGAGGTCCAATGAAATTCACACGAATTTATTTCCTTGTAGCGATAGTCTGGCTATTCCAGTCCTGCTTTGATTCCGACGACCACATCTTCGACGAAGCCGATGCCACAGATATAAAGGTTGACGCGACCTTAGCAAGATCGGCCAGTCCCATAATCAACAGTGTCAAGGCAGACACTTTCAACATTAACGATACCATCTATTTCCAAACAAAGGTGGTACCGAATAAAATCATCCGCGTTCAAGATTACCACTGGCTCATGAACGGCCAACACTGTTCATCAGAATACAATTTCAAAAAGCAAATTGAAAAGCCCGGTTACTACAAATTCACATTTGTTCTTAAAGATTACTTTGGCGATATGCATTACGATTCCCTTGAGGTTTGGATTGCAGACAAGCCCGTCTTAAACGACACTTTATTCATCCCGGCTGCAGGGACCCAAGCCATAGACCCCTACGAAAGTATCTACTTCTCTTGGGAAGCGGCAACCGAAGGAATACACCTCGCCCATCGTTTTCGTTTTACATTGAGCGAAGAAGAATTTGCAAATTCAGATTCCAAATTCAAGAACATCGACACAATCATAAGCGAGCCTCACTTCATATTCCACAACGAATTAAATCCATTAAAAAAATACAATTGGACCGTACAAGCATTCAACGAATACAACTTTGCATCTAGCGAAAAAATAGAGAGTTTCTTCTTTACCAAGGGGCTCCCTGGCGAGGGATCACTCCAGACAACCATCAAAACAAGTCAACAATCATCCATTCCCGTGCAGCTATCGCTTCAAGACGAGAAAAACGAAGATAGAATATTCAAATACAGCCTTTCTATTTCACAGTCCAGAAATGAAATCTCGCTAGGCGCTGTCCCCGCAGGGAAGTACAAACTAACAATGCGTTCCGATTATTCCGATTTCGGAACAACAAAAAAAGACATCACCATTCGCGATGGGTTCGTCACGATTCTCGACAACATCAAACTCGTCGATTCCATAGCGCCCTCTATTGAATCCGTCTTGAATCTTGACACACTTGATTTTTCGGACACATTGAAATTTATTATCACAGATAAAGGCAGCACACTCAACTCGCAAAACATCGTCGTAAACTTGGAAGCCGATTTAATTACGGACCGTTTCTACAAAGACAGTATTCTAACAGTCGTTCTCAAAGACACTGATAAGAGCTGGGCATACCGAATCCTTACCATTTCGGCCACCGATGGAAGCAATAATAAAAAAACAAAATCGTTCTATATCACTCCAAGTACGTTCTGGTTTACAACCAACAGTGACACGACCATCGATAGCGACAAAAGTATCCTGCTATTCATCGACGAGCACAACCCATTCAACTTCAAAGTTGAGGCTTTCAGTTTCTATAACGTCACCAGAAGCGAAGCAATCGCCTCTGCTACAAAGCCGGAAAAGAGCGTCTATTCAACCAATATTGACGCCAGCATTTTCGACAAAGAACAAACGATAAGAACAACAGTCATCTATACTAACGGCATTGTACAAAATAAAACCTGGAAACTAACCGTCAACAACGTCGAACCGAAGGAGGAAAACTAATGCATTTCGATTTCCGCCCTCTTTCGATAATTTCGGCCATCGCTATTGCGCAACTGTTTATTTCGTGTTCCGATTCCGAGATTCAATCTTCGGATGTTCCTGAAATCACCCAATCCATTTTTATAGTACCGGAAACTTTTATCGGCGAACCATACATCCGCTACGCATCTTCTGACGAATTTTACGTCAACCTCAACGAAAAAATTCGCATTTGCGGCGTTTACTCTCTTAATGGAGAATTCATCCCCAGCGATCAATCCATAGCTTATTACAACACTCACAAATGGACGATTGACACCAACGAAGCAAGTACATCTTCCCTGTATTACAAGTTCGACAAAGCTGGCGTCCATAAGATTTCATTCGAAACGATAGACCATCTGGGCGACACCCTGCTTTCACGGGCCACGGTCTATGTCAACACGCCAACAACCATTTCACTGCAATCTCCGCCCAACAGATACAACCTAGTTAACGGAGATAACCCAGACGGACTGGAATTATCTTGGAACATTTCCGGAATTGATCCGTGGGAATCCTCCGTCTGCGTCATCTACGCAAGCTATTACCTAGAAAAAATTTGGGAATCTCCGCTTGGCGAAACGGAATGTACGCAAAGCGTAGATCTGATGGGCAAACTCAACAAGGAAATCAACGAAAACGGTGATTCCATCAACCACGCCATTGATAACTCCACTATTTACTGGGGTGTCCGGGCCCTTACCAAAAACAACAGAGGCAATATCGAACAAGCGTATAGTGAAGTATTCAACTTCTCGACAAAACTCGAAAACAAAGGCAAAACTATCGTAGAGGTTCCGCTGGCCTGCATGTTCAGCCAGTATCCCGAAAAATCGCAGCTGTACGGAGCATTCATATCATCGTCGGGCGACACGATTTCAACGTTCGCAAAAGTCGAGGCAAATACAACCATCCAAGAGACGCTACCCCCGCAATCCAACGTCAAGATTGTCGTCTGCGATAAATTTCGCACGGAATACGGCTGCGATTCCATGACGGTAGATCTCGCCCCAAACACAAAAAAATTGACAGATACGTTGTTCCTGTACGACAAAGTCAAGCCCAACATGGTTCCGACCGCAACGGATATTCCCTCGACTTCGCCACTGAAGTTCTTTGTTCTCGACAACGGTTCCGGCATCAACGCCTCGAAAATCACAGTTCTCATGAACGACGACACGCTCAAGACAAATTTTGACGAGAACACTTTATCGTTTACAAACACATGCAGGAAGGAATGCAAGCTGGTCATCAAGGCCGAAGATTACGCCCGCAACAAGGCTCCCGACGTCTATTGGAAAATCTTGACCGGCAAATCGGTAACGTCAATCAAGGGACCGTTTCCGGGAACGGAGGGCAACAAATGAATCTTTATAGAAGCGCCTCCCTCATTCTTATAATGTTGTTCGTACTTTGTAACGACCTTTTTGCGCAACAAAAAGTAAGTACGCGCTATCTGCAAATTTCTACAAACCCATCCACGGTCGATCTCTATACCGGCGACACGCCGCCTGATTTTTCAAAAAATCCCGCCTACACGTCCCCGGCATTTATTCCTGTTCCTGACGGGGCAGAAAGCATTACCGTTTCATTTTTCCACCCCGATTACGCAGACACGACGATAAACATCACGCTATCCTCCAGCGATACATCCTTTATCATTGTAGCACTCCGCCAAACCTATGATGACGAGCTAATAAACAGCCATCAAGACATGTTAAAGCATCGCAGCAGGCGCAACCTCGGGCAAACGCTTCAATGGTTTTCCATCGCCCCGTTTGTCATCAGCGGAATATCTGCAATTGTCACGTTATACGACATCAGCAAAGCGAACGACCATAAAAAAGCTATGGAGAACACGCGCTTTATGAATGAAAAATATGACGCCCACATGCAAGAATTCAAGGATTACAGAAAGAGAGCCAAAACATCAAAAAACGTTTCCAAAGTTTTTTTCGGGACAGGCTTACTGTTCCTTGCCGCAGGATTCGCCCTTTCATTTTAGGTAGAATATGAAAAAGATTTTCTCAATTCTAGCAATCGCCCTAGTCGCCGCCTTCGCAGAACCCGAAGGAAAACTCGTTGACGTTGAGCTCCTTTCGGGAACGCAACAACGCGCAAAGCTTATCGGCATCGAAAACGACACCGTAAGTCTCGGCGGCTACATTCAAAACAAGTTCACAATTGTAAAGATTGCCAAGGGACAATTCAAAAAAATTGTAGATGAACAAGGGAACGACCTGCTGAACGCCGATAACACCCAAGGAACCTCGACCAAAAAGGCACCTGCAGCCAAAGAACCCGTCACGACAGCAACGAGTTCAAGCACGGTTGCCACAAGTTCCGCAGTTAAAGAAGCTACCGCAAAAACGCAGGCAAGCTCAAGTGCTACGGCAACAAGTTCCGCATCAAAAGAATCCGCGATAAAAAAAGCGGCCAGTTCCAGTTCAATCGTCGAAAGTTCCTCGTCGCAACCAAGTTCTTCGACAGATTCTAGCACGCCGAACGCAGATAAACCAAAGCCCGAAATCAAGACAGTCCTTATCGCCTACAACGCAGAGGGAATCGAGCAGAACATTGCAGACCAGATAACGGCGCTCACTGCACGCCTTTTAATGGAATCTGGAGAAAAGCCGCAAATCATCCGCAAAACCGACATTCCCAACTGCAACGATAACATCTGCATTCAGAGCGCATTGGCTTCTCATGGATTCAATTCCATCTACTTCGGCGAAATCGCCCAAAATACCAGAACAGACAGTCTAAGCATCAACCTGACGCATGTGCTATATGAAGATTCGCTCCCGTTGCTCCACCGTTCGTCTTTCAACGTTTCCAGGGAATCCGCCCTGGGAGACGCCATCACTAACAACAAACTAAAAAATCAATTGTTAGATGCACAAGGTAAAGACATTGTAAAGTCCAAAAAAGACCGTGCCTACATCCACGTCGAAACGGATCCCGACGGAGCGACCATTTCGCGCACCAACAAAGACGCCATTTGCAAATCCCCCTGCACATTCATCACTACCGACACTTCTAAATTCACAATTCACGCCTATTGGAACGTCGATAGGCACCTTTGGGGCGCAAGCTCAAGCGTTGTCCCGCTCATTGGCGACACGACCTTCATATCGCTCAAGCTCAAACGCGTTACACCAGAAATCCGCATCCAGACGTTCCCCGAAGGAGCTAACGTTTACAAGGCGCACGCCCCAATCACCAAGCGTTCCAAGGCGATTGCACAAACCCCTGAAAAAATACCGGTTTACGAAATGGGAATGGACAGCCTCATCATCCGCAAGGCAGGCTACCGCGACACACTCGTCAGCTTCTTCGTGGCTCCAGTCTCGCAAATCGACTTGAGCATTGACCTGCAAAAGCTCACCGACTTCGACGAAATCGAACAGCAGAACAAGTGGCTCCACGACAAAAAAATGCAAACCCTCGGCGAAGCGTTTATCGGCGGATCCATCGGCACGGCGCTTATCGGCGGTCTGTTCATGTACCTTGCGCACTTGGACTACAACGACGCCGACGACATCAAGAAAGAGCTCCGGATTCCCGGAGCCGTCAAAGGCGAGAACTACAAGAACAAAGTTGACAAGAACCACAAGCTAGTCAAGCAAGGTGACAACAAGGCCATCGCAGGCGGAATTCTGTTAGGGACCGCAGCGGCCCTCCTCGGCGTCGGCATCTACTTTGTATTCTAACATTTTTTGCAAATGGCATAATCCAAACATGTTTTTTCACCTCGGCTACTGTGCCGAGGTCTTTTTTTATGGGAATCTTCTGGCGATACGCCAAATATTTTTCTAAATTGCGTCCAATGAAAAATTCAGTTCTAAAAACAACAATCGCTTTAGCACTTCTCCTTACCGCTTTTACTTTTGCCGCAGACTCGCTCTCAGTCGATGCCGCCAACGCCGCTGGCGCAGTCGCCGACACCGCAAAATCGACAGGCATTTACAACCGCATTATTGATTGGTACAATGACAACCTGAATTACGGCACAATTACGCTTTTAATGGCGATTGAAAGCTCTTTCATTCCGTTCCCGTCGGAACTCGTCGTGCCGCCTGCCGCTTATAAGGCTCTCCAGCTAGGTTCCGGCCTTAACATCGCACTCATCGTTTTCTTCGCAACAGTCGGCGCGCTCATCGGAGCTTACGTCAACTACTTCCTCGCCAAGATTCTCGGTCGCCCGATCATATACAAATTCGCAGACAGCCGCCTCGGACACTTTTTGCTGCTCGATGTCCAGAAGGTTGAAAAGGCCGAAAACTACTTCCGCGAACACGGCGCAATCTCGACATTTGTCGGCCGCCTCATCACCGTCATCCGCCAACTGATTTCGATTCCGGCGGGCCTTGCCAAAATGAAGCTCGCCCCGTTCACGCTTTACACGTTCCTCGGCGCCGCCATCTGGAACTGCGTCTTAGCATTGCTCGGCTACTTTGCCCACGGCCAGAAGGATATCATCGAAAAATACAATTCCGAACTCGCCATCGCGCTGCTCGGCTTCGGCGTGCTCTTCATCGGTTACATGGTGTGGAACGCCGTGAAGCCGAAGAAAAAGTAACCGTAGTTATTAGTAATTAGTTATTGGTCATTAGCATTAAATTCGATGCATTCAACGAACATATAAACTAACAATTCACGACCATTGACCAATGACTAAAAATTACAATTCTTGATGCAACGGTTGTCCCTAAATTCCGCTTCAAGCATGACCTTGCCGAAACTGTAGCGGTGGTATTTGCCGTTGCGGATGCCACGTTCAAAGTTCATGTCTTCTGACAAAAGTCCCATCTCATCGTAAATTTTCACGACACCGTGAATTTGTCCGTTCTCGTATGGAATCTGGCGACGGATTTTTCCATTTTCGTACCAGTCTTCCGACATGCCGTTTAACGTTCCGTGGCTATACTTCTCACTCGATTTCTTTTTCCCGTTTTCGTAATAGATGATGCTCAAGCCTTCTTCTTCACCATCTTTATAGCCAACCGTTTCGCGAAGTTTTCCGTTTTCATCGTACGAGCGGAATACGCCGTCCAACTTGCCGTTCTTGTAAGGGGCTTCGACCGCCAACTTGCCATTCGGATGGTACGTCAGCGAAACACCTTCACGCACATCGGTTCCCTTTAAAACGGTGTAAATTCTCGACAAGCGACCGTCATCAAACGTCGTGCGAACCGTATCCAAAGCGACAGGAGCAGCAACGGGCGCCGCTAGAGCAGTGCCACACGTCACTAGACACGAAAAAAACGTTAAAAAAAGCTTTTTCATCGCAATATAATGTAGCATAATCAATTAAGATTATGTATTTTGTGTCCGTCATGCATGTTACTTTTTTAAATCCTCCTTTTCACCCGATGTTCAGTCGGGAATCTAGATCCCCGTGTGTTACGAAGTCCAGTACGCTTTACTGGCCGATGTTTTTGAGTTATGCCGCCGGCGTTTGCGAAGCCGATGGCAACGAAATCCAGCTGATTGACAGTCCCGCTATGGAGCTTGACTTGCCCCAGACGCTCGAAGGCATCAAGAAGTTTGGTCCGGAGCTCGTCATTTGCAGCACGAGCACCCCGAGTATTTTGAACGACCTCAAGGTGGTCCACGCCATCAAGCAAGAAATGCCGAACGTGAAGGTCGCCATCATGGGTACGCACGCCACGGCCGAACCGCTCGAATCCATGGAAATGGAACCGAGCCTTGACTACGTGGTTATTGGCGAAGCCGACTACACCTGCCGGAATCTCGTCCGCGCTCTCCGTGGCGATGGCGCTCCCGTCGGTCAGTTTGCAGGGCTTGCCTACCGCACCGCCGAAGGCAAAGTCGATTTCCAGCCCGAAGGCCCGAAGATCGAGAACCTGAACGAAATCCCGTGGGTTTCCAAGGTCTATCGCAAGCACCTCTACAGCTGCTACAAGAAGTATTTCTACGGCGCAAACCTGAACCCGCTTATCGTGATTCTCAGTGGCCGCGGTTGCCCGAACCACTGCAGCTACTGCGTGATTCCGCAGACGCTCAACGGCCACAAGTTCCGCCGCCGCGACCCGAAGGATGTTGTCGATGAATTGCAGTACATCAAGGACAACTTCGAAGATTTAGGCGAAGTGTTCTTCGAAGACGACACCTTTACAGCAAGCCACGAACACGTGCGCCAGATTTGCAACTTGATTCTCGAACGCGGTCTCAAGATTACTTGGAGCTGCAACGCTCGCGCCGATGTGCCGCTCGACTTGCTCAAGCTCATGAAGAAGGCCGGTGGCCGCGAAATGTGCGTGGGCTTTGAAAGCGCAAGCCCCGAAGTCTTGGAAAAAATTCACAAGGGCGTGAAAAACACCGACAAGGCCATTGAATTTACGAAGAACGCCCGCAAGGCAGGACTCCTCGTTCACGGATGCTTCATGGTGGGTAACCCGGGCGACACACCGGAAACGCTCCGCATGACGCTCGACTACGCGAAGAAGCTGAACCCGAACACGGCCCAGTTCTACCCCATCATGGCGTACCCCGGCACCGAAGCCTACAAGGAAGCTTTGGAAAGCGGTGCCTTGAAGTCGAAGGATTACAGCCAGTGGCTCGACAAGGACGGTTTCCACCGCACCACGATCCAGCGCGGCGAACTCACCAGCCAGGCACTCGTCGATTTCTGCGACAAGGCCCGCCGTGAATTCTACCTTCGTCCAAGCTACATTCTGCGTCAGGGCATCATGGCTATCAAGAACCCGCGTGAACGTTACCGCGTAATGCGTGGATTCGGGACGCTGGTGAAGCACCTGTTCAGAAAGCACGGCGAACTTGCCCCAGTCGCAAGGCAGGCACCGACGATAAAGGAGTAGCGGCTGCGCCGCAGTTAATAGTTACTAGTTATTAGTTACTAGAATACGAAAAGAACATCCTTGAAACGTAAAAGGAACTGCCACGATTTTAAAACGACTTGCAATAATGCGAGCCGTTTTTTTCAAGAGTCGCGTACGCATTTTTTTTATTTTTACGCATAAACAATTTTTTCTATGAGAGTAGCATTATGATTTGCAAGAAATGTGGACGAGAATACGAAGACGACATGTCCAAATGCCTGTGGTGCGATGCACCGAACGAAAGCTTAACCGATTCTACGGCTGCGAACTCAGCAACCGCACAACCTGAACTTTATTGCGACACGTACAAGGATTCGCCCGAAAAAATCGTTGACATTGAACTAGAGCAGGCCCTGACAAAGAACATTTACCAAGGACAAAGCGCCATATCATGGACAAAGTTCATGATTTTCTTAAACATCATCTTGTTCCTCATCGAAGTAAGGACATTTAGCATAATCGACGCAGGGATAAAAGGCGTAAAACTCAACGTTCCCTTGTCCAATGAGTTTTTCCTCGCCCTACTTATTTTATTAGCATTCCTTCTCTTCACGGCAGTACCGCTTTGTATGTTTATCGGAAAGAACTGGATCTGGTTTTACCATGCACAAAAAATACAGAGCAAATTCACGGAGACATTCTTTTCGCCCGCTGGAGCCGTTTTCTGTTGTTACATTCCCATTGTAAATTATTTTGTATTTAAAGACTTGATCAAAAGTCAAAAAGAAACCTTAACATTTTTGGGGATAGATTCAAAACCGATTCCGAGCAAAACACTCGTAGGATTATTGACAATCTCTATCCTAATGCTCATTTGCAACATTTTAAATTATATCAAGAACAACGAAACTTTCTATTTATTTTTATGTTGTGCATCATGGATTATCTTTATCGTTTTCTGCATAAAACTGATAAAGGCTTCTACAGAAAATCAACGTCTATTACAGTCCAAGCTGTACGACAACATCATCAACCACAAGGCCGAAGAAATCATCGCACAGCACAAAGCCGAATAGTCAGGGTGACAAATCGTTATCTTAACCTATTAAACTTTTTCATTTCTTTGTCCAAAAACGTATCGACATACTTGGCATAAATAAGCGTTGTGTCGAGATTGCGGTGGCCCAGCAATTTGCTCGTCGCGGGGAGCGGGATTCCAATGGTAATGCATGTCGTTGCGAACGTATGCCGCGCCAAATGGCAATGCACATACTTGCATAGCCCAAGTTTTTGAGCCCCACGGCGAAGCGTGCGATTAAAAGAAGCATTATCGACAACATGGAACACTCGCCCCGACGTTAACGGATTCGGCAACAACAGCCGTGCCTGCAAAGGAATCGGGATATAAACTGCCTCGCCAGTTTTGTGCATTTGTTTCCGTATTTTCCAATCAAAAATTTCAGACGAATCAAGCGTGCGCAAGTCCCCATATCGAAGTCCCGTAAAGCAACTGAATAGGAATACCCGCATGGTTTCTTCTTCCGCTCGCGTAAGAACGCAGCGCATATCCATAAAGTTCATATACAAGCGTTTGAGTTCGCGCATCGTGAGGAATCCGCGGTGTGAATAGGCCCGACGAATTTTCACTTTTTCGAACGGGTCACATTCAATAATTCCATCGGCTTTCATCTTATTGCAAAAGACGCGCAACACCGAAAGCGCCTTGACAACAGTCGCCTCTTTGTTCTTCAAGTTTTCTAAATGATGTTTAAAATTGCGCACGAAATCCGCAGTCAAGTTTTCACATTCTAGGTCGGGAGCGAACAGTTCCACTTTCCGCAAATTCCAAAAATACGTGCGCACGGTCAACGGTGCAAGATCGTCAGAACATTTATTCAAATAGTCCAACGCACAATCCATAAAACGCATAAAGCCTCCATTTGTTAAAATTGGAGGCACAAAATAATTATAAACAACTGATCCCGGTATAAAACCGGGATGACAGTTCAGAAAGAAAATTTATTTTGCTTTTGCTTTCTTTTTCCGCTCACGCCGCGCAACAACCGCCGGGCGCACCATCGTCGCAATGTTCATCGCCGTTCCAATCAAGATGAGGAAACTGGCGCAATAAAGCCCTATTCCGCCCTCAACTTTCAACAGCGGAATTCCAAGCTCATTTCCTAATTGCGATAGTTTCATCAAAAGCGACCAAAGCGAGACCATCGACAAAAGCCCCATCACCGTTGATGCAAGCGGAACAAACCACGAGAATAGTGCGGCAAGGAAAATCGCGGCGAGGATTCCATACAAATGCCGGACCGGTTCCATTTTGGGGAAGTTTGGCATTTGCATTTTGAACCGATCCAAGGTCTTCGGGTTTTCCTTGACAATGCGGTGCATCTGTCCAAGCGCAGGGTCGTTCAGCGATTTGTCCAAATCAATGCCCGACGCAATCTGATAGAACGTGGCCTCGGCAATCGGCTTGTCGTTTTCCTTCACTGAGCACGAGACGTTCGCCAAAGGCATCAGCAACGCCAAAAACACAAGCAGATACGGAAGCGCCGTCAGCTTCTTGAAAAGACTCATTTCTTTGCTAGAATTTTTCATTTTTTATAATCCGGAATTATTCGATGAAGCGAGAACGCACAACGGAAACCGATATAGTCAGCCCAATAACGCGGGTCTTCATCATCTCTTGCAGTCATGTTCAATTTTTTCGCTTTGTCCTTCCAGGAACCGCCCTTCAAAACCTTATTCGTTCCCAAATACGAACCTGTCGGATTCGAGTCTTCGATTTTAAAGGTGATGGCAAAGTAGTTATCGAGAGTCCATTCGGCAACGTTTCCCGACATGTCGTAAAGACCCAAAGCATTCGGAGTCTTCGTGGCCACATCGTGCGGACCGTAAGCAGAATCCTGCTTGCCAAGCTTCATCGAGTTCTCGGCAAACACGGCATATTTGTTTACGCTCATCACGTCATCCGAAGTCCAAAGCGTGCCTTCGTTAGCCCCAGCACGCCCAGCAAATTCCCATTGTGCCTCAGTCGGCAATTCGCCGCCGAGAATCTTGCAGAAATACTGAGCCTTCTCCCAAGTAATTCCCTGAACCGGTTTCTTGGGGCCCTTGAACATGGAGCGGTCTTCGTAGCGCGATGCGGAATCTATCGTTTCCATGGTCTTCTTGAAGAACTCCTGCGTCACTTCGGTTGTATGAATTGCAAATGGAGACATCGAAACGACCTTTCCCCGGAAGCGGAATGAACCAGAATCAATAATGGCCACCACACCGCGAGAGGCGTGTTCAATAATCTTATCGGAACCAGAGGATTCCTTTGATGTCGAAGAAGAACTAGCAACCGAAGACGAAGGCACATCCTTCGTAGCCAGCCAATCACGCACTTCCGGCTCCGAGGACACATACGAAGGCAAAATAAATTCACCCTTACCGACATAAAGGTTCAAGCCTATACGGAAAGCCACCTTGTCGAAACGATATTGGTAGCGACCGTGAATATCACCTTCCTTATAAACCCACACGGGTTTGTTGTTCACAAGGAACAACGTCGTCACTAGGGACGGATCGTTCGTCTTCATTTTTGCAACAAGCGAATCCATCGGATAGTCCTCGACAACGCCCTTCCAGATGACATGAATTCTATCGCGTTCCGAACCAAACGTCAATTTCAAGGTATCAATCGTGCCTGCCGGGGCAACAACATTCGCCGTCGGAGCTATAGCTTTTGCGGTAGTGTCGGCGGCTTTCGCCGTCGTGTCAACAGTTTGCGCCTTTACAGCAGAATCAACGACAGCCTTCACCGTAGAATCGGCCACCTTCGCTGTAGAATCAACCGCCACAACAGCATTCACATTCTGGACGGTCGGTTCAGCAGCTTTCACGACCGCATCCTTCGAAATCGTCTCCACAGCACTCGGCATCAAGTTCACCTGCACTGGGAGAGCCTGAAGGCTATCCAGCTTTGCGCGAATCGCTTTAGAAATGACATTGACAGAGCTCAACTTTTTGCTTCGCCATATTTTCTTTGCCTCGTTACGCTTGAGATTGTAATGCGAAACATAATTGCGGTAATCCGTCCCTTTTTCCGTAAGGCCCAGAGAATCCGCCGCTTGCATTACCGGATAGGCCTTAGAGAACTCCGTCGTATCGACACGCTGGACATTTTTATCAACTTCAGCAGAATACTTGTCGTAAAGTTTTTCCGCATCTTCCAAAGTCCTTACAGAATCCACCTGGTCAAGCGACACATTCAAATTCACTGATAATACTGCCGCGCTGGAATCTAAAGACGGGAAATCCACCTTAAACACCAGGACCTCGCCGGCCTTAAGCGTCCCGATATCCACGTAAGGCAGTTTGTCTGGAGCGCTGAAAGCAAACATATAAACGCCTTCCTTCGCCGGATAAATGGCCCTAGCTCCGTTCTTCAGGCTTGTATTATAAGAGACGATTTCCAAGTCCTTCTCATCGGACTGGATTTGCACCATTCCCGGATGGGCGCTTTCCTTGAGCGTTTGCCACTTCCCGTTTTTCACAAACAGGAGCTTTGAAACCCGAGACGAATAAATGTTCTCGGAATCGAAATAAATGTCGGCTTCATCTTGGAAAGCCTTATGCTGACGGGAAGCATACAGCCGAAGGCCAACGACCTCGCGAACACCCAGGTGGTTTTCCTTAAGGTTAAAAGCATGGAGTTTCTTATACTCTTCCGGTTTGGCTTCGCCCGAGAACCAAAGATATTCCTTCACCGACTTTTTCTGACGAAGGTAGAGCTTGTTCGCTTGCAAAGGGAAAACAGGTTCCTTAGAGAACGCCACGGCACTATCCAGCTTAATGGCCGTACTAGACGACTGATCCAAGAGACTGCCAACCTTGAAATTCTCCGGCAGCAGTTTGAAGTTTTGATCTTCATCAGCCATCGTGAGTGCCGGGACCAGCAACAAAAGCGGAAGCAATCGGGAAAATGTCATAAGCTCTCCTGTCTTTTATAGGAACCTTCTTGCCTAGAAAAATAATTTCTTCTTAGAAAATAAGTTCTAAAATTTTAACGAATTAACACCCATTTCAAGCAAGTATCCCCCATTTGCACCGCCAACCGGCCCCAATTCGACCTTCCAATCCGCCAAACGGATGATATCGGGGTGGTGTTCGATGACTATGACCGTATCGCCACGGGCCGAAAGCCTGCGCAAGAGGTTCCACAAAATTTGAATATCCTTGAGATGAAGTCCCGTTGTCGGTTCATCGAGCAGATAGACCATTTCCGTTGCCGGGCGGCGGCAGAGTTCCGCAGCAAGTTTCAAGCGTTGGGATTCACCACCAGAGAGCGTCGTAACCGGCTGTCCGAGTTTCACGTACGGGAGGCCCACATCGCGGAGGCACTCCAGCTTCGGTAAAATTTTCGGTTGGTCCTTGAAGAACTCGCAAGCTTCGACGATGCGCATGTCAAGCACGTCGGCAATGTTCTTGCCCTTGAACGTGACCGTCAGCGTTTCCTGATTATAGCGTTTACCGCCACAAGCCTCACACGGCTCCCAAATATCCGAAAGGAAGTGCATTTCCACAGCAATGGCGCCACGGCCTTCGCAAACGGGGCAACGCCCACGCGCCAAGTTGTAACTGAAACGGCCGTAGTCAAAGCCCTTAACCTTAGATTGTTCGAGTTTGGAGAATAGCTTGCGGATATCGTCAAAGACTCCCGTGAAGCTCGCCGGCGTACTGCGCGGCGTCCCCGAAATCGGGCTCTGATCGACAAGAAGCACTTCGCCGCTCTGCTTTTTGCGGCCACGCGCCTGGAACTTCTTTTTAAGCGCCGGGAAAATTTCATCTACGACAAGAGAGCTCTTGCCCGAGCCCGAGACGCCACAGACAACGCTTACCGCTCGCTTCGGGAATTTTACAGACAAGTTCTTAAGATTATTCGCATTGAGATTCTTGAACTCGTAGAATTCCGTATCATCCGTAATGCGCACCGGTTCCAACTGATTTGCAACAGGAGTCGAATACGTGAGGAACTTGACCGTCTCGCTACGCGGGAAACGCTGCAACGCATACGGCTTCGCCAGTTCTGCCGGAGTCCCTTCTGCGACGACTTCGCCACCGAAATCACCCGCACCAGGGCCCATGTCAATAATGTGGTCCGCAGCCTGCATCATCTTCAAATCATGTTCCACGACAACAAGCGTATTGCCCAGGTCGCGCAGGCGGTACAGCGTATCCAAGAGTTTCGCGGTATCGCTTTCGTGGAGACCCACCGTCGGTTCGTCAAGCACGTACAAGACGCCTTCGAGGCCGCTACCGATTTGGCTTGCCAAGCGGATGCGCTGGGATTCGCCGCCGGAGAGAGTGTCGCCCGCACGGTCGAGGCCAATGTAGCCAAGTCCCACGCTAATCAGAAAATCCAAGCGCCCGATGATTTCGCGGAGGAGCGGCGTGGCAATCGTTTTTTTGCTTTCTGCAGTCACGGAAGTCGCATTTTCTTCGTTCGCAAAATCGACTTTCGCAAACCAGTCACGGGCTTCGGCGATGCTCATGTGATGCACATCCATGATGTTCTTACCCAAAATGCGCACCGCAAGATATTCAGGCTTCAAGCGTTCACCGTGGCAATCGGGGCATTCTTCGCCATCCTTGAAGTGCCCAAGGCCAAGGCATGTTTCGCAGGCGCCCCAATGCGTGTTGAAGCTGAACAGTTTAGGATTGAGAGCCGAATCCATGTACCAGCCGCAATCCGGGCAGCCGGGTTTTTCGGAGCATGCGAGACGTCCGCCCAATTCATCTTCGACGTACAAGATGCCGTTGCCGTCGCGGTAGCCGCGTTCAAACGCTTCGACGAGACGGGCACGATTTTCTTCTTTCACGACAACGGAATCGACCACGGCAAGCAATTTCTTTTCGCGTGTCGGGATTTTCGGCAGCGGAAGCTCCACAAGCTTTTTGCCGAGATACGCCTTGCGGTAACCCTTTTCCGTTAAAATTTTAGACAACTTAATTTCGTCTTTGATTTCAAACGGAGCAAGAACCGTTACCATTTTGTTGAGGTCACGGTCAAAGGCATATTGCACCAAGTCGCCAGCGGCGTAGGAGCTGACCGGCTTTCCGCACTTCAAGCAATGAGCCGTTCCCACGCGGGCCCACAAAATGCGGAAGTAGTCATAAATCTCGGTAAGCGTCGCCACCGTACTGCGAGGGCTTTTACTTGCGCTCTTCTGGTCAATGGCAATGGCAGGAGCCAAGCCCGAAATAGAATCAATGCTACCACGGTCGGGGCGGCCCAAGAAGCGGCGGGCATACGTGCTGAGAGTTTCCACAAACCGGCGCTGCCCTTCGCTAAAGAGCGTATGGAACGCAAGGCTCGACTTGCCTGAGCCCGAAACGCCCGTAATCACGGTGAGCTTGTGGCGCGGTATCGTCACGTCGATGTTCTTGAGGTTGTGCTTGCGCGCACCATGAACTTCGATGTCCAGCGAGTAATTTTCGCCCTTCTCATCCGTGCGTTCAAAATGTTTGTTTTCGCCATGCTTTTTCGCCAAGACCGGAGCCAAGTAACGCCCGGTTTCGCTCTTTTTGCATTTGGCAATTTGTTCAGGAGTACCCGTCGCGATAATGCGGCCGCCGTTCACGCCCGCATCCGGGCCCAAATCGATAATCCAGTCCGCACACTTGATTACGTCAAGGTTGTGTTCAATCACCACGACGCTGTTTCCGAGACTGCGCAAGCGGTTCAAGCATTCCAGCAATCGGCGGATATCTTCAAAATGCAAGCCGGTTGTCGGTTCATCCAGCAAGTAAAGCGTCTTGCCCGTGCCCGGGCGGCGCAGTTCCGATGCAATCTTCACGCGCTGCGCTTCGCCGCCGCTAAGCGTTGTCGAGGGTTGCCCAAGCGTGAGGTAGCCAAGGCCCACTTCGCAAAGGAGCTTGAGCGGTTCCGCAATTTTCGGAATGTCCTTGAAGAATTCGGTGGCATCGGCAATGCTCATGTCGAGCACTTCGGAGATGTTCTTCCCCTTAAAGTAAACTTCACGGGTCGCTTCGTTAAAACGCTTGCCGTCGCACACATCGCAAGTGACTTGCACGCTCGGCAAAATGTGCATGTCGATGACCTTCACGCCCGCGCCTTCGCAAGCATCGCAACGACCGCCCTTCACGTTAAAGCTAAAGCGGCTCTTGGTGTAGCCACGCACCTTGCTCTCTTCCATGCCGGCAAAGAGATCGCGAATATCGTCCCAAATTTTCGTATAAGTCGCCGGGTTGCTTCGCGGTGTGCGTCCAATGGGCGTCTGGTCAATTTCAATGACCTTGTCGATGTTTTCGAGACCTTCCAAATGGTCAAACTTGCCGACCGGTTCTTCAGAATTGAAAAACACGCGAGCGAGTTCACGGCGCAAAATCTGGTTCACAAGCGTGCTCTTGCCTGAGCCCGAAACGCCCGTAACTACGGTAAACGCACCGCCAAGCGGAATTTCCACATCAATGTTCTTGAGGTTGTTTTCGCAGGCACCGCAAACCTTGAGCTTTGGCGTATTCTTGTCAATCTTCATGCGCTGCGATGGGATTTCAATCGCTTTGCGACCGCTCAAGTACGCGCCCGTAAGCGAAGACTTGTTCTTCTCCAATTCTTCGACCGTGCCAGCCGCCAAAATGCGACCGCCCTCGACACCCGCGCCAGGGCCCACGTCAATCACGCAGTCCGCATGACGCATCGTATCCTCATCGTGTTCCACGATGAGGAGGCTATTGCCTTGGGCTCGCAAGCGCTCGAGCATTTCGAGCAATTTATCGTTATCACGCGGATGAAGCCCGATACTCGGCTCGTCCAAAACATAAAGCACGCCCTGCAAGCCCGCACCCACGGCGCTTGCGAGCCTGATACGCTGCGCCTCGCCACCGCTCAATGTCGACGCCTTGCGGCTAATGTCCAAATAGCCAAGGCCCACCGCCTTCAAGAATCCAAGGCGCCCGCGAATTTCCTTAAGCACTTCGCGACCGATACGCTGTTCCTTCGGCGATAGCTTTAACTTGTCAAAAAACTCGACAGACTTTTCGACGGACCATTCCGTCATTTCGCAAATGTTATGACCGTGGAAATCGACAGCGGCGGCAATGCGGTTGATTCGCGTCCCGTGACATTCCGGGCAAACGCCAATCTGCATGTACTTGCGGAAGTGGTAAATATGCCACATGTCCCAAAGTTCCTGCATAATCGTCACCACACCGCGTTCGCTCCCGCTAGGAGTCCCGTAAAGCACGGCATCCTGCTGTGCCTTTTTGAGTTTGCACCACGGCGTATCCAACGTAAAACGCATCTCGTTTGCAATCGTGCGCAAATTGCGCCAACCGAAATCGCTAAAGATAATGCAGCCGTCGTCCTTCTTTTGCGGAGCAAGGCAACCCTGTTTTATAGACAAACTCGGGTCAGGCACAATCAAATTAATGTCAAACTCACAACTTTCACCGAGGCCGCGACAAGCCGGGCATTGCCCCTTCGGGTCGTTAAAGCTAAAGAATCGCGGTTCGAGTTCCGGGATAGAAATTCCGCACTTCGGGCAAGCGAGCTGAGTACCCTGCAAGCGGTATTCTTCCTTCGCTGCAGCCCCACCCTGCGACGCATCCGCGCCCGCCTCCGGCGCCGTCAGCAAGAACGACACAAGCTTTCCGTCCGTGAGCTTGAGCGCACCTTCAATCGCCTCGCGCAAACGGCTCATGTTCTTGCGTTCGAGCGTCAAGCGGTCAATCACCACTTCAATCGTGTGCTTCTCGTAACGCACCAACAGCGGAACTTCTTCGAGCCTGTAAATCGTCCCATCGACACGCACGCGGACAAATCCATTTTCCTTGAGCTCCGCGAGTTCCTTGCGGTATTCACCCTTGCGCTCCTGCACAATCGGCGCCATCACCAAAATCTTTTTATTCTCGTCGCTAGCGTACAAGTTATCGACAATCTGATCCACCGACTGCGCCTGAATCACCTTGCCGCACTTGGGGCAATGCGGAACGCCGAGGCGCGCAAACATCAAACGGTAATGGTCCAAAATCTCGACCACCGTCCCCACCGTACTGCGCGGGTTGCGGTTCACCGTCTTCTGGTCAATCGAAATCGTCGGCGAAATTCCGCGAACGCTTTCCACGTCCGGATGCTTCATGCGACCAATGAACTGGCGCGCATACGCCGAAAGCGACTCCACAAAGCGGCGCTGCCCTTCCTGGAACACCGTATCAAACGCCAAACTCGACTTGCCCGAGCCCGAAACGCCTGTGACCACGACAATCGAGTCGCGGGGAATCGTCAAATCGACATGGCGGAGGTTGTGTTCATGAGCATCGCGGATTTCAATAGATTTCGTCATGACCGCAAATATAGAAAAAGAGGCATCAAATGTCTAAAAATTAGTGAACATTTGGATAAAAAAACAAAAGCAAAGTAGCACTTTAATGTTGTGGATAAGTCGCCCGATAAGGAATGGCGAAATGACCACCGAAATTGGACTTCGTTTTAAAATTTAAACAAAGAGAGTCCTTTCAACACGAAAGTTCTACATTGCCAAGTACCATTTGTTCTTTTTAATATATTTGTTTTTTGGAAAAAAAGTTTAAACACCAATAAAAAGGTTCGATGCTTGTTATTAGAGTATTACTAGTCATTGATTGTCTTGGTGGTCATGCTTGATCAAATTATTAGGAGTTAAAAACATGAAAGTCATTATTACTGGATATAATACTTGTTGTCAAAATACTTCTGGAGGAGTGCAAAACAGAATTCGGCAGATTTATAGTAGATTAGCATTAAAAAAAGATGTCAGTGTTGAGTATTTCTGCCCGATGACCACAAGACTGGATGGTTGTGATATCCTGCATTTGTTTAAGCTGGAAATTGAATATGTTAGGTTGATTAAATGTGCAAAGGAAATGGGTGTTAAAGTTGTGCTTTCTTCTATAGTTCCATTGTCTAAAGGATGGAAAGTTGATTTGAGAAGAATTCTTTTTAAACGGTTGCCAATACGAAGTGTAAATAAAATAATGTTTGAAATAATGGATCTTGTAGATTTCATTATCGTTGAAACAGAACAAGAACGGAACTTTATCCACAAACACTTTAAAGTCTCAAACGGAAAGATTGCGGTTATCCCAAATGGAATAGATCCGTTTGTTTTTGAAGGGAATCAGATTTTTGATAAAATTGGTGGTCGCAAAGACTATGTTTTGCAAGTGGGTAGAGTTGATGAAAATAAAAACGTCCGTAATGTCATTAAAGCATTGAAAGGCTCTGGCATAGATTATGTTGTTATTGGAGGAGGCAATTTTGGGAATTCCCAATATTATAAAGATTGCTTGAAAGAAGCTGCAGATGATGAACACATCCATTTTCTTGGGTGGGTTGATAGCGAATCAGATCTTCTTAAGTCGGCCTATGCAAATGCGAAAGTTCTTGTTCTCTCGTCTTTTCAAGAAACATTTGGACTGGTTGCTCTTGAAGCTGGTGCTGCAGGATGTAATCTAGCTTTAACAAAGTGGTTGCCCATTACTGATTTTAAATCTTTGGAAAATTGCTGGCTTTTTGATGCTAATAGTGTTGACGATATTCGAGCTAAGGTTTTGGCGGCGTTTTCTGCAGATCGAGATAAAGTTACACAAAAGAAAATTTTAGAAGAATTTTCATGGGATAAAATAATTGATTCACACATTTCTGTATACAATAAATTGATTAATCATGCTTAAGTTTGTTGCAAAAAAAATAAAGTCTTTTTACAGAAACTTGAAGTGGTATTGTCAAGCTTTGTTTGTATGCCATCGATTAAAGATGAAAAAATTCATGAGCCTTGATGATGCTGATGCTACGTATATGGTTCTGATACCTCATGCTGATGATGAATGGATTGGTTGCAGTCAAATAATCCGTAAGATGAAATCTGTACGGTAACAGGTTGTCTATGGACAACGATAAAGAAAAATTCTAATTAATTCTTCGAAAGCACAGGCCAATAATTTTCCGGCTTCTGATTCAAGTAGGTCAGGCGCGTCCAGGTATCGTCGCGGAAACAGCCGCCGACCATGAGCTCGTCGAGCTTGCCCGTAAAACCGCCCACTTCAAAGAAGGCGCGGACGCCGACAGAATCGCTCCTGTCAGAGGGTTCCAGCGAGAAGGTGACCTTCGTATCATCCCAGTCCGATTTTTCCAGCGAGGCCGAGACCTTCGCATCGTTCACGTAGAACACCGTCTGTTCAAACGCACGCCTGCTGAACGCCACGTACGTCCATTCGTCCGCCTTAATCCCGTCCGTACCCGAAGCCCAAGAAACCTTGTAGCTTGCGGTATCGAGCGCATCGGACGAATCAGCGACATGGTAGACTTCAACGACAAATCCCTTTTCGGGAACATAGAGCAGTGCGTATTCCTTTGCCTTCTCGAAGTTAGTTATACAGATTCTGCGTTTGTTTCTAAAGCGTACGACAAAAAAGGCTCTAAGTTTAACGTCCGCTGCGTGAGCGACGAGAAGGTCCGATACGGATACATGGGTACTTACGGCACGCTTACGGATAGTCGCGACGGACACGAATACAAAACCGTAGAAATCAACGGTGCAACATGGATGGCAGAGAACCTAGATTATGCATCAAGCACAGCCTCTTGCCATCGTGATTCTTGCGACATCAACGGGATGCATTACACGTATCCGTTCTCGGCAGACACCTTGGAACCCCTGTGCCCCGAAGGCTGGCACATATCGACTACCGCAGATTGGGACAGTCTGCTCGCTTTCGTCCGCGCAAAAGACTCATTAAATTACGCATACGATTTGAAAGACCCATTTGCATGGCCGTCAAACGAAAAAGGCAACGATAAGTACGGTTTTGGCCTTCTTCCCAATACCTGTTATTACGACAACTCCGGCTACGATTTAGTAAATGTCCGAGACGAATCGGTCGCATGCATCGGTGCCGAGAGTCCTGACGGAAATGCAGGCTACTACTACATTCATTCGACAAACAATGTCAATAGCATTTATAGGAATATTTATAAAAGAAACATTCAAAAAGACAGCCGTTTCCGCTACGGAATCCGCTGCGTCAAGGACAAATAGATTCAACCAGCCTAGCGCCCTTGCGCAGCAAGATTCTGATTTTGCAAGGCGCTAGAACTTCAAACGCAAGACAATCGCGTTTTCGAAGTAGTCGGGATTTGCGCCAAGCCTCCAAAGCGAGGAACCGTATGCGAACAAGTTCGGGCGAGCCTGGCGAAGTATCGCGGCCGCAGTTGCCCGCAAGTAGCCAGCCTTGCACTTGGACCGCGTTCCCTTGAAAAGCATTCCCGGATCTTCGATAGAAACGCTGATGGCGTTATGGTCATGGGGATTGTACGGTTCTGCCTGCACTTTGGACGCAAGCGACGCATACAGTTCATGACGCTTTTGCCCGACCTTGGAAATGTCATCGGCAAAGCGGACAGCCATGGCACCGTTTACCACCTCATCCGCCTTTTCAAACGATGCCACCCACGGATGGTTTGTCGCCCCCACAATCCCGATGGTGATATCGAAATCCCGCTTTTGCGAGAAATAACGGACGAACATTTCTTCAAGGGATTCCTTTTGCGGTTCTGGCTTGAGCGCGTCACGGGCAGCAGCAAAGAGAATCGACGACACATCCGTCTCGCCGGTAGAAATCATCGCGTTCGCTTTATAGACATGTTCAAATCCGGAGTCACCGCGCAGACCGCCAAAGACGTTCACGAAAAGCGCCTCGGCGGCAATCGGTTTCACGATATGCAGCACAAGCGGCAAAAAATTCGCAAACACCGTGGAGCGGCGACGCAAGAGTTCAGCAAGCAAAAGCCCATCGCGTTCGCGGACGGCAAGCAAAATCGCCCCCACATGCAGCAAGAACGAATACTGCCCTGCATCCATGTTTTTGACTTCGGCGGGCAAATAGACGCTGATTTCGGCCTGCAATTCCTCGGGCAAGTAAGAATACCACGAAGGCGTAAAGTAGGCGCTCCCCTCGACGCACTGCATCTGGGCAAGTTCATCGTCCGCCGGGTTCGATTCGCCCGCATAGTCGAGAATTCCCGTCTCGCTGCGAGTAAAGGAATAGGAATCCGAGCCCTTTGAAGTTTCAATTTTGACGTAGAAGGTTTCTTTAGCCATTGTAGGCCTCCTTTTTTGAGGTTTTCAATGGTAATATAGGTTTAGTTTATGTCATAAAATGACATTTTCACAATAAAACCGAAGTGCGAGGGTAAAAAAGAACCCATCCCTTGCCAAAATGACGCAGTTTAGCTATATTCACCCCACCATCCGACAATGGGGATATAGCTCAGTTGGTAGAGCGACAGGTTCGCAATCTGTAGGTCATGGGTTCGACTCCCACTATCTCCACGCAAAAGAGGCAAGCATCAGCTTGCCTCTTTTGTTTAGCACCGATACAAGAATCACATCCCTCAAAGCTGCGAAGCAGCGACCTCACACCTCAAGACCTCTAAATATCCCACTTGGCGCCGAGTTTCAACAACGTACGCGTGTAGCTCTCGGTGTATTTCCCTTGGTAATATTGGGGCAAATTGTAGCGTTTATACTTGCGATCCAGTCCTAGATAAAAGTTCATCTTCCAATATTGCCACGAGACTGTCAACCCGCATGAACCATCGAACTTTTTAATCTTCTTGTATTCTTCATCGGGACCACCAATGGCAAAACCATAGAACAGGCTCGCATTTGCCTCGACCGCGATGCGGTTCTTAAACTTGTACGAAATTCTAGGACGAAAAACCGGTCCGAGCCAAGACCCTAAAGTCTGGCGGAATACAAGACTTTCTAACGAAGGTTTCTCCAGCAAGGGAGTCGCCCCCTCTGACAATTCATAAGCGTACTCCGACTGGAGGTATTCATCATAAGCTTGATTATATGCATTTATGGACTGATCAAGTGCCACATAATCAAAGGCAGAGTCAGCCTCAAACTTTGCACCTAGATAAACAGTTCCGTTCAATCCCTCGGCAGCAGTCCTGTGCCACGAAGCGTAAAACGCAAACGACATCGGTCCCGAAGTACGGTAAAACGCCCACGCCACTGTACCTATGCGCTGTTTTTCGAATCGGTACCAATCCTTTTCAAACCAAAGCAAAAAATCAGACGAAAGTTCCTCGCCCTCGATATTGAAATCGTACCCCACATCTAGGAGCATACCACGTCCCATAAGTGTATATTCCAATCCAAGGACCAGGTTCCAGTTATTCGTATCGAGCAACGGCATGTTGTCGTTATTCAAAAAGTAATCAGCCTGTACAGATGCGGCAAACGTGTGCGACCATTTCCTGCTCACGTAATCCAGATATGGATTCACGTTCAAGAAAAGGTCCCCGCCTTTTTCCCCTTCGTCCATGCCGGTCTCTTTGTAGTGCAGTCCATAGAGTCCAAGTTCGCCCGCCACATGGAACTCCCACGACGGTTCGGGATCGCCCAAGTTCACGGAATCGCTGTCCGCTTCGCCTAAAGCAGCCTTGTATTCGCGGATAATGTTTTGGATTTCTTCCGTGTATTCACCAGGCAAGGCCGCTGCTTCTTCAAATGCCTTGAGCGCTGCAGGAATATCGCCTGCCTCCTCCGCCTTCATCGCACGGTAATACGCTTCCTCCTGCGTCTCGGCAAAGAGCGCAGTAGCAAGCATCACCAACATCAAAAAGAACAAACGCAACATTACTTTCTCGGGAAATCTCCCTTATTTCCAGCCAAACGGCTTATCAGGTCGAACCTTCGTTTTTTTCACGTGTTCATACGGATTGAACGGACATACCGGTTCTTTAACGTTCTTGCCATCAGGGCGGCCCATCGGTACCATAGGAGCTCCAAACGGAGGGAACCCGTGAGGACCTTTTACTTGTTCTTTTTCTTCCAGTTTCTTTTCGCGGACAAGTTCATCCTTTGGCTTATCGATTTTATTCTCGATGGGCGGAACAGGCGTTTCCAAGGCAGGAGCCTTCACAGACGCTTCGCGCATCTCGTTCTTTTCGATAGCCGTCTTGTTTCTCAAGTCCTTGAGAATCTGTTCGCGGGCGGCACGGCGTTCTTCACGCAGTTTCTGCCAATCCACGTTTTCTTTTTCCGAGAACTTCGGAACGTTGCTCAAAGCCTCACGGACTTCGACTGGCGTCGGAACGCTCGCTTCTGGACGAGATTCCATATCGCCTGCCATTGCGGTTGCAGCCATCACCGCAGATGCCATTACGATTTTTTTCATGACCACACTCCTTACATTGAGTTTCAACATTTGGCTAAAAACTCCTATACCCTAAAATCTTCTTTCTTCAAGTTCAAACGTTCCATAATTTCGCGCAGCACCTTGCGGTCAATACCGAGGATGGTCGCCGCCAATGTGAGGTTCGCGTTCGCATCCTTGAGTGCATGGGAAATCACTTCACGTTCGACAGCTTCGCGGGCCTCCTTAAGCGTACGCGGAGATGCTTTGGCCTGCATCTGCATATCGTCAAGGCCCAAATCCTTGGGCTGAATCACGCCATGTACCGCCTGAACCAGACCTTTCTGGATGCGGTTTTCGAGTTCGCGGACATTACCCGGCCAATGGTAGCCAAGCAGTGCTTTTTCGGCATTGCGGCTCAAGTGGAATTTACCGCGTCCGTATTCTGCACCGTAACGTTGTATAAAATTTTCCGCCAACAGCACCACGTCCTGACCACGGTCACGGAGCGGCGGGAGTTCCAGCGGCAACACCTGAATGCGGAAGTACAAATCTTCGCGGAAACGCTTTTCGCGAACAGCATCTTCCAAATCGACATGAGTCGCACTGATAACGCGCACGTTCACCGGAATTTCGCGGTTGTCGCCCACACGGGTGATATGCTTTTCCTGCAGCACGCGCAAGAGTTTCACCTGCATATTGAGCGGGAGTTCACCGATTTCGTCAAGGAAAATCGTACCGCCATCGGCTTCTTCAAAAAATCCTTTCTTGTTTTCAATGGCACCCGTAAACGAGCCCTTCGCATGCCCGAACATGAGCGATTCCATCAAGTGTTCGGGAATGGCGCCGCAGTTCACCGCAATAAACGGCTTTTCGGCGCGGGGGCTATGCTTGTGGATGTAACGCGCCATCACTTCCTTGCCAGTTCCCGTCTCGCCACGGATAATCACCGGGAGCGGGAGCGGCGAAAGTTTATCCGCCATCGTAATCACATCGACCATGGCCTTGGACGAATAGACAATTCCGTCTTTGCGGACAACATTTTTCAACGTATCCAGCGATTCCTTATCGCGGAGGCGGTCATAAGCGGCAAAAGCGAACTTTTCGCAGACGGCGACAAACGAATCAAACAACGCACTATCTTCTTCGGTAAACGGTTCCTTGCGAGCCGCACGCTGCAAGTAAAGATACCCGGCCTCGGAATCCGGCGTGCGGAACGGCGACACCATGATGCTCGTGAGCTGGTTCTGCACAATCGACTTGGACAAGTCTGCCGATTCGTCATCAAGCTGGTTCCACACAACAGCGCGTTTTTCGTTTTTTGCAAGCTTGATTGCCGAAATGGAAATAGAAACTTTTTCAGGGTTCGAAAAATGGAGCGGATTTTCGCCGCCAATATCCAAGACGGCAGCATCCGCATGCAGCACATCCTTGGCAACTTCCAAAATTTTCGGGAAAAGAGCCTCAGGCTGCTCCTCGTCCAAAAGAGTCTTGACCACATCAAGCATCTTTTCCGTTGCGAGCATAGATTCTGATTTCATAACAAAGCCCTTTAAGTAATTCGCGGTTATTCGGCAGAGGGCATAGGGAGATCCAAAAGCAAGCTATCGACCTTCAAATCCGGGACGTTCTCGCTTTCCACAGACGGCTCTATGTTCCTCGACCGCTTTAACAGCCGGTCCCCCGTTGCGTCGATACCGAAACTCATTGTTCCACTCGAAAGCAACAGCACTATTAAAACTAATATAAGAATCAAAATGCCCAAAATGGCCCATTTTAGCCCGTTTTTTTTCTTACGGACCATAAAGGGGAAGTCTTTTTCAAGGACGTTTGGAACTTTTCGTGCCACATTTGAATTATTTTCTGGATTTTCCAAATAGGACTCGGCGAACTGCGCCACCAAAGACGAAAGCGCTATTTCACCATGCCCCGCCTTGCTAATCGCAATTTCCAAAAGTTCATCCAATTCGTCAAAATCTTCGACTCGCTCAGCAGCGTCCGAACGGAGTAACCCCGCCCACAACGGTTCCAGGGCCGAAAGCAGCAACGCCCCGTCGGGAGTGTTGAACGCGCCCGTCGAATAAAGTTTTTCCGTCACGTTCACATTCTGCACGTTCGCCATTTGCTCGGCAAAATGTTCGTATCCATCAGCCTGAACCAAGTCTTCGCCCGCAATCCAACGGTAGAGCAAAAGCCCGAGGCTGAACAAGTCACTTTTTTCGTCTGCCTTTTTGCCCTGGAATCGCTCCGGAGCTGCATACGCAAGCGCCCCGGGGCCCACAATCCCGCAGTCGATAACAACAGTCCGCAAGCCACTCGCCGTTTTTGCAGCTTTCAAGCGCTCTGCATTCAATCTTTCAACCGAAAATATCACGTTGGCGGGGTTCAAGTCCCCATGCGACACGCCCTGTTTGCGCAATGATGCAAGTGTACTTGTCACCTGGCGTAAAGCAAAAAGGGCGACAGCCACCGGGATTTGCCCCAATTTATCCGAAACGACACCTTCGACAAATTCATAAATCAGGTAAGGAGTCCCATCACGGCGCCCCCATTCCTCAATACGGTACAAGCCAGGCTCATGTACTTTATATACATTCTCAACAACATTTTCGTCAAACGAGAAACCGTCGTTGTACCACTTCAGCACAAACGGTTTACCGCCCACATTCAGCAGATAAGCGGAAGCTTCGCCGCCACGATGCAACAAGACGCCACCCGTCACGGAGTCCAAGAGCGATTTCCCGGATTTCCTCATAGCTAGCCTGTTCACAGCTTACCTGAATAAACCATTGCCTTAAGCGAATCTTCTGCTACGCGCGTCCACTTGGCAAGCACCGGATCCTGCGGTAAGGCTTCGTGCCCCATAGACCAGATATCCCACGCCGATTCGTAATCATGAGCGTTCCAGTAGAGGTTCCCCAAGTTTACGTAGGCCGACGCAAATTTCGGTTCGCGAGTCACGATGTACGCATAAATTTTCTTTGCGCCATCAACATCACCTTGGCCACCGAGAATCAAAGCCTTCAGGTTATAGCTAAAGTAATTCGATGGATCGAGCTGTATTGATTCATCCAAAAGCCGCATGACCCTGGCATGTTCGTTTTCGGCAAGCATTGCACGGGCCAAGTAAAAAAGCGTCGTCGAATACAAGGGCGTTACTTTATCGCTGCTGTCAATGGCGGTCAAAATTTTGAATTCACGGGCAGTACGTTCCCACAAGGCAAGCGTATTTTCTTTCAGGCGTTCCTTGTCCTCAGCGATAGCATAATAGGCAATCGCAAGGCCATAGCGGGCATCCCGGTTCGCAGGTTCGCCATCCAGGACTTTCGAAAAATTTGCAATGGCACGGTCGTAATCGCCAATGCGGAGCGCTTCGTCACCGCGGCTCATGTCATTTCCGTTGCATGCACAAAAAACAACCGCGACAAGCATCGCGAATAAAATCTCCAAACGACCAAACACACGGTAAAAAACAACCCGACCTAACATGGTAGTAAGTATATATAAAATTTGAGACGAAAGATGTGGAAAAGTAGGAAGTAGGCAGTGGTTAGTGGCTAGTAAGCAGTGGTCAGGGGGCATCAGCATTCGTTCCGAACTACGACTTTCCCCCTAGTAACTAGTAACTCCAAGCACCGAACTCCTAATTAAAAAACGCTCTCCGGATATCCAGAGAGCGTTCTAAAAACAAAATTTATTTTCGATTACTTGTCGATTTCGTACTGGGCAACGAGGTTGCCTTCAGCATCGAGAGCGCGGACAACGTTTTCGTCACGCTGGAGAGTGAGGTTCGTGGTTTCACCCTTGGAAGTTGTATATTGCACAGAGAGAGAACCATCTTCGTTCTTCACGGCTGCAACAGAGTTACCCTTTTCGTCCTTCTGGTAGTAGGAATCGTCTGCAGCGAGCGGATTGGAACCCGTCCAGAATTCAACGGTGTTGAGGACGAGGAAGTCCACAAGGCCGATACTCACTTCATAGACTGGAACAACCCACAAGAGGAAGTGGACGCAAGAGTTGAGCCACTTGTTGCCCAAAGTGCCGTTCCAGCGGAGAAGCTTCTTGGTAAGGCCGTAGCTACCGTGGCAGCCGGTAAGTGCGATTGCACCAGCGCAGAGAAGAGCGATGATACCTTTCTTCATAGTTATAAACTCCTTATATTTAGGTGTCTTTTTTGGTCTTTGACAGAAAAAATATAAGAAACATTGATGTTCTTTGCTAGAATTTTGCGGTTCGTAACCCATAAATTTACAAAGTTCCAGCAGCCCCCGTGAGAAGCATCACATGCGGCTCGAAAATCCGCATTTTTCCCAATTTCCCAGGTTTCACCCAACGAAAATCCTCGTATCCATAAATATGGAAAAAATTTTTCAAAAGTTCCACTTCATAGCCCAAAAAACGGATATCCTCGGTCGAGACGGCCCCGACACCCCGCATCCGTTTAATATTTACCGTCAACCGTTCAAAGAACACCCGTTCCAAGGCGTCTTCAAATGTCTCGTTTTCTTCCAGATTTTCCGTAGGGAGTTCCCATAAACCGGGATATGCTCCCGAAGAAGGCCTTTTGCACACCAAAATTTTCCCCTTTCGACGGACAATCCCGCAAACAGCCAGCATTTTTCTCCACCCCCTGAGATTTTCATCATATCTTTTCTTTTAAAAATCTTTTATCTTTCCGCTAAATCTACAAAAAACGTATATATTAAATATAATTTGTCGGTTTGGAAAAGGAGAGCATTCCATGAAACGGTTAACTCAAATTGTTTGCATCGCCGCTGCCATCGCAGTTTCATCCGTTTTCGCAGCAAAGGTCCCCGCAAAACAAGCTACCAAAAAAGAGCTAACCGTCTGGATTATGCCAAACGGAGCTTCTCCTCAAGAAAAGCTCGAACAGAGACTAAATCTTTTCACCAAGAAAACAGGCCTCAAGACGAAAGTCGTCGTTCTGGACTGGGGCGAAGCCTGGAACCGCATCACGACAGCGCTCGCCTCCGGCACAGACGCACCGGACGTACTGCAACTGGGCACTACCTGGATTCCGTATTTTGCATCCCGCGGCGAAATAAAGGCATTGAACCCGTGGCTTGCCTCGATTGACTCCAGCAGGTTTGTCCCGGTCAGCTGGAACACGACCCGCATCGATGCTGACACGACCATCTATTCTGTCCCGTGGTTTATCGACATCCGCCCGATTTTGGCCAACAAGCGCATCCTCAAGAAAAACGAAATCAAGCCCGAAGACATAGCGACATTCGACGGCTTTGTCAACGCCATCCGCAAGGTGAACGACAGCCACGAAACGCTTGAAGACGGCACCAAAGTTCGTGCGTTTGCGTTCCCGGGCAAAAGCGACTGGAACATTCCGCACAACTTTGCGCCCTGGGTCTGGAGCAACGGCGGAGATTTCATCACCAAGGATAGCGACGGCAAATGGAAAGCAGGCATCCTTTCCCCGAAAACAATCTACGGTATCGCCAAATACTTGAGTTTCGTGCTGGATACGCTCGTCAGTACAGACGCATTGCAGATGAACACGGCCCAAATCGTGCAGCACTTTAACGCAGGCGAACTCGGCTTTATCGTGAACACGTCCGAAGTCATCATGCAGACCCGTTTCGAAGGGACGAAAGGCGGCCTCATCAACACGAGAATCGGTAACGACAGCGTCATGGCGCTCCCCATCCCGACAGGGACGCAGGGCTCCGTCTGCTTTATCGGCGGAAGCAACCTCGCCATCCCGGCTAGCAACAACAGGCGCGAAGCGCTCGACCTTTTGCTATACCTCACAAACGATGAGAACCTGGACGCCTACACCAAGCAAATCGGCATGCTCCCCGCCTCCAAGAAGGTACTCGCCAACTGGTCCAAGGACGAAGATTACAAGACAATTGTAACCATGCTCGATGCCGGGAAAACATACACGGCCATTCCCGAATGGGGCGACATCGAACAAATTCTCGTCTCGATGTTCAGTGCCATCTGGGATCATCTCGAAATTCCGGCACTCTACTCCGAAGAAAAAATCTACGAGATTCTCACGCAATACTCGAACGACATTAACAAGCGCCTGAACCAAAGGACTACAGGCGACTTGACGTTCGCCGAATTCCGCGACATTTGGCATAAGGCCTTGAACATCAAGGAACCCAAGAAAGAATCTAGCCAAATCACAGAGCAGCCAAAGCAAGCCCAAAAAGAGGGCTCCGGTTCCAGCCGTTCGTCGTGGCTATTCTTCCTCGCGGTACTTGTAGGATTTGTATTTGCCGTAGCACGTAAAAAGAAGTAGTAACAGAAGTATTAACCCGAAATGTGATTCAAGCGTAACGCACCATGAGCAGCCAGAAACTCTCCAGTATAACGAACAGCATCATAATCAAGAGCCTTCTGCTTTTGATTATTTCGATGCTTGTCATCGTAACGGTGGGGACATACTTCTTTACGCAAAAGCAGATGAAGACAACGCTGCAGCTAAGTCATGACACCAACGAGACCCAGCTCTTGCAACTCGCGAACACGGTCAATAACGAAATGGAGCAGTTCGCAAGCCGCCTTACGCTACTCGCCAAGACCTCCGAAATCCAAAGCATGGACCAGTTCACGGCAGCAGGCTATCTCAAGAGCTACAACATTTCGTCGTTGTTTATTTCGGGTGAATCCATTTCGCTATACGACAGGAACTACAACCTTATCTGCAACAATTCCATGCTAGGTTCCGCCAAGATAACCTACCCCATCGAATTCGACAGGATTTCACCGCACCGTCCCACGATATCGCCTTGGTACCGCGACACCGACGGGACCCCCAAGCGAGCCTTCGGCGTTGTCGTCTCGGACCGCGCCCACGGCGACGGACGCCTGATATCGAACTTTTCCATCCGGAGGCTCTGGAAATACTTTTCCGAATACAAGGTCGGCCAAAACGGAATCCTCATCGCCTGCAACGGCCAGGGCGAAATCCTTTACCACCCCGACATGAGAACCTGGCTTAACGGAGTCCACAAGCTGTCCGAACTCGGACTCGACGACATGAACATCAAGCAGGACCACGACAACAACATCCGCTTCTTGACTCTCGGAGACAGTTCGACCTACCTCATCAACAAGACGTTCAACCCCAGTTACGACCTTGGTCTCATCGCCCTCCAGCCCAAAAGCGAAATCGACGAGATGGTCGCCTCGGTCAAGCACATCGGTCGAATAATTCTCTACTGCTCCATCATCGCCATTTTGCTCGTGTCCCTCTGGCAAATCCTGATTGTATGCAAGCCATTGAACAAATTGATCGACCACATCTCGCAAATTACGGAAGGGAACCTCGACATCGAAGAATTCAAGGCCAAGAGCAGCCAGGACGAAATCGGCAGACTGGCCAAAGTTTTCAACCAGATGCATGCCACTATCAAGCGTCAAATCCAGGAATTGAACAAGCACAGGGACTTGCTCGAAGTAGAAGTCAAGGAGCGCACTTACGAGCTAGAACAAGCGAACAGGAAACTGGACATTATCTCGAGAACAGACGAACTGACACAGTTGCCGAACCGCCGCGACATGCACAAGACCATCGAGCGAGAAGTGGAACGAGCCAACCGCTTAAAGCGTGCGTTCAGCATGATATTCATAGACATCGACCACTTCAAGGACGTCAATGACACCTACGGACACGCTGCAGGCGATGCGGTGCTCAAGTCTGTCGCAAGTACCATCCGCGGACTTCTCCGCAAGTACGACGTTCTCGCCCGTTACGGCGGCGAAGAATTCTTGACGCTCCTCCCCGAAACGGAACAGAAGGACGCAGCCCTTGTCGCCGAACGCTTCCGCAAGCAAATCCAGAACCAGACCATATTCTTTGGCGACCAGGAAATCAAGGTGACAATTACACTTGGCGTCGCCCAGTACGACAGCAAGCTTGGCGCCGAACGCTGCATACAGCTTGCCGACAAGGCGCTTTATACAGGAAAAGAGAACGGAAGAAATAGAGTCATCATTTGGGATGGCGACCACGCGGTAGAAAGCTCTCCAGCGTAAAATTCTATTTTTACGTCCATGAACATTGACTTTAACCGAAGACTATCCATCGCTCCGATGCTCGACTGCACGGACCGCCACGAGCGCTATTTTTTGCGTCTGCTTTCCAAGCACGTTTTGCTGTACAGCGAGATGGTCGTCGCCACCGGGCTTTTGCACTGCGACGATACCGACATGTTCCTCGGTCACGAGCCCATAGAGCACCCGGCCGTATTGCAACTGGGCGGAAGCAACCCGGCAAACCTTGCCGCCGCATCAAAACTTGTGGAAAAAGCAGGATTCAGCGAAGTGAACCTGAACTGCGGATGCCCATCCGACCGCGTACAAAACGGGAATTTCGGCGCATGCCTCATGAAAGAAAAACAGGTCGTCGCCGACTGCTTCAAAGCCATGCAAGACGCAGTCTCGATTCCGGTATCCATCAAATGCCGCATCGGCGTCGATGACCTGGACAGCTGGGAATTCTTCACGGACTTTATCCAGACCGTGCGCGATGCCGGCTGTAAAATCTTTATCGTTCACGCACGCAAAGCCTGGCTCAAGGGACTCTCGCCCAAGGAAAACCGCGAAGTGCCGCCGCTCCATTACGAGTTCGTCCACCGCCTCAAGGCCGAAATGCCGGACTTGAACATCAGCATCAACGGCGGCATCAAGACGCTCGACCAAATCGAGGAACAACTGCAGGACCTCGACGGCGTCATGGTCGGCCGAGAAGCCTACGAGAACCCGTGGTTCCTGCGTGATGCCGATGAACGCATCTTTGGGGACAAACGCCCGACCAGCACAGACCCCGCCGAAATCATCGCCGGGAACGCCCGCCCCGCCACCCGCAAGACTCTCCTCGAAGCCTACCTCCCCTACGTCGAAAAACAGACCTCCGAAGGTTGCCCCGCCACCATTCTCGTGAAACACCTCTACGGCCTGTTTACCGGACTCCCCGGAGCCCGCAAGTACCGCGCCATGCTCAGCAACGAAAGCCCCCGCGCTAAAGATTACGGCGGAGCCGTCGCCCTGATCCGTCAAGCCATGAGCATGGTTACGGAATAACAACATTTCGCACAAAAAGCCTCAATCGAGCATTGTCATGCCCCACTTGATGGGGCATCTCCTTTTTTAAAACAAGAAGGAGAAACTTCACCCCCCACCCCTTGACAAAGGAGCATTTTTTTACTCTATTTGGTGGCGTATTTTTTAGTTTAACCTTTAACGGAGATACAATATGCCTTGCGGAAAGAAAAGAAAGCGCAGGAAGATTGCGACCCACAAGCGTAAGAAACGCCGTCGTCGTGACCGTCACAAAAAGAAACTTCGCTAATATCCGTTAGCATTTTCTTGTGATTTCCTGTAAGACGGAGTGTAAAAGCTCCGTTTTTTCGTTTTTTTCTTGAAAACGAACGAGGGAAACCGCTCGATAAAGCTCGTTTTAGTACAAAAACCGTTGATTTTTTGAATCACATGGTAAATAGGGCTCGCCCAAAGGAATAGAAATGATAGATCGCAACAAACACTTCCTCCGTCTCATGGATTGGAACGAAGAAAAAGTCCTCGAAACCATCGAGATTGCCTCGCGACTCAAAGCCGAAGTTCACGCAGGCAAGGTTTCTGACCGTCTCCACGGCCAGAACATCGCCATGTTCTTCGAAAAACCGTCTCTGCGAACTATCACGACATTCCAGGTAGGCATGAACCAACTCGGCGGCCACGCCGTGCTCCTCGCCCCGGATTCTATCGGTCTTGGCAAGCGCGAAAGCGTCAAGGACGTCGCCCGCTGCCTCAGCCGCTGGGTGAACGCCATCGTCGTCCGTTGCTTCAAGCAGCAACTCGTCGAAGAACTCGCCGAATACGGCACCATCCCAGTCGTGAACGCATTGACCGACGATTACCACCCGTGCCAAGCTATCGCATTTGCCCAGATGATCAAGGAAAACCTCGGCGGATTCAAGAACGGCAACAAGCCCAAAACCGTCGCCTTCATCGGTGACGGCAACAACGTCGCGAACTCCTTCCTCGCCCTCGCCGCCAAAGTCGGCATGAACTTCACGCTCGCCTGCCCGAAGGGATTCGAACAGCCCGCGAAAGTCGTCGAAGAAGCATTGCCGCTCCTCAAGAAGCACGGTTGCGAGTACCGCGTATTCAACGACCCGAAAGAAGCCGTCAAGGACGCCGACATCCTCTACAGCGACGTGTGGGTTTCGATGGGACAGGAAGGCGAAAAGGCTACGAAGCAAAGCCACTTCTTGCCGTTCCAGATTAACGACGAACTTTTGAAGCTTGCACCGGCACACTGCAAGGTTTCTCACTGCCTCCCCGCTCACCGCGGCGAAGAAATCACGGACTCCGTGATGGACAACCTCGACGTGAACATGAGCTACGAAGAAGCAGAGAACCGCCTGCATGCCCACAAAGCAGTGCTCTGGCAAGTGATGGAACCGTTTACCAAATAAGCTTCGCGATACGGCGTTACTCAGCCATTAAATAAAACATTCTATAAACTTGTCATGCCCGCGTAGGCGGGCATCTCCTTTTTAGGTAAAGAAATGTCTTTCATTCAGGATCTTAAGGAAAAAGTTCTCGGCGGTTACGAAATTACACGCGAGGACGCCATCCAGCTTTTAAGTGCTGACCTCGACGAACTCACGAAAGCCGCAGACGAGATTCGTGAAAAGTTTTTCGGCAAGGATTTTGACTTTTGCGCGATTGTGAACGCCCGCAGCGGGCGTTGCTCCGAAAACTGCAAATACTGCGCCCAAAGCAGTTACTACCACACAGGCGCTCCTGAATACAAACTCATGCCCGAAGAAGAAATTGTCGCGGACGCAAAGCAAAAAGAAGCCGCAGGCATCCCCCGTTATTCGATTGTGACCTCGGGCCGTACGCTCAGCAATGCGGATGTCGAACAAATTTGCAGTACGATTCGCCACATCAAGAAGGAAACAAAACTTTCCGTCTGCCTTTCGGCCGGACTTTTGAAGCGCGACCAGTTCGACAAGCTCAAAGAAGCGGGTCTCACGCGTTTCCACAACAACCTTGAAACTTACCGCCGTCACTTCGCCGATGTCTGCACAACGCACACGTACGATGATAAGATTGGCGCCCTCGAAAACGCACTTGCCGCTGGTCTTGAAATCTGCAGTGGCGGAATCATGGGTCTCGGCGAAACGATGGAAGACCGCATTGACATGTGCTTGGATTTGCGCAAACTTGGCGTCAAATCTACGCCGATGAACGTGTTGAGCGCGATTCCGGGCACGCCGTTCGAGAACCTCACGCCGCTTACGAACGACGAATTCTGCCGCATCGTAGCAATTTACCGTTTTATCAATCCGCATGCATACTTGCGCCTCGCCGGGGGCCGTAAAGTTCTAGGCGATAACGGAGTAAAGGCATTCAAGAGTGGCGCAAACGCAACCATCACGGACGACATGCTCACAACAACAAGCATGCAGAGCGATAGCGACTTCAAGATGATCAAGGAACTCGGCTTCTGCCCGCACGGATTTGTTGAGTAAGCTCACAAAAATCTTTTCTCGAGAGCCGTAATTATTTAAATTTAATTTGATGGCTTTCAAAAGTCGCCTCATTACGGGAATTTTACTTGCATGCAGTTTGGTAATGTTCGCAAACTGCGCTTTTCCTGTGCGCCCTGGATACGATAGAAAAAGCGGTTCATACAAGCGTTACAGGGTTCCAAAGCAAGCTCCTGCCGAAATCGACACCACCACAATCAATCCGCAAGAAGAATTGGTGTTGGAAGAAAAACTTGCAGCCGGTTCAACCATAACGGACACAGCAAGCACGCCTGACGCAAAAGAGACGAGTACGCAAGATTCTACAATACAGGCGGGCCAATCACAGTCAAACGTTTTGGCATCGCTCGACTCGACCGCGAACAAAGAACAAAGTCAAAAGCAAGATAGCGTAGCGGCAAAAAAAGCAGACAGCACGGCCATAAAAACCACCGCGAAGAAAACCGACAAAAAAGTTGCCACAGCCAAAAAAAGTACAACCGCAAAGCCGACGAATTTGGAAAAATACGCCAAGGAATGGCTCGGGGCCAAATATGTGTATGGAGCCGCCAGCAAAAAGAAGACGGACTGTTCCGGCTACGTGATGCAAGTCTATAAAGGTTTTTATGGAATTTCATTAGACCACAGTTCCCAACACATGTTCGATGACGGACGCGGCTATTCCATCAAGCGCACAAAGCTCAAGGAAGGAGACCTCGTCTTTTTCGGCAACTTCTGGAAGATCAGTCACGTTGGAATTTATTTGAAAGGGGATCGATTCATCCACGCCAGCACCAGCAGCGGCGTAATCATCACCCCCATGGACGATAAATACTGGGCGTCAAAATACAAAGGCGCAAGACGATTTAAGTAATTACTATCTTTCTTCTCATGAAAAAGATTGCATTCCAGGGCCGCCGCGGGGCCTACAGCGAAAGTGCGGCATACCACCTCTTTGGAAACGATATCGAAGTCGTGCCCATGGACACGTTCGAACAAATTTTCCAGGGTATCGAAACGGGTGCCGTTGACGGTGGAGCCATCCCTATCGAAAACTCTACGGCGGGTTCCATTTACGACAACTACGACTTGCTTTACAAGTGGCGCCATCCGATTGTGGCCGAAGTCAAGTTGCAAATCGAGCATACGCTCTGCGCTTTGCCGGGCACAAAGCTCGAAGACCTTACCGAAGTGTTGAGCCATCCGCAGGGGCTTGCGCAGTGCAGCCGCTTTTTCGGACAACATCCGAATATCAAGAGCACGGCGTTTTACGATACCGCAGGTAGCGCCGAAGAAATTGCAAAACGTGGAGACAAGCATGTAGGCGCCATCGCAAGCGCTTACGCCGCGAAGTTCTACGGTCTTGAAATTTTGAAGCAAGGACTCGAGAATTTGCCGGGCGTAAACTTCACGCGCTTTTACGCCATCCAAAAGACGGCCGTTGAACTGCCTGAATTCACGAAATCGAACGACGGTCCCGCCATCAAGACGACACTTCTGTTCATGCTGAGCGATTCGGGCAAGTCCGGAGCTTTGTACGAAGCACTAGGTTGCTTTGCCAAGCGCAACTTGAACCTCACCCGTATCGAAAGCCGTCCGCATCCCGACCGCCCGTGGGAATACATTTTCCACCTTTCGTTCGAAGGGAGCCCGAAGGATCCGAACGTTGTGGAAGCACTCAAGGAGCTGCAGCAATACACGGACTTTATCTACAGACTCGGAAGCTTCCGCGAAGGGAAAACGGAAAAGTTGAGTTATTAAAGGAAACGCAAAATGGCATACGAACGTACAGACAGAAAACCAGAAGAATACCGCAATCTCAAGATGACCACCGGATTCATCTCCAGTGCCGATGGTTCCGTCCTCATCGAAATGGGACGCACCCGCGTCATCTGCAATGCCACACTCCTCCCGAAAGTCCCGGACTGGCTTGCCGGTCGCGGCACGGGCTGGATTACCGCCGAATACAGCTTGCTCCCGCAGAGCACGGGCAAGCGCGTGGAACGCGAGCGCAAGGGCGCGAGCGGCCGTACGCAGGAAATCCAGCGCTTGGTAGGCCGCTCGCTGCGCGGCGCAGCCGACCTTGCAGCCCTCGGCGAGAACGCCATCGTGGTCGACTGCGACGTGATCGAAGCCGACGGCGGCACACGTACCGCTAGCATCATCGGCGGCTTCGTGGCCCTTGCTATTGCAGTGAAGAAAATCAAGGAACGCCTCGGCATCACGCAGCAGATTCTAAAGCACGGTATCACTGCGATTTCCGTGGGCGTCGTGAGCGGCAATCCGCTTTGCGACCTCTGCTATGTCGAAGATTCCGCCGCCGACGTCGACATGAACGTCGTGATGCAGGATGCCAAGAACTTCATCGAAGTACAAGGCACCGGCGAACACGCGAGCTTTGACCGCGCCATGCTCAACAAGCTCCTCGACCTCGGCGAAAACGCCTGCAAGGACATCTACAAAAAGCAGATGGAACTCATCGGCGGCGAACTGCCGTAAGTTAGAGTAGAGCACGCTGCTACGCGGCTGCAAACGAGAGACTAGATAAAGCCCGCCGCAATCGCGACGGGCTCTTCTTTTATCAACTCACTTTATTTAGATTTAGCTTTTCGCATGACAATATCGCCATATTCCATCTTCTTTACATAGCCAGTCAAATCGCAGGCACCATTGACATCGTACTTGCCGACTGCGGCGATATTGAATTTTACATCTTTCTTTTCAGTGCTTTTCGCTTTAAACCTAATTTCGCTGATATTCTTTATATTATCTCCAGCATTAAATTCATCCCAAGTAACGCACTTTTCGACAAATTCTTCAGACTTGGCAAGCGGAATGCTATAAGTCTCTTTTTTACTAGTGCCAAGCTCTAAATACATATCATCGTCTGATGCATACGTCACACAGAGACCACCCCAATCACTGATATCTCCAGACCTAAACTCACCCCAAGCGCCATCGACTTTATCCCAACCAGCAACGGCAAAAACGGCATAAGCAAAAAATTCATCTATAATACCTTGATCTAAATGTATCGTCCCGCAATAGCCACCACAGTATTCGACAATCGCTAAATCGCAATCCGAACCATCATTGAGGCATTCTATTCCATGACGAACATAAGACACACCCCCATCATCATCATCGCCTCTATCAAACCACGTTCCAGCCAAAAATTCACCATCTGGATCAAACCCTGTATTCACAAACTTTCCGCCATCAACGCCACGCCACAAACAAGCGGCCGTATTTTTCGGCACTTTTGCACTACTTGAGGAATTTGCAGTCACGCTACTCGAGGACTCAACAACATTTTGACTGCTGCTTGAAACGGTTTGCGCATCGCTGCTACTCGATGAAACATTCGCAGCACTCCCGCCAGCATTGTCACTGCTCGACATCGCAGCGGACGAACTGCTATCGCCATAAGCAGGCGCATAAAAACTTCCTGACGGATTGTCATCGGAGCAGGCAACAAAGCTTAGCAAGAAAGCAGACGTAGCAAGGCCAAGAAGTTTATTAAGCATATGTTTTTCTACATGACGTAATAAAGGCTAATCAAGGGATAACCAGTCCCATTTTCCCAGAGACGAACGGGTCATCGCCCGGCGAACAGAAGTTCGTTTTGTCGGAGTACTTGCCGAGCCCCCTTATATTAAATCGGCTCTTAGCGTTTGCATCGCCGTGGACAACAAAGAGAACTGATGTCATAAACGTCCAACTCACTTCACTATACACCGACATAAATTTTTCCCAATCGACACATTCCGTCCTTAACTCAATGGACTTTGGCAATGTAACCTTAGGCATTCTAGAAAGATTTCCAAATCCATCATTTTGTGCATAAGCCAAAACAACATCTAAATCCGATTCCGAAGCATACGTTACACACAAGCCTCCCCAACTTGATATATTTGCCTTAGCCACTGACGAACCTCCATCCATAGGATCAACCATACCGGCGACATGAAAGCCAACACCCAAATCACCTTCTTTTGCAAATTCAAATTCGCCACAAACGCCCATACAGTAATCATAAATTTCATCGCCCGTCGTATATTCAATCCCAAGCGGTTGCGGCAATTTTACAGAACCAACACCGGACATATCATCGCCAAAGCTGAACCAATATCCTGAAGTTTCGGTACCATTATCTAATCCCGTCTCAACGGTCGTCAGAGGAGCAGCAAATCCATTCCACATTTCGCTAACATCTTGAGGGACAGTGCAATTTTCACTAACGCCGCTACCACTTGAGCCTTGTCCAGAACTGGAACTGCGCAGTACAATTGTTCCAGCTAAAAAGCTCCTCATACCATCAGGTATAACATAAGCGTAACCCTCAATTTCACAAGTTCCATTCGCATCATATTTACCGATTGCCGAAACAGTAAGGTGCCCCGTCATTTTTTCGGTACTTTTCATTTTCAATCTAATGCTACGAGCATGCTTTGAAGATTCTTCAGCATTCAGTTCATTCCATGTAACGCACTTTTCTACAAAATCAATAGATTTATCAAGCTTAACTTCATATAAAGCAGCACTATCAGCTTCGAGTTCCAAATAAACATCCTGATCTGCGGCGTATGTTACACACACACCACCCCATTCGCTGATATCCCCTTCTCTCACACCATCAATGGGGTTCGACTTCATCGGGTCTTCAACGCCAGCAACATTGAAACCAAAACCGGCATACGCTTCGTTTGCAGAACCCCTATCTAAAACAAGCGCACCACAATAACCGCCGCATTCCCCTATAAGACGTACAATATTTTCCCATTCATTCAATTGATCGTCGTCATTAATCGGAAATTCAATAAACGACTTTCCACCTTTAAAACTATCTCCGAAATTATACCAGTAACCGGCACCATATTTATCGTCAGGATCAAGTCCTGTCTTCACAGGAACGTATTCATCCGTGCCCTTCCACATGCAAGCGGCCGTATTTTTCGGAGCTTTTGCACTACTTGAGGAATTTGCAATTACGCTACTCGATGTCGCCGCAACATTTTCGCTGCTGCTCGACGCGACATTCGCGGCACTCTCGCCGGCATCGCCACTGCTCGACTCCGCAACAGACGAACTGCTTTCGCCAGACACCACCGGAGTCCCGCTAGACTCCGGCGAAACGACGGAAGCGTCCGACGGATTGTCATCGGAACAGGCGACTAGACAAAGCATCGCCACGCTTGTGGCAAGCCTCAAGATTCTCCTAAACATAACACCCTACCTCCTTCATTTATAAATTTAATAAACGGTTTTGGGAATAGAGCAAGCCCCATTAGCAGAATACTTTCCAATACCCGCTATATTAAACTGGTTTCTGCCGCCGTTTTCTGAACTCTTTACAATAAACTGCACCGTACTCACTGCCGTTCCCAGATTCGGGACACTCGATTGAAAATCATCCCAGGCAACACACTTTTCGATAAGCCCTCCCGATGCAGGGAGAGAGGCTTTCGGAGAATTTTCGTACGGGACATCTTTTACAACAACATTTAAGTAAGCATCCTTTTCGGAATAATAAGTGATGCAAAGGCCTCCCCAGTCCTTGATATCGGCAAATTTAGCTTCTCCATAGCAAGTGTTACCTTCACAAGAAGTCAATGTATCTTCAGCAATATTGAAGGCTACAGCAGACGCGGCATAATCCGCTTTTTCCAAAGTAAATTCCATCGTTCCGCAAAAGCCTTTACATTCAACGATAATCGGCTCATACATATAGGGCTCATACTCCATTTCCCTATACGCGGGGAATTCTATTTTAGAATACGCCCCCTCGGGAGAAGCATCGAAATCATACAACATTCCGACAAATTCATCCCGGTCGTTATAACCCGTATTTACAATTCCAGATCCACTCAAGCCCTTCCATCGGCAAGTCAATGAATCGCTATCATCAGCAATCGAGCCGACGTCCTGTTCATTCACACCGCCGTCACGCCACTGCGGAAGATTCTCGTCGTAAGTACTGATACCTACAATATTGAATTTTCCCGAGCCATCGGAATTACCCATAAATACAAAGTTAATCGCCTTGATTTTTTTGGCAGCCTCTTCGCCAGAATAGACCTTGCTCAATTTAGCCGCATTGTATTCTGCCCAGGCAGACACCTTAAAATCGCTCCACTTGGCACAACGCGTAATGGCGGCATCAGGTTCAAGCATCTTCTTAAGCGTCGGTGCATTTGTCACCGTTTTCGGGAGTGTTATCATCGGATAAGCCATAAACGGAGACACGTTGCTAATTGTATCTATGCCACCGACATCCACATTGAGATAGACATCCACCGGATACTCAGAAGCATACGTTACACAGATGCCACTCCACGCAGAAATATCCGCGGTAGAATTCTCTTCGGCAAGTTCAAAGCCAAGTCCCACCCACGGCGTTGATTCCAAGCCTTGCAACACAGCGGTTCCACACACGCCCCCACAATATTCAAAAACAGCATCCAATGCATTTTCAGAATATTCATTGCCCATTTCCACAGGCCAAGTGATACGGGATGCGTTATCATCGCTAAAATTAAACCAATACCCTGTATTATCGTTATTGGTGTTTATCTTGTAATCCACCTTGCCATTCCACAAGTCAAACTTCGGGACCGCCTCTACACTGCTAGAGGACTGGACTGCCGATGAACTTTCAACAGCAGAAGAGCCGCCCACAACAGACGAACTGCTTTCGCCATGGGCAATCGGATTGCCGTCTTCCACGACTCCCGCCGTATTGTCATCCGAGCATGCCATAATGCCAAGCGCAAACGTACATGCAGAAACGCACGCCGATATGTCAAGAAGTTTCTTAAGCATGTTTTTTTTCCTCCTCCCACGTCAGCGGGAACAACTGTAAATTCAACCTATAGACACGACCGACACCACGGCCTTTCAAAGCGATTTGAGCAATCCGCTTGCGGCAAGCATCAATTTCTTGTACAATTTCCTCGTAATCTTCGTCCGAAATCCCCATCGTAATGCCTGAATAATTTCGTTCTTTCGAAGAAAACTGTTCAAGCGCTTCATCCGCAAAGCGAATCATTTCATGGTGCATGGAGCGCATCGCAACAGACATGATTTCAGGAGAACCCGTCAGATGCTTATCAACTTGTTCATAAGCATCTCCATTTTTCTTCAACAATCCCGCATCCACCATAAAATCCAGCGACTTGCGAACATCCACCGCAGAGACATCCAAACAGCAACGCCTTGCAATTTCCCCCGGAGTCGCCCCAGGCATCACTGGTGCAAGCTCTCTCACCACCGGGTGAATCCAAGTTTCAAAGAACTTGTACGCATCGCCGTCAACAACCTTTACAAAATTATCTTTAGCCAGTTTCAGCATCGCTTCAAAAGCGATTTTACGGTCCGCATCCGTTTTGGCATGGCAGCATTCTACCATCAACTTAAAGTAATCAAGTTCATACCCCACCAAGCGCATCGCGGCACCGACTTTTTCGGCACCGACAGATGAAAGGCGCGTTTTTTTTTCACAGACAAGTTTCAGGTACGTTGGCGAAGTAAATCCAGCAATGCGAGCAAACTCACGCCAAGAAAACGATGATACGCGTTTCCGTTCATCATAATAATCCTGCATGTAGCAGCGATAATCCTGATACTCCGTAATCGATTTCATATCTATAAATATACTCTCTTATTTCAAAAAGCGCAATATTTCATGATACTTTTTTAGTAAATTTTATAAATTTTAAGTATTTTTGCAAAATTTGGCAAATTTTCGACAATTTTCCATGATACATCAACCATAAAAAATCGCCCGCTCGGCAGCGGGCACGACAAAATTCAAGTTTTAGCGCTTAATCAACAGCTATAACTAATTTTTGGATACAAAATTTTCCTTGGCCGTACATTCCGGATTGGAGAGGCGATGGTACCGACCCAAGCCCATTATGTTAAAGCGAATATATTGTCCACCAACACCATAAAAGCCGAACATAAGCGACATTAGAGAAGACGCATTACCGGATGTTTTTCCGTCCGAAGAAACAAAATCGTCCCACTCCACGCACTTCGTCGTAACATCAATGCTCTTCGGGAGAGTCACCTTCGGTTGGAGCTGAATCTGGCCAGTACTTTCGTTTTTCTCAGGACCTATCATCACGACATCCATATCTGCATCAGCGGCGTACGTCACACATAAGCCACCCCAGCTTGACGCATCTCCCGCCATCAACGAATTGTCCGTTATAGAAATTTCACCAACGATGTTAAACGCGACACCAGCAATAGTGTCTTTTTTGTAGTACATTTCAGCACAAATGCCGGCACAAAAATCAATAACCGAATCCAACGCCATTTCGTCGTATCCATTCCCCAAAACCGTAGGCCAAGTGAATTGGGCCCCCATCCCATCATCGCTCATATATCCAAAATTATACCAATAGCCAGCCGTTTCCGTCTCATTGGCCAATTCCGTACTGACAACAGGATACCTATCTACTCCATACCACAAATCATTTACAGAATTAAACGAACAGACATCTTCATATCCGTCGTTGTTCTTGAACAATCTAATATTGCTAGACTCAACGCTAGAGCACGAAGCCACCTGCGAGCTAGAGCTTGATACCGCTTTCGAACTGGAGCTTGAAACAACCCGTGAACCGGTATCATCATCCACGTCATCTAAATAGCAAGCTCCGTTAGGATTATATTTTCCGACACCGACGAACTTGAAGAATCCAACTTCATCTCCGCTTTCTTTATTTCTGAAGAAGTTAAAAGTAATGTAGCGTGCGCTCTTTATGATATCCTTATACAAGGAATCTTTCAAAAATTCATCCCATGAATGGCATTTTTCAACAATGCTATCGGACGCGTCCAGAAGATTGGAAAAATGCAGCAGTTCTGAGCCGTATCGATCGGTCACTTCTACAATAATGTCCATGTTAGACGAATAGGTCACGCAGAGGCCGCCCCAGTCCGTGATATCGACAGCCTGGTGCATGTTACCGCCGTTTTCCGTGCCCGCAATATAAAATCCTACTCCGGCATTCATATCATCCAAAGGCACAGGCACATTTCCGCGGAGGCTCTTATAATACGCAATCACTTGAGTCAAGTCGCCCTGATAACCGCCAACTTCCTTTGGCAATTGAAAGTTTACGGTAGCGCCTGGATTTACAGGACTATCAAAAGAATACCACTTTCCGGCATCCAACGACCCTTCGGAATCAAAGCCCGTATTCACCGTCAAGTCGCCGGCAAATCCGCGCCACATGCAAGAAGCGTTACCCTTTTTCAGTTCAACCTGTTGAGACTTGACATCTTTATACGAACTCAAGCCCTTGATAAAGAATGAGCCTTTCTGCTTTGCTTTACCAGTGAATTCAAAGAAGACGGCACCCATTTTTTTCGCAACTTCTTCGCTTGTAATCTCATTCAAATTATTTTGTTTAAAGTTTTCCCATTTTGCGCAGCGGGTGCCAAGTTTAGCAAGTTTCGGGAATTCCGCAAACGGCATATCGCTACCGGCAACAATTCCGTTCTTGCCAGAACTGAATTTCAGCTTCATGTCAAAATCGGACTCGTACGTCACGCACAGGCCCTTCCACGAAGAAGCGTCCACCGTCGAGCCGTCCTTGCGCACAGAATAACCGATGTTCGTACTCAGCACGCGCTTCGGAGAATCCGCAAATTCGACAGTCCCGCAAATACCGCCGCACATAGACGCCGCGGCATCCATCAAGTTGTCGCCCATAATTTTTCCTTCCAGAACGGGGTACGTAATGGTAGCCAGGAGTTCCTTGTCCAAATCGCTTGCATCAAACCAGTATCCGGAGGTGTTTATAGAGATTTGATTATCAAAAGTCCACAAATCATAGTAATCCGGTTCTTTCACTTCAAAGGCAATCGGATTTTCCTCTTCGGTAACGCCGGCCGTTTGTTCAGAACACGCGATAAGCGCCAGTAAAAAAGCAAACAACAATACACTAAGTATTTTCTTTATCATCAACATCTTCCTCTCTCCATGTCAACGGGAACAACTGTAAATTCAATCGATAAACTCGTTCTGTACCTCGGCTGTTCAAGGCTATCTGCGTAATCCTTTTTCGACAAGCGTCCAGTTCCTGCACAATTTTTTCGTAATCTTCTGCAGAAATGCCCATGGTAAGGCCCGTAAAGTTTCTCTCCGACGGGGCAAAACGGTCTATGGACTCCTTACCAAACGAAGCCATTTCACGGTGCATGGAGCGCAGCACCACCGGCATAATGTCAGAGGCACCTTTCAAGTGTTTGTCCGTCTGTTCGTAAGTCTCGCCCCTTCTCTTTAGCAGGCCCGTCTTGACCATAAAATCGAGCGATTCGCGGACCTCTCCCGCAGAGACCTCCTGGCAGCAACGTTTCGCGATTCCGCCTGGAGTCTTACCCGGCATCACCGGGGCAAGCTCTCTCACGACAGGATGTACCCAAGATTCGAAATACTGGAAAGCCTCGCCATCAAGGACCTTCACCTTGTTGTTCTGCGCCAATTCCAGCATGGACTCGTAAGCGAGTTTGCGTTCCTGGTCATTCTTGGCATGGCAATACGTCACCATCGTCTTAAAGTAATCGAGTTCAAAACCAGCCAAATGCATTGCCGACCCGACCTTGTCTGCCCCCAAAGGAGAAAGGCGTGTTTTTCCCTCGCAAACCAGCTTGAGGTATGTCGGCGAAGTAAAGCCAGAAGCACGCGTAAATTCACGCCACGAAAACGACGAAACTCTCTTCCGTTCGTTATAGTAATCCTGCATATAGACGCGATAATCTTGATATTCCGTAACCGGCTTCATAATTTTAAATATATAATCGTTTTTTAGATTGTGTTCGTTTTATGATACTTTTATAGCTTTTTTAGCAAAAATAGTTAATTTTTAACATTTTCTTAAAAAAGAAGCCTATTCATGATACTACCAGGCCAAAAATAACGCCGCAGCCCGGTTTTTTAGGCCCGTCCCCTCAATGCCTAGTTTAAATAGCCCAGTCGCAGAAGTTCTTGAGCATGGCAAGACCGACTTCGCCGCTCTTTTCCTGGTGGAACTGGCTTGCAATTAAGTTGTCCTTACCGATGAGTCCTGTAAACGTCTGCGTGCCGTAAGTCGTTTCGGCAAATGCGTACTCGGCAGGCACTTGCGGGTAGTAGGAATGCACGTAATAGAAATCGCAACCGCTGCGGATGCCCTTCATAATCGGGTGTTCGCGGGTGAAGTTCACCTGGTTCCAGCCCATGTGCGGAATCTTGAGGCCAGGTTCATCCTTGAAGCGCACGGCACGGCCAGGAATAAGCCCGAGCGTCTTGACGCCGCCGTCCTCTTCGCTTTCTTCGAGAATAATCTGGCAACCGATGCAGATGCCGAGCACCGGGTTCCCAGACCTCACCACCGCCTTGATGGCCTCGCCTATTCCGGTCCTGGTCAATGTTTCCATGGCAGACGCAGCAGCGCCCACGCCCGGGAAAATCAAGCGCGTGGCTTTCGCAATTTCGTCAGCGTCATGGCTCACCCTGGCATCCACGCCAATGTGCTTGAGCGCATTCATCACCGACGTCAAGTTGCCCGCATTGTAATCCACAACAGTAATAGCCATAGGAACCTCTTTAATTTTGTACGCACAAAGATAGAAAAAGAACCGCCGAAGCGGTTCCTTTAAACAAGTCTGTATCCGTCCGAACTAGAACCAGCGCCAGGTCACACCGAGGAGAACCATGTTCTTGTGCTGGGAATCCTGATCCAAATCCTTGTCGTAGGCAATGTCGTAGCCCACCTGGAGTTCGAAGAGCGGAGAAAGCGTCACCGAGAGGAGGTTTTCCCACTTGCCGTCAATTTCATCGAAGCCTTTGAAGTTGATGAACGCCCAGAGACGACTCTTGAAGCTCACCAAGTCCGTTATCGAATACTTGAATTCCGTTACACTTTCGAGACCCGGTTCATCCTTGAACTTTTCAAACTTTTCCGTATCCGGATCATCAGCATAATGGTACTTGTTCGAAACGGTCATGCGGTTTGCAAAGGCGAGACGTGTGGAGAAGTTGTCGTTCGGGAAATAGCCGATACCCGCCATCTGCGTCACGTAGCCCGGATCCATGAACTTGGAAATCGTCGTCTTGATTTCGTTGCCATCTTCGTCTTCGCTATACTCATAGCCCCTCGCGAACTGAGTTTCGAAGCGGGCGCCGATATACGGCTTGAACAATTCAAAAGCGTGGAAGTCAGCAATCGATTCGATAAAAATCTTGTCAACGGACTTGCGGCTGCCAAAGCCGTCCGTCCAAGTATGACCATACTCGAGATTTACCTTGTTACGCCAGTCGGCAACACTCCAATGCGCCTTGAGATCAGCATCGAACGTCACCAGCCACGTCGAAGAGGACGTACCGCTTTCCTGCTTCCAGTTGTGGAAATCCATACGGGTGTACTTGAATGCGGCGACCACATCCGCCGAACCCTTTTCTTTAAGGCATTCCGGGAGATAGCCTTCGAACATACCACCTTCAGCGAAAGCCGTCGAGGCAGATACGAGAGCTGCACAAGCGATTGCAAATAATGACTTTTTCATATTCCTTCCTTGTTGATGGTCCATTTATCCCATAGACCTCATTGAACTTGTTTGTTCATAAAGATAACTATTTTTTTTGAAAAAAACGGAATGTAAATTACTATTATTACGGACATGTTACTCCGACGCCTCATTTTAACAACAATCACCCTAGTTTTCATAGGAATAGCATCTGCCAACGAGCCGATTTCGCCATGGCAGTTTGAAGTCGGAGCTTCTGCCGGCAGACCGACCCCCATCATGCTAAATGCAGGCGTGGGTTACAAAAACGGCTTTTTCAGGGTTGCCGGAGGCGGATGGCACTTGGGCCCCGATGAATTTTGGGTCGGCTACCGAGGCAGTCTGGCATGGAAATTCTTCCGCGAATTGCCGTTTTCGCTCGACCTCGGACTTGGCGGTGGGTACGCATTCGCAAAAGCGCCCAACAAAATCCACAAGGCGCTCAACAACGCGAACCAGAAACGCTACGTGCGCTCTTACAACTACAAGGAATCGCTCGACATTTCGGCAGAAATCCGCGCCAACATTTACGGCGTATTCACGCAACTGGGGATTCCGCTCCACTACTTCATGAAGCATGACGAGCCGACGGTGATTTGGCAAGTCGGGTACGCGTATAGGTTTTAGTCATTAGTTTGTAAAAAAAATCCTGGCTCGGATGAGTCAGGATAAAGGCGACCCCGGCGCTTCGGCACGCTCAGCGACCTTAAGCCGGGGTGACAAAGTAATGGACGACAGCCGGAATGGCTATCAAACTAATTACTTCTTGAGGCTCGGAACGCCACCGAAGTCGACGTTCGTCTTCTTGCCGAGCAAGAGAGCGCGAGTCTTGAGCGGGAGGCCGTAGCAGCGGATGAAGCCAGTAGCGTCCTTCTGGTCGTACATGTCAACGTCCGTGAAGCCACCGAGGCCCATGTCGTACAAGCTGTACGGGCTCTTGATGCCAGCCGGGATGATGTTGCCCTTGTAGAGCTTGAGGGTCACGTCACCAGTCACAACCTTGTTGACTTCGTTGAAGAAGGCGTCCATTGCCTGGCGGAGCGGAGTGAACCACTGGCCATTATAGACAAGGTTTGCGTAGGTCATAGACATCTTCTGGGCTTCGAACAAAGTTTCCTTGTCGAGCACGAGCTGCTGCAAGCATTCGTGAGCCTTGTAAAGGAGCGTGCCACCCGGAGTTTCATAAACACCACGGCTCTTGAGGCCGACGAGGCGGTTTTCAACGATGTCCAAAAGACCGCAAGCGTTCTTGCCACCGATTTCGTTCAAGAATTCGAGGAGTTCCACAGCGCCCATCTTCTTGCCGTTGATAGCCACCGGATTGCCCTTTTCGAAGGAAATCGTCACGTGATCAGCCTTGTTCGGGGCCTTTTCATACGTGGCTGTGTGCTTGAGGAATTCGTACTTGTGTTCCTGTTCCGGGAATTCCAAGACGCCACCTTCGTGAGAAAGGTGCCAGAGGTTGCCGTCTTCGGAGTAAATCTTCTTCTTGCTGATGCCGTTGAGCGGAATCTTGTGTGCAGCGGCGTAGTCGATAGCGTCTTCGCGGCTGTGGAATGTCCAACGCGGGTCCTTCCACGGAGCGATGACTTCGAGCTTCGGGTTGAGAGCGGCGTAGGTGAGTTCGAAACGGACCTGGTCGTTACCCTTACCGGTAGCACCGTGAGCAACAGCGTAAGCGCCTTCCTTTTCGGCGATCTTGACCTGGTACTTAGCGATGAGCGGACGAGCAAAGGACGTACCGAGGAGGTAAGTGCCTTCGTACTTTGCACCGGCGCGAACGGTCGGCCAAACGTATTCTTCAAGGAATTCCTTCTTGAGGTCGAGAACGTAGCACTTGGAAGCACCGGTCTTGAGAGCCTTTTCTTCGAGAGCCTTTGCGTTCGGGAAGTCATTCTGGCCGAGGTCGGCTGCGAATGCAATCACTTCGACGTCGTAGGTTTCCTTGAGCCAAGGAATGATGATGGAGGT